>JASHOA010000084.1 GCA_030041375.1 Acetobacteraceae bacterium
GCGACTTCCTGCTGAACCTGATCGCCTACAATCTGGTTCGTTTGCCGAAGTTGATGGCCGCGTAGGAGGAGTCTGTCCAAAATAGTGAAAATTTCCAGTATCGCGTCGCTCCAAGCGGCGATCACCCGCAAATCCGGCGCGAACACCCCTCAAAACCAAGCGCAGACGGGCGAATCCGCCCGTTTTTCAGCAAACTGCTAGGACATTGTTTGAGCCCGCGATTCACGCCCTCCGACGATTCCGCCTCGGGCGATCGCGGGGCTAGAGCCGGCGAGCCTGGATGATGCGCTTAAGAAAGGCGCGGGTCCGTTCCTCGCGCGGGGAATCGAAGATCTCGGCCGGCGGACCCTGCTCGAGAACGATCCCGTCGCAGAGAAAGCAGATCTTGGCGGCGACCTCGCGGGCGAAACCCATCTCATGGGTGGCAAGCAGCATCGTCATTCCGTCGGCGGCCAGGTCGCGAACGATATCCAGCACTTCGGCAACGAGTTCAGGGTCGAGGGACGAGGTGATCTCGTCGAGCAGCATCACCATCGGTCCCATCGCCAGGGCCCGGACGATGGCGACGCGCTGTTGCTGCCCGCCGGAAAGCCGGTCCGGATACTCGTTCGCCTTGTCCGCAAGGCCGATCCGCCGCAAGAGCGCCATCGCATGGTCTCTCGCCTCCGCACGACCCCGGCCCAGCACCTGGACCGGTGCGAGCATGACGTTCTCGAGCACCGTCATGTGCGGAAACAGGTTGAAGCTCTGGAACACGATGCCGACGTCGCGGCGCAGCGCGTTCACGTCGATCCCCCGGGCGGTGATCACGTCGCCATGAATACGGATCTCGCCGGCGTCGATTTTCTCCAGGCCGTTAATGCAACGTAACAACGTCGATTTGCCGCAGCCGGACGGGCCGATCAGGCAGACCACCTGGTGCTCTTCCACATCGAGGTCCAGGCCGCGGAAAACCTCGATGGCACCGAAACGCTTGCGAATGCCGCGGGCTTCGATCAGGCCCACCTCCGTCTCCCCACTCAGCGCTCGCCGACCCGCATGCGCCGGCGATCACGCTCGATCAGCCGGTCGACAAGGCGCGCCTGCGGGATGGTGATGATGATGAAGAGCACTGCCACGGTCGTCACCGGTGAAAGATTGAAGTGGTTGCTGGCGATGATGATGGACTGGTTGAAGGCATCGATGGTGCCGATCACGTTGACCAGGGCGGTATCCTTCTGCAAGCTGATGAAGCTGTTCAGGAGCGGGGGAATCATGTTCCGCACCCCCTGCGGCACGATGACGAAGCGGAGCGTCTGCATGTACGAGAGGCCGAGCGAGCGCGCCGCGGCGGTCTGGCTCCAGTGGATGCTCTCGATGCCGGCGCGGTAGATTTCCGCTACGTACGCCCCGTTGGTCAGGGTGAGGGCGAGAATGGCGAAGGATTCCTCGGAGAGATTCTTGACGAACGGCATGCCGGTCAAAGGCAGGCCGAAGCCGATCAGGTAGATGTTGATGATCGCGGGCAGGCTGCGGAAGATATCGACGTAGAAGGTGGCAAGCAGGCGGATCGGCCGGCCGGCCGGACCGGGTGCGAAACGTGCGACCGCGACGATCAGGCCCCAGATCAGCACCAGGACCTCGGCGACCATGAAGATGTAGATGTTGACCCAGAACGCCTTCAGGATGAGGAGGAAGGAGCTTCGTATCAGCGGCAGCAGGAAGAAGACGCGGCTGACTGCCAGATGATTGGCGATGAAGAATTCGACCACCAGCAGCACCAGGACCTGCGCGGCAGAAAAGCCGAAGGCGATCCAGGTCAGGTCGCGCGCCGACTGAGCGGCTTCCCGCGCGCCTGTGAGATCGCCCTCCGCGAGCAGGCGGTTGGCCTGCCGGCCGAAATGCATGCCGCGGACCGCGGGCAACAGCAGGAAGAGCGCTGCGACCCCGAGCACGCCGAGGAGGATCCCGGAGAGCGGCCCGGCTGCCTGGAGTGTCACCAGGGCGCCCTGGACCGACTTCAGCGTACCCCAGGTGCTGGCAACGACGATCGCCGCCACCGCCAGCGCAGCGGCCGCCGGCTTGGTCGCGTCCTTGGGGGGAGCGCCGGCACGAAAGCGGCGCGCCGCACTGCCCTCGCCCGCACTGCCACTCCGTCCGGCGCTTGGCGGCCCGTGGTTCTTGTTGAAACTCATGACCACTGGCCATTCGTTACGCTTGGTGCTTCGTCAGGGCGTGAAGTAGGGCACCTTGGTTGGATCGGCGCCCCAGGCCTTGGCGAGATAAACGATGGCCAGGGCTTTGAGCGTGCCATCATCGCTCAGTGACTGGATGATCCTGTCGAAGACCGCCTCGTTCGGCGAGCCCTTGGGATAGACCGCGCCATAGGTTTCGCCGGTATGGTACTGACCGGGCACATCGAGCTTGCCGTTCGATTTCGCCGCGTAGGCCAGCACGTACGCCGTGTCGTCCGCAACGGCGTCGATTTCGCCGGCCTGGAGGGCCGCGATCATGCCCGGCACATTGGGATAGACCTTGACCTCTTTCGTCGGCTTCAGCACGTCGGTGACGAAGGCGGCACCGGTCGTTCCCTGGTGCACGCCGATGCGCAGGTTCTTCGCATTCGCGCTGTCGACCTTGGTTCCGCTTTTGACCAGGAGACCGATGTCGGAGCTGAAGTAAGGTGTCGAGAAATCGACGACCTTCTTCCGCGCCTCGGTGATCGAGGCTTCCGCAAGCGCCAGATCGAAGTTTCTCGTATGCCCGCCGATAAGCTGCGGCCAGGCGACATTGACGATGACCAGCTTGTCGAGCCCGGCGCGCCAGGCGATGTCGGCCCCCATGCAGTATTCGAAGCCGTCCTTGATCGTGGCCGGCGTATCGCCATTGTACCATCCGGGAGCCGGTAAAGTGACCTCGACCGTGAGCTGGCCAGGCACCACCGGCGTCAGATGGTATTGGCCCTTTTGCCCGCTCACCTGGCAGTTGCCGTATGCGCCGGCAGCGGCGGCCGGGCCTGCAAAGCCGAATGCCAGTACCAGGCATGCGAGAACAGGGCCGCCCAACGGCGACGTCCACCATTTCGTACGCGCGCGAACCGACATGTTCTCCCTCCCCGACGAATGATGCTTGGCGGTTGTTGACGGCTCTTCTAGCCCGCGGCTGCTTCCTTTGACCAGTCCCGCGCGTTGCTCTCGCGCATGAAGTCGCCGACCTTGAGCGGGCGGTATTTCGCTGGCCGGCCCGGCCCCGTACAACTCGGCAGGCACGCCACAACGGCATCGAAATCGGGAATCGCGAAGAAGGGCACCGAGAAACGCTCCTGGCCGGTGCGATTGATCACGCGATGCGGGGTGGAGGCGAAGCGGTCGTTGGTCCAGCGCGCCATCATGTCTCCGATATTGATGACGTAGGTGCCGGGAATGGGGGGAACCTCGATCCACTCTTCGCCGTGCCTGACCTGCAGCCCGCCGATATGGCCCTGCGCGAGGATGGTGAAGGCGGTGGTGTCGGAATGCGGACGCAACCCGAACTGGCGCCCCTCGGTGCTCGGCGGATGCGGCGGGTAGTGCAGGAGGTTGATCTGGGTCAGCGGCTTTGTGTAGAAGGCGCCGAAGTAATCTTCCTCGAGCTCGAGAGCCAGCGCGAAGGCGCGCAGCAACGAATCTGCGAGGCGCTCCATTTCTCCATAATAGCTGATCAGGACCTCGCGCCACCCGGGCAGATTGTCCGGCCACGAGTTGCGGGCATGAATGCGGTTGCCATCGAGGATGTCGGGATCGTCCGCCGGCAAATCGTGCTGGTATTTGAAGCTTTCGTTCAGGTCGGGTGCGTCGGCCTGGTCGCGGTACATGCGCGAGCCCAACGGCTGATAGCCGCGGTTCTGCTTCGGATTCAGCCTGACCTGCAGGCGCTGTTCGAGAGGCAGGGCGAAAAAGCGCCGTGATGCGGCGAAGATGGCCTCGACCGCGGAGTGCGGCACGCCATGACCGGCGAGGTAGAAGAAGCCGGTGCCTTCACAGGCATCGCGGACCTGCCTGCCGACCGCGCTTCTTTCCTGCCCTGTCCCGTGCAGGGAGGAAGCAAAATCGATGACCGGCACCTCTGCCATGGCACGAGCCCACCAGCATTTCCACCCGGATGTCGCCGCTTGCTTCGCGGCCGGCCGTCGGCGCGGACATATGATAACGTATGCGTATCGAAGTCCGCGCTTTTTGACTATACAAATCGGCCTCCGGCAAGTCAAGTTGGCCGGGCCGGGAGCCAGCCCGCGATCGCCCGAGGCGGAATCGTCGGAGGGCGTGAATCGCGGGCTCGAATAAACCGCGAGACCCGTGTCGGGCCGCACAGTCAGCCCGACACGGGTCTAGATGAGAAAGACGCCCTTGCCGGCGGTCTGCTGGTCGAACAGCCGATAGGCTTGGGCGGCCTCGGCGAGTGACCAGCGGTCGGTGAACAGATCATCGACGGCGATGCCGCGTTCGGCGACGAAGCGGGCGCACTCGGCCTGGCCGACGGTGGAGAAGGTCCAGGAGCCGACGATGGTGAGCTGCTTGCGCAGCATCTCGGGGCTGACCTCGATCGTGACGTTGCCGCCCTCGCCGACGAAACAGACGGTGCCCCATTTGCGGGCGGCGCGTACGGCGCCGCTGCGCCCCTCGGCGGTGCCGGAGGCGTCGAGCGCGAGATCCGCGCCGCGGCCGTGGGTGAGATCGCGGATTGCCTGGGCGGTATCATTGGCGCGCGGGTCGAGGGCGGCGAAGGCGCCGAATGCGCTGGCGCGGGCGCGCCGCTCGGGCGCGGGATCGAGCGCGATCACCTCCGCACCCATGGCGCGCGCGAGTTGGGTTGCGGAAAGCCCGACCGGCCCCTGGCCGAAGATCGCGATTGTGTCGGTGCCGGAGAGTTTGATCCTTCTGAGCGCGCCATAGGCGGTGCCGGTGCCGCAGGAGATGGCGGCCCCGGCGGCGAAGGAAAGCGGCTCGGGCAGGGGCACCAGCGTGCTGGCAGGGACTTTCATGAAGGGTGCATGTCCGCCATGGCCGGTGATGCCATAGACGGTCGATCCGGCATCGCACATCTGCGTCCAGCCGGTGCGGCAGTGCGGGCAGAGGCCGCAGCCCTTGTAATGGTGCACCATGACGCGGGCGCCGATCCGCGCCACGCGTGGCTCGACGCCGGCGCCGATGGCGGCCACGACGCCGCAAGGCTCGTGGCCCGCGATCACCGGGCCGGCGGCGGCGCCGAGGCCGAGGGCGCTGGCGGACTCGCCTTTCGGCATGCGGTACGGCCTGAGATCGCTGCCGCACATGCCGGAAGCCTTCATCTCCAGCACCACCTCGCCCGGACCCGGGGAGGGATCCGGAAACTCCAGGAGATCCAGCTCACGCCCGCCGGTGAACACGACCCCGCGCATGGTCTTCCCCTTCTTGTTCGAACAGTCGGCAGAAAGTGCCCGATCAGGGCCCGCGCTCCCAGCCTGCCTCCCCCTGCCGCCAGTAGGAAAGGGCATGGCCGGCTGATTTCGCCGCCACCCAGCGTTGGCGCGCTGCGGCGAGCGCCGTTTCGTCCTCGCCGTCGAACAGGTCGAACACGCGGACGAATCGCGACAGGTCCGGGATACTCACGCCGTCGATCAGGAACAGGAAGCGCGCGCCGTTCGGGGGGGCGCTGGCCTCGGCGAGGTCGGCGCTGATCCAGATCGGCTGCAGATCGGCCTCGCCCATGCGGGCGGTGCCGTGCGGCAGCCAGATCGGGTCCTGGCAGAGCCAGAAGGCCGCATCCAGCGCATCGCAGCGCTCGCTGCTGCCGCAGAGCACGAGCGCGCGCTCGCCGGCCTGGAGCGTGCGGCCGAGCAGCTTCGGCAGCGCCTGGTCCGGCCTGCTGCGGGTGAGATGATAGAAGCCGATCTCGCTCATCGCCGCGATTGTTGCGCGACACGCGGAGCGGAGCCAGAGCGCCCGGCCGATCGCTACGCCGCGAGTGCCCGCCACGCCGCCACCGCGGCCTCGAAGCGGTCGTAGCCGATCTCCGCGGCCAGCGTCTGGCCGTTCATGCGGATCGGCTGGTTGCGCGCGATCCCACCGATCCAAAGGCTGCACCAGTCGTCGATATAGGCGACGTCCGATGCCGGGAGCGCGTCAATCTCGAGCGCGCAGAGAGACTGGAACCGCTCGGCGGTCCAACCCTGCGGCGCTACCCAGCCGTCGCTGGCCTCGACCGGGCTCACCAGCGGACTGAGGCGCACGACGCGGCTTTGCACGCCGGCGGGCAGGCCGCTGCCGCCGCCGGTCAGAACATGGGCGGCAAAGGTGGCGAAGTCAGGAGGATCGTCGAGGATCGCGGTCGCGAGCTTGCCGAGGTCGGCCGTCAGCGAAGAGACGGGGCGGGCGGCAAGAAAAGGCGATGGCGGTGCGCCGGCGCTGGCCAGCGGCAGCCGGACCGTGGCGGTGCCGAGGCTCAGGATGCGCAGCTCTTCCGGTTGGTAGCCGAGCGTCACCGCTTCGATGCAAGCGGCCAGGGTCGGGTTGTTGTTGCCGGTCAGCGCGCCGTCCCAGTAGCGATCGACGCTGCCGGGCAGCTCCGCGGGCGCGTCGAAAAAATTGATGGGGGCATTGGTCGAAGCGTGCACGGTGGCGGCAAGCGACAGCGTCGTCGGTGCGCCGCTGCCCCAGGCGGTCCCGCCGGCAGGGGCGGAACGGAAGAACATCGCACGATTACGATCGTAATCGAAGCCGATGACGAGCAGATGCACCTGGCCGCCGGCCGGGCCCATCAGGCCCGCCACCGCCTGGCGAAGCGGCTTGTCCCCCGAGAGCGGCAGCAAGTGCTCGAGCGCGGAGAGTTTGGCGCGCATGCTGTATTTGGGGCCGATACCGGCGAATCTCTGCAACGCCTGATCGCCGAGATTCTGGGTGGGAGAGAAGAGAGCGCGGCGGTTCGTCTCGTCCCTGAAGAGATTGAGGATGTCCCCGAGCGTCTTGTTTTCGACCAGGCCGGCAAGAACGATGCTGCCGGCGGAATTCGCAGCCACGAGATCGAAGCGGCGCAACACATCATTGCCTGTCGTGGCCGCGCCGAAGAGCTCGATCAGCGCGCGGGCCTCGACCAGGGCCCAGGTCCCTCCCCCATCCAGGCACAGGATCCGGCAGGTCACAGCGGCGCTACCCGGGGTGCACGCACGGCGCCTCTGCCGGGTGCGTCGATGCCGGGTTGCAAAGATTCATCCGCGCCGGGGTCATGCAGCAGAGGCCAGCAAAGCATTTTCGAACCGGTATGGCCTGCCCGGCGCAAAGGCAAGAATTTTCTCAGATCGTGCCAGGCTGCCGGCGCATCTCAGGACGGGCGGCTGAGGGCGGCGTAGAGGGAGAGGCGCCGGGCGGCATTCGGGGCGAGGCCGGTCTTCCGGCCGGGCAGGGCGGCGGGCGCCAGCTCGGTTGCGCGATGGCAGGCGGCAAGGTGGTCGGGTGCGAGGGTCGCGAGAGGCGGATCGTCCGTGCGGCAGCGCGCGATCGCGAACGGGCAGCGCGGATGGAAATGGCAGCCGGGCGGCGGGGCGAGCGGGCTCGGCAACTCGCCCTGGGCGGGCGGGGTGGGCTCGAGATGCGGATCGGGGCGCGGGATGGCGGCCAGCAGGGTGCGTGTGTAGGGATGGCGCGGATTCGAAAACAGCACGTCTTTCGGGGCTATTTCGACGATACGGCCAAGATACATGACGGCCACGCGATCGGCGACATGCTTCACCACGGCAAGGTCGTGGGCGATGAAGAGGTAGGAAAGAGCGAGCGTTTCCTTCAGCTCGCCGAGCAGGTTGATGACCTGCGCCTGGATCGAAACGTCGAGCGCGGAAACCGGCTCGTCGCAGACGATCAGCTCCGGCCCCGGCGCGAGCGCACGGGCGATGCCGATGCGCTGGCGCTGACCGCCGGAGAATTCGTGCGGATAGCGCTGCGCATGGTAGCGGGAGAGCCCCACCATGCCGAGCAACAGGGCGACGCGGGCCTGCCGGGAGGCATAATCGCCGATGCGATGCACGGTGAGCGGTTCCTCGAGGATCTCCGCCACCGTCATGTGCGGATCGAGAGAGGCGAAGGGGTCCTGGAACACGATCTGCATGCGGCGGCGAAGGGCGCGCAAAGGCTCGCCGGAAAGGGCGGTGATGTCGGCGCCGGCGAAGCGGATGCGGCCGGCGGTCGGCGGCAGGAGGCGGAGCACGAGGCGGGCGGTGGTGGATTTGCCGCAGCCGGATTCACCGACCAGGGCCAGGGTTTCGCCACGCGCGAGCGAGAAGGAGATGCCGTCCACGGCGCGGACGAAGCCGAGCCGGCGGGCGAAGATGACGCCGCGCGCAACCGGGAAGTGCTTGCTGAGGCCGGAGACCGAAAGCAGAGGCTCGGCCGATGATTTATTCATCGGTTCGGGCGCGGGCGGCCGGGACGAGGCTCTGCTCGACCGGGGCGTGGATGCAGGCCACGAGATGGCCGGGGGAGAGCGCTGCCAGCGGCGGTTCGCGTGCGGCGCAGGCCGAAGTTGCGAATACGCAACGAGGATGGAAGCGGCAGCCGGCCGGCAGGGCGAAAGGCGGCGGCACCGCGCCCTCGATCGCGAGCAGCCGCGCGCGTGCCTGGTCGAGGCGGGGAATGCTGCCCAGGAGGCCGAGCGTGTACGGGTGCTGGGGATCGTCGAACAGCGCCGCGGTCGGCGCCTCTTCGACGATGCGCCCGGCGTACATCACCGCGACCCGGTCGGCGACCTCGGCGACGACGCCGAGATCGTGTGTGATGAGAATGATCGCCATGCCGGCCTCGCGCTGCAATTCACCGAGCAGGGCGAGGATTTCCGCCTGCACGGTGACGTCGAGGGCCGTGGTCGGCTCGTCGGCGATCAGGAGATCGGGCTGGCAGGCGAGTGCCATTGCAATCATCACGCGCTGGCGCATCCCGCCCGAAAGCTGGTGCGGATATTCCTCGAAGCGGCGTTCGGGAGCGGGGATGCGGACCCGGCCGAGGGCGGCGATGGCGCGGCTACGCAATGTGCGGGCGCCGAGGGAGGGATCATGCGCGCGCATCGCCTCGGTGATCTGGCGGCCAACGGTGAAGACCGGATTGAGGCTGGTCATCGGCTCCTGGAAGATCATGGCAATGCGGTTGCCGCGCATGGCGCGCATCGCCGGGGCGGGGAGGCCGAGCAGGTCGGTGCCTTCGAAGCGGATGCGGCCGGCGGCAATGCGCCCCGGCGGCGGGACCAGGCGCATGATGGAAAGCGAGAGCACGGACTTGCCGCAGCCGGATTCGCCGACCACGCCGAGCGTCTCCCCGCGATCGAGGGAGAGATCGACACCATCGACCGCCACGACGTCGCCCGTGTGCTGGCGGAAGATCGTGCGCAGGCCCTCGATCGAAAGCAGGGCCGTCATGGCGGCATCGGGGCGAAGGTCAGTGGCGGGCGTCCGTGTGATGTGAGCCGGTCCGGCGCCGTGCCGGTGCGGTCCGGCGGGAGACGCGCTGACGGTGTGCGGGATCCGGACGCAATTGGCAAAGCACGGCGCCAGGGACCAGGCTCCTCCATCATGATCGGAGAATGGAGGATGATGGGGCCGCGCATGGCGCCGATGCTCGGCCGGCGAGCGGCCCTGATCGGAACGGCGGGGTTGCTGGCGGGCGCGGGCGCAGCAACGCCGCCTTGGGAAGCACGGGCCAGGCACTGGCTCGCTCCCATCCGCACGGCCGCTCTGGCGCTGGATGGGCCGGGCCTGATCCGGAGCTACATCGTGCGACGCGGAAACGGGGAAACCGCGTTCGATCGCGTGCAGGCCAACGCCGCCTTCACCTACGATAATGCGCTGGCGGGGCTGGCACTGCTGGCTTCCGGCGAGCGGCGGCTGGCGTTCTGGATCGGGGCGGCGCTCGGGATCGCGCAGGCGGCGGACCGAAGCGGGTTCAGCGGGCGCGTGCGCAACGCCTACCAGCCCGGCCGGATGGCACGGCCGCCGAAGCTTGCCGGCTGGTGGGATGCGGGTGCCGGAAAATGGTTCGAAGATCCGTATCAGACCGGAACCTCGAGCGGCGTCGCCGCCTGGACGATGCTGCTCTGGCAGGCGCTCGATCGAGCGGCGGGCGCGCCGCATTTCGCGGAAGCGCTGGAGCGGGCCGCCGAATGGCTTGCCGGCCAGCGCGCGGAAAGGGGTTTTGCCGGCGGCGTGCTCGGTGACGGTGGTGGCCGGCTCGGCTTCGTCAGCACGGAGGAAAATCTCGATATCGGGGTTGCGTTGACGGCGCTCGGGGAAAAGCCGGGCGCCGCACACGCGCTGTCCTTCGTGCGCAGCATGTGGGATTCCGGAGCCGGGCGATTCGATGCCGGGCTGACACCGGGCGGTGAGACGAATGTTCTGGCCGCGGGCGATGCCAATCTGTGGCCGCAAATCGCCGCCGGCATGCCGGAGCGGCTGCGCCCGGCGCTTGGCTTCGTGCTGAAGAGGCTCGGGCAGCGGGAGGGTGCGCTTTCGGGCATCGGTTTCAGCGCCGGATTGGCCGGCATCTGGCTGGAAGGCACGGCCTTCGCGGCCTTGGCGCTCAGGCTCGCCGGAGGGAGTGAAGAGCTCGCGGTTGCCGAGCGTTTTGCCGCGACTTTGAAAGCGGAGACGGCGCCGGGCGGGTTTTTGTACGCCTGCAGCACGCCGACACTCGCCACCGGGCTCGCCACCGGCAAGCCGGGTTCGGGGCGTTTCCTTTATTATCGCCGCCCGGCGCTGGCGCCGACGGCGTGGGCGGTGCTGGCAAGTCTGAAAGCGAGCCCGTTCGGCCCGCCGCTGAAACCGACGGCGGTGTGAATTCGAACAACGAAAGAGAGGTGCGGCAACTTCGGCCGCACGCGCAGGGCCTCGCGAGCGAGTTCGATGCCGACGGAGCGGCGCCCTGCGATCGGCTGAGGGAGCGTGCCCGGCATCACCGGGCACGCTCGGAGCAGGGCACGCAAAGCCGCCGCGCGGATCAGATGGTGGCACGCCTGCTCGGCCCGAGATTGTTCGGATTGACATACACATTCTCCGGCGCATTCGCGTACGCGCTTCCCGGCGCATTCGCGTAAGCACTCCCCGGCGCGTTCCCGTAATTCGCCGGGCTGTTGGGGGGCAGGACGACATTCGCCGGCATGTTGGGCACGTTGATCGGTCGCGGCGGCGAACGGAGTTCGTGGAGCCGCTTGGCATCGGCGTCGGCCATCTTGCGGAAGTCTTTCGGCGCGCCGATCCGGAGGATCTGCCAGGGTGTCCAGTCGTCGACGGCGGTGTTGCCGGGGCGGCCGGTCTCGAGGCAGATGACCTGGTAGTATTTCTGATCGCACAGAACCTCGATCACCTTGCAGCCGCCCTCGCTGTAGCAGCGATCGGCGCCCGGCGCCTGCTCGTCGTAATATTGGTTGAGCGCGAAGACCAGGTTCTTGTCCGAGACGCTCGGCGTTCCGGGCCTGGAATCGATCCCGCCCTTGATGGCAACCGGCAGCCAGCCGCCGGAATAATCGAGATTGGGGTTCACCTTTTCGATATTCGCGAGGGTTCCGGCGACGATCCCCTGCATGTGGGGACCCTGGATGAGCGGGTCGAGCGCCATGGCGAAGTTGATGGGCATTGCGGTATTCCTTTGACAGCGCCGGGATTGGCGCGGAGCGGGCATTTAGGGAATCGCCGGGCCGGCCGTTGTGACCGGAGTCACAAATCCGGACCGATTCCTCCAACGACTTCGTGCTGCCCGTTGCTAGCCCGCGATCGCCCGAGGCGGAATCGTCGGAGAGCGTGAATCGCGGGCTCGAATAAAGCGCGAGACCCGTGTCGGGCTGCACAGTCAGCCCGACACGGGTCTAATGAGCGGCTCGCCCAGAGGGAGAGAGGAGTTACGCGGATGGCGCGCCGAGACTCTCCGGACGCAGGATCACCAGGTGGCCGCGTTCACGCGCGATGACGCCTTGCTTTTCCCAAAGGCGAATCTGCCGGTTGACCTTTTCCCGCGAACCACCGGCCAGCCGGCCAAGGTCGGCTTGCGAAAGGCGGAAGCTGACACGGCGCCCGGCCGGCGTCGTCTGCTGCGGCAGGCCGAGCAAGAGCTTGCCGATGCGAGTTGGCAGATCGAGGAGTGCGAGATCTTCGTAGGCGAGGTTGGCGCGGCGCAGCCGGCGGCAAAGCTCGGCCACCAGCTTGAGCAGGAGATCCGGGTTGTTGCGGATCAGGCCGAGGAACCCGGCATGCTCCACGACGAGCAGCACACAATCCTCGAGTGTGGTGACATCGGCCGTGCGGTGTGCACCGTCGAGGAGAGAGATCTCGCCCAGGAACTCGCCGGCTCCCAGCACGCCGAACGTCACCTCACGCCCATCTGCCGCCGTCGCGGTGACGCGCACGCTACCCTGCAGGATCACCAGCATACCGCTCGGAGGATCGCCCTGGCGGAGAAGGAGAGTCCCGCGAGCCACGCGTTGCAGGACCGTGTGCCCGAGGATCTGCTCGATCTCCGCCGTCGCGAGCAATCCGAACAGCGGCACGCTGCGTAGTGCGGCGCGTCGTGCGGCAAGGTCCCAACGCGGACGTTTCGCTGTCATTTCGCCTCTCCGGTCCCGATCTTGCCTGGCTGGCCGGCACCATGGCGGCGCCTGAGGGAGCCCCCGCCTTGAACCGCCATCCACCGCCGGCGAGACTCCAGCTATCGTCCCGACCCGTGAGCGGCAAAACAGCCAGCGCGCTGCCTCGGCAACGCCCGAAGCTATCACGCGGATAAGCCGGAACGAACACCGTGCGCACCAGGCGAGAGAGGGAAAGCGACACCGCGATCTACAGCGCCGGGCCATGGCCGAGGCGGCTTCGCCTCGGCGCGGGTTCCATTCTCTTTCTCTACGTCACGCTGCACCTGATCGACCACGCACTCGGCAATATCGGCTTGGGCGCGATGCAGGCGATGCTGATGGTACAGCTCTGGCTCTGGCAGGGCGCCGTCGGCTCTCTTCTCCTCTACGGGGCATTCCTGGTCCATGGCGGGCTCGGCCTCGCCGCATTCTATCAGCGGCGCTTCTATGGCTTGACTGGGTCCGAATGGACCCAACTCGTGCTCGGGCTCGCGATTCCGGCTCTCCTTGCCAACCATCTCGCCGATACCCGTCTGGCTCTGCTGCTGTATGGCCTTCCCAAGCAATATCCGCAGGTACTCGCCACATTCTGGGTGTTCGTGCCGCTGTTCGGCGTGCTGCAGGTCGTGGTGCTGATCGTGGCCTGGGCCCACGGCTGCATCGGCATGCACACGGCCTTCCGGCTCAAGCGCTGGTACGGCCGGGTGGATCGCCTGCTGCTCGTGCTGGCCGTTCTCCTCCCGGTGCTCGCTCTGCTCGGCTTCGTCACCGGAGCGCGCGAGGTCGCGCGTGACCTGCACGTCCCGGCCTGGCGTGCCGTCGAGCTGGCGCCCGCGCGAATCGGCACCCCCCCGGAGGCAGCGCACCTGTTCGCTGTCAGGAATGCCTGCATCGGCGCCTGGCTGGCCCTGCTCGCGCTGGTCCTCACCCTTCGCGGGCTCCGCACCTGGCGCGAAGCGCGGCGGCGCGGGATTGCCATTACCTACCCCGACGGGCGGGTGGTCGAGGTTCCGGCCGGTTTCTCGGTGCTCGAGGCGAGCCGCCGGATCGGTTTTCCGCACGCTTCGATCTGCGGCGGCCGCGGGCGCTGCTCGACCTGCCGGGTGAGGGTGCTCGGCGCCGCCGCGGCGCTGGCACCGCCCGCCGCCTCGGAAGCGGCGGTGCTGGCGCGCGTTGGCGCCGACCCGGTGCGCATCCGCCTCGCCTGCCAGCTTCGCCCGCGCGCCGCCATCGGCGTCTATCCGCTGATCCCGCCCGACATCGCGCGCTCCTTCCTGGCCGGAAGCGGCGGCGGAAAACCGGGCGAAGAGCGTTTCGTCGTCGCCATGTTCGTCGATCTGCGCGATTCGACAGCGCTGATCCGGGACCGCCTTCCATACGACGCGGTCTTCCTGCTCGGTCGCTTCGTCGAGACGGCGGCGGCGGCCGTGCTGGCCGCGGGCGGCGTTCCCAATCAGTTCACCGGCGATGGCATGCTGGCCCTGTTCGGCCTCCACGCGAGCCCTCTCGAAGCCTGCCGCGCCGCGCTCGGTGCCGCCTCCCGCATCGCCGCCACCCTCAACGAGGTGGGCGGCGCGCTCGCCGAGGCGGGCGGGCCGTTCGGCTTCGGCATCGGCGCCCATTGCGGCATGGCAGTGGTGGGCGAAATCGGCTTCGGCCGAAGCCGCACCTTCACGGCGCTCGGCCAGGTGGTGCACCTGGCCGCGCGCCTCGAGCAGGCGGCACGCGACTTCCGCCAGGCCGCGGTGATCTCGGCGGAGATTTTCGAGCGTGCCGGCCTGGCGCCGCCACCCGAAGCGGCGCGCGAGATGACGCCGCGCGGCCACGATCGCCCGCTCGCCGTGTATCTCCTTTCCGCGGCTTCGCTCGCCCGGGAATTCGCGCCCGCATGACGAACCGGGCCCGCCCGGCGCGCTTTGGCTCAGCTGCTGCCGATCAGGATCCCCGTGGCAAACACCAGCACGCCGCCGAGCAGCACCTGCAGCGCCGCCGAAACCGGCGCCGTTTCCATGTATTTCCAGCGGATCCAGCTGATCGCGATCAGTTCGACCACCACCACGGCGATCGCCACCGCGATCGCCGTCCGCACCGTCGGAATCAGGAACGGCAGCGTATGCCCGATGCCGCCGAGCGTCGTCATCACCCCGGTGATCGCCCCCCGCCCCCACGGCGCACCGCGCCCGGTCAGGCTGCCGTCATCCGACAATGCCTCGGCGAATCCCATCGAAATGCCGGCGCCGATCGAAGCCGCAAGCCCGACCGCGAAAGCGTCCCACGAGCGCCCGGTCGCGAAGGCCGCCGCAAACACCGGCGCCAGCGTGGAGACCGAGCCATCCATCAGCCCGGCCAGCCCGGGTTGAATCACGCGCAGCACGAACAGCCGCCGCGCTGTCTGATCCTCCGCCTCGCGCACGGCGCTCGGCAGATTCTCCGCCACCAGCCGGTCCGCCGCGTGCTCGTGCGCCACTTCCGCCTCGGCGAGGTCGCCGAGCAGCTTGCGGATCGAGGCATCCGAGGTTCGGCTGGCGGCACGCCGGTAGAAGCGCGTGGTCTCGAGCTCCATGAGCTGCGCGAGCTTGCGCACCGTCTCCAGGCCCAGCGGGCGGATCTGCCAGATGGGCCGGCGGCTGATGAAGCCGCGCACGTCATGGCGGCGGATCAGCGGGATGTGCTCTCCGAATTTCTGCTGATAGAGCTCGATCAGCTTGCGCCGATGCTCGCCTTCCTCCGCCGCCATTTCCGTGAACACGTGCGCGGTCGCCGGGTAATCGGCGCGCAGCTCTTCGGCGATATCGGTGTAGATCCGGCCGTCATCCTCTTCGCTGCTGATTGCCAGCGCCAGGATTTCGCGTTCGGTCAGGTCGGAAAAATCGCGCATCCTGAAATCTTGCCGAAGCCCGTTGTCACAATCAAGCCGCAGCGCGGCCCGCTGGAAGGCCGAGCAGAAGCGGCGGCGCGCCTGCCGGCGGGTCGGGCCCGGCCGGCATCAGGAGCGAAAGCGAAAGCCCCGCCGCGCGGGCCAGCAATACCGTCAGCGGTGCCTGCAACTCGCGCGGCCCCTCGATCTTCGCCCCGCCCGCCAGCGCCGCGCCAAGCGCAGCCGGCCAGGCGCTGTGTCGGCCGCTGACCCCGATCAGGAGATCGCCATCCGTCCGCTCGAGCCAGATCGTCCCTCCGGCCGGCAAGGCTTCGGCGGCGAGCAGAACGAGATTGAGTACCACCCTGCCCGTGATCGGGTCGAACTCGGTTCCGCCCGGCATCGCGGAGAGATCGAGATCGAGCCGCCGCCGCGGCAAGCCTTGTGCGAGATCCGCGAGCGTCGAGAGATCGAGCGGGGCATCGGTGCCCGCCCACGCGGCCCTGAGCAGCCTAAGGCGGGATACCAGTGCCCTGCCCGTGCTGCTCGCCAGTTCGAGCGCCTCTCCCGTCATGCCGCTGCTTTTGTCGTGCGCCAGGTCGAGCGAGCCGATCAGGGCCCCGAGCGATCCGGCAATGTCATGGCAGAGTCGGGCGCAGAACAACTCGGCCAGCCGCAAGGCCTCGTCTGTGGAGACCGCCAAGTCAGCACCTGCCGCCACGGTTCCTACCCTTGCCAGGCGAGGTTCAACCAGAGGCTGTAATTATGCCGTTGCTCGCCCCAAGGTCGAGACTGAAAGCAGGGAGCGAGTGTCCCGATTTCGCCCCCCGGACACAATGGCGAAGTCTGCGATCGGCGCACGAGTACCAATTTTCGCTCATGCGTTGGGTGCCCGATGCGCCGGGTGAGGGAGCCTGTGTCACCCAGGTGTAATTCCGGGTACTAGCCCGCGATCGCCCGAGGCGGAAACGTCGGAGGGCGTGAATCGCGGGCTCGAATAAAGCGCGAGACCGGTGTCGGGCTGCACAGTCAGCCCGACACGGGCCTAGCCCGCGATCGCCCGAGGCGGAAACGTCGGAGGGCGTGAATCGCGGGCTCAAACAAAGAGCGAGACCTGTGTCGGGCTGCACAGTCAGCCCGACACGGGTCTAGGAGGCAGCCTGGTGGCATATTACATGACGACGGTGGCATGACAGCGGCGGAGAAACCCCGTGCAGCCGGTCGGTGGTTCGTCATTCGCACCCGGACAGTTCGTCCGCCATCCGGATCGGCCGGACTGGGGGCTCGGCCAGGTCCAGTCCGCCATCGGCAGCCGGGTCACGGTCAACTTCGAGCACGCCGGCAAGGTCCTCGTGAACGCCGCCGCCGTAGCGCTCCAGGAGGTCGCCGACAGCGATCTTGACAGCGGTCCCGGGAGTCCGGGATCCTCGCCCGAAGCATGATGGGCAGACGATGATCGATCCCTTCGGCCGGCGCATCACCTACCTCCGCGTTTCGGTGACCGATCGCTGCGATCTTCGCTGCGTCTATTGCATGGCGGAGGACATGACCTTCCTGCCCAAGGCCGAGGTCCTTACGCTCGAGGAACTTGATCGCCTGGGCGCCGCCTTCATCCGCCTCGGCGTGCGCAAGCTTCGCTTGACCGGCGGCGAGCCTCTGGTGCGGCGCGACGTGATGCGGCTCTTCACGAGCCTCGGCGCGCGGCTCGGCAATGGCCTCGACGAACTGACCCTGACCACCAACGGCACGCAGCTTGCCCGCTACGCCGCGCCCCTCAGCGAGGTCGGCGTGCGGCGGATCAATGTCAGCCTGGACACGCTGGACGCGGGAAAATTCGCCGCCATCACCCGCTGGGGCCGGATCGGCCAGGTGCTGGAGGGCCTCGCCGCCGCGCGCTCCGCCGGGCTCGCCGTCAAGATCAACACCGTGGCCCTGAAGGGCGTCAACGAGGACGAATTCGAGCGCCTGGTCGAATGGTGCGGCCAGGAGGGGTTCGATCTTTGCCTGATCGAAACGATGCCGATGGGCGAGATCAGCGCCGACCGTGTCGATCAGTACCTGCCGCTTTCGCTCGTGCGCGCGCGGCTCAAACGCCGCTTCACCCTGGCCGAGACCGACTACCGGACCGGCGGCCCGGCGCGCTATTACAACGTCGCCGAAACCGGCCGGCGCATCGGCTTCATCACGCCGATGACGCACAATTTCTGCGAAAGCTGCAACCGCGTCCGGCTGACCTGCACCGGCACTCTCTTCATGTGCCTCGGCCAGGAAGATTCGGCCGACCTTCGCCGCCCGCTCCGGTCAAGCGCGGATGACGCGGCACTCGAGGCGGCGATCCGCGAGGCGATTACGCGCAAGCCGAAAGGTCATGATTTCGTGATCGACCGGCGGCATTCGCGCCCCGCCGTCTCGCGCCACATGAGCGTCACCGGAGGCTGACCGGAACGAACGGCGCCCGGTCGGGCGGGCCGGCGGCAAACAGCCAGGTCGGTTTTCCCGCCCGCTTGATCGCCGCGAGCGACGATGAGACGGTGCCGAATCCGGCCCGCTCGGGAACGTTGATCTCGCTCCCCGGCGGGCCCGAGCGATCGGCGAGAATTGCGATCCACGCCGCCCACTCGCCGCTTCCCGGCCGCGGCACCGCCGCTTCGCGGAAGCGCCGGAGATATCGCATGATGCGCGGGCTTTCCGGATCGTCCGGGTCGCGCGCGGTGACCATGTGCACCCCGGGCTGAAGGGCTGCGGTCTCGACCGGGCCGTCTCCCTCCGAGCGCAGGAAGATCGCACCCGATCGATCGGCCAGGATGAGATTGAACGAGCGGAAGAGGCTGGCATCGAGCCCTGCAACCAGCGCTGCCGCTCCCTTCGCGTCGGCTGCACCAAGCGCGACCAGCGGCAGGCAGCCCCGGCTTTTCTTGCCCGCCGCCGGGCCGAGGCTCCCCGGCCGGTTCAGCACGCAGGCGGCGACACCCGACCCGTTGATCGCCATCCAGGTGCCGCCCGCGGTCCTGTCCCGCCCGCCGATCACGTCCGGCTGGTCCGGCCACCATGCGCCGGGCGGATCCCACGCCCGGTCCACGCGCTCGTCGCGGTTGGCGGCCAGCAGCACGGGAAAATCTTCGCCGGGCGCGATCCGGAGTACGACGGTGCACACTTAACTTCGCCGTTCCGCCCTCACCGTGTCACGCTCCCTTGCTCGGCCCGGCCGTGCCCGGCCGCGCCGGAAATTCCCGGCGCCTGCCGAGGCATGGCAACGGCGACAGAGAGCCATCCGAGCGCAACCAGTGCGGCAAAGATGAACACGCCGTGCGCTCCGCCCAGCCCCTGCGCGACCCCGCCGAGCGCGCCGCCGGCAAAAATGCCGAGGAACTGCGCGCTCGAATAGATGCCCATCGCCGTGCCCTTCGCATCCGCCGGCGCGAAGCGGCTGATCAGCGACGGCAGCATCGCCTCCATCACGTTGAACGCCGCAAAGAAGAGAACGAGCCCGACCAGCACGCTGGCCGCATCATGCCCGCCAAAGCCGAGCAGCAGCACGCTCGCCAGCAGCACGACGATCGCCACCACGAACACCTCTTTCATCCGCCCGCCCCGCTCGGCCACGATGACCGCCGGCACCATCAACAGGACCGAGAGCACCAGCACCGGCAGGTAGATCATCCATTCGTCGCCGGCGCCGGTAGGGAAGGTTGCGCCGAGCAGGCCCGGCACGGCGAGAAAGCTCGCAATCAGGATCGCGTGCAGGGCAAAAATTCCGATATCCAGGCGGATGAGTTCGCGATCGCGGAGCACCCGTCCGAACAGTGCCGGCACCGCCTCCGCCTCGCGCTGCACGGCGGAATGCTCCGGGTTCGGCACCGCGCCGAGCGTGATCGCGATGCCGGAAAGAGCGAGCAGCGCGGTCAGCCAGAAAATGCCGGGCACGCCGATCAGCGCCGTCAGCGGCGGACTGAGGACGATCGCCAGCGCGAAGGCGCCGCCGATCGTCACCCCGACCATCGCCATCGCCCGCGTGCGCACTTCGGGGCGCGTGAGATCGGCAACCAGTGCCAGCACGACCGACCCCACCGCACCCGCGCCTTGCAGGATGCGCCCGAGCAGCACGCCTTCGACCGTGCCGGCCCGCGCCGCAACCATGCTGCCGGCCGCGAACAGCAGAAGCCCGATCGTAATCACGCTCTTCCGCCCGATGCGGTCGGAGGCCAGCCCGAACGGAATTTGCAACAGGCCCTGTGTCAGTCCGTAGGCGCCGAGCGCGAGGCCGATCATCGCCGGGCTCGCGCCCTCGAGGCCGCGCGCATAGGCCTCGAACACCGGGTAGATCATGAAAAGGCCAAGCAGGCGCACGGCAAAAACCGCGGCGAGGGCGCCTGCCGCACGCCGCTCGCGCGGATTCATCGTCTGCCCGTTTCCATGCGGCCCGACTAAGCGCCGGGTCACTTCAAGTCAACCGCTACGCCGCGGCGGCAAGCTCCGGCCCCGGCTCGCCGAAGACGCGCGTGAAAAGCGTATCGAGCGCAACCAGGTGCCGCGCCGGATCCATCGCCGCCTCGAGCGTAGCTTGCGACACGCGCCCGGCAACCTCCGGGTCGGCCTCGAGATGCTCGCGGAAACTCCGTGCTCCCGCCTTGCCCAGCGCCTCCCAGGTCGCCATCGCGTTTCTCTGCACGATCCGGTACGCGTCCTCGCGCAGGATCCCGGCGCGCGTCAGCGCCAGCAGCACCTCTCCCGAATGCACGACACCGCCGAGGCTTTCCAGGTTCTCGAGCATCCGCTCCGGATAGACCGTGAGCCGCTCGATCAGCCCCGCGGCCCGGGTGAGCGCGAAGTCGAGCGCGATCGTCGCATCCGGCGCGATCACCCGCTCGACGCTGGAGTGGCTGATGTCGCGCTCGTGCCAGAGCGCCACGTCCTCGAGTGCCGGGATCACCGCCGCCCGGACGATCCGCGCCAGTCCGGTCAGATTTTCCGACAGCACCGGGTTGCGCTTGTGCGGCATCGCGCTCGAGCCCTTCTGGCCCGGATGGAAGAATTCCTCCGCTTCCCGCACCTCCGAGCGCTGCAGATGGCGGATCTCCGTGGCCAGCCGCTCGATCCCCGCGGCGATGACGGCCAGCACCGCGAAGAACATCGCATGCCGGTCGCGCGGGATCACCTGCGTGGAAATCGTTTCCGAAGCGAGTCCAAGCTGCTCGGTGACATGCGCCTCGATCCTGGGATCGAGATGCGCAAAGGTGCCGACCGCACCCGAGATCGCGCCGACCGCGATCTCCGCCCGCGCGGCCGAAAGCCGCGCGCGGTTGCGCGCAAACTCGGCATAGTGGCCGGCGAGCTTGAGACCGAAGGTGGTCGGCTCCGCATGCACGCCGTGGCTGCGGCCGATCGTGAGCGTGTATTTATGTTCGAACGCGCGCACCTTGAGCGCGGCCATCAGCCGCGCGAGGTCGCCCGCCAGCAGCTCCGCCGCCCGCGCGAGCTGCACCGCGAGCGCCGTGTCCAGCACGTCCGACGAGGTGAGCCCCAGGTGAAGAAAACGGCTCTCCGGGCCGATCGCCTTTCCGAGCCAGGTGAGGAAGGCGATCACGTCATGCCGCGTCTCCGCCTCGATCGCCTCGATCTCGGCGATCTCCCTGGCCCCGATCGCCGCTACCGCCTTCGCACCCCGCTCGCGGATCAGCCGCGCCGCCGTCTCGGGAATTTCGCCAAGCCCGGCCATCGCCTCGGCAGCCAGCGCCTCGATCTCGAACCAGATGCCGAACCGCGCCTCCGGCGACCAGATTTCTGCCATTTCGGGGCGGCTGTAGCGCGGGACCATCGAGCGGGTTCCTTCCTGGCTGGTTCGAACCGCATCCGCGGGCTCTTTCAGGCCTGGCGGCGCGCGCTTTCGTGCTGCCGCTGGCTTCCCAGCCAGTCGGCGATGCGCCCGACGGCCTCCTCGAGGGCCGCGAGGCTCGCGGCGTAGGAAAAGCGGATATGGCCATCGCCGGAGGCCCCGAAGCTGGTGCCCGAAACCGTCGCCACACCGGCTTCTTCCAGGAGGCGCGACTGGATGGCGCGCGAATCGAAGCCGGTGTCGGTGATATTCGGGAAGGCATAGAAGGCGCCGCCGGGAGTGGCAGACCGGAATCCGGGCAGTGCCTTGAGAGCCGGGATGATGTAGGCGCGGCGCTCGGCGAACGCCGCCATCATGCGTCCCACCGGCTCGCGCGGGCCGGTCATCGCCGCGATTCCCGCATATTGCGCGGCCGCATTGACGCAGGAATGGGAATTGATGGCGAGCCGTTCGGCGTCCGCGAACAGGGAAGCGGGCCAGACGCCATAGCCGAGGCGCCAGCCGGTCATCGCGTAGGTTTTGCTCCAGCCATCGAGCAGGATCAGCCGGTCCGCGAGTTCGGGATAGGTCGTGAGGCTGGTGTGCCGGCCCTCGTACAGCATCTCGCCATAGATTTCGTCCGAGAGAATCGCAACCTCCGGATGGCGCGCGAGCCCGGCAACGAAACGATCGAGCTCGGCCTTCGGCACCACCCCGCCGGTCGGATTGCCGGGGCTGTTGATGATGATGAGCCGCGTGCGCGGGGTGATCTGGCCCAGGACCTCGTCGGCGTCGAACGAAAAGCCCTTGCTCTCGTGCAGCCGCATCGCGACCGGGGTTGCGCCCGAGCAGCGGATGACGCTTTCGTAAATGGGAAAGCCCGGATTGGGATAGATGATCTCCGCCCCCGCCTCCCCGAACATCAGGATGGCGAAGAACATCGTGACCTTGCCGCCCGGCACGACGAGGATGCGATCGGGCGAGACCGTCACCCCATGGCGGCGATGAAGGTCGGCCGCGACGGTCTCGCGCAGCGTCAGGATTCCGTTCGCCGGCGTATAGCCGTGATGGCCGTCGGCGAGCGCCTTGCGGCCGGCCTCGACGATATGTTCAGGGGTGCGGAAATCCGGCTGGCCGATGCCGAGATTGATGATGCTGCGGCCCTCCCGCTGCAGTGCGGTCGCCCGCGCCAGCACTTCGAACGCGGTCTCGGTGCCGAGTTGGCTCATGCGCCCGGCGAGAATGGGCATGCTGCACGTCCTTCCGAAATCAGATCAGGTCTTCGCCGCCGGTTCTGCGAGGAGAACCGGCGCCGAGATTTCCGGGCGGGCGTTAGCACTTCTGCGCATCCGCTGCACGCCCCCGTGCCGCACCGGGGCCGCTCGCATCGAATGGAAGCTGGCCCGCGATCGCCCGAGGCGGAATCGTCGGAGGGCGTGAATCGCGGGCTCGAATAAACCGCGAGACCCGTGTCAGGCTGCACAGTCAGCCCGACACGGGTCTAAGCCACGCTCCGGGCCGCCGCCGGTCTCGCTCGCCGGGCTACCCTTCAATCCGCAAAGCCAAGATAAACCGCAACCGCTCGGTCGATCGCCGAAAGATCGATTGGAGCAAGCCGGCCGATCACGCCGCCGATCCGCTGCACGTGCACGGACTGGATGTGGTCGATCATCGCCTGTGACGGCACCCTGAGGCCGTTCTCGGGCGTCGGCGCTAGCCCGCGATCGCCCGAGGCGGAATCGTCGGAGGGCGTGAATCGCGGGCTCGAATAAAGCGCGAGACCGGTGTCGGGCTGCACAGTCAGCCCGACACCGGTCTAGGGGAACGCGGAGCGGTGGCGCATCAGCGAGCGTCGCAGTGACCGCAATGAGCGTGACCAGTCCATGGCCGGCGAAATGGTTCGAGCGCATGACGACGAATGGGCGGGGTTTGGCGGAAGGATCGCGGAGCGAGGCAACGACAACGGCCCCGCGCTCTAATCCCACTTCCGCAATTCTCCAGCCGCAATCTCCTCGAACGCGTCGAGCATTGCCTCATCCTCGGGGCTGAGCTTGGCGACCGCAACGATGGCTTGCGCCACCTGCGCTGCGAATTCGGGCGTGCGGGTGTCGGGCAACCACAACTGCCGGAGCCTGAGCCCCTGGGCGCGTCGCCGGGCGCGGTGCCGCTGCACGGTCTGAGCATTGCTGGGCGCCATCGATGACATGTAATCGAGCAAGGCTGGCGCGGCAAGCGCGGACAGGCGCCTTCCTCACCGGCCCGCCATCGATCGGACGACCCCTGCACCGGGTCCGCCCCCGCCCTGTCCATCATCCCCGCTTCAGGCCCGGATACGCCTCGGGAAAGCCGTGGGAACGGCTGCGCGAAGGCGCCCGCGATAGCGGCGATGAACCCGCCCGGGTTGCCGGCGTCCGCCGCTCGAGGCGCTCAATCTCCCGCCGGAGGCAGCGGCGCGCCGTTGTAGAGATTGAAGCGCTGCCCATGGCCCGGGAGCCTGAGCAGGAGCGGCGTCGGCTCGGTTGCCGGGCCCACGGCGGCCCACCACAGATTGAGCGACTTGAAACAGAACACCTCGTCGAAATCGGTGGCAAACGAATCCGCATCCATGGCCTCGGTGCCGGGCCGATCCTGGAACCATTTCATCCATGCGGCCGAGCCCGGCGCCGGCGAGCAGATGTAACTGCCCTTCGGGTCCGGCTTGCCGTCCTCTCCGCACAGCGCGAAGCCCGGCGGGTTCACGGTGAAGAACGAAGGCAGCAGAAACGAATCCATCCGGTGCGTCTTCGCGTTCCACTCCGCGGTGCTATGGCAGCTCATGCAGCTTGAATCCGGCGCGTTCTTGATCGTCGCACCGTTGACCGCGATGTCGTTGCGCGCGCCGTCGTTGGGTCCGGAAAGGCGGCCTCCCCATCCCAGCGTTTCCGTCGCATAGAGCGGCGCCTTCGGATTGTTCCAGTTTTCCTCGAGCGTCATGCCGGCCGCCGTCGCCTCGGGGTCGTTGCCCCACTGCACGCCGAGCGGCACCATCTTGTCCCAGGCATCGCCCGTCGCCGCGCTGTCATAGACCAGCGTCATGAACACCCATCCCGTCTTCGGCGAGGATTGCGTGTCCTTCACGATGATATCGAACTGCGCCACGTAGCCCGGCCACACCCGCGGTGGCGGCGAACTGCCCGACCCCGTGCCGAGATAGAGCGGCCACACCTCGGCGCCATTCATCGCGTCCCACCAGCCAAGCGGCTGGCTCGGATCCTCGCTCGTGAAGACCGCCGCCTTGACGATGATGGACCCTTCCGGAAACTGCGCAGTTTGCGCCTCCAGGGTCGGGTGCATCGACGAGGCGCCCCAGAACGCATGCAGCGCATAGGCCGCGCGCGCATCGTAATAGGTCACGACATGGGTGGTGAAGTTCGCCCTGAGGCCCGTGTCGGGGAAGATGGCAGGGCCGAATTCACCCGCCGCGTAGGTGCCGTGAATGGCCTCGCGCAGGCTGCCTAGCCATGGCTCGTTGTACCATCCGGCCTTGGCGGCATCCCAGGTGTCGTAGTGCATGATCAGCGCGCGTCCGTTGGCGGAGACCGCCGCCTTCAGCGCCGCGGCGTAGAGGGCCGCGTTCTGCGGCGTGATCTTTCCGTCATGGATCGCCGCCTGCCACGGCGCGTTGGTCAGCGGCGGGGGCGGCTCGGTGGGCCAGGCATGGTTCAGCGTGAAGAGCGGCCCGGAATAGACGCTGTGCGGCGGCACGGCGCCGTTGTTGTCCTGGTATGGCCGCGCCGTTCTCAGGGCCTGGAGCGTCTGCGCGAGTTCCGGCCGGAAGGACGTCTGCGCCGCCGCGTTCGGCGCCGCCAACACCACCGGAAGGATCAGGCAAGCCAGCACGAGCCCGGTTGGCATCCGCATCCGACGTTCCCCCGACCGGTTGACTACCTATGGTAGAAAACCGCATCGGGACACTCGCTGTCAACGCGATTTCGGAGAGCGGCGCCGCCCAGGTTCCCTGCCCCGACTGACTCGATCGGGCCGCCGCCGCAGTGCCGGCAGCGTCAGCTTGAGTGCGATCCAAATTCCCCCGTCCCGAGTGGCGCCGCCACTCCCTCCGCATAGAGCCGCCGCAGCAGCGCGGGCAGCGTCAGCCCCTGCACCACGATGCTGAACAGCACCACCGCGTAGCAGATCACCAGAAGCTCCGTCCGATACTCGGACTCCGGCAGCGTCAGCGCGAGCGCGATCGAAATCCCGCCGCGCATTCCCGCCCAGGTCAGCACCGCCGTCTGCCGCGCCGCCGTCCGAACCGCCCGCGCCGAGACCGCCAGCGGCACCGCCACGCTCAGCATCCGCGCGCAGAGCGCAATCGGCACCGCCGCCGCCGCGATCGCCACCTGCCGCCATGTCACGACCAGCGCCAGCACCTGCACCCCGATCCCGAGAAAGAGCCCGAGATTGAGAACCCGCTCCAGGAGCGACCAGAATTCCATGATCGGCGGCCGCTCCGCCGCGTTCCCGAGCGCCCAGCCGAGCAGCAGCCCGGCGCTCACCACGGAAACCGGTCCCGAAACGTGCGCTACGATCGCCAGCCGATAGCACCCGACGACGAGCGCGAGCGAGACGATGATGCGGATCGCATCCTCCGCTACCCGCCGGATCGTCCAGGCCGCCGCCAGGCCGCACAGGACCCCGAGCGCCGCCCCTCCCACCAGTTGTTCGGCCATGAGAGCCGCCAGCCGCCCGTGCCCGAGCACCTGGTCGGCCGGGCTTCCTTCCGTGAGCCGAAGTGCCACCAGGAACAAGACGACGCCCGCGCCGTCGTTGAAGAGGCTTTCGCCCACGATCGCCGAGCGCGTCGAAACCGGAAGCCTGGCCCGGCCGAGCAGCGTCTCCACCACCACCGCATCGGTCGGCGCGAGGATCGCGCCGAGCACGAGGCACCACGCGAGCCCCACCTCGCTCCCGGCCAGCCACAGCAGCGCACGCAGCCCGAAGCCGAAGACCGCCGCCGAGAGAATGACGCCGATCGTCGCCAGCGCGAAGATGATCCGCCTGTGTTGCCGGAGTGCCGGCAGATCGACATGCAGGCTGCCCGCGAACAGCAGAAGTGCCAGCACCCAGCCGAGAAAAACGTGCGGCAGATCCGCCGCCGCCAGGTCCGTCCGGATCGGCTGCATGATCTGCAGGTGCAGAATTCTATCCGCCGCGGCAATCAGCAGCACCACCATGAGCGAGCCGAGCAGCATTCCGATCGGCGCCGGAACCCGCACCCACCGATCGTTGACAGCGCCGATCAGCGCCGCCGCCACCAGCACGACCGCAACGATGTCAATTGAAGCCATGGCTTCCCAAAGACCCTCGCGCGCCGGTCACCGAAGCGAAAGCCGGGCCTCGGAAAGCGTCACCCGGTCGAAAGCAGCCGCTCGGTTTCTTCCAGGATCGCCGCGGCGAGCCGGCTTCCCTCCTCGCCGGCTTGGCGCGCCAGGCCGAGGATGCGATGCTCTTCGGCCATCGCCGCCGCGGCGTCCGCCCACGGCGCCTCCGTGGCGGCACGCAACCTGGCGAGCAGATCCGCAAGCGCGACGATCGGGTCCGGGCCCCTCACGGCCGCCTCGGCCGAGGCGAAGAGGTCAGGTTGCACGGCGACTCGGGACATGACGGCAGGATACCGCCAATCGCACGATCACGGCACCCTCGACCAACCCAACGAAGAACGTCCGAGATGACCCGCCCAATTCTGTCCGACTATCTTGATGAGATCGCCCGCATCCACGCCACGCGGGCCGGCACCGGAGAGATCAGCTATTACGGAGCGCTCGCCGGCGCGCTGAACGCGGCCGGTGAAAAGCTGAAGCCGCGCGTGTTCTGCGTGCCCAACTTGCGCAACCGAGGCTCGGGCTTTCCCGACCTGGGGCTCTTCATCGCCGGGCGCGAACCCGCGCCGGAGGAATGGCCCGCGGGCCGCCTCCCGGAGCGCGGCGTCGTCGAGGTGGACGACATTCCGGCGGACCTTTCGGTCAAGACCGGGAGCGAACAGGTGCGGCGCTATCTCCGCGCGTACGGCATCGTGCTCGTGACGAACTATCGCGAGTTCGTCCTGCTTGGCCTCGACCCGCGCGGGCGGATCGAGCGACGGGAAGTGTTCGGCTTCCCCTGCAACGACGCGGAAGCCTTCTTCTCCCTCGCCCGCGGCACACGTCGCCCCACTGGCCTTGCCGCGCGCTTCGCCGAATTCCTCGAACGCGTCCTGCTGCACCAGGCGCCGCTCGCCCGCCCGGAAGACGTCGCCTTCTTTCTCGCCTCTTACGCGCGGGACGCGCTCGCCCGGGTCGAAGAACAGGCCACCCTCCCTGCATTTGCCGAGCTGCGCGCAGCGTTGCAGGAGGCGCTCGGCCTGAAATTCGAAGGCCAGAAGGGCGAGCACCTCTTCCGCAGCACGCTCGTGCAGACGCTCTTCTACGGTGTCTTCAGCGCCTGGGTCGAAGTGGCACGCGAGGGTGGGCAATTCGATTGGCACGCCGCCGGCTGGAGCCTCCACGTTCCCTTCGTGGACGCGCTGTTTCAGCGACTCGCCACACCCCAGTACCTGAAGCCGCTCGGCCTGGAAGAGCCGCTGACCTGTGCCGCCGCCGCACTCAACCGCGTCGACCGCGATGCGTTTTTCTCCCGTTTCCAGGAGACCGACGCCGTTCGTTACTTCTACGAGCCGTTTCTCGCTGCGTTCGACCCCGTGCTCCGGAAGGACCTCGGCGTCTGGTACACGCCGCGTGAAATCGTCCGCTACATGGTCGAGCGCGTCGATCAGGTCCTGCGGAGCGAGCTTGGCGTCGCCGATGGCTTTGCCGACCCGAACGTCTGGGTCCTCGACCCTTGTTGCGGGACCGGCTCGTACATCGTCGAGGTACTCGACCGCATCGGCCGCACCCTCCGCACGAAAGGTGAGGACGCACTCTCCGCGGAGGATCTGAAGCTCGCTGCAACCACGCGCATCGCCGGCTTCGAGATCATGCCCGCACCTTATGTCATCGCGCACTGGCAAGTGGGGCACGCCCTCAGCGCCGCGAAGGTGCCTCTGCGGGACCAGGAGCGGGCAGCGATCTACCTCACCAACGCGCTGACCGGCTGGGCGCCGCAACAGGAAAACGACACGCCCGAATCCCCACAGCGAAGACTCAAACTCAGCTTCCCGCCGCTCGCGGACGAGCGCGAGGAGGCCGCGAAGGTCAAGCAGGTCCGCCCCATCCTCGTCGTGCTCGGCAATCCGCCCTACAACGCTTTCGCAGGCACCTCGCCCGCCGAGGAAGAAGGGCTCGTTGAACCATACAAGGAGGGGCTGCAGAAGAATTGGGGGATTCGCAAATTCAATCTCGACGACCTCTATGTCCGGTTTTTCCGCGTGGCGGAGAGGCGAATCGCCGAAGCAACCGGCCGCGGTGTCGTCTGCTTCATCAGCAACCACTCGTGGCTGTCCTTCCCGTCCTTCGTTGTTATGCGGTACAGACTGCTGCGCGAATTCGACAGGATATGGATCAACAACCTCCACGGCGACCGCAAAATCAGCGAGCGCGGCCCAGACGGGCGAACGAGCGAGACCGTATTCGCGATTCGCGGATTTTCGCCAGGAATCCGACAAGGGACAGCGATCTCCCTGTTGGTGCGAACCGGCCGAGATTCGCACTCGTCGACGGTACTTTTTAGCGACCGCCCGGACGCCTCAAACGCCCAGGAAAGACGCTTACAGCTCCTCACGATGCTAGAGGCCGATGACCCCGACACGGCGTACGCACCGGCCGCGCCATCAGCCGCCAACCGATTCTCCCTTCGCCCTGGAAGCGTGACCGACGCTTACTCAACTTGGCCAAGCCTCGCGGAGATCCCGGCGGTTCCCCCGTTTAGCGGAGTCCTGGAAATGCGACGGGGAGCGCTCTTTTCTCTCGACCGCGCTGAGCTTGCTGCTCGGATCCGACAATACATGGACCCGGATGTCACATTTGCCGACGCGAAGGTTGCTGGCGTGGGCCCAGTCGAAGATATGGCCTGCTTCAACGCACGCGACGCCCGGGCTCGCGTGATTCGCGAGGAACTTTTCTCCGAGGGTGCCCTCCGCCGCGTCGCCCTTTACCCGTTCGAGATCCGATGGGCCTATCACACCAACGTCCATCCGGTTTGGAACCGGCCACGGCCCGAGCTCGTCGCACGCACGTTTCCCGGAAACGGCTTTATCGTCACGCGCTTTCGTTCACGCCGACCCGGCGAGGGGCACCCGGTCTTTTGGACACCGCTGCTCCCAGGCTATCACCTCCTTGATCCGAACGCCCACCCGATACCGGTATTCGCGGAGCCCGGCAAAGCTAATCTTTCCGATACCACTCGCGCCTGGCTCATTTCGCTCGGATTACCCGACGTTGACCGCAACCCGAATCTCGCCGCCGCCCCTTGGTTCCACACACTCGCCATCGCCTACTCGCCGGCGTGGCTCGCCGAGAATGGGGACGAAATTCGCCAGGACTGGCCGCGCGTGCCGCTGCCGGACAACGCCGAACTGCTCCGATCCTCTGCATCCCTGGGCGCCCGCGTCGCTTCATTGCTCGACCCCGACACGCCCGTGCCCGGTGTCACAGCCGGAACGATTGAGGCAGCGCTGGCATGCATCGCCGTCCCGGCAACGCGCGGCGGAGGCACAATGAGCGAGGCCCAGCGCTTCCTCTCCGCGGGCTGGGGACACGCCGGAAAGGGCGGCGCAGTAATGCCCGGCCACGGCCGAATCATGAAAAGGAACTACACCGAAACCGAGGCCGCCGCCGCGGCTGAAGCGGCACTGCTCGGCGCGCAAACCACCGACATATTCCTCAACGCCGAAGCGTACTGGCGCAATATTCCCGGAGCCATATGGAACTTCACCATCGGCGGCTACCAGGTTCTGAAAAAATGGCTTTCGTATCGTGAGAGAGACCTTCTCGGCCGCGCCCTCACGCCCGGAGAGGTGCGCTATTTCCGCGACGTCGCCCGCCGCCTTGCCGCGCTTCGCCTGATGGCCCCCGCCCTCGACGCGAACTACCGCGCCTGCGCCGCCGCGCACCGGCCGCTGGATGCCGAAACCCGAAGCGTGAGCCCGCCCAAACCCCACCGCACGGCCCAACCCGCGCAACCCCGCCCAGCCGCCCGCAGCAAGAAATAGCGCCGCGCGACCGGCGGAAAACTCACCGCCGGCTGCCGACCTCATCGATATGAATCAGGAGATCCGCCGGGTCTTCGTAAACACGGATCGCCCCGGCCCGCCAAAGCTCGTCGGATCCGTAGCCGCCGCTCAGAAGCCCGACCCCGAGCGCACGCGCCCGGATCGCCGCCAGCATGTCCCAGATCGAATCGCCGACCACGATGCTCCGTTCGATCGGCGCCCCCAGCCGTTCCGCAGCCGCGATGAAAAGATCGGGATCGGGCTTGGCATGTTTCACCTGGTCCCGCGTCACCACCACCGCCTTTTCCGGATCCACGCCGAGCGCGGCGAGATTGACGGACGCCGTCTCCATCCGCCCGCTGGTCGCAATCGCCCACGCAATGCCGGCCTCCAAAAGGTAAGCCAGAAGCTCCCGCGCCCCCGGCAGCGGCCGGACCGTGCTCCCGTAACGCACATAGGCTTCGGCATGCCCGCGGCGCAATCGATCCGCGCGCTCGGCGCTCACCTGAAGGCCGGTCTCGCGCAGCAACTGATTCATGAACAGCCCGCCGCTCATCCCGATCCGGCGATGAATGCGCCAGACCGAAAGCTCGATCCCCTCCGCATCGAGCGATTCCTTCCACGCCAGGACATGCTGATAGACGCTGTCCACGAGCGTGCCGTCGAGATCGAACAGCCAGCTATGTTCGATGCGCATCGCGAGACTCCCCGATCATGCCGCCGGCCGCCAGAGTGTCTTTCGGATGGTAGCGGCGGAGGGATTTGAACCCCCGACCAAGGGATTATGATTCCCCTGCTCTACCGCTGAGCTACGCCGCCATATGCGGTTTCCGTTCCCTGACCGGCCATCATCTCGCCCGCGGACGGAGCCAAGTCAATCGCGCGGCGGATGAAGCCCCCGCCCAGCACCCGGCTTCCGTCATAGAACACGGCCGCCTGCCCGGGCGCAGGCAACGCCGGAAAATCGAGCAGAAGCTCGGCCCGATCGGGAACGATCACCGCCGGCTGCGGCGCCTCCCGGGCGCGCAGCTTCACGGTCGCACGCACGGGCTCGCGCGGCGCACGCACGAGCCAGTTGATCTCCCCAAGCGCCACCCGCCGCGTCCCGCTGCCACGCGGCCCGACGATGACACGCCGCCTCTCCGCATCGAGCGCCACCACCACCTGCCGCTCGCCACCATCGAAGGCCGCCCGGCCAAGGCGCCGCCCCTGGCCAACCGTGTAGCGCGCGAGCCCCCGATGGCCCTCCAGCACCCGCCCGTCCCGGGAGACGATCTCCCCTCCCGCCAGCGCCTCCGGCCGGAGCCGCCCCGCCACCTCGGCATGGTTCCCGTCCGGAGCGAAGCAGAGATCCTGGCTGTCCGGCTTCTCGGCCACCTTGAGCCCAAGCCGCGCCGCCACCGCCCGCACCGTGGCCTTGTCAGGGAACTCGCCGAGCGGAAACCGAGCCATCGCAAGCTGCTCGCGCGTCAGCGCAAACAGGAACCAGCTCTGGTCGCGCACCAGGTCGCGCGCCCGATGCAGTTCCGGCCCCCCCGCCCCCTCGACGCGCCGCACATAGTGGCCCGTCGCCAGCGCCTCCGCCCCGAGGTCCCGCGCCAGCGCCGAAAGATCGGCGAACTTCACCGTCTGATTGCAGCGCACGCACGGCACCGGCGTTTCGCCGCGCGCGTAGCTCGCGGCAAAATCCTCCAGCACGGCCGTGCGAAATCGCGCCTCCGCGTCGATCACGTAATGCGGGATGCCGAGCTGATCGGCGACGCGCCGCGCATCGTGGATGTCTTCCCCGGCGCAGCACGCCCCGCGATGCCGCCGCGGCCCGCTTTCGTAAAGCTGCAGCGTGACGCCGATCACCTCGTGCCCGGCCTCCGCCAGCAGCCCGGCGGTCACGGCGCTGTCCACCCCGCCGGACATCGCAACCAGAATGCGCACGGCTACTTCGCGTTCAGCATGTTCCGGCTGCCCGTCGGCAGCTTGACGACCAGCCCGTCCAGCGCCTCCGTCATCACGATCTGGCAGCCAAGCCGCGAGGTCTCGCTCAGCCCGAACGCGAGATCGAGCATGTCCTCCTCGTCCTCGGTCGGCACTTCGAGCTTTTCGAACCAGCCGCGATCGACGATCACGTGGCACGTCGAGCAGGCCAGCGAGCCCTCGCAGGCGCCCTCGATATCGACGCCGTGCCGATGCGCGATCTCGAGCACCGAAAGCCCGAGCGGGGCCTCGACCTCGCGGCGCGTGCCATCGCGCTCGATGAAGGTCATGTGCGGCATTCGGACAATCCTCACGCCGCCCGGGCGGCCTCGTGCGCTGCCGTCAGCGCGGCAACGGCGAAATCGATGTCGGCAGCCGAGGTAAAACGTCCGATCCCGATCCGCAAGGTACACGCCGCCGCATCTTCGCCGAGCCCCATCGCGCGCAGCACATAGGAGGGTTCGATCGAGGCCGCCGAACAGGCCGAGCCCGTCGAGACGCAGAGATCCGGCGCCGCCGCCATCAATTCCGTCGCCCCGGCCCCCGGGAAGGTGAGGTTGAGATTGCCGCCGATCCGCGCCCGCTCCGAGCCGTTGAGCATGATGCCGGGAATGGCACCCCTGAGCCGTTCCAGAAGCGCGTCGCGGAAACCCGCGATGCGCGGCCGCTCATCCTCCGCTTCCGCAACCGCCAGCCGCGCCGCCTCGCCGAAGCCCACGATCAAAGGCGCCGGCAGCGTCCCGGATCTCAGCCCGCGCTCCTGCCCGCCGCCCGACAGAAGCGGCGCCAGCCGCACCCGCGGGCGGCGCCGCACATAAAGCGCGCCCACTCCCTTCGGCCCGTAAACCTTGTGCCCGCTCAGCGACATCAGATCGACATCCCAGGCCCTGGCATCGATCGCGATTTTCCCCGCCGCCTGCGCCGCGTCCGAGTGGAAAAGCGCACCCTTCCCGCGCGCCAGCCTGGCCAGCGCGGCAATGTCCTGGATCACCCCGGTTTCGTTGTTGACCGCCATCACGCTGACCAGGAGCGTGGGTTCCTCCAGCGCTTTTTCGAGCACCGCCGGATCGATGAGCCCGTCCGCCCCCACCGGCAGGATCACCGGCTCGAACCCTTCCCCGGCCAGGTCCTTGACCGATTCGAGAACGCACTTGTGCTCGGTCGCAACCGTCACGATGCGATTCCGCGCCTCACCCGTCGCGCGCGCGAATCGCGCCGCCCCCTTGATCGCGAGGTTGTTGCTCTCGGTCGCCCCGGACGTGAACACGATCTCGGAGGCGGTCGCGTTGATCAGCCGCGCGATTCGTTCGCGCGCCTCGTTCACCGCTGCCTCCGCCGCCCGCCCGAGCACATGCTCAATGCTCGCCGGATTGCCGAATTTTTCCGAGAACCACGGCAGCATCGCCGCCACGACCCGCGGGTCGCACGGCGTCGTCGCCTGGTTGTCGAGATAGACGGGCCGATTGGGGCGTACCATGCCGGCGAATGTGGGGTCAGGCCGCGGGGCGGAGAAGGCGCCGCGCCATGCTCTGGTATGCGCTTGCAAAATGCTCGATATCGGCGCCCGTCGCGGTCCACGGCAAGGACACGCGGATGGCCTCCCCGGCCAACTTGCCGAGCCCCATCGCCCTCAGCACGTGGCTTTCCGAAACCTTGCCCGAACTGCACGCCGCCCCCGCGGAAACCGCGACCCCGGCCAGATCCAGCGCCATCACCTGGGTTTCCGCCTTGATCCCCGGAAGCGCGAGCGAAGTGGTGTTCGCAAGCCGCGGCGCCCCGCCCCCGCAGACGATGGCGTCCGCGCCCACCGCCGCCCGCTCCGCCTGATCGCGCAGGCGGCCAAGCGCGGGCGCTCCCTCCTCCTCCGCCGCCGCCGCGAACCCGGCGATGACCGCAACCGGAGGCGTGCCCCCGCGTCGCCCCCGCTCCTGCCCCCCGCCTTCGATCAGCGGGCGGAAATGGCCCGCCGCCCCGGGCGCGATGAGAAGCGCACCGGCCCCCGCCGGGCCGCCGAGCTTGTGCGACGAGATCGAAAGCGACGTCGCGCCGAGCCCGGCGAAATCGATCGCGATTCGCCCCGCCGCCGCCACCGCATCGACATGCAGAAAAGCGCCGAAACGGCGGCCGATCGCCGCCGCCTCCTCGATCGGGTGCAGCACGCCGGTTTCGTTATTGGCCAGCATCAGGGCAACCAGCGCCGGCGGGCCTTCCCCGAGCAGGCGCGCGAGGCAGTCGAGATCGGCGATGCCGTTCCGATCGACGGGCAGCCTCGTTGCCTCGGGCGCGGCGGCGCGGACGGCGTCATGCTCGGTCGCGCCGATGATGATGCGCCGGCCCGCGCCGAAGGCATGCAGTGCCAGCGCATCCGCCTCCGTGCCCCCGGAAACGAAGATCAGCTCGGCCGGCCGCCCCCCGAAGCGGGCTGCAATCCGCTCCCGCGCGCCCTCCAGGATTCGCCGCGCCGCCCGCCCCGCCGCATGCACCGAGGCCGGGTTGCCCGTTTCTTCGAGGGCGGCGGCAACGGCCGCCCGGGCCGCCGGCCTGAGCGGCTCGGCAGCGTTGGCGTCGAGATAGGTCACTCGCCGGCAGCGGGCTCGCGCCGGGGCGCCGGGCGGGCCGCCGCCAGCCGCGCGAGCTTCGCCTCGACCTCTTCCAGCTCGCCCCTGAGCGACTCGATCTCGCACAAAAGCGGGTCGGTCTCGCCGTCGCAGGGCGTGCCGTAGGCCGCACCCCGCACGGCATCGCGCGCCTCGGCCCGCTCCTCGACCGGGTGGGCGGGCACGCCCACCACCGTCGTCCCGGCCGGCACCGCCTGCACCACCACCGCATTGGCGCCCACCCTGCTATCGTCGCCCAGCGTGATCGGCCCCAGCACCTTGGCCCCGGCGCCGAGAATGACCCGGTTGCCGATCGTCGGGTGCCGCTTGCCCTTCGCCATCGAGGTCCCGCCCAATGTCACCTGGTGGTAGAGGTGGCAGTCATCCCCGATCTCCGCCGTCTCCCCGATCACGACCCCCATCCCGTGGTCGATCACCAGCCTCCGCCCCAGCCGTGCGCCCGGATGAATCTCAATCCCGGTCAGGAATCGTCCGACATGGGAAATGAACCGGCCGGCCAGGAACAGCCGCCGCCGCCACAGCCAGTGCGCCCCCCGGTGCAGCAGGACGGCGTGCAACCCTGGGTAGCAGAGCAGGACTTCGAGGCTCGATCGCGCGGCCGGATCGCGCTCCCGATAGGCGCCGATGCTCTCACGCAGAAACATGAAGGCCATGCGACAATTCCATTATGAAGGGCTCATGCCTTCACCGTATAGTGAGCAAGCCCCGGATTTCCAGCCCGGTCCGGGGCGCGCGCGGACCGGCGGGTGCAACGGAGGCAGGCGGACAGAAACCGAGCCAGGCGGCGCTGAGGCGCTCCCGTCCCAAAAGCCCAGACCCCCGGTCAAAGAAAGCAAGAATTCATCTGTTCGGGGAGGTGCCTGAGACGAGGCCGGTTCCTATCTTTGGCCTGCATCCGGCGGACCGTTTTGCCGGAATTGACAGTGCGCGAGCGAGGTCGGGGCCGGTCTTGGTCGGGGATGTTCGCCGGGCCGTCGTGGTCTGGCCAACAATGGAAATGGAAATCGGAATGCCATGCCAGAGGTGATGTTCGCCGGCCCGGATGGTCGGCTGGAAGGTCGGTATCATCATTCCCGCGATCGCGGCGCGCCGCTTGCACTCGTGTTGCATCCGCATCCGCTGCACGGCGGCACGATGAACAACCGGATCGCCTTCACGCTCTATCAGACTTTCCAGAAGCTCGGCTTCTCGGTGATGCGCTTCAACTTCCGGGGCGTCGGCCGAAGCCAGGGCCGCTATGACGGCGGGGTCGGCGAAATCAGCGACGCCGCGGCCGCGCTCGACTGGATGCAGATGGTCAACCCGAACGCCGGCGGGCTCTGGATCGCCGGCTATTCGTTCGGTGCCTTCGTCGGCATGCAGCTTCTGATGCGCCGGCCGGAAATCTCCGGCTGGATCAGCATCGCCCCGCCGGCGAACCACTACGATTTCGGCTTTCTCGCGCCCTGCCCGGGCGGCGGGCTGATGCTGCACGGCGATGCAGACGAGCTGGTGCCCGAGCCGGCGGTCGCCAAGCTGGTCGAAAAGCTCAACCTGCAGAAGGGTGTCCGGGTGGATTACCGGATCCTGCGCGGGGCCGACCATGTCTTCGCCGACCACGCAGCGGAAATCGGTGCCGCAGTCGAGGACTACGTGACGAAAGTGCTGGCACCGAGCCGCATGGCGCTGGCCGCCGACTGAGGCGGGCGGCGGGCGCGCGATCCGGGCCCGATGGAACTGGCGTCGAAGTCGTTTCTGCTGACCCCCTGGCTCAGGGTGATGCCGATGCCGCCGTTCAGCCCGCGGCGGAGCCGCCTCCGCCGTTGGCTCCTGGTCGGCTGGCGCGGCCTCCTGATCTCGCTCTGGACGCTCCTTGCCGTGCCGGTGCAATCGGTCCTGATCGTCTTCCCCGGCCGCGGGCGGGTGGCATTTGCGCGTTTCTACTGGCGCACCTTCTGCCGCCTGATCGGGCTTTCGGTGCACCTGGTCGGCGAGCAGACCAGGAATGGCGGGCGGCGCATCGTCTATGTTTCCAACCACTCCTCCTGGCTCGACATCCCGGTCCTCGGCGGCGTGCTCGAAGCCTGCTTCATCGCCAAGGCCGAGGTCGGCGCCTGGCCGGTGATCCGCACCATCGCCCGCCTCGGGCGCACCGAGTTCGTCAGCCGCCGCAAGAGCCGCACCAGCGTGGAGAACCAGGCGATCCGCGAGCGCCTCGCCGCCGGCGACGATCTGATCCTCTTCCCCGAGGGCACGACCTCCGACGGAGCACGCGTTCTGCCGTTCCGTTCGAGCTTTTTTGCCGTCGCCGAGGGGCCGGAGCCGCCGATCCTGCAACCGATTTCCGTGGTCTACGACCGCCTCGACGGGCTGCCCGCGCTCAGGAGCACGCGGCCGCTGTTCGCCTGGTACGGCGATATGGAGATCGGCCCGCATTTCTGGCGCCTCGCGCAGCATCATGGCTTGCGGGCGAGCGTCATCCTGCACGCCCCGGTCGATCCTCTCTCGTTTCCTGATCGCAAGCTTCTCGCCAGGAGCCTCTGGCAGGTCGTGGCCGCGAGTGCGGCCGAGCTCCGCCAGAACCGTCCCGCCCGTCCGCTCGCCGCGCCGCCGGCACCGGAGTCCGCGACGCCGCCCGAGACCACCGTCGAGAGCATCGTCGCCGGCTGATCGCCGCCCGCCCCTTCCGGCGCCGCACCTGTTCTGCCAAGCTTCCGCTCATGGAAAAGCCTGTCAGCGCCTTCAGCCGGGTGCGGCGCCGCCCGCAGCGAGGCATCTACCAGCGCGAAGTGATCGAAGCGATCCTCGATGCAGCGCCGTTCTGCCATCTCGGCCACATCGTTCAGGGCCGGCCGGTCGTCATTCCGACGCTGCACTGGCGGCTCGGTCGCAACGTCTACTGGCATGGCAATTCCGCCAGCCGGATGCTGAAGACGAATGCGGCAGGCGGCGAGGTCTGCCTGACCGCGAGCCTGTTCGATGGCTGGGTCCTGGCGCGTTCCGGCTTCAACCACTCGGCGAATTATCGCTCGGTGATGTGCTTCGGCATCGGCCGCGCTCTCCAGGACCCGGCAGAAAAGGCAGAGGCCATGGCCGGCTTCATGGAGAAGCGCTTCCCGGGTCGCTGGTCGAGGCTCCGCCCCGCGACCCTCCAGGAGCTGAAGGCAACCTCCGTCCTGACCATGCCGATCGACGAAGCCTCCGCCAAGGTGAGAACCGGGCCGCCGCACGACGAACCCGAGGATCTGGCCTGGCCGATCTGGGCCGGCGTCCTTCCGGTGCGGCTCTCCTCTGGCGGCCCGGAACCGGCGCCGGACCTGCCCCCGGCCATTCTCGAGCCCCCGCCCGCCCCGCCCTGATCCGGCGTTCTTCCCCCGCTGTTCCTCGCTGTTCCGCTCGCCCCGTCCGCGCCGCGCAACGTCCTGATCGCGCCGCCGGATAACCTCTCGCCCCCGGCCATCCCCGCTGTTTCGCCGCTGTTATCAGCGGCATTTTTCCGTTCCGGCGATTGGCCTTGCGGCAATGGCCCATCGCCGCCCACACTTCCCGCTTCGGTGCTGCCGGCCCCCAACTTTGGCCATAGCTGCATCGGCCATAGCTGCACTGCACAAAAAGAATGACGATCGATTGACATAGTCTTTCGATCGATATACTCTCCACCTATGCCGCCCAACGATCTTCCCGCCGCGCCCGCCCGTCCCGCCTCGCACACCCGCGGCGAGGACACCCGCCTCCGCATCCTCCGCACCGCGCTCGAGCTCTTCGCAACCGATGGCTACGAAGGCGCCAGCACCCGCACCCTTGCCCAGCGCGCCGGCGTCAACCTGCCGGCCATCCAGTACTATTTCGGCAGCAAGGAAGGCCTCTACCACGCGGTGATCGACCATATCGCCGAGCGGATGGAGGCGCGGGTCGCGCCGGTCACCGCGGAAATCCGCGCCGCCCTCGCCAGCGGCGCCGCCTCGCGCGAGCAGGTGCTCTCGCTCCTCTGCCGGATGCTCGAGGAATTCGTCGCCCTGGTGACCGATCGCACGGAGCCCGACTGGGAAAGCCGCTCTCTCTTCTTCGCCCGCGCCGAAATCGAAGTGGCGGAGGCCCTGCATCCGCTGCACCAGCGGGTGATGCGCCGGATCGTCGAGCCGTGCGCGGCGCTGGTCGGAAAGCTCATCGACCGGCCTCCCGAAGCCGAGGAGACGCTGCTCAAGACGATCGCGCTGATCGGCCAGGTGATCGTCTTCTGCAATCGCAAGGCCCACCACGCACTCGGCTGGCAGGCGCCGGAACCCCGCCAGATCAAGGCGGTGCAGGCGCTGATCTCCGAACACACGCGGGCGATCTTTGCCGCCCTGCCCGCGCGCGAGCGCTGAGGAGGTACACTGATGCTGCGGCGCATGCTCCTCATGCTGATCGCCGTCGGCCTCGTGCTCGGCGGGATCGTAGGCTTCCAGGCCTTCAAGGCGCACATCATCAAGCGCGTCATGGCCTCGTTCGCCAATCCGCCGCAGACGGTCTCGACCATCGAGGCCGCGTACCAATCCTGGCAGCCGCAACTCACCGCGGTCGGCAGCCTCACCGCCGTCCAGGGCGCCAGCCTCTCGCTCGAGGTTCCGGGAATCGTCAGCGAGATCGACTTCAAGTCCGGCCAGGATGTGCAGGAGGGCCAGGTGCTGCTCCGCCTGCGCGACGATGACGACGAGGCCAGGCTCCGGGCGCTGCAAGCAACCGCCGATCTGGCGCGCATCACCTACGAGCGCGACCGCAGGCTGCCGCCGGGCCGGGTGATCAGCCAGGCGTCGCTCGATTCCGACGCCGCGAACTTCGAGAATGCGGAAGCGCAGGTGGCGACACAGCGTGCGATCGTGGATCAGAAGACCCTGCGCGCGCCGTTCTCCGGGCATCTCGGCATCCGCGCCGTCGATCTCGGCCAGTACCTGCCGGCCGGCACGGCCGTGGTCGGGTTGCAGGCGCTGGGTACGCTCTTCGCGGATTTCTATCTCCCGCAACAGGACCTCTCGCGCATCAAGGTCGGCCAGTCGGTCACGGCGGCGGTCGATGCGTATCCGGGCCGGAATTTTGCTGGCCGGATCGTGGCGATCAACCCGAACGTCGATCCCGCATCCCGCAATGTCCTGGTGCGCGCGCAACTCGCCAATCCCGGGCATCTGCTGCTGCCCGGCATGTTCGCCACTCTCGCCATCGGCACCGGTGCGGAAGAGCAACATATCACGCTGCCCGCGACCGCGATCGCCTATAATTCGTACGGCGATCTGGTGTTCGTCGTCGTGCCGGCGCCAAAGCATGCCGAGGGTCAGCCCGGCCTCATCGCCGAGCAGAGATTCGTCACCCTCGGCCCGGCGCGCGGCGACCAGATTTCCGTCACCAAGGGTGTCGGCGCGGGAGATATCGTCGTCACCGCCGGGCAGATGAAGCTGCATAACGGCAGCCCGGTCGTCGTCAACAACACGGTCCAACCCTCCGACAGCGCCCATCCGGTGCTGGTCGATCCGTGAGAAAGCGCGACGCGTGAAATTCACCGATCTCTTCATCCGCCGCCCGGTGCTGTCCGCCGCGTTGAGCCTCGCCATCCTCGTGCTTGGCCTGCGCGCGGCAAATCTGCTGCCGATCTTGCAGTATCCGAAAACGGAGAACGCGGTCGTCACGGTGACGACGCTCTACCCGGGTGCGGATCCGGCCGTGATCGCGGGCTTCATCACGACGCCGCTCGAGAACGCGATTGCGCAGTCGAACGGCATCGACGACATGACCTCGACGAGCCAGTCTGGCGTCAGCACGATCACCGTCAATCTCAGGCTCAACTTCGATCCCGACAAGGCCCTGACCGAGATCAACACCAGGATCAGCTCGGTCCTGAACCAGTTGCCGCAGGGCACCGAGCAGCCGGTGCTTTCGGTAACGGTCGGGCAGACGATCGACGCGATGTATATCGGCTTCTCGAGCACCGTGCTCGCCCCCAACCAGCTCACCGATTATCTGGTGCGCGCGGTGCAGCCGAAACTGCAGGCAGTACCGGGCGTGCAGAATGCCGAGCTGCTCGGAGCGAAGAACTTCGCTCTCCGTGCCTGGCTCGATCCGAACAAGCTCGCCGCCTACGGCGTGACCGCGAGCGACGTCGCCACGGCGCTGACCAACAACGACTACATCTCGGGGCTCGGCAATACCAAGGGCCAGATGGTGCAGGTGAACCTCGCCGCTTCGACGAACCTGCACACGCTCGATCAGTTCCGCAACCTGCTCATCAAGGACAGCAACGGCGCGATCGTCCGGCTCAAGGACGTCGCCAATGTTTCGCTCGGCTTCGACGATTACGATTCCGAGGTCAGCTTCGACGGCCGGCAGGCCGTCTATATCGGCATCCAGGTCGCCCCGGGCGCCAACCTGCTCGACGTCATCAAGCGCGTGCGCGACGTCTTCCCCGCCATCCAGGCCGCCATGCCGCAGGGCATCCACGGCACCATCGTCTATGACTCCACGCAATTCGTAGAGAGCGCGATCAACGAGGTGCTGCGCACGCTGATCGAGGCGATCCTGATCGTGACCGCGGTGGTGTTCCTGTTCCTCGGCTCGCCGCGCTCGGTGCTGATCCCCGTGGTCGCCATTCCGCTTTCGCTCGTCGGCACCTTCACGATGATGCTGATGTTCGGTTTCTCCATCAACCTTCTCACGCTGCTCGCGCTGGTGCTGGCGATCGGGCTGGTGGTGGACGACGCGATCATCGTGGTCGAGAACGTGAACCGGCTGCTGGAGCAGGGAATGAAGCCGGTGCCGGCCGCGATCCAGGCGGCGCGGCAGCTTGCCGGCCCGATCATCGCCATGACCGTGGTGCTGGTTGCGGTCTATCTGCCGATCGGCTTCCAGGGCGGCCTCACCGGCGCGCTCTTCACCGAGTTCGCCTTCACGCTGGTCGGCGCGGTGACGGTTTCCGCGGTGGTGGCGCTCACGCTCTCGCCGATGCTCGCCTCGCGTGTCCTCACCGCGCATCCGGCGGGCGGGCGCGGACTCGAGGCGCGGGTGGTCGGCTTCATCGACCGCCGCTTCAGTTCGCTCCGCCGCCGTTACGAGCGGCGCCTCTCACGCAGCCTGAATTATATCCCGGTCACCGCCGTGTTTGCGCTCCTGGTGCTGGGCAGCATCTTCTATCTCTACTCGACTGCGACGAGCGAACTCGCCCCTGAGGAGGACCAGGGGGTCATCATCGAGGCATCGACGGCGGCGCCGAACGCCACCCTCGCCCAGAAGCGGCTCTATGACCAGCAAGTCTACAAGGCATTCGCGAGCTTTCCCGAGACCGGGCACGTGTTCCAGCTCGATGTGCCGGGCCAGAACATCGGTGGCATGGTCCTTCACCCGTGGGATCAGCGGAAGCGCACGACGGCGGCACTCCAGCCGCTCGTGCAAAGGGGGCTCGCCGGCATCGCCGGCGTCCAGGCCGTGGCCTTCCAACCGCCGCCGCTGCCCGGCGCCAACGGCCTGCCGGTCCAGTTCGTGATCGACACGACGAACGGATTCGGGCCGCTGAACACGGTGGCACAGCAGTTTCTCAAGGCCGCGCTCGGGACCGGTCTCTTCATCTTTCTCGACACGGATCTCAGGATCGACCAGCCGCAATCGACAGTCGTGATCGATCGCGACAAGGCCGCCCTGCTCGGCCTCAAGATGAGCGACATCGGCGGTGCCCTGAGCAGCATGCTGGGCGGCGCCTACGTGAATTATTTCAGCCTCGACGGGCGCTCGTACCAAGTCATCCCGCAAGTCGCGCAGCGCTTCCGGCTGACCGCCCAGCAACTGCTCGGCTATTACATCAGGACCGCGAGCGGGGCGATGGTGCCGCTTTCGACCGTCGCCCGCATCACGACCGAAACGGTCCCGGAATCGCTCAACCATTTCCAGCAGCTCAATTCGGCGACGATCCAGGGTGTGCCGGCACCGGGTGTGGCGCTCGGAACCGCGCTCGCCGCGCTCCAGAAACTGGCCCGCGATACGCTGCCCGCCGGATACACGGTCGATTACGGCGGCGTCTCCCGGCAATATGTGCAGGAGGCAAGCGGCTTCCTCGGCACCTTCGGGCTGGCCCTGATCATCATCTTCCTCTCGCTTTCGGCCCTCTTCGAAAGCTTCCGTGACCCGCTGGTGATCCTCGTTTCGGTGCCGATGTCGATTGCCGGCGCCCTGCTCTTCGTCTCCACCGGCCTGGGCGGGGCCAGCCTCAACATCTATACCGATGTCGGGCTGGTGACGCTGATGGGGCTGATCAGCAAGCACGGCATCCTGATCGTCGAATTTGCAAACGAGCTGCAGGCGAAAGGGCGCAGCAAGCGGGAAGCGATCGAGGAGGCGGCCGCCATCCGTCTCCGCCCGATCCTGATGACGACCGCCGCGATGGTGCTCGGCGTGGTGCCGCTGCTCACGGCCAGCGGGGCCGGGGCGGCCTCGCGTTTCGCGATGGGGCTGGTGATCGCAAGCGGCATCTCGATCGGCACCCTCTTTACTCTGTTCGTGGTGCCGGCCGTCTATATGCTGCTCGCGGCCGACCACTCGAAGCGGCGGATCGCGGAGAGGGCGGAGTTGTCTCAAGCCATCGCCGGCGATTAAATGCCGGGGCGGAAAGACTCGAACCAGGCGGGGAAGGAGCGGCGATGAACGCGCGAGACGGTGAGCTGTTGCTGGGGCGGATCCTGATGGCCGTGCTCTTCCTGCCGTCCGGAATCGAGAAGCTGCTCGGCTGGCCGGGCATCGTGAACGCCCTTGTTCATCTCGGCGCGCCGCTGCCGCTGCTCGGCGGGATCATCGCCGTGATCTGCGAGATCGTCGTCATGGGGCTGATCCTGCTCGGCGTGCAGGTGCGGCCGCTGGCCGTGATTCTGGCCATTTACACCGTCGCGGCGGCCTTCATCGGCCATCGCTACTGGCAGATGCATCCGCCGGCGGAGATCGCCGCCAAGATCAATTTCTACAAGGACATGGCGATCGCCGGCGGGCTGTTGGCGCTGTCGGCGGCCGGCAGCGGGCGGCTGGCACTCTGGCCGGATAGCTCGACCTGACCGTCAGCAATGGCCCCCTTCAGCGGTGCCAGGCCGAGCGTGAACCGCCCCAGCCACCGCCGTTCCATCCCCAACCGCCGCGCCAACCCCATCCGCCATTCCATGCCCAGCCAGGGCGTCCCCACCAGCCGGGCCCTCCCCACCAACCCCAACCCCAACCGGGCCATCCCCATCCCCACCCCCATCCGATGCTGACAGTGGGTGCGACCGCGTACGGCGCGAAACCAGCCGCGTAGCCGAAGGCAGGGGAGGGCCCAGGCGCGGGCTGCACGTCGTTGCCATACGCAACCATGCACTGGGTGTAGGCAATGTTATAGGCCTGCTGCAGGCCGGCAGCGCTGGCGGCAGCATTGCCGGCTCCGATCGCACTGCCTGCAAGCAGTCCGGTCGCTCCGCCGATCGCCGCCCCGGCGCCCGCGGCCCCGCCGGTCGCCCCGATGGCTGCCCCCGCTGCCGCGCCGATCGCTGTGCCAAGGATCGCGCTTCCGACCCCGGCATTGGTCGCCGCCTGGGAAGGCGTCATTCCGCCGGTCCTGGCGGAGGCGAATTGGCGGCAGTAGAGGTCGTCTTGCTGGAACTGGGTGAGGCTCTGGCCTTTCTGCGGCAGCGCCATGACCGTCGGCCCCAGAGGCGGGGCCACCGCGCAGGCCGTCAGCGCCAATGCACCGCCCAGTGCGCCGACGCGCCGGGCCGCAATCCCGAGAGAAACCATCGCGACGCCTCTTATCTCCGGCGCGGGCCGTACAACCGGATGCAGCAATCCCGCCCCGTGATAGGCCCGTTATATAGCCCCCGCCGTCCCGGAATCCACGAGCGAGATACGATTCGAGATTATCCTAAAGAAGAGTTGTAGGCGCCGCCGTCCAGCAGAAGATTTTGCCCGACGATGTAGCCGGCGTGCGCCGAGCAGAGGAATGCGCAGGCGAAACCGAATTCCTCCGGATCGCCCACGCGCCCGGCCGGGTTCGTCCTGGCGCGGTCCGCCAGCACCTGCTCGGGCGTGCGGCCCGACGAAGCGGCCAGTTCGACCGCGTTGCTGCGCAGCCGGTCGGTCAGGAACGGCCCGGGAAGCAGGTTGTTGATGCAGACATTATGCCGGGCGACCTGGCGGGCCAGGCCGCCGATGAAGCCGGTCAGGCCGGCGCGCGCGCCGTTGCTCATGCCGAGAGAGGGAATCGGAGACTTCACCGAGGCCGAGGTGATGTTGACGATGCGGCCAAAACGGCGCGCGATCATGCCGTCGATCACGGCGCGGATCAGCGCGATCGGGGTCAGCATGTTGGCGTCGACCGCCTTGATCCAGTCTTCCCGCGACCAGTGGCGGAAATCTCCGGCCGGCGGGCCGCCGGCATTATTGACGAGAATGTCGGGTTCCGGGCAGGCCGCGAGCACGGCGGCCCGGCCGGCCTCGGTGGTGATGTCGCCGGCAACGGCCATCACGCTCGCTCCGGTCGCGGCGCGAATCACACCGGCCGTTTCCTCGAGTGCGGCGGCGCCGCGCGCATTGATGACAAGGGAGACCCCCTCGTGTGCCAGCGCCATGGCAGAGGCGCGGCCGAGCCCCTTGCTCGCCGCGCAGACGATGGCGCGCTTTCCGCCAATGCCGAGGTCCATGCGGTTTCTCCTTAATGCGTTGCGATGCTGCCGAGCGCGGCACGGCTGGCGGCGGGTACCGGCACCGGCCGCATGCTGGCACGATCGACATAGACATGCACGAAATGGCCGTCCGCCGCTGCGAAGTCCTCGTCATTGCGGAACACGGCGATCTCGTAGCGGACCGAGGTGGTGCCGACGCGCGCCACCCGCACGCCCACGGTGACACGATCCGGAAAGGCAACCGAAGCGTGGAAGCGGCAGGCGGTCTCGACGACGACGGTGATGATGTCTCCTCCGGTCGCGCCGATCAGCCCGTGCTCGATGAGAAAGAAGGTCACCGCGGTGTCGAAGTAGGAATAATACTCGACATTGTTGACATGGCCGAAGGCGTCATTGTCCTTCCAGCGCGTGGTCACGGCCTGGAAGTAGCGGTAATCCGCCCGGCACGGCCGTTCACGGCGGCTCATGCGGCGTATGCCGCTTCCATCCGCCGCCGATACCGATAGGTCTCATCGGCAGGATCGAGCACCACGTCATCCCAGGTGAGCATCCGCCCGGCCGCGACGGCACTTCTCAGCGCCGGCCCCGAGGCAAGTCCGATCGGCAGGCCGCCCGCGGCCAGGCTCGCCGCCGCGGGGACGAGCTTGCCCCAGACCATGGCGCCGCCCTCGCCGTCGAGGCGGGAGCCGGCCGGAAGCGCCTTCTTGGCGACGGCAACGACATCGGCGCGGAAGCGCTCGGGGGTGCCGGTCGGCTCGCCGCGCAGCACGGCCGAGATGACGGAGATTCCGAGTTCGAGCCCGATCAGGTGGCTCGGGCGATAGAGCGCGCCCCGGGTGCCGGTGGGATCGGTCGCGATGCCATATTCCTTGAAGCAGCGGGCGGTGTACGGGCCCGGCGCCTCGAACACGACATAGACACCCCAGCGCAGATCGCCGGCAACCGGCTCGCCGTTGCGATGGAGGCTCGAGACCACCTCCACCTGGCCCCGCGCGGCCCCGAGCACGGCGGCGAGTTCCGAGGCGGCGGCCGGCGGGAATTCAAGGCCGTCGGCCGGCGCGGCCAGGCCGGTCGCATTGGCGACGGCCGCCATCTCGATCGCCGACTTGGTGCCGTCGAGGAAGGAGTTGAACATCTTGGCGTTCATCCCCCCGGCGGCAGCCTGCTCGGGGCTCAGGCCGTAATGCTGCCAGACCGTCTCCGGCGTCGAGGCGTGATAGGCGGGGAGATATTTGGTGCCCTTGCCGGCCGCCAGCACGCGGAAGCCCGAGGCGCGCGCCCAGTCCACCAGTTCGCAGATCAGGGCCGGCTGATCCCCGTAGGCGAGGGAATAGACAACGCCGGCGGCGGCCGCTTCGGCGGCCAGCAACGGGCCGGCCAGCGCGTCGGCCTCGACATTGACCATGACGACATGCTTGCCGGCCGCGATGGCAGCGCGGGCGTGGCGGATGCCGGCGGCAGGATGGCCGGTTGCCTCGACCACGATCTCGATTTCGGGCCGGGCGATCAGCGCCAGCGCATCTTCGGTGATCGGCGTAGCCGCAAGGCGTGCCTCGTCCCACCCCACGCTGCGGCAGGCCGCCCGCGCGCGGTCGGGCGAGAGATCGGCGATGCCGGCGACGGCAAGTCCCGGGGTGCTCGGCACCTGGGCCAGGAACATCGAGCCGAATTTGCCGGCTCCGATCAGGCCGATGCGAATCGGGCCCGCGCTCTCGAGGCGCCGGGCCAGCAGGCGCGAAAGGTTCATCGCGCCATTTTACAGACTTATCCGATGCGGACGAGGCGGGTGCCCTGGTCACGCAGCCAGGTGATCGCGGCGTCGGTGTGCGGGGTCAGCTCGCGGACCAGCGCCCAGAAGCGCGGGCCGTGGTTCATGTGGCGGAGATGCGCGACCTCGTGCGCCGCCACGTAGTCCTGCACGAAGGGCGGCGCCATCACGAGGCGCCACGAGAAGGCAAGCGAGCCGTCGGCGCCGCAGCTTCCCCAGCGGCTCCGCGTGTCGCGCACCCGGACGCGGCGGGGCCGAAGGCCAAGGCGGTACGCCTTTTCCGTGGCCAGCAGGGCAAGCCGGCGCTGCGCTTCGCTGCGCAGCAGGTCCCGCACGCGGCGGGGCAGGAACTCGGGCTTGCCGGAGACGCAGATCAAGCCGGGCGCCAGCCAGGCACCGCGGCGGGTTTCCGGAAAATGACAGATGCGATGATCGACGCCGCCGAGCGGCACGACCGCCCCGCTCGCGAAGCGGATCGCGCCGGGCAAGGCGGCGAGGTTGGCGGTCACCCAGCTCGCGTGCTGGGTCAGGAGCGCGAGCCCGGCGCGGCGGCTGGCGCGGAGCGGCAGAGTGACGACAACCAGGCCGGCCTTCGGCTCGATGCGGAGGCTGACCCGCCGGGCGCGCTTGCTGCGCCGCCAGAGGACGCGGGTATCGCTGCCGGCAAGCGGGAGGATTTCGGGGGAGCAGGGATCCATCGCGCCGGACCATGGCGAAATTGCTCCGCGTCGCGCAACCCGAACCTGACGCTTGCCAGTTGCGCTGCCCATATCCGGGAGCAGCGCTGTCGCGCGGCAGGAGGGCCAGGCCATGGACGACGTCACCGGAATCCGAAGTCTTGGGCCACTGCCGGACGCCGCAGCCGGTGAAACGGGCGAGCCGCCCCAGGCGACTGAGGTCGATCGGCTTCTGCACGCCGCCCAGGCGCGGTTGACCGGCGGCATTGCACCGCTGGCCATCGCCGGCCCGTTTCTGGAGTGGATGCTGCTCCTGGCCAATCAGCCGGCGTTCCGCTTCGAACTGCTCGAGAGGGCATGGCGCGAGTGGTTCGCTCTGATAACTTCCGACACCGAGCACGCCGTGGTTCCGGCGCGCTCGGATCATCGGTTCGGGCATCCGGGCTGGCAGATGGAGCCGTTCCGCAGCTTCCAGCAGGCATTCCTGCGCGCCGAGCGATGGTGGGCGGAGGCGGCGAGTGGCGTCCGCGGGCTCGGCCAGGCGCAAGAGCGGATCGTCGCCTTCGTGCTGCGCCAGGCGATGGACACGATCTCGCCATCCAACGTGCCGGGCCTCAATCCGGAGGTGATCGAACGGACGGCGGAGACCGGCGGCCGGAATCTCCTCTCCGGGCTCGGCAACGCAATGGCCGATGCGAGCGAGCTTTTTTCCGGGCGCATCAGGCTGCCGGTCGAGGTCGGCAAGGACGTGGCGGTGACGCCCGGGCGGGTGGTGCTGAAGAACCGCCTGATGGAGCTGATCCAGTATGCGCCGGCGACAGCGAAGGTCAGGCCGGAGCCGGTGCTGATCGTGCCGGCCTGGATCATGAAATACTACATCCTCGACCTTTCGAGAACGAACTCGCTGATCGGATACCTGGTCGCGCAGGGCTACACGGTATTCTGCATTTCCTGGCACAATCCGGGCGCCGAAGACCGGGATCTCAGCCTCGACGATTATCGCCGGGACGGCGTGATGGCCGCGCTCGAGGCGGCCATTGCGATCACGCGCGCCCCATCCGTGCACGCCGTCGGTTACTGCCTGGGCGGGACGCTCCTGGCCGTCGCCGCCGCAGCCATGGCGCGCGCCGGGGATGAACGGCTCAAGACGGTGACATTGTTCGCCGCGCAGACCGATTTCAGCGAAGCGGGCGAGCTGCAGCTCTTCATTACGGAGGCGCAGCTAGCCTTCCTCGAAGATCTGATGTGGCAGCAGGGCTACCTGGACAGCCGGCAGATGGCGGGGGCGTTCCAGATGTTGCGCGCGAACGATCTCGTCTGGTCGCGCATGATCAAGAGCTATCTGCTCGGCGAGCGCGAGCATCCGAATGATTTGATGGCGTGGAACGCGGATGCGACGCGGATGCCGTACCGGATGCATGCGGAATATCTCAGGCGGTTCTTCCTGAAGAACGAGCTGGCAGAAGGACGCTTCCCGGTCGATGGGGCGCCGATTGCGGTCGGCGATATCCGGGTGCCGTTCTTCGTCGTTGGCACGGAGACCGATCACGTCGCGCCGTGGCGCTCGGTGCACAAGATCCATCTGCTGAACGATGGCGAGGTGACGTTCGTGCTGACCTCGGGCGGGCATAATGCGGGCGTCGTGAGCGAACCCGGACATCCCCACCGCCACTACCGGCTGCACAGGCGGATGCACGGCGAACGATATATGGGGCCGGAGGAGTGGGAGATGCTGGCCGAGCAGCACGAGGGTTCGTGGTGGCCCGCCTGGGTGGCCTGGCTTGACGAGCGGTCGGGTGAGCCGGCGGCGCCGCCTCCGCTCGGCAGCGCGGCAGCGGGATTCGCGCCCGGCGAGCCGGCCCCCGGACGTTATGTGCATGAGCTGTGAGGAGAAAAGCCCTTACCGCAAGCGCTGCGGACGATCTGGGCATGTACTGACGATCTCGTAACGCAATCCGGATGGCTGACAGCACTTCGCGCGGCATTCTAGGGGCATGCAGAGGCTCCTTGAGAAAGCGCGTGAAAATGACAGCGCGAATCGAAAATTTCATGAACAGCAGAAGTGAATTGGCTGTTGGATCAGCAGTTGATGAATGCTAATCAAGGGTACGTCGATGCGGCTGTCCTGTCGTCCGATCCGGCCGCGGATGTTTCTTCTGCAAAAGGAGGAGGGATTCGATGGAGAAGCAGTCCTCTCTTGCAAGCAGTGATTGGCCAACGCTGGCAGCGGGCCAGGAGGAGCGTTGGCGCGTGTTGGGCGAGGCCAATGTGCGGCTGATGCGCGGGATGCTTTCGGTCTGGCAGCACGAACTGGAACTCGGACAGGAGCTGGTGGCCGAGAACCTGGCCGAGCCGCATGCGATCGCGGAGTTCTTTTCCGGCAAAGCGGACGCCGGTACGCAATGGTCGGCGGCACAGCGGCGTTTCGAGAAGGCCGTTACCCGGATGCGCCGGATCAACGACGAGTTCTACGAGTGCCTGTTCGAAGTGGCGGCGATGGCGAGCGGCAACGGGGCGAACGCCCAGAAGGAGCCTGCAGCCCTTAGTCACTAGCCCGCGATCGCCCGAGGCGGGATCGTCGGAGGGCGTGAATCGCGGGCTCGGATGGAGCGCGAGACCCGTGTCGGGCTGCACAGTCAGCCCGACACGGGTCTAGCCCGGGGATTGACGCACGGCGCGTGCCAAGCGGACCAGTTCGGCGCGTACCGCGCCGGGACTTTGCACCGGCTTGGTGAAATCGATCCTGAGCAGGCCCTCGCCGCGCGCGAGATCGAAGCCGTCCGTATCGAGCGCCACGATGCGCCAGCCGCTCCCGCTGCCGCCGGCGCCGGCGGCGATCGCGTCCATGGCGGCGGCGTGGTCGGTATTGCAATGGGCAAGGATGGCCGGCTCGGCCGTCGCGAGTTGGCCGGCGACGGCCGGGTCAGGTACGAGCACCGCCGGGTCGAGCTGCGCCGCGGCGGCGAAGCCGGCAACCGCGTGCACGCCTTCGATCGAAATCCGCCAGAGGGAGAAATCCGTGAGCCCGGAGTACGAGGCGGCATAGGGGTTCAGGGCGTGCCAGCGCGCCAGGAGAGCGGCATCCTCGCTCTCTCTCGCCGTGCCGATCACGGTGACCCGCGGCGCGGTTTGCGGATTGGAGCCGGCCGGCGACCCGGCGAGGAGCAGGGAGCAGCGGGGATCGCGGGCGAGGTTGCGGCTGTGCCGGGCGAGCGCGGACAGCCACAGCAGGGGTGCGAGGTCGGGCGCCGCGGCGGCGGTGACCAGGCTCGCGAACGGCGTCGACGGGGTGCTTCCGTGCGCCGGCAGGCTCGTCGCGAGCACGCCCGAGCGGGTGCGCCGGATGAGGCGGCGCGCCGTTTCGGCAAGCGCGGGCGGTGCCATCGTTCGGTTTCCCTCCGGGCCAGCTTGCGCCACAATAGCGGCCGAGGCTGCTGTCCCGAAGGAGCGGAGGAGGGACACTCCCATGAAGCACACGATTGCCCTGGTCGATGACGATCGGAATATCCTGACCAGTGTCTCGATGACGCTCGAGCAGGAGGGCTTCCAGGTCCGCACCTACACGGACGGGGAGAGCGCACTGCAGGGAATCAGCGCGCGGCCGGTCGATCTCGCGGTGCTCGATATCAAGATGCCGCGCATGGACGGCATGGAGCTCCTGCAGCGGCTTCGCGCCCGCACCAGCCTGCCGGTGATCTTTCTCACCAGCAAGGATGAGGAAGTGGACGAACTGATGGGGCTGCGCCTCGGGGCGGACGACTATATTCGCAAGCCCTTCAGCCAGCGCCTGCTGATCGAGCGGATCAGGGCGCTTCTCAGGCGCAACGAGGCCGGGCGGGCCGAGGGGTCGGGCGGCACTGCGTCCGGGGTGATGGTGCGCGGGGAGCTGACACTCGACGAGAACAAGCATCGCTGCCTGTGGAAGGGCGAGGATATCCAGCTTACGGTGACGGAGTTCCTGCTGGTGAAGGCGCTGGCGGCGCGACCAGGCCTCGTCAAGTCCCGCGACCAGCTCATCGACGCCGCGTACGGCGAGAACATCTACGTGGACGACCGCACGATCGACAGTCACGTCAAGCGAATTCGCAAGAAGTTCCGAGGCAGCGACGAGCAGTTCAACCAGATCGAGACACTTTACGGCATCGGCTACCGTTACAAGGAAGCCTGAGCCGGCGGAGCGCGCGCGGCCTGCGGCGGTTGCCGACCGCGGGGCTGTGGACGTCCGGGAGGCGGAGCGCCGGCACCGCCGGTGGGCAGTCTCGCCGCTGCTCCGCCACATCCTGGTCGTCAACGTGGTGCCGCTGGTCCTGCTCGTGGCGGCCCTGCTCTACCTCGACCAGTATCAAAGCGGGCTGCTGCAGGCGGAGGTGCAGGCGCTGCGCCAGCAGGCCAGCATCTTTGCCGGTGCGCTCGAGGAGAGCGCGGTCAAGGTAGAGACGCCCAACCAGCCGCAACTGGTGGCGAGCTTGGCGCGGCCGCTCCTGCAGCGCCTCACGGCGCCGACCCCGAATGCGGATGCGCGCCTTTATACGCCGGATGGCGAGCTGATGGCCGACAGCCGGGTGGAGGTGGGTCCGGGCGGGGCGATCGTCACCGTGCCCCTGCCGCCGCCGGTTTCGCAGGCTCCGCTCCTGGCGGCGGTGGGCTGGCTCTATGACCGGGTGCAGGAACTGCTCCCGCTTTCGGCATCGGCACCGGTGGTGGAGGAAGGGGCGGACGAAGCGGGGCTCGATTGGGCGCCCAATCTCCAGGCCGCGCAGGCGCTGATCGCCGAGGCGGGGAAAGGCGAGGTCCCGCCCTATATCCGGCGCACCCCTGATCGCCGCCTCCTCGTCACCGTGGCCGAGCCGGTGATACTGAGCCAGCACCTGATCGGGATCGTGCTCTTGACGCGCGAGGCGGACCAGGTGGTCCGTTCGCTGTTCGCGGTCAGGATGTCCATCGTCGGCCTCTTTTCACTGGCCCTGGCGCTGACCGTGATCATGTCGATGTATCTTTCGCGCACGATCGCCCGTCCGATCCTGAGGTTGGCGCTGGCGGCGGAGCGGATGCGGGAGGGACGCGGGCGCACCGGGGCGGTGCCGGAGGAGCTGAGAGCCCGCCGCGACGAGATCGGGGTGCTGGCGGAAGCGGTCGCGGAATCGGCGGCGGCGCTGTGGGCGCGGCTCGATGCGATCGAGCGCTTCGCGGCGGACGTAGCGCACGAGATCAAGAATCCCCTGTCCTCGATCCGCAGCGCCATCGAAACCATGCCGCGCATCTCCGACCGCGAGCAGCAGCGCCGTCTGTTCTATATCGTGGCGGACGACGTGGCGCGGCTGGATCGGCTGATCAGCGACATTTCCGAGGCCTCGCGGCTCGATGCGGAGCTGTCGCGGATCAGCATGGAACCCGTGGACGTGGCGCCAATCCTGGCCGCACTTGCCGAGCTGCACGAGACGACGCGACGCGAGAATGCGCCGCACGTGGTGCTGGAAGCGCCGGCGAGCGGGCTGGTGGTGGAAGGGGTGGAAGGGCGGCTCGTGCAGGTGTTGCGCAACCTGATCGGCAATGCCGTCTCGTTCAGCCCGGCGAGGGGGACAATCCGTCTCCGCGGGCGGGTCACGGGAAGCTTCGTGGAGATTGCGATCGAAGACGAAGGTCCGGGGATTCCGGAGGCGAAGCTCGAGCATATCTTCGACCGCTTCTATTCCGAGCGGCCGGAAGGAGAGCAATTCGGCCAGCATTCGGGCCTCGGGCTTTCGATCAGCCGGCAGATCGTGGAAACGCTCAAGGGGCGGATCGCCGCGGAAAACCGCCGCGACGCGACGGGCAAGATCGTCGGGGCGCGGTTCGTGGTGCGGCTGCCACGTGCCGGGGCGGCCATGCGAACCACGGCGCGGAGGAGGAAGGCTGATGAACGAGGCGAAGGCGGAACTCGGGCGGAAGATCCTCAGGATCAAACGCGAGAAGGGGCTGAAGTGGGACGAGATCGCGAAGAGGTTGGGGGCGAGCCCCGTGTTCGCCTGCGCCGCCTGCCTCGGGCAGATGTCGATGACGGATGAGATGGCAGGCCGCGCGGCGGCGCTGCTCGATCTGTCGGCAGAGGAGAAAGCGGTCCTGGCCGAGATCCCGTATCGCGGCTCGCTGCCGGGCGTGGTGCCGACGGATCCGCTGATCTATCGCTTCTACGAGGTGCTGATGGTGTACGGCACGACATGGAAGGAGCTGATTCAGGAGGAGTTCGGCGACGGCATCATGAGCGCGATCGATTTCGAGATGGCGGTCGAACGCCAGCCCGACCAGAAGGGCGATCGGGTGAAAATCACCATGAGCGGCAAGTTCCTGCCGTCCAGGCGGGCATAAAGGGGCCGGGCAGCGGAGGCGGCAGATGAACAGGGCGGCAATGAGCTATGTGCACGGCGCATCCGCGGTGCCGCTCTTGGGCGAAACGGTCGGCGAGAATTTTGCGCGCATCGTGGCCGCGCATGGCGAGCGGCCGGCCCTGATCGTGCACGAGCAGGATGTGCACTGGAGCTACGCGGAGCTGGCCGAGCGGGTCGATGCGTTTGCCGCCGGCCTCCTGGCGCTCGGCCTTGCGCCGGGCGATCGGGTGGGGATCTGGTCGCTCAACTGCGCGGAATGGGTGCTGACGCAATTCGCAACCGCCCGGGCAGGGCTGATCCTGGTCAACATCAATCCGGCCTACCGGGCCTCCGAGCTGGAATATGCGCTGACGAAGGTCGGTTGCGCCGCGCTGGTGACGGCAGACCGGTTCAAGGGAAGCGACTATCTCGGCATGCTCAACGGGCTCCTGCCGGAGCTTGCCGAAAGCCGCCCCGGAAAGCTTGCGGCAGCGCGGGTGCCGCGCCTCAAGGCCGTGATCGGGATCGGTGAGCAGGCCGCCGGGGTCATTCTCTTTGCGGACGTCGCAGCCGGCGGCGGGCCGAAGGAGCGCGCGCGCCTTGGAGAGATCGGCGAGCGGCTGCAATTCGACGAGCCGATCAATATCCAGTTCACGAGCGGAACCACAGGGGCGCCCAAGGGAGCGACGCTCACCCACCACAACATTCTGAACAACGGCTTCTTCATCGGCGAGGCGATGCGGCTCGGCCCCGAAGACAGGCTCTGCATCCCGGTGCCGCTCTATCACTGCTTCGGAATGGTGCTCGGCGTTCTCGCGGCATCGACGCATGGCGCGGCGATGGTCTTTCCCGGCCGCGGCTTCGACGCGCTGGCGACGCTCGAGACCGTGGCCGAGGAGCGCTGCACGGGGCTGCACGGGGTGCCGACGATGTTCATTGCCGAAATGGAGCATCCGGAGTTCGGAAAATTCGATCTTTCGAACCTGCGCACCGGCATCATGGCCGGCTCGCCATGCCCGATCGCGGTGATGCGCCGGGCGATGGAAACGATGCATCTCGACGAAATCACGATCGCCTACGGGATGACGGAAACCAGCCCGGTGAGCTTCCAGACCGCGGTCGATGATCCGGTGGAGAAGCGCGTCTCCACGGTCGGGCGAATCCATCCGCATGTCGAAGTGAAGATCATCGATGCGGCAGGGAGGATCGTGCCGCGTGGCACGCCGGGCGAGCTTTGCACCCGCGGCTACACGGTGATGCTGGGATACTGGGACGATCGAGAGCGAACGGCGGAGGCGATCGATCCGGCGCGCTGGATGCACACCGGGGATCTGGCGACGATCGATGCGGCGGGCTACTGCAACATCGTCGGGCGGATCAAGGACATGGTGATCCGCGGCGGGGAGAACATCTATCCGCGCGAGGTCGAGGAGTTCCTCTACCGTCATCCGAAGATCGAGGATGTGCAGGTGTTCGGGGTGCCGGATGCGAAGTTCGGGGAGGAGCTGTGCGCCTGGGTCCGGCTGCGCGCCGGCCAGACGATGACGGAGGAGGAGCTGAGGGAATTCTGCCGCGACCAGATCGCGCATTACAAGATTCCCCGCCATGTGCGGTTCGTCGATTCCTTCCCGATGACGGTGACGGGCAAGGTGCAGAAGTTCGTCATGCGCGAGCGGATGAGCCGCGAGCTTGGCGTGCAGGCGGAAGCAACAGCCTGAGCCGCCGGAGAGCCCGGCCCTCTCAATCGCTGTCAGGACAGAGCCTGATTCCCGGCGCGCCCGGCCTCTGCGCGCCGGCTCCGGGTTGCATTCCCTGGGGGGATATGCCGGAATGATCGGCGCGCGCATCGTATCGCGGCCGTTGCGGCTGCGGGGCGCGGGGAGAACCGATCATGTCGATCACGCATCGTGCCGCCGGGGAGCTGTTCGGCACTTTCTGGCTGGTGTTCGGGGGTTGCGGCGCGGCGCTGTTCGCGGCGGCGTTCCCCGGGCTCGGAATCGGGTTCCTTGGCGTGGCGTTTGCGTTCGGCTTGACGGTGCTGACGATGATCTATGCGGTCGGACATTTCACAGGCGGGCACTTCAATCCGGCCGTGACGATCGGGTTCTGGGCGGGCGGACGGTTCGCCGGCCGTGATGTCCTGCCCTACATCGTTGCCCAGGTGATCGGCGGGATCTTGGCGGCCCTGGTGCTCTACCTGATTGCCAGCGGCAAGCCCGGGTTCGTCGTCGGCAGCTTTGCCTCCAATGGTTACGGCCCATTCAGTCCCGGCAAATATGCCCTCTATTCCTGCTTCGTCTGCGAAGTGGTCTGCACATTCTTTTTCGTCACCGTGATCCTCGGTGCGACATCGAGCCGCGCACCGGCGGGCTTTGCCGGGATCGCGATCGGGCTCACGCTGACGCTCATTCACCTGATCTCGATCCCGGTGACGAACACCTCGGTCAATCCGGCGCGCAGCACCGGGCCGGCGCTGATCGCGGGCGGGGCGCATATCGGCCAGCTCTGGCTGTTCTGGCTGGCGCCGATCGTTGGCGCGCTGATTGCAGGATGGGTGGCGCGCTGGCTCCAGGCGGAGCACTAGCAGCGTGTCGGATTGGCGCTGGCGCGGCGTTGTGAACGTCAACGAAGAAGGGGGGAGGTTAGGCGACCTGCAGGCGGTGAAGCCGCCTGCAGTTGTAAGCGAGGGTCACCAGCGTCCATTCACCGGCGACATGGGCGATACCACGCAGGTGGAAACGGATGAAGCCGATCGCATTCTTGATGATCCCAA
>JASHOA010000085.1 GCA_030041375.1 Acetobacteraceae bacterium
CTGGTCACGGTTGAACGGTACGAAGTTCGACATAGCTGGATGCTATCCAGCTATCGAGAATTTGGGTACCCCCCAATCCGACACGCTGCTAGAGCAATTTCCGTTCGCCATGGCTCACGGCAACTGCTCTAGCTCTTTGTTTTGGCGAGCATCTTCACGCGATCAGCCGATTCCGTCTGATCGCGATCTGCTCTAGCGGACGAGCTGAACGATGGCGCCCATGCCCGAGGCCTGTGCTTGCAGACGGAGCGCGCTCTCCGGCACGCCGGCGGCGGCCAATGTCGTTGCGACCGCCTCTGCCCGTGCGAGGCCGAGTTGCAGGGCAACCGATTGCGCCGCCGCATCGCTTTCTCTGGCATCGCCGAAACCGGTCACCGCCACGGCCGCACGGCGGCGGCGGTGGGCAAGCGCCGCAAGGCGCGCGCGATCGGCCGCGGAGAGCACGCTCGAGCCAGGCGCAAAGCCGATGTCGAGGCCACCTTGGGCAGTTGCGAAAGAGGGCGCCGGCGGCGGCCCGGGCAGCCCGATGCCGGCCAGGGCAGGCGGTGGTGGCGGCGCCAGCGGGACCGCTGGGAGGACGGCTGTCGCGGCCGCGACGGTCGCTGGCTCTGGCGGCGCCTGGACAGGAGAAGGCTGAGAGGCCGGCTGGCTGGTGACCGCGGGCAGGCTGGCGCTGGCAGCGGCGGGTTGCGCAGACGGCGGCGGGCTGGAAGCGGAAGCCGGGGTCAGGAGCGTGGCGTTGGTGTCGCTGGTGCCGCTGGTGCCGTTCGTCGGGGCATTGGACAGCGGCTCCAGGACCGTCTGCTGCTCGATGCGTGTGCGGTCGGCGAGCAGCGCTGCGGAAATCCGGTCGCGCTCTGCCGCGGGGAGGAACGCGGGCGCGGTCGGTACGTTCGCGAGGTTCGGATATCGCGCTGCAGCACCCGGCGGCGGCTGGCGCTTTTGGGCGATCGGCCCACCCTCGATGTCGTGCCACCAACTGACCGGGTTGATGGCGTCCGACACCGAGGCGCAGCCGGAGAGCGCGCCCAGGAGCACGAGCAGCGCCGCTTTCGTAAGGGTTCGACAAGGCATTTCTGGCACAGCTTGAACCGTTCCCGTGTTCCGATTAGGTACGCCGCTGCCGCATAGCATGTTCGCGCCCCGGCTCGCCGCCGCGGCCACGGTTTAGCGCGGGCCACCGTCCCGCGGAAAGGACGCCCGCATGGCCGACACCGAAAAGCCGAAAGGCCCCGCCTTCAAGCTCCCTGATCCGACCGTCATCAGCCGCTCGATGGCGGATGTGGCGGAACGTTCGCAGCGCATCGTCAGCGAATGGCTGAAGCGGCAGTCGGATGCGGATCGTCCGTTCGATCCGCTGAATGTCGGCCATGCATTCCTCGAGATGACGACCCGCCTGATGACGAGCCCGGCAGAGCTGATGCATGCCCAGTTCGGTTTCTGGCAGGACTACATGACGCTCTGGCAGAACACCGCGCGGCGTGTCATGGGCCTTGAAACCAAGCCGGTGATCGAAGCCGCTCCGGCCGACCGGCGGTTCAAGGATGCGGCATGGAAAGAAAACGAAATCTTCGACTTCATCAAGCAATCCTATCTGCTGTCCGCGCGCTTCGTGCAGGACGTGGTCGGAAGGGTGGATGGGCTTGATCCGAAGACGGCGCAGAAGGTCGATTTCTATGCGCGCCAGTTCGTCGAGGCGATGAGCCCGAGCAATTTCGTGCTCACCAACCCGGAGGTGCTGCGCAAGACCGCCGAAACGGGAGGCGAGAACCTGCTCAGGGGCCTCTCCAACCTGCTCGCCGATCTCGATCGCGGGAAGGGGCGCCTGCACATCAAGATGACCGACCTCGACGCCTTCCAGGTCGGCGGCAACATTGCCGTTTCCCCGGGACAGGTGGTCTACCAGAACGATCTGATGCAGCTCATCCAGTATGCACCATCGACCGACACGGTGCTGAAGCGCCCGCTGCTGATCGTTCCGCCCTGGATCAACAAATTCTACATCCTCGATCTTCGTCCGAAGAACAGCTTCGTGCGCTGGGCAGTCTCACAGGGTCATACCGTCTTCATGGTCAGTTGGGTGAACCCGGACGAGAAGCTCGCCGACAAGGGATTCGACGACTACATGAGGGAGGGCGTGCTGGCCGCTCTGGATGCCATCAGGAAGGCGACCGGCGAGCAGGAGGTGAACGCGATCGGCTACTGCCTCGGCGGCACGCTGCTCGGCTCGGCGCTGGCCTGGCTCGCTGCCAAAGGCAAGGAGCCGGTCAAGACCGCCACCTTTTTTGTGAGCCTGCTCGACTTCGCCGAATCGGGCGAACTCAACGTCTTCATCGACGAGGAACAGCTCAAGATGCTCGAGGAGCGGATGCAGCGCCGCGGCTACCTCGAGGGCAGCGAGATGGCAACGACGTTCAACATGCTCAGGGCAAACGACCTGATCTGGTCGTTCGTGGTCAACAACTACCTGCTCGGCAACGATCCGTTTCCCTTCGACCTGCTGTACTGGAACTCCGATTCGACACGTATGCCGGCACGCATGCACAGTTTCTATCTCCGCAAGATGTACCAGGAGAACAAGCTCGCCGAGCCGGGCGGCATCACGCTCGATGGCGAGCCGATCGACCTTTCACGCATCCGCGTGCCGGCCTACTTCATCTCGACCCGGGAGGATCACATTGCGCCGTGGAAAGCGACCTATCGTGGCGCTCTCCTTCTCGGCGGCAAGAACCGCTTCGTACTGGCAGCCTCCGGACATATTGCCGGAATCGTCAACCCGCCGGACAGCGGCAAATACAATCACTGGGTCAACCCGGAACTGCCGGAGAACCCGGAGGATTGGCTGAAGGATGCTGCCGAACTGGCCGGCTCCTGGTGGCCGGACTGGCAGCGCTGGGTGACGTCATACGGCAACGAGCGCGTGCCGGCACGCATTCCGGGCAAGGGCAGGCTGAAGCCGATCGAGCCGGCACCCGGCTCCTACGTCAAGGTGCGCCTGATCTGAACCGGAGGCTGAGGAGCCTCGATGGCGTTGCCGGAAGCCGACCCCGACCTTCGCCGCTGGTTTATCGGCTGGCTCGAGCGGTTTGCCAGCTACGTCCGGGAGGTTGATTTCGCGGCCGCCCGCCCGCTTTGGGATCCCGACGTGATCGTGTTCGGCACCTACCAGGATGTCGTGCAGGGCCGGGAGGCGGCGATCGCCCGGCAATGGCGCAATGTCTGGCCGCAGACAGCGGATTTCCGTTTCGATCTCGGGCAAACGCGCGTGCTCGCCGCGACGGGCGGAGACGTCGCAGTGGTCATCGCCCCTTGGTCCAGTACCGGATTTTCGAAGGACGGCACGCCGTTTCCCCGGCCGGGCCGGGCCACGCTCGTATTCGCGGAGCGCGGGTCAGGCTGGCGCGTGGTTCACTCCCACATGTCGCTCGAGCGCGGCGTGCCGCAGGAAAGCTTCGCCGGACGGCCCGTAAAATCGGACTGATCGGCGCCGGCCACCGCTTTGCTTGCCGAGCGGGCTATCCCGGCACGCGCGGCGCCACCGCCCGGCCGGTCGCCATTGCCTCATAGGCAGCCTCGCAGAGGGCGAAGGTCTTCAGGTTGTCATCCGCCGAAGTGTCGGCGCTGCGGCCGGCGCGGAGAGCGGCCAGCATGTGCGAGCAGGTCGCGAAGACGCTCTCCTGCACGATGTGCCAGGGGCGTTCGGCCCATGGCAGAAGCGGGGCGTCCGCCTCGCTCGTCGTGAGCGTTCCACTGGCAGTGACCTCCATGACCGGTCCGGGGCGGAGCATGACGGCGCCTTTCGATCCCTCGATTTCGATGAGGGTCTCCGGGAAGGTGTCGGGGAGCCGGCGGGATTCGTAAGTGCACTCGACCATGGAGACAGCGCCGGAGCGATGCCTGAGCAGCATCGTTGCCGTGTCCTCCCCGCGCACGCGCGGATTGCGCCGCTGTGTTTCGGCCGAGAGATGTTCCACTTCGCCGAGCAATGCACGGGCGAGGTCCAGCACATGGCAGCCGAGATCGAGGATCACGAAGCGCTGTTCGGTTAAGAGATAAGGCTGGCCTTTGTAGATGTCATAACCGGTGCGAAAGCTGATCCGCGCCCAGTTGGCCTCCCCGATCGCTCCCGACTTCACGACCTCGATCAGGCGGCGCATCGGCGCCTGGAAGCGGAAGTTCTCGTGGATGGCGAGAAACACGCCGGCTCCCCTGGCCGCCTCTGCCATGGCGGCGCATGCCGCGAGATCCGGCCCGAACGGCTTCTGCACGATGGCGGGCACGCGATGCTTGATGGCGCGGCCGACGAGTTCCCGGTGGGTATCCATGCGCGTCGCGATATCGACGAGGCCGAGCCTTTCTTCCGCCAGCATCCGTTCGGGGTCGCTGTACCAGCGGGGGACGCCGAAGACTTCGGCGGCAGCGGATGCCTTGGCAGGATCGATATCGCAAACCGCGGCGAGTGCGGCGCCCTCGCCGGCGAGATCGCGCCACGAAGAGAGATGGTTCCGCGCAAAGAATCCGCACCCCACGACGCCAACCGCGATCCGTTCAGCCATGACGACCTCATCCGCTCCAGAGAATGGACCCTGCGAAGGGGTCAGGATGGCAGAGCAAGGCCGTGGAGAGCCATACCGGGGCTCGCATTGTGGGGTATGAGGCTGATCGTGGTAATGGCGGGCAAACGCCTTGCTGCTCTCTGGCATGGCCGGCCGCAGCAACAGTGAAGCCGGATGCCGGGCTCGTCGCGGCCGGCGAAGTGAATAGGGAGAAGATCGGATGCACCGCTTCGAAATCGTGGATATCCGCGCCTACGCCTTTTCAGTGCCGGGCGCGGGCGGCGACTACCACGACCGCGAGCAGGGGCATTGGCTGATCGACAGCCTGATCGCAACGCCGATGTCAGGCTACGCCGAATACAAAAGATCGCGAAAGAGCTGGGGAATTGCCGTTCTCGGTTCGATCCTGGTCGAAGTCGAGACCCGGTCGGGTGCGATCGGGCTGGCGACGGGACTGGGTGGCGAGCCTGCGTGTTTTCTGATCGAACGGCACTTCCGCCGCTTCCTCATCGGCGCCGATTGCCGCGATACGAACCGGCTCTGGGATCAGATGTTCCGGGCGAGCCTGCCCTACGGGCGGAAGGGCATCGCACTGGCTGCCATCAGCGCCGCCGATCTGGCGCTCTGGGATGCGCAGGGCCGGATCCGCGGCGAGCCGGTCTACCGGATGATCGGCGGCGAAACGAAACCGGAGATCCCCGTCTATTGCACCGGGCCACGGCCGGATCTGGCGAAAGAGATGGGATTCTGGGGTGGGAAAGTGCCGCTTCCGCACGGCCCTTCCGACGGGCCGGAGGGCCTGGAACAGAACCGCGCGTTCCTGGCCGAGCACAGGCGGAAGGTGGGGCCGGGCTTCCCGCTGATGGTCGATTGCTACATGTCTCTCAACGTGCCGTACGCGATCGATCTTGCGAACGCTGTCCGCGATCTTGGAATCTACTGGCTGGAGGAGTGCCTCCACCCGGATGACTTCGACGGCCATCGGCTGCTCAAGGAGCGGGTGCCCTGGATGAAATGGACCAGCGGCGAGCACGAATATACGCGCTACGGATTCCGCAAGCTCATCGAGGGCCGCTCGATCGATATCCTGCAGCCGGACATGATGTGGCTGGGCGGCCTGACGGAGGCGCTGCGCGTCTCGGCGATGGCCGCCGCATACGACATCCCGGTGGTTCCGCACGGGTCCGGCCCCTACAGCTATCATTTCGTCATGGCGCAGGCGCATTCTCCGTTCTGCGAGTACCTGATCACCAGCGCGGATGCGAGCCGCATCGAGCCCGTGTTCGGAACGCTGTTCGAGAACGAGGAACTGCCGGAGAACGGGCGGATACGCCCCTCCGACGAACCGGGGTTCGGCCTCCGCTTGCGCCAGGGCGCGGTGGAACTTCAGCGGCCCCATGCGGGTTCCTGAAGAAGGATTGTAGGCAATGATCGCCCTTTGCACCGGCGCGCCGTGATGCGCGATCGCCATGGGGCGTGATGCAACCTCGCCGCACGGGCGGCACCAGGATCGCATACCGGTGCAGCGGCAGGCGCTCATTCTCGACCATATCCGCCAGCATGGAGCGGCATCGATCCACGAGCTTGCGGAGACCATCGGCACGTCTCTCTCGACGATCAGGAGAGACCTGGAACAGCTCGAGGCGCGGCATGCCCTCAACAGAGCCCGCGGCGGCGCCGTTCTGCCCGCCGAGCCGCATGCGACCTTCGAGCCGGCGGCGAGTCTCAGTGCAGAACTCGCACGAACGGAAAAGCGGCTGATCGGCGCCGCCGCCGCCGAGATGCTGATGCCTGGCGAAAGCGTCATCTTCGACAGCAGCAGCACGGTTTTTTGTGCCGCGCAGGCGGTGGTCGCCCGGGCGATCGCACTCACGGCGGTGACGAATGATCTCGGCATCGCGCAGGTGCTGGCGCAATCGGAGGGCATTCGCGTACTCGTCGTCGGCGGCACCATTCGGTGCGGCTCGCTCACCCTCACCGGCGATCCGGGGCAGGATTTTCTCGCCTCACTGCATGCCGATGTCGTCTTCCTCGGCACGCACACGATCAGCGGCCGGCTGATTACTGACACATCGCTCGAGATTGCCGCGATGAAGCGGGCGATGATCAAGGCGGCACGGAGGGTTGTGCTGCTTGCCGATTCGAGCAAGTTCCAGTTGCCGGCATTCTCCACCATCTGCGAGCTTGGCGAGATTCATGTGCTGGTCACCGATGAGCGGATGGATGCCACCGTCGTGCAGGGTGCGCGTGATCTCGGGATCACGGTGAGGACGGTCGCGTTGCCGCCGGCAGAGCGCGAGCGGTGAAGACAATTCGCCTGATCGCCGATGACCTGACCGGCGCGCTCGATTCGGCAGTGCCGTTTACGGCCCGCGTGCCCGGCTTGCCGGTACTGCTGGCGCGGGACAGCGGTGGAATCGAACTGGCAGCGCATGCGAGTGCTGCGATCAGCATCGGCAGCCGCGACCTCGATCCCCGCGCGGCGGCTGGCCGCGCCACGGCAGCGGCGCCGTTTCTCAAGACTGCAGATATCGCGTTCCTGAAGATGGACAGCCTGCTGCGCGGGAACTGGCCGGTTGAGCTGGCGCGACTGTCGGCAGAATGTCCCGAGCGGACTTGTCTGTTCGCACCGGCCTTCCCGGCCGAGCGGCGAATCACGGAGGAAGGGCGGCAGGTCGCACCAGGTCCGGACGGGCGGATGGCGCCGCTTGCGCGGGTGCCGCTCGATGCGCTTGCCGCGGCGGGGCTCCGTGCAAGGGTCGTTGCGGTGGGCGCCATGCCGCATCCCGATCCGGGCGGCGCGCTGATCTGTGATGCAAGGCGGAATGAAGATCTGAAGGCAATCGTCGCCTGGGCGCGAGCTATGAACGAGCCGATGCTCTGGTGCGGCAGCGCGGGCCTCGCGCATGCCTTGAGCGGAGAGGCAGCGCCTCCGATCGCACTGAAGGCGGCGCGTCCGCTGGTAGTGGCCGGCTCGCAACATCCGCTGACCCTGGCCCAGATCGCCGCGGTGCCGAGAGAGGCGGCGCTGCGGGTTGCGATCGGTGCCGATGCCGCGGAGAGCGCGGCGAGGATCGCGCGCGATATCGCGAAGGCGCCTTGCATCGCTACGGTTGACCTGCCGCCCGGGAGGGCGGCTTCAGACGCCGCGGCTGTTGTCGCGCAACGGCTTGCCGCCGTTCTGCCGCGCCTTGGGCCGCCCACGCGGCTGGTCGTGATCGGCGGGGAGACTTTGCTCGCCGTGTGCGGGGCGATTGGTGCGGAGGCGCTGTACCTCGAGGGGGAATGGCGGGAGGGCGTTCCCTGTTCGCGGGTGAGCGGAGGGATGTGGGACGGGGTGCCGCTGATCTCCCGGTCGGGCGCATTCGGAAGGCGAGATTTCCTCAACGAACTGTTTGGCGCTGCTGCCGACCATGCCGGTACCGGAAAGGGTACTCCCGCAGAGGTTGAATTCGGACGGTGATTTCAAAATCTATCAATAGGCGTGGTAGATATTGACACAATTTGGCGCCAGGACTATGGCCCGGTGGTTCCCGGGACTTGGGAGGAATCCTGGTGGCAGCTCCGCGCATCGCCATCACCATGGGCGACCCGGCCGGCATCGGCCCGGAGATCGTTGCGAAGGCAGCGACACGGCTTGCGAGCCGGATCGCCGAGGGAGCGCTTTCGCTCATCGTTTACGGTGCGGTGCGAAGCCTCTCCGAAGCGGCCGGACGTCTTGGCATCCCCATCCCTTTTGTTCCGATACCGGCGGGCTCGGCTGCCGGTTCATGGCCCGCCTCTGCGGTTGTCGATGTCGGCATCGATGCATCCGGAGTCCTGACTGGTCAGATCTCGGCAACGGCGGGCGAGATTGCATATCAGGCGATCGCGCTTGCCGTCAGGGCGGCGATGGAAGCCGAGGTCGATGCGATCTCTACCGCGCCGATCAACAAGGAAGCGCTGAACGAAGCGGGCCATCATTATAGCGGGCATACGGAACTGCTTGCCGAACTGACCGGATCGCAAAGCTCGGTGATGATGCTGGCGCATGGCGACATGCGGGTGAGCCATGTCTCCACGCATGTCGCGCTGGCGGACGTGCCGCGCCATCTCACCGAGCCGCGTTTGCGCGAGGTCGTGAAGCTGACCGCGGATGCGTTGCGGCGGCTTGGCATCGCCCGGCCGCGCATCGGGGTTGCGGCACTCAATCCGCACGGCGGCGAAGGCGGGCTGTTCGGCCGCGAGGATATCGAGATCACGACGCCTGCGGTGCGGCGGTTGCGCGAGGAGGGCCATGACGTGACCGGCCCGATCTCCGGCGATACGATATTCGTGAGAATGCGGGCCGGACAGTTCGATGCCGTGGTCGCGATGTATCACGATCAGGGGCACATTCCGGTGAAGCTGCTTGGCTTTTCGGTCGATCCCGCGAGCGGCGAATGGCGTGCGCTGAGCGGCGTGAATGTCACGCTCGGGCTGCCGATCATCCGCACTTCCGTCGATCACGGCACCGGATTCGACATCGCCGGAAAGGGCCTTGCCAGCGAGCAGAGCCTGCTCGAAGCGATCGACTTCGCGCTCATGCTCGCACGCGGGCCGGCGCGTGAAGCAACTCCATCACGCCACGCCGGGAGCGGAGACAGGCACGGAGATCGCGGCGAGCAAGGTCGGGCCAGGTCGCGATCCGCTGGCCGGTCGTAATGGTGGATGGCTGCCGGGGCATGGGCATCGGGCAGCGAACGAGGGAGGAACAGTGAGATGCGTCGATTTGTCGTTTCGGCTCTGGCGACGGGGGCCTTGTTGGCCGCCGCGGGCACTGCGTCTGCGGATGATCTCGTCGCACCGGAGAGTCTTGCGCGGTGCTTCCTGAAAGAGACGCCGAGCACACCCATCGTGCAGCACGCGGCCAAACAGGGACCGTACAAGATCGCGTTCAGCAACTCCTATTACGGCAACAACTGGCGCACAGAGATGCTGAACATCGCGTCGGCCTATGCGAAGCAGCCGCAAGTCGCGAAATATGTCGGGAAATTCGAGATCCAGAACGCCGGCAACAACGTGGCGCAGCAGGTGGCGCAAATCCGGCAGATGATCCTGGCCCGCTACGATGCGATCGTGGTCAACGCGGCCTCGCCCTCCGGACTCGACAGCGTCATCGGCCAGGCGGTCCGCCAGGGCATCGTGGTCGTGGCATTCGACAACACGGTGACGACGCACGAGGCGGTCAATGTCGATGAGAGCCAGTACGACATGGGCCGGCTCTGGGCCGAGTTCCTCGCCAAGGAGACGGGCGGCAAGGGCAAAATCCTCATGGTGCGCGGGCTGGCCGGCACGACGGTCGACAACGACCAGGGCGACGGCGCCATGGATGTCTTCAAGAAGTATCCGGATATCCATACCGTTCAGGTCTATGGCAACTGGGACGTCGGCCTGAACCAGAAGGTGGCAGCCGATGCGCTGGCTACCAACCATGACTTGGCCGGGGTCTGGGGCACCGAGGGGATGACCGGGACGCTGCAGGCGTTCCTGCAGGTGGGTGCGCAACTCGTGCCGATGACGAGCGAGTCCGACAATGGGTTCATGATGCTGGCCGTGCAGCACAAGATGCCGGCGCTGGTGATCGGGCAGTCGCCGGCGCTGGTCGCAGCCGCCATGCGTGCAGCGATCGCCGTGCTGGCTGGCCAGGCGGTGCCGCGCGATGCGAACATTCCGCTCAACCCGGTAACCACGGACGAGATGAAGGCCGGCGCGAACTATTTCCCGGATCAGCCGAACAGCTTCGTCACGAATATCAGCATTCCGCAGTGCGCGATCGATATTCCTGTCCATGACGTGGTGAAATAGCGGGGCCGGACACCGGGGGCGAATGGGCGAGGGCGGCGCGGAGGCGGCGGCGAAAAGACCGGTACTGGCCGCCAGCGGGCTCGGCAAGCGGTTCGGCGGCGTGGTGGCACTCCAGGGGGTGGATCTCGCCCTCTACCCCGGGGAAGTGCACGCCCTGCTCGGGGCCAACGGCGCCGGCAAGAGCACGCTCGTGAAACTGCTCGCCGGCATCGAACAGCCGGATGGCGGGGAGATCCGCATCCGGGGCGAGCCGGTCCGCTTCGCCACGCCGCACGCCGCACTCGTCGCCGGAATCGCAACCGTCCACCAGGAGCTTTCCCTCTTCCCAAGCCTCGGTGTTGCGGCGAACATCCTGATCACGCAGGAACCGCGCCGTGGCCGGGTGTGGATCGACGGGCGCGCCCTGCGGCGGCGCGCGCGGGCCCTGCTCGAAGGGCTGGGCGCAGGGGATATCGACCCCGAGGTGCCGGTCTCCGAACTGTCGCTTGCGCAGAGCCAGCTCGTGGAGATTGCCAAGGCGCTCTCCAGTCAGCCGGGCGTTCTGATCCTGGACGAACCGACATCGGCCCTCTCCGTCGCCGAGGTCGAACGGCTGATGGCGGTGATCGAACGCCTGCGTACGCAGGGCACGGCAATCGTCTTCATCTCGCACCGGCTCGGCGAGATCGAGCGGATCGCCGATCGCGTCTCCATTTTGCGCAGCGGCGAGAAGGTCGGAGACTTCGCCCCCGGAGATTTCAGCCGCGAGCGGGCACTTGCCTTGATGCTGGGCGAAAGCTGGCAGGAGGGAGCGAGGGCGGAACGCGCCGCACCGGCTGCGACAGCGGCGGCACCGGTGCTGGCCGTGCAAGGGCTCACGCTCGCACGCCATTTTGCGGAGGTGAGTTTCAAGCTCAGGCCGGGCGAGGTGCTCGGCCTCGGAGGGCTCGAAGGTCAGGGCCACAAGGAAGTGCTGCTGGCGCTGTTCGGGGTGTTCCGCCGTGGCCTCGATGGGCAGATCGAGCTTGGCGGGGCGAGGCTCAGGCCGCGGCGGCCACGGCAGGCAATCCGCGCCGGCATGGCCTTCATCCCCGATGACCGCAAAAGCCTGGGTGGATTTCTCGGTCTTTCCGTTTCCGAGAATATTGCTATCACCGTGCTCGAGGGGCTCTGCCGCTTCTTCCTGCTGAGCGGCGCACGGGAGGCGTCACTGGTCGGGGGCCTGGTGCGTCGGCTCGGCATCGTGGCGGCAAGCTCGCGCGTTGCGCTCGGCAGCCTGAGCGGAGGCAACCAGCAGAAAGTGGTGGTGGCGAAATGGCTGGCACGAAGGGCAGCGGTGTACGTATTCTGCGATCCCACGCGCGGGGTCGATGCCGGCGCGCGCGCAGGGCTTTTCGGTATCATCCGCGAGCTCGCCGCAGCGGGCAGCGCGGTACTTTTCTATTCGACCGACATCTCCGAGTTTCCTCTGCTCTGCTCGCGCGTGCTGGTGTTTCGTGAAGGGCGCATTTCCGGCGCGCTCGAGGGCAAGGAGGTGAGCGAGCAGAACATCCTCGACCTCTCCTTCCGCGAGGCGACGCGTGAAGCCGCCTGAGGCAAAGGAGCGGCGGCGCGGCGGCGTCGAGAAGCACGCCGGACCTCTATCCTGTGCCGTCGGACTCGTGGTGCTGATCGGTCTCTATGCGATACGGCAACCGCTGATCCTGTCACCGTTCGGCCTTGCGAGCCTCGCCAATGTCTCGGTGGCGCTGGCGCTCGCTGCTGTCGGGCAGACCCTCGTGTTGCTCACTGCCGGCCTCGATCTTTCGATCGGCGCCGAGATCACGCTGATCAACTGCTTTGCCGCGACGACGATGGGCAGCAGTGCACTCAGCGTCGCCTCGGTCGTCGTGGCCTCGCTGGTGATCGGCCTGGCGCTCGGCGCCTTCAATGGGCTGGTGGTTGCCTATGGGCGCATCGAGCCACTGATCGGTACTTTCTGCACCTCGTTCATCTTCGCGGGCAGCGCCCTCATCATCCTGCCGCGTCCCGGCGGCTCGGTTCCCGACGGATTTGCCGCTGCGCTGACCGGAAACTGGGGTCCCCTGCCCTTCTCGCTGGTGCTGCTTGCTGCTGCGGTGCTGCTCGTTTGGGTTCCCGTGTTCGGCTCCCGGCTCGGCCGCTACATCACCGCCATCGGCGACGATCCGGAGAGCGCGCGCATCTCGGGCCTGCCGGTGCGGCGCGTTGCCTTGGCGAGCTACATGCTGGCGGGATTGTTCTCCGCCATCGCGGCACTTTTCCTTGCCGCCGAGACGACATCGGGCGATCCCAGCATCGGCGGCATCTACACGCTGAACTCACTGGCGGCGGCGGTCCTCGGCGGGGTTTCGCTGATGGGCGGGCGCGGCACGGTAATGGGCCCGATCCTCGGCAGCTTCGTGCTCTCGATCATCCTCAATGCGCTCGGCGTGTTCAATGTTTCGGCCTTCTGGCAGGATTTCATCGAAGGTCTGATCCTGATGCTGGTGCTGGGGCTCGGCGGATTCCGCGTGCTTCGCGCAGCAAGCTGGCTCGCGGTCCTGCGGCAATGAGCCGCGCGATCGACCCGGCAGTACGCGCCACGCGGATGCCGCTCGCGGCGCGACTTTCGCCGGACCAGCGGAGGGTTCTGTTATCCTATCTGATCCTGCTTGCGGTCTATGCCGGATGCGTCGCGGTCAACCGCGAGTTCCTGAGCTGGGGCACGATGCGCCTGCAGCTCGTGCAGGCAACCTTCATCGGCATCATCGCGATCGGACAGACTTGTGCCGTGCTGATCGGCCAGATCGACCTCTCCGTGCCCTGGACGATCACGCTCTCGGCCATTCTCGGCACTAACCTGGCCGCACTTTACGGCCAGCAGTGGGTGGCCTTCGCGGTGGTCGGAGCGATCGGCCTCGCGGTCGGGCTGGTGAATGCGTTTGGAGTGTTCGCACTCCGCGTGCACTCGCTGATCTGGACGCTCGCGGTCAATCTTCTGTTGCAGGGGATTACACTGCTCTACAGCAATGCGGCGGCGCCGACGACGCACGTGCCCCCCATCGCGCGCTTCCTCGCGCTCGGCAATCCGGCGGGTCTGCCGATGGCCTTCCTGGTGTGGGTTTTCTGTTCAGCGCTGGCGATCCTCGCGCTCTCCCTGCTGCCGTTCGGGCGGCAGGTCTATGCGATCGGCAACCGTCCGGCAGCGGCCCTTTTGTCCGGTGTCAGGCTCGGGCGGATTCACGCCATCGTCTTCGTGGTTTCCGCACTCGGTGCGGCTTTCGTCGGGCTGCTCCTGAGCGGTTACTCCTCGCAGGCCTATCTCGGCATGGGCAACGAATATCTGCTGCCGCCGATTGCGGCGGTGGTGATCGGGGGTACCAGGCTCTCGGGCGGTGAGGGCGGCTATGTCGGGAGCATTGCCGGTGCGCTGGTCGTCGTGCTGCTGCAGGCAATGCTGGTGACGCTCGCTGTCTCGGAAGGTGCGCGCGAGGTGATCTTCGGCACCATCCTGCTCGCGCTCTGCTTCCTGTTCCTCCGCCGTGCGCGGTAATTCCGTGGATTGAGGAGGCGGGCTTTCCCACCCGGCCGTTCGCGCTGCCTGCGGCAACCTGCTAATCTGAACATCGAAGGGCGGCAGCCATAACCGCCGGTAGAGAGGAGGAGGCACGTCGTGATCCCCGCAGCCTTTACCTATTATCGGCCCCGTACCGTGCCCGACGCGCTCTCCCTGCTTGGCGCCCATTCGGAGGAAGCGCGGGCGATCGCCGGCGGGCACAGCCTGATCCCGATGATGAAACTCCGCCTTGCGACGCCTGACCACCTCGTCGATCTCGGAGCGATTGCCGCGCTCAAGGGAATCCGTGCGGAGGGCGGGGCTTGGGTGCTCGGCGCGACGACCACCCAGGCGGAGCTGATCGCCCACGCCGGCCTTGCCAGGGCGTTGCCGATCCTCAGGGAAACCGCGCTGCAGATCGCCGATCCGCAGGTGCGCGCACGCGGCACAGTCGGCGGGAACGTTGTCAACGGTGATCCGGGAAATGACATGCCGGCGGTGATGCTCTGCCTCGACGCCGCCCTTGAAGTGGCGGGCAGAGGTGGGGCGCGGACGATTCGGGCGCGCGAGTTCTATCGGGGAGCCTTTATCACCGCGCTTGCGGCGGGCGAGATCGTCACCGCCATCCGCATCCCCGCACCACCGGCGAAAGCCGGGGCCGCGTATGTCAAGCTCAAGCGGAAGACCGGCGATTATGCGACCGCGGCCGCGGCGGCGATGCTCAGTCTCGAGGGTGGGCGGATTGCCACCTGCGCGATCGCCCTCACCAATGTCGCCCCGACGGCACTGCTGGCCGAGGCCGCAGCAGCCGGGTTGATCGGGGCAGCGCCCGGCGCGGCGGCCTTCGCCGCCGCAGCGGCCGCCGCCGAGGCCATCACCGATCCTGCTGCGGACGGGCATGGGCCGGTGGATTACCGCCGGCGGATGGCCGGCGTGATGGTGCGCCGCGCACTGGCTGCCGCCGCCGAACGGGCCGGCGGCTGAAGGGGAGGACGCCATGGCAAAGACCGCGATCAGCCTCACGGTGAATGGCGAGAAAGTGGAGGCACTGGTCGAGCCGCGCACGCTGCTCATTCATTTCCTGCGTGAGCAACTCAGCCTGACCGGTGCGCATATCGGCTGCGAGACCAGCCATTGCGGTGCCTGCACCGTGGATATGGATGGTCAGTCGGTCAAATCGTGCACCGTCTTCGCGGTGCAGGCGGATGGCGCGGATCTCCGCACCATCGAAGGCCTGGCCGCGCCCGATGGCACGCTGCACGCGCTGCAGAACGCCTTCCGGGAGTGGCACGGCCTGCAATGCGGCTTCTGTACTCCCGGGATGATCATGCGCGCCTGGCGGCTCCTGCAGGAGAATCCGCACCCGAGCGAAGCGGAGATCCGCTTCGGTATCGCCGGCAATCTCTGTCGCTGCACCGGCTATCAGAACATCGTCCATGCCATTTCCGCTGCCGCCGCAACCATCGCCGGCGCCAGCAAGGAGGCCGCAGAATGAACGAGGTCAGCGAAACGCGCGCGGCGCGCGAAGAGAAGCTCCAGGGCATCGGCTGCCGGCGCAAGCGCATCGAAGATATCCGCTTCACCCAGGGCAAGGGCAATTACGTCGATGACCTGAAGCTTCCCGGGATGCTGTTCGGGGATTTCCACCGCTCTCCTTACGCCCATGCACGCATCCGCCGGATCGACACGACGAAGGCACGGGCCCTTGCCGGTGTGGTCGCGGTGCTGACCGCAACCGATCTCAAGCCGCTCAAGCTCGATTGGATGCCGACGCTCGCCGGTGACGTGCAGGCCGTGCTCGCCGGGGAGAAAGTGCTGTTCCAGGGCCAGGAAATCGCCTTCGTCGTAGCCACCGATCGCTACATTGCCGCCGACGCTGCCGACCTCGTCGAGGTCGAATACGAGGAATTGCCGCCGCTCGTCGATCCTTTCCGCTCGATGGCGCCGGATGCACCGATCCTGCGCGAGGACATCGCGGACAAGACCGAAGGCGCCCACGGCAAGCGCCGCCATCCCAACCACATCTTCACCTGGGAGGTGGGCGATCGGGAGGCAACCGATCAGGCGTTCCGCGTCGCCGAGGTGAGCGTGAAGCAGCTCATCTCTTATCAGCGCGTTCACCCGAGCCCGCTCGAGACCTGCCAGGCGGTTGCCTCGTTCGACAAGATCAAGGGCGAACTGACGGTGTGGGGTACCTTCCAGGCGCCGCACGTGGTACGCACGGTCGGGGCCATCCTGTCCGGCATCCCCGAGCACAAAATCCACATCATCGCCCCGGACATCGGCGGCGGCTTCGGCAACAAGGTCGGCGTCTATCCCGGCTATGTCTGCGCCATTGTCGCCTCCATCGTCACCGGCAAGCCGGTGAAATGGGTCGAGGACCGGATCGAGAATCTCACCGCCACCGCCTTCGCCCGCGACTATCACATGACCGCCGAGATCGCGGCGACCCGCGAAGGAAAGGTGACGGGGCTTCGCGTGCACGTGCTGGCCGACCATGGCGCCTTCGATGCCTGCGCCGACCCCTCGAAATGGCCGGCCGGATTCTTCAATATCGTCACCGGATCCTACGATTTTCCGGTGGCGCATGTGACCGTGGACGGCGTCTATACCAACAAGGCACCGGGCGGTGTCGCCTATCGCTGCTCCTTTCGTGTGACCGAGGCGGCCTATTGCATCGAGCGGGCGATGGATATCCTCGCCCACAAGCTCGGGGTCGACCCTGCCGAGATCCGGGTGCGCAACTTCATCCGCCGCGAACAGTTCCCCTATCACTCGGCGCTCGGCTGGGAATACGATTCAGGGGATTATCATACGGCGATGAAGAAGGCGCTGGAGGCAGTCGGCTACCAGGCGCTGCGCACGGAACAGGGAGCAAAACAGGAAAAATTCCGCCGCGGCGAGACGCGGGAACTGATGGGGATCGGCGTTTCGTTCTTTACCGAGATCGTCGGCGCCGGTCCCTCGAAGAACTGCGATATCCTGGGCATCGCGATGTTCGATTCGGCGGAAATCCGCGTCCACCCGACCGGCGCGATCATCGCGCGCATGGGCACGAAGAGCCAGGGCCAGGGCCACGAAACCACCTACGCACAGATCATCGCGAGCGAACTCGGCATTCCCGCCGACAACGTGATGGTCGAGGAAGGCAACACCGACACGGCGCCCTATGGCCTCGGCACTTACGGCTCGCGCTCAACGCCGACCGCTGCCGCCGCGACAGCGGCCGCCTGCCGCAAGATCAGGGCCAAGGCGCAGATGATCGCCGCCCATCTCCTGGAGGTGCATCACGATGATGTCGAGTTCGACATCGACAGCTTCCGCGTCAAGGGCATGCCCGAGCGCGTCAAGACCATGAAGGAAGTCGCCTGGGCTGCCTACAATGCCGTCCCGCCCGGGCTCGAGCCGGGCCTCGAGGCTGTCAGCTACTACGATCCGCCGAACATGACCTATCCCTTCGGGGCCTATATCTGTGTCATGGATATCGATGTCGATACCGGGGTCGCCAAGGTACGGCGGTTCTATGCACTCGATGATTGCGGCACGCGCATCAACCCGATGATCATCGAGGGGCAGGTGCATGGCGGACTGACGGAAGCCTTCGCGATCGCCATGGGCCAGGAAATCGCCTACGACGAGATGGGGAATCTCAAAGGCCCGTCGTTCATGGATTTCTTCCTGCCGACTGCGGTGGAAACCCCGCACTGGGAGACGGACCATACCGTGACACCCTCGCCGCACCATCCGATCGGCGCCAAGGGCGTCGGCGAAAGCCCGAATGTCGGCGGCGTTCCCGCCTTTTCCAATGCGGTGAACGATGCCTTCGCGTTCCTCGGCGCGACCCACATCCAGATGCCGCACGACCCGTGGCGGGTATGGAAGGCGGCGGAGGCGCTCGGTTTGCAGAAGTGAGGTCCCGCGAGGAGATCGCAACCGGGCTGGCGGAGGCAGGCTACATCGCCGATCGCGATCTTGCCACAGCAGCGATGCTGATGGAGATGCTCGGCCGGCCGCTGCTGCTCGAGGGCGAAGCAGGCGTGGGGAAGACTGCCTTCGCCGCGGCGCTGGCAGAAGTACATCGGGCGCGACTGATCCGCCTGCAATGCTACGAGGGGCTCGACCAAGCGGCCGCGCTCTATGAATGGAACTATCAGCGGCAGATTCTCGCGATCAAGGCGCGGGAGGGCCACCCGGGCGAGAGCCCTGCTGCCATCGAGGAAAGCCTCTTCACCGAGCGCTACCTGCTGGAGCGGCCGTTGCTCGCCGCCATCCGCCAGCCTGTGCCGCCGGTTCTGCTGATCGACGAGATCGACCGGGCCGACGAAGAATTCGAGGCCTTCCTGCTCGAGCTGCTCTCGGACTTCCAGGTCAGCATTCCCGAGCTTGGCACCATCACCGCGCTGAGTATTCCGCGCGTCGTCCTGACCTCCAACGGCACGCGCGAACTCTCGGACGCGCTGCGCCGGCGCTGCCTCTATCACTATGTCGCGTTTCCCGATGTCGATCGCGAAGCCGCGATTCTCCAGGCACGCCTGCCTCAGCTTGGGGTGACGCTCGCGCTGCAGGTCGCGCGGTTGGTCGCGGAGGTCCGGCGCGAGGATCTGAGGAAGCTTCCGGGCGTGGCGGAAAGCCTGGACTGGGCGGCTGCCTTGCTCGGCCTTGGTGTGCAGCAGGCGGCAACATCGCTCGAGGTGCTGCACGAGACGCTGTCGTGCCTGCTGAAGACGGAAGAGGATCACGCGCGGATCGACCGGGTGGCGCTCGCGCGCCTGGTTGCCAGGGTTGCCTGATGGCGGATGCGGAAGCGCGGCTTGCCCGCCGCCTCGCCGCGTTCACGGCCACGCTGCGCGGCAGCGGATTTTCCGTGGGTCTCCACGAAACCGAGGATGCGGGACGGATTCTGGCGAGCCCCTTAGCCGCCACGTCGTCCAGCCTGCGGCCTGCACTGCGCGCGCTGTTCGCGGGCCAATACGATGAATGGCGGCGCTTCGACGAATGGTTCGACGCGTTCTTCCTTGGCCGCCATGTGCGAAGCGCGGTGCGAACGTCGGCCGCGGCGGGTACGGCTCGCCCGAAGAACCTCCGCGAGATCGCGGCGGAACGGGCCGCGACGGGCAACGGGTCCGAGACTTCCGATACGATCGCAGAGGCAATGGACAGGGGCGGCGGGCGGGCGATGCGTGAAGGTGCTTCGCCGAGCGAAAGCCGGACAGAGCGCGCGATGCGCGAGATCGCCGATCCGGAGGCGCTGGCCGAGGCGGAGGCGATCGCCCGAACTCTCTCTCGCCGCTTGCTTGCCTCTACGCGCCGGCGCCAACGCCTGGCGCGTCGCGGCAGGCGGCTCGATCTCCGTCGCACGTTGAGGAGAGCGCTCGCGCGCGGTGGAACGCCGATCGACCTCGCCTGGCGCCGGCCGCGCCTCAAGCCGCTGCGCATCGCGCTGCTTATCGACGTTTCGGGTTCGATGGACTCTTTCACGCCGCTCTTCATCCGCTTCGCGCTCGGAATGATGCACCCGGGCCGGCGCACGGCAACATTCCTCATGCACACGCGGCTGGTGGAGGTGACCGCGGCGCTCCGCGATCGCGACCCCGAGCGTGCCCTGGACAAGCTGACCTTGCTTTCAAAGGGCGTGGGCGGGGGCACGCGGCTCGGCGAAAGCTTGGCCCTCTTCAACCGCCGCCATGCGCGTCGCGCTCTCGCCGGGCGCGCCGCCTGCCTCATCCTGTCCGACGGTTACGAAACCGGCGATCCCGACCTCCTCGGGCGTGAGATGGCGAGCCTCCGCAAGCGCTGCCGCCGGCTGGTCTGGCTCAATCCGCTGGCCGGCGAATCGGGCTACCAGCCGCTCGCGCGCGGCATGCAAGCTGCACTTCCCCATCTCGCCCTGTTCGCCGCGGCCGGCAATGTGCGTGAGCTGGCCGAGCTTGCCGAGTACCTCGGCCGGATTCCAGGAATCCGGCATGGGCGGGCGCGACTGCATCTTAGCCCGCGATCGCCCGAGGCGGAATCGTCGGAGGGTGTGAATCGCGGGCTCGAATAAACCGCGCGACCCGTGTCGGGCTGCACAGTCAGCCCGACACGGGTCTAGGGCAATTTCCGTTCGCCATGGCTCACGGTAACTGCTCCAGCTCTTTGTCTTGGCGAGCATCTTCACGCGATCAGCCGAGCCCGTCTGATCGCGATCTGCTCTAGCAGCGTGTCGGATTGGGGGGTACCCAAATTCTCGATAGCTGGATAGCATCCAGCTATGTCGAACTTCGTACCGTTCAACCGTGACCAGTCTTTTCTGCTGCCGCCGGACCTCAAGGACTGGCTGCCAGCGAATGATGTTGCCCACTTCATCGTCGCAGCGGTGGATCGGGTGC
>JASHOA010000086.1 GCA_030041375.1 Acetobacteraceae bacterium
CCGCGCCGGATCGAGGGGATCCCTCCCGCGCTCGCCGGTTGGCCGTCGCGGCTGGAGGCGGAGGGCGAGTGCCTCGTTTACGATTTCGACGCGAAAGCGCCGGACACCGGCATCCCGTGCCTGCTGCGAGACCGGGACGCTGCCGGGATCAACTATAACGATCTCGAAACCAGCCGCACCTCGCTCGAGGACATCTTCGTGGACCTCGTGGAGGGTCGGGCGTGAGCGGGCTCGACCGTCCCGGAATGTGGGCCATCGACCGCACCGAAATGGCGCGCACGCGACGCACGGTATGGCAGAGCATGGCCACCTGGCTCCCCAGGGCGTTGCATGCTGCCTATTTCGCCGCCGCGGCCGGAAGCAGCGCCTTCAGTTCGCCGAGCCAGGGCTCATAGTGCTTCCATCTTTCGACGGAAGTCCGATAGATCGGCTGGCGCGCCTGCCAGAGGCTCGCCGTCATGATGCGGCGGCGATTGAGATGCGGCGCGAGGCAGGCATCGTTCCATGCCAGACCGCACGCCGCCAGCAGGCGCCGCGTCGTCGGCTCCGGATCGGCAACCAGTTCCTCGTAATCGATCTCGATGAAGCGATCCGGCGGCAGCACCTCACGCCAGTGCGCCATCAGTATCTGGTACTGGCGATAGAAGAACACGAGGCTGCCACGCTCGCCGGCAAAGGCCATCGTGGCTTCGAAGTGCATGCAGAAAATGGAAAGGCAGGTATCAAGCGGATGCCGGCGGCAATGCACGATGCTGGCGCGGGGAAGCGCCTGGCGGATGATGCCGAGCTCGGCGAAGTTGAACACCCTCTTGTCGGTCACGCGCGCTGCCTCGGGCGAGATGCTGCGCAATAGCGCAAGGTACTCCTCGCCCAGTCGGCGGACAGCGGCCGGATCGGCTTCGGCGGCCAGCAAGCCGAGGCCAGCGCGGCTGTGGTCCTGCCAGAAAGTGAGTTCCCCACCCGCCGCCACATCGGGATGGCGAGCCAGGATCTGCTCGACCAGCGTGGTTCCGGAGCGCGGCATGCCGACGATCAGGATCGGCGTTTCGTCGGCAACGCCGAGCCCGGGGCGACGGGCGAGATAGCCCGCCGGCGTGGCCGCGATCGTCTCCTTGGTGCGGCGCAGAACCGCAGCCCGGTCGAGCATGGTCGCGGAGCGGATGCGGTTCGCGGCCTCGAAGTGTCGCATGGCTTGTGCGTATTCGCCGACATCGTCATGCGCCTTGCCGAGCGCAAAGCAGAGTGCCATGCGGTCCCTGGGACCGAGGCCGGGCCGCTCCAAAGAGGCGGCGATCCGCCCGATCAGGGCCTGATCCGCGGCGGCGAATGTCCGGGTCATGACCAGCGGATACCAGGCCGAGACCAGGCTCGGGTCGAGAGCAATGCCGCGCTCGATCAAGGCGGTGGCTTCGGCCGAATCGCCCGCCTGCGCCACCATCTGGCCGAGCAGCACATGGGCGAGACCGTGATCCGGGGCGGCGAGGATAACGGCGCGCAGTATCTCCATTGCCAGGGCGCTGTCTCCGGCGGCATCGGCGGCAGAGGCCAAGAGGATCCGCCCCTGGACCGACGCCGCCCCTGCCGCGGCGGCGGCAGCACGGAAGGCAGCCGCCGCCTCCGCGCCGCGATTCTGGCCGAGATAGATCTGTCCCAGACGCAACTGTCCGAGATGCCATCCCGGCTCCTGCCGAACGGCTTCTTTGTACAGGCCGAGCGCCTGGTGCGTCCGTCCGAGGCGATCGAGCGCAGCGGCGAGGTTTTTGCGCGCGCCGGCGAAGTCCGGCTTCAGCCGGACGGCGGCGGCAAAGGCAATCGCCGCGGCCTCGGCCTGGCCGGCCTTGAGGCAGGCGACGCCAAGCTCATGCTGCGCGTTTGCCGCCTCAGGATCGAGGGCAACCGAATTCCGGAGATGCGCGATCGCTTCGGCGAGTTTTCCTTCGCGCGCCAGACGCACGCCAAGCAGAGCCTCGCGCTCGGCGGTACGGATTTGTCCCTTCGAAGGCTTTGCCGGTGCGGCGGCGGTGGCACGGCGGCCGACTCCCTCATCGAGGTCTCGCTTCACGTCGGCGAAGTAGTCGGCGGTTTCACCTGCCTCGGTGAGGTTGCGGGGCAGCGCGGGATTCTTCTCGCCATCGCCCGCACGCGCGGCATCCCTGTCAGACCCGGGAGGTGTGGGTTGCACCCCGTTTGCAGCGTCCGTGCGCTGCGCAGATCCCGGCAAGCCAGCTCCTTCTTTTCCGATCAGAACGTTTCGGGCCACGGCCTGAGCTCGACCTCGAACGACCAGGCACGACGCCGCTGGCACGGTACCGCGGGATACGCTTGGGCGATAGCGTCCGGATTGAGGGTGCTGTCGGGCCGCTCGGGCGGGTCCGGGCGGTGGGCTGCGCGCACGCCGCCGTCAATGATGAAATGGGCGACCTGGATGCCTTTGGATCCCAGCTCGCGTGCCGCACTCTGAGCGAGGCCGCAAAGCGCGAACTTGCCCATGGCAAAAGATGCGGCGCCGGCGAAACCCTTGATGCTGGCAGTCGCGCCGTCGAGCAGGATGGCGCCGCGGCCGCGCGGAACCATGCGCCGAGCCGCCTGCCGGACGACCAGGAATGCACCAAAAGCCGACACCATAAGCGCCTCGCCCACACCCTCCGGATCGAGCTCCGCAAGCGGACCTTGGAGGCGGCGGCTCGCATTGTAGATCACCACGTCCGGCTGTGTGTCCAGGTAAGGCTAAGTACCCCGAATCAAACTTGAGTGACACAGATCCCCCCGCGTCCGATCGCCCCCTTTTCCCTCTCCCTCTGGGCCGG
>JASHOA010000014.1 GCA_030041375.1 Acetobacteraceae bacterium
GGCGGCACGGCGGCGGTGGCAGGCGCTGCTGGAGCGGCGGTCGGCGCGGGGGGTGGTGGCACGCGCATAACCGGCGGCGGCGGCACGGCGGCGACAGCAGCCGTCTCGGGGGGTGGTGGCACAGGCTGAACCCGCGGCGCCGGTGCCACCGGCTGCAGCTTCTCAGGCGCCGCCGGGCTCACGGCTTTGGCCGCCACGGCGGGCAGAGATGCAAGCGATACCGTCGCCGTCACCGGCCGTGGCGCGACATGCCCGGCATGCAGAAGCAGGGCAATCGCAACGACGTGCAGCAGCACAGCGACAACAATGGCGAGCGGATGCACCCGTGCCGGTAACGCAAACTCCGAGAGCTCCGCGCTGGCCGACAATGCCCTATCGGGCCGGGGGAACCGGCGCCTGCTCCGAGAGCAGCGAGATGCGAGAGAAGCCGGCCGTGGCCACCACCCCCATGGTCCGCATCACCTCTCCGTACGGCAAGCCACGGTCCGCACGAAGATAGACCGTCTGGTCGGGAGCACTTTCCGCCAGCGCGTGCAGGCGCTCCGCGAGTGCATCCGCTGCGATCTCCTCCCGGCCGATGAAGACATGGCCGCGACGATCGATGCTGAGCACGATCGGCTGGCGTGTCTCGGCGACACGCGCCGCGCTCGTCTTCGGCAATCGTAGCGGCACGCCGGCCATCATCAAGGGCGCGGTCACCATGAAGATCACCAGCAGCACGAGCATCACGTCGACGAACGGCGTGACGTTGATCTCCGCCAGCAGGCTCGTCTCGTCCGCCTCGTCTTCTTGCCGCTTCCTCGCGAGGATCGCCATCGCTACTCCGCCGCCGCTTTCATCGTCTCCACCCGCGGAGCCGACAACATCTCGGCAAGCCGTCCGATCGCCGAAATCCCCAGTGCACGCGTGCCCGCGAGGTGCGTTGCCAGCTTGTTGTAGGCGATGACGGCTGGGATCGCCGCCGCAAGGCCGATGGCCGTCGAAAAGAGCGCCTCGGCGATGCCCGGGGCAACGACGGAGAGGCTGGTGTCGTTCGCCCCCGCAATCGCCGAGAAGCTCGCCATCACGCCCCAGACGGTGCCGAACAGGCCGACGAACGGCGCGGTAGCGCCGACGGTGGCAAGAAACGGCAGCCCCGGCTCGAGAGCACGCAACGCATCCGTCAGGCAAAGCCGCATCATCTCGCTGAGCCGCTCCCGCCGCTCGCTCCGGGTTCCTTCCGGGTCTCGCGCCGCGGCGAAGCCCGCGGCCAGGATCGCGCCGGCCACGCCATCGTGAGCCGGCACGGCGGCGGGATCCGTCAGCGCAGCGCGCAAACGCGCGACGTCGCGTCGCACGCGCCGCAGGCGCACGGCGCGGTCGATCGTGACCGCCCAGACCGCGATGCTGGCCAGCACCAGCAGCAGCAGGACCGCCTTGACCAGCGGATCCGCCTGCAAAAACAGTGCGCCGAGCGAGAAACTCTGCTCCGGTGTTGGCATGGCGCGGGTGCTACTTTGTCAGCGGCACCTTGGCAAGCGAGGAAACGGTCATGCGATCGAGGCAGCTTCCCGCTTCCTGCCCGGCGTCGCTTGCGGCCTCGTTTCCCGCCCGGCAGGTAAGGACCCCGTTCAGCAGGATGTGACCGATCGAATCACAGGGTGTGCCGGCGAGGTCGAACAGGCGCACGACCGTTTTTCCCGCCGGCAACGGCCCGATCCCGAGCGTCACCCGCCCGGAAATGATGCCGTCCGTGCCGAACAGGATGAGGTCGAGATCGAGCGCGGAGATCGCCTCGGAACCCGGATTGCTGACGACGAAATAGGCGCGGCAGCCGGCACCCGGCCCCGGCAGCGGCGCGAGTTTGTTGAGTTGCAGGGGGATCGGCGGCGCCGCAGCCGTGGCCGGCGCCGCCGGCGACAGACCGGCGACGACGATCAGGACACCGGCAAGGAGGAGGAGTCGCCAGGCAGAAAATGGTACGCGCATGCAATCAGCCTTTGCCGTCTGCGCTTATGCCCCGGGCGCACACCGGGCGCTACCCCAGCGTGACGCGCACGCCGACCAGGACCCCGATCGGCGCCGCCGGACTGTAGCTTCTCGGGTTGGTCGCATTCGGCGCCTGGGCGAGGAACACCGTGGTGGTCGGCGAGAATGTCCCATAGGTATAGTATTTCTCATTGGTCACGTTGTTGATGGTTGCGAAGAACGCGATCCTTGGGGTGAGCTGGTAATTCGTGGTCAGGTTGAGGGTGAAGAAACCAGGCAATTGCGGCGTCAGGTTCGCCTCGTCGCCGAACAGGTACTGCCCGGTCTGGGCCGTCCCGATGGCGCCGACGGTCCACTGAGGGGTCACCTTGTAATAGACCCCGAGCTTGATCAGGTTGGCCGGGACCCCCGGCAGACGATCACCCGGCACTATTGTTTCGTTGCCGTTCACGTCAGCGTCCGGATTGTTCCCCGCCGATTCGACGAAGGTGCTCTGATAGGTCGCATTGATGTAGGAATATTGGAGATAGGCGAGCCAGCGGGGGTTTCGAAACTGCACCCCGACATCGACACCCTGCCGCCGCGTCTGAGGAATGTTCGCAAAGAAGGCGCGGTCGAAAGTCGGGCTGTTGATGAAGACGATGTCATCATCGAGGTTGGAATGATAAAGCCCGATATTGTAGCTGATGCTCGAGTCCGGAGACGGCGCGAAGCTGCCGCGCACGCCGGCCTCTATCGTGTGCGCCACCACCTGCTTGAGATTCGGGTCGCCGGTGAAGAAATTGGCGAGGCTGCAGGTATCCTCCGGGCCTGCGCAGGAAAGCTCGGCCGGGGTCGGAGCCCGGTTGGCGTCGGCATAGCCGGCATAGGCGGTGAGCCACGGTGTCACCCGATAGGTGAATCCGGCCCCGGGATTGAAGTGGTTGTAGCTGTGGTTGCCGGAGAGATCTCCCCCGTTCTGGTCGGTAAGATCGATCTCGGCTGCGTTGAACCGGCCCGAGAGCGTCATCGCGAGCCGCGGCGTGAGGTTCAGCGTATCGGTAAAGAAGGCTCCGTAATAGGCATTGCTGATCGCGACACTGACCGGGCTGTTGATCCCTGGCTCATCGATGATGACGCCGGGGCCGATGAACACCCGGGACAGATCCGTGATCCCGCCAAGATAGGAGAGTCCCCCGAACTCCGTCTGGGCGCCATCGAAGCTGAGACCCACCACGGCGTGGTTGCGGAGCCCGAACACGTCATTGGTATTGGTCACCTGCGCCGAGACACCGTAGCCATTGGTGTTGGTGGTCTGGTTGTCCAGTTCGGAATAGGAGAGCGGGTTGTTGCCAAGGAAGGCCGGGATCGTCCCTCCCCCGAGCGTGGTACTGGGAACGCCCGGACTCGAGCACATCAGCCCCGACCCGTCGTTGCAGGGCACATCGCTGGTGGCGTTGCCGTTGGTCACGAATTCGTGGAAGTAGTCGTAATAGGCAACCGCCTGGATCGACGTCGTATCGGTGAGCTGGAAATTCCCGTTGAGATTCACGTTGACGTAGTTGTCAAAGATCGCATTCGGCCCGGTGAACTGCGCCGCCGGGTCGGCCGCCAGGAGTTCGACCGGCGAGGTTCCCGGCCCGTTCAAGGCCGAGTGTGCCGCCGTGATATTGATATGCACTTCCTCCCAGTCATTCCGCCATCCGAGATCGCCATAGAAATCATAGATGTCGGAGGATTGCAGGTCGCGCCATCCGCCCTGGTGCAGAACGCTTCCGGCCATATAAAGGGCGGTATCGCCGATCTGCTTGCCGTACTGGAACTCGCCCTGGGCCGTTGTGAACGATCCGCCTGCGATATCGCTCTCGAAGCCGTGGTAGGTGAACCCGTTCTTCATCTGCACGTTCACCGCCCCGCCGAGCGCGTTGAGCCCGAATGCCGGGTTCGAGCCCACCAGGTTCATGCTATTGATCGCAAGATCAGGGATGAGGCTCCATTCGACCGTATCGCCGAACGCGTTGTTGAAGCGCTCGCCGTTGACATAGACCGCCAGGCCCTGCGGCGTCCCTTGCAGCGGTGACGCTGTGAAACCGTGATAGAGGAGGTCCGGCTGGAACGGATTTCCGGACGCAGAGCTGAGATTGACGCCGCCGATTTGCTGATTGAGTGAACCGGTCAGATCTGGCACGCCCAGGCGCGAGAGGTCGGAACTGTTCAGCGTGGTCGTCTGGGCCGGGATCGTATCCGGGTTCACGCCCGAGCCGAGCAGCGGGGTGGGCGCGATGACGTTCACCTCGGGCAGGGCCGTCGTGCCGGTTGAGGCTGGTGGGGCCGTCGCGGCAGGTGAGGGGGGTGGGGCGGTCTGCGCCTGGGCCAGGACAGGCAAGGCAAGCAGCCCGATTACGGTCCACGAGAGGCGTTTCATCAGCGTTTCCCCGGGCAACGTGCGCCATTCAGCGTGCGCTTCGGGTCAACTCTGGCGGCGGCAAAGGAGCCGGTCCATAATACTGATTGCAGGAACGCCCGCAAAAATTGCGAATAATTTGCAAAGATTGCAAGCCCGCCAGTCGCCCGGGAGGAAAGCGGCGTGATGTCGTTGAAGCTCAGGCTGGTGCTGATCCCATCGATCATCCTGACCCTCGGGCTTGCTGCGGCCATCGCATTGGAACTGGCCTGGGCGCCTGAGCGCGTGCGCGCCGAGGTGGGCACCGGCATGGAGCTTGGGCGCATCCTGGTCATCGCGGCAGTTGCCGATGCGAGCGCCCTCGGCAGTCCGGCGGCAGCGCTGCAACGGCTCGAGATCGAGCTGCCGAAAGTGCGGCATGTCACATTCCGGATTGCAACCGGATCGCAAATGATCGCCGCCGGCGAGGTGCCTGCACTCGATATCGCCCATGCGCCGGTGCCGGCATGGTTTGTGCATTTGCTCGACCCCAGACCGAGAATCGAACTTTTCCCGATTGTGGTACGTGGTGTAGGAGTCGGGCAGGTGGAAATGCTGTCGAACCCGCTCAACGAAATTGCAGAGGTGTGGAAGGAGCTCGTCCGGCTCTGCCTGATCCTGATTGCCGCTTCCGGCGCGATCGTCGGGCTGATCCTGTGGACGGTGCAGAGGGCACTTCGTCCGATCGGAGATCTCCAGCGCGGCTTCGACCGGCTCGAACATGGTGACTATGGAGTGCGGCTCAAACCGATCCGCGTGCCCGAGCTCGCGCGCATCGGCGAACAGTTCAACAGCCTGGCCTGTTCTCTGGCGCAGGTGACGGATGACAATCACCGGCTGATCGATGCTCTGATCAACCTGCAGGAGACCGAGCGCAAGGAGATCGCCTATGAACTGCACGACGAAGTGGGTCCGGTGCTGTTCGGCATCCGCGCCGAGGCGGCAAGCATCCTCGGAATCTGCGGCCGGGACGCGGCACATCTGGCGTCCATCGCCGAGCGCACGGAAGCGATCGGGCGCCTGGCGGACGGCATGCAGCGCACCAATGCGCGCATCCTGGCGCGACTGCGCCCGCTCGCGCTGGACTCGCTTGGTCTTGCCGAGGCACTGCGGGAACTGGTGGCCGGCTGGCAGGAGCAATGCCCGGAGATCGCCTTCAGCGTGCGGGCAGACGAAATCAAGCTGGACGATGCGGCGGCGGAGCTCGCTCTTTATCGCGTGGTGCAGGAATGCCTGACCAATGCCGCGCGCCATGCCGGGGCGCATCGGATCGAAGTCTGCCTGAAACGCGCCGACGGCGGGAAGGGCGCGATCAATCTCCTGGTGCAGGATGACGGGCGGGGATTGCCGGCCGGACTCCGTTTCGGATTCGGATTGATGGGGATGAGCGAGCGCGTGCGCGCACTGCATGGCCGGCTTGCTATCGGCAAGGCGCCACTCGGCGGGGCGGAGATAGCGGTGACGATCCCGCTCGCGGCCGCTGCCATGGCATGAGCGAGGCACTCCGCGTCCTCCTGGTCGAGGACCACCCGATCGTCCGCGCCGGCTGCCAGCGCCTGCTCGAGGCGTGGGGAAAGACGCGGGTGATCTGTGCGAGAAGCCTCGCGGAGGGGCTGCGACACCTCAAGGAGGAGGCCGTCGATCTCGTCATCCTCGATCTCGGGCTGCCCGATGGAGGGGGCATCAATGCACTCAAACGCATGCTCGCCGCCATGCCGGCGCTGAAGGTCCTGGTCTTCAGCATGCACGAGGAGCCGGTGATGGTGGCCAGCGCGCTCGAGGCCGGCGCGCGCGGCTACGTCAGCAAGAACGACGATCCTGCCGTGCTGCTGGAAGCAATGACGCGGATCAATGCCGGTGACATCTATCTCAGCCACTCGGTCGCCCAGAAGCTCGCATTGATGAATGTTCGGCCCGGGCAGGGGCCGCTCAGGGGCCTCTCTGCGCGCGAACGCGAGGTGCTGGCACTGCTCGGCAAGGGGCGGAGCCTTGCTGAAGTCGCGGCGGCGCTCGGTGTCAGCTATCGGACCGCCGCCGCCATCGCCGCGCAGATGCGTGCCAAGCTCAATCTTTCGAGCATGGCCGCCCTGATCCGGCTCGCGGTCGAGCACGGCTCGGCCGTTGCGGAGGAGAATCGGCCCGGCCTCGGTTGAGTGCGAGCGCCTGGGCGTAGACCCAGCGCCGCGGTGCGCCCGTTTCCCGAGCGACCGCGGCCACTGCTTCGCGCACGCTCGTTTTGCGCGCCAGGAGGTGTGCCAGGCGCGCCTCGATTTCGGCCGCTGCCGGCTCGGCGGCCGCCTCTGCCGCCGGTGCGACCACCAGCGTGATTTCGCCGCGTGCCGACCCAGCGCGGTAGTGCTCTGCGAGTTCTGCCAGGTCACCACGCCGGACCTCCTCGAAGCGCTTGGTGAGTTCGCGCGCGACCGCGGCCTGGCGCGGGCCGAGCGCGGTCGCCAGATCGGCCAGCGTCGCCGCCAGCCGGTGCGGCGCTTCGTACCAGACGAGGGTGGCGGAAAGGCCGGCCTTCTCCAGCGCCGGTATGCGGGCAAAGGAGGCGCGCCGCGCCGCCGCGCGCGGCGGGGGAAAACCGAGAAAGAGGTAGGGCTGCGGCGGCAGGCCGGAAAGGGTCAGTGCCATCAGCGCCGCGTTCGGCCCCGGCACCGCGGAAACAGGAACGCCCGCCGCAATGGCAGCGCGAAGCAGCCGGAATCCAGGATCGGAGATCAGCGGGGTGCCGGCATCCGAGACCAGGGCGACGCGGCGCCCTGCGCCAAGCAGGCGGAGGATTTCAGGGATGCGATGCGCCTCGTTGTGCTCGTGCAGGGCGGAGAGGGGCGCGCCGATGGCGAAAACGCGAGCAAGGCGACGTGTATTGCGCGTATCCTCGCACAGCACGAGGTCGGCCGCCCGCAACGTGGCCAGCGCCCGCTGACCGATGTCGCCGAGGTTGCCGATCGGCGTGGAAACCAGCACAAGACCTTCGGGCACATGGGTGACCGGGCGGTCGAGGGAAGGAGGAGATGGTTCGTCGGGCATGGCTGGTGCTGGTCTGCAGCCTGGGGCTTGCCGCCTGCACGGTCCAGAGTCCGCTCTACGCGCCGGGACAACCGGCGGGCCTCTACCCGGGCGCAGGGGGTGCACGGGCCGGCCGCAAGGTCGCGATCCTGCTGCCACTCTCCGGACCGCTCGCCGCCGTCGGCCAGGACATGCTGCAAGCGGCCGAACTTGTGCTGCAGCAATCCGGCTCGCCGCCCTTCCAGGCCTATGACACCTCGGGCTCGCCGCAAGGGGCTGCGGGAGCAGCACAGCAGGCCGTTGCCGGGGGTGCCGGCATCATCCTCGGCCCGCTGACCGGCTCCGACACCGCGGCCGCAGCGCCGGTCGCGCGCAAGGCGGAGGTGCCGATGCTCGCCTTCACCAATGACGAGACAGAGGCGCGCCCGGGCGTCTGGGTACTGGGCGTGACCCCGAGCCAGCAGGTGCGCCGGCTGGTTGCGGCCCTGCAATCGCGCGGCAAGACGCGCCTGGCAGCATTGCTTCCCGAGAGTGAGTTCGGCTCCGCCATGCAGACCGCCCTGCAGGCGGCTGCCAGCGCCGCCGGCGAGTCCCCGCCCATCATCCAGACCTACACGCCGGGCATGGCGAGCCTGAACGAGGCGGTGCGGGTGATCTCGGATTATGCCAACCGGCGGGGACCGATCGAAGCCCAGATTCGCGCCGCCCGCGCGCTCGACACGGCGGCCGGAAGGGCCCGTATGAGCGAGCTGAACCGCCTGCCGATCCCCCCACCGCCCTTCGATGCATTGCTGCTGGCCGCGACCGGCACGACGCTGGAGGAGATCGGCACCCTGCTGCCCTATTACGACATCAACCCGGGCGAGGTGCAGGTGGTGGGGCCGATTCTGTGGCAGGATCCCGCGGTGCGCCAGGGCGCCTCACTCGCCGGTGCCTGGTTTCCGGCCCCGGATCCGGCGTCGCGGCAGCAATTCGCTCAGGCCTATGCCGCGAAGTTCGGAGCGCCGCCGCCCTTCCTCGCCGATCTCGCCTTCGATGCGGCGGCGCTGGCGCGCGTATTGGCGGCGGGACCCGGCTATTCGGTGGCCGCGCTCGCGAACCCGGCCGGCTTCACCGGCGCAGACGGCATCCTGGCGCTTTTCCCGGACGGGCGCGTGAAGCGCGGACTTGCCGTGTTCCAGATCGAGGCCGGAGGCGCATCGAGCCTCCTCGATCCCGCGCCTGCCACGCTCGCCAGCCCGGGAACCTGAGGCCTGCCCAGGCGCCTTAATCTCTGCTGGCCGGTGCTCTTTCTGGCGGCCCCGGCACTGGTCATTCTGGCGACACTCCGGGCCATCGGGAGCCTTGCCTGGGTCCCCTTTCTCGCCGCCACCGGGGCGCTCGCCATCGCGGCCGGCATCCTCGCTCTCGTCTGGCGCGCCGATCTCGAAAATTTCGCTGCCAGGCTGGACCAGTTCGAACTGGCAGACACCCCGGGCCAGCCGAAAACGCGCCTGCCGTTGCTGGCGCCGCTCGCCGATGCGGTCGGCCGCCTGTCGCAGCGGATCGCCGACATCGAGGCCAGGCTTGCCGAGCGACGTTCGACCGGCGAGGCAATCGTCGAGCATTTGCCGGATCCGGTCTTGGTGCTGGACGCCGAGCATCGCCTGAGAAGCGCCAACAAAGCGGCCATGAGCGCGTTCGGAGACCAGGTTGCTGCGGTCCTTCGCCACCCGGACCTGCGCGCCGCGATGGCGCGCGCGCTCGCCGGCGGAGCCTCCGAGGCGGCCGAGATCTCGCTCCCCGTGCCGGTCGAACGGACGGTCCAGGCGACCGTGCTCGCACCGGGGCGGACAGTGCCGGGCGCCACCGTGCTCGTGCTCTCGGACCGCACACGCGAGCGGGCGGTCGAGCGGATGCGCGCCGATTTCGTTGCCAATGCCAGCCATGAGCTGCGCACGCCGCTTGCCAGCCTGATCGGCTTCATCGAAACGCTGCGCGGCCCGGCCGCGGACGATCCGCCCGCCCAGCGCAACTTTCTCGGCATCATGGCCCGCGAGGCGGCACGCATGCAGCGGTTGATCGACGACTTGCTGTCGCTCTCCCGCATCGAGCTGGTCGAGCATCAGCCGCCTTCTGGCAAGGTGGAACTCGCTGATCTGCTGAGCGGGCTGGTGCCGGGGTTTGCGCCGCGGCTCGCCGAGCGGCGAATGGAAATGGCGCTTTCCGTTCCCGCCGGACTGCCGCAGGTCACCGCCGATCAGGATCAGCTCACTCAGGTCCTGCACAACCTCATCGACAACGCGGTGAAATACGGTCGCGACGGTGGCCGGATAGAGATCAGGGCCGAAGCCAGGGAACGGGACGTCGCGATCACGGTTGCCGATGACGGGCCCGGTATCCCGCGCCAGCACCTGCCGCGCCTGACCGAGCGATTCTACCGCGTGGACAAGGGCCGCTCGCGCGCGGTCGGCGGCACCGGGCTCGGCCTTGCCATCGTCAAGCACATCGTCAACCGCCATCGCGGCCGCTTCACGATCGAGAGCACGGAGGGTGAGGGCACCACCTGCCGCGTCTGGCTTCGAGCCGCCGGGGAGCCCGAAGATCCATCGGCCTGATCGACGTTTCCCGGGCTTCCCCCGGCCTCCTCGTTCCGTGCGCGGAAGCTCCGCGTCGATGCTGGCCTTCCCGGGAGAGGTCGCCTACCAGGGACCATGAGCCATGTGCGCACCGTTGCCGTCTTCTGCGGCTCCCGCACCGGGGCGAGCCCGGCCTTCCACCGCGCCGCGGCAACCCTCGGGCGGCGGCTGGCCGAGGTTGGGGTTGGCGTCGTCTACGGGGGCGGGCAGGTCGGGCTTATGGGCGTGCTTGCCAATGCGGTGCTCGCGGCCGGCGGCCGCGTCGTCGGCGTGATCCCCGAGATCCTGATGCGGCAGGAAGTGGTGCACGGGGGACTGTCGGGGCTGATCGTCACCCGCGACATCGCCAGCCGCAAGCAGCGCATGTTCGATCTCGCCGACGCGTTCATTGCGCTACCGGGGGGTATCGGCACGCTCGACGAGACGGTCGAGATGCTGACCTGGAGGCAGCTCGGGCTGCACCAGAAGCCGGTCCTGATCTGCGATGTCCAGGGCTCCGCCGCGCCCCTGGTTGCGTGCATCGAAACCGCGGTGGCGCAGGGCTTTGCCGAGCCTTCATTCCTCGATTTTTTCGAGGTGCTGCCGGGTGTGGAAGCCGTCCTCGCCAGGCTTCAGATGGTCCCGGTGACGAACCGCTCGAGCCAATGGACGTTGTAGGTGCCGGAGGCGAATTCGGGCACGTCCACGATCTTGCGGAAGAGGGGCAGTGTCGTCTCGATCCCGATGATCGCAAATTCGTCGATGGCGCGGGCGAGCCGGGCGATCGCCTCGGCGCGCGAGCGGGCGTGCACGATCAGCTTCGCGACCAGGCTGTCATAGAATGGCGTGACGACGAGCCCCGCATAGAGCGCGGAATCGACGCGCACGCCGAGCCCGCCCGGAGAATGATAGGCGAGGATGCGGCCGGGCGAGGGAACGAAGCTGATCGGGTTCTCGGCGTTGATCCGGCATTCGATGGCGTGACCATCGAAGCGGATGTCGGCCTGCCGGTAGCCGAGTGGCTCGCCGGCAGCGATCCGGATCTGCTCGCGCACAAGGTCGATCCCGGTGATCATCTCGGTCACCGGGTGCTCCACTTGCAGGCGGGTGTTCATTTCGATGAAGGCGAACTCTCCGTCCTGGTAGAGGAATTCGAGGGTGCCGGCGTTGCGGTAGCCGATGGCGGCGAGCGCGGAGGTGGCGAGCGTACCGAGCCGCTCGCGCTCGGCGGGCGCGAGGGCGGGGGAGCCCGCCTCTTCCAGAAGCTTCTGGTGGCGGCGCTGGAGAGTGCAGTCGCGTTCGCCGAGATGCACCACATTGCCGGCCGCATCCGCCAGAACCTGCAGCTCGATATGCCGTGGCCGATCGAGGTATTTCTCGAGATAGACGGCATCGTCCCCGAACGCGGCTCCCGCCTCGGCGCGGGCAAGGGCCAGGCGCTCGGCAAGCTCGCGCGGCCCTTGCACCACCTGCATCCCCCGGCCGCCACCGCCGGCAGCCGCCTTGATCAGCACCGGATAGCCGAACTGACCGGCGGCCGCTTCGGCGGCCCGGGCATCGGTGATCGCCCGGCTCGAGCCGGGGACCGGCAGCACACCGTGCGCCGCCATCACCCGCTTGGCCTCGATCTTGTCGCCCATCATCCGGATGTGCTGCGGTGCCGGACCGATGAAGGTGAGATCGTGTGCGGCCACCATCTCGGCGAATTCCGCGTTCTCGGACAGGAATCCGTAACCCGGGTGAATGGCATCCGAGCCGGTGATGATCGCCGCGGACAGGATGGCCGCCATGTTCAGGTAGCTGTCGCGCGCCGGCGGCGGGCCGATGCAGACGCTTTCGTCGGCGAGCCTCACATGCATCGCCTCGGCATCCGCCGTCGAGTGCACCGCCACCGTGCGGATCCCGAGTTCGCGGCAGGTTCGCTGGACCCGCAAGGCAACCTCGCCGCGATTGGCGATCAGGATCTTCTGGAACAAGGCGTTGCCCCCTGGGATTATTCCAGGATCATCAAGGGCTCGTCATACTCCACCGGGGTCCCCGACTGCACCAGCACCCGCACCACCTTTCCGGCGCGCGGCGCCTTGATCTGGTTGAACGTCTTCATTGCTTCCACCAGGAGCAGCGTCTGGCCGGCGCTCACCGCCTGGCCGGGTACCACGAAGGGTGGCGCAGCGGGCTCCGGAGCCAGGTAGGCGATGCCGACCATCGGGCTTTTGACCACTCCCGGATGGGCGGCGGCGTCCAGGGTTTCCTCCGCCGGCAGCGGCTCGGCGGAGGGCATCGGCGGCAAAGGCCCGCCGGCCGCCGCGGCTTGAGCCGGCTGGCGGACGACCCGGATCCGCCCCTCCTTTTCCGCCACTTCGATCTCGGTGAGCCCGGTCTCGACCAGGAGACTCGCAAGGGCGCGGATGGCGTCGGAATCGAACGGCAGTTTGCTCACCCGACACGCTCCCTCAGGACTGGCTATTGCTATGCCGCACCTCGACAGCCGGCAACTCGACGGCCCGGAGCGTCCCCATCAGTACGGCTGATGTCGAGGCATTCCCGCACCCGCCGTCCCACGCCACGACGGAAAGGGGGTGAGGGTGGATCACCCACGAACAAAAGTGGGTACCGGGGATGATATCGCCCTCGCTGCCGGTCTGTCGGAAGTCGATGGCAAGCCCCGGCTCGATCGCGATCTCGGCGCAAATCTGTTCAAGATCGTCAAGGGTCTCCGTGCCATGAAGGGTGGGCTCGCCCGGCCCCGAGAGGTTCATGTCCGGGCCGTTCAGAAGCGCAACCGGCGGCAGCTCCATATTTTGCGCCTAGAGCAGATCGCGATCAGACGGAATCGGCTGATCGCGTGAAGATGCTCGCCAAAACAAAGAGCTAGAGCAGTTACCGTGAGCCATGGCGAACGGAAATTGCTCTAGCACAGCCCGGGCCATTGGTCCAACGCCCTCGCTTGCCGCACTCAGCAGTCCCCTTCCCCCTTCCTCTCGATCTGACAAAGGATCTTGTCGTATCGCCTGCGATCTTGAATAACCCATCGCGTTGGGTTATTTGGGCAAATGGTTACCGTGTGGCGGGCCTACGGGCTGCGCGTGGTTATCTTTATCGACGACCATCAGCCGGCCCATGTCCATGTTTTCGGTGACGGTCAGGCCAAGATCAATCTGCTGGGTGCCGACGGCGACCCCGAACTGGTCTGGGTGGATGGCATGGCCCGTAGCGAAGTGCGCCGCGCCATGCGGCTCGTAAGCGAACAGCAAGCCGCGCTGCTGGCCCGGTGGGAGAAGATTCATGGCCGTCTTGACTGATGCCGAAATTGATGCCGCAACCGACCGTGGCCGCATCGCCCGCCTCGAGGAGCCCAGGGCAGCCGCCGCGCGGTACGATCGTCGCCGCGGCCGGATCGTCGTCGAACTGACCAACGGCTGCACCTTCAGCTTCCCGCCACGCCTGGTGCAAGGGTTGGAGGCGGCAACGGAAACAGAGCTGGCCCAGGTCGAGATCCTGGGGGCCGGCTACGGCCTGCACTGGGAAGCGCTCGACGCCGATCTTTCGGTCCCGGGCCTGCTCGCCGGCCTGTTTGGCACCAGGGCCTACATGGCTCGCCACGCCGGGCGGGCAACATCGCCAGCGAAAGCCGCGGCGGCCCGGGCGAACGGCGCCCAAGGCGGCCGCCCGTCCAAATCCGTCCGGCGCTGACACCGCTTGGCTTCGCGGCCTCGGCCGACCCACCGTCGCTCATCGTGTCGTTCCAACGCCCTTGCTTGTCGCATGCTGCCCGCATCCCCATACTCGACAGATGCGCGATACCCTCGAATTGACCCTGAACGGAGAGTCCCAAACGCTTGAACCGCCGCTCTCGGTGGCCGGCCTGCTGGGCCGCCTCGGGATCGAGTCGCGCAAGGTTGCGGTGGAGCGCAATCTCGAGATCGTGCCGCGCTCTCTTTACGCCGAGACATGGCTTGCCACGGGCGATCAGCTCGAGATCGTGCATTTCATCGGCGGAGGCTGAGATGGACACCCTTCCCCCGGCAAGCCTGGCGCTCGAGGACGGCTGGATGGTGGCCGGAAGGCAGTTCCGCTCCCGCCTGATCGTCGGCACCGGCAAATACAAGGATTTTCAGGAAACCGCCGCAGCGCTCGAGGCGAGCGGGGCGGAGATCGTCACGGTCGCGGTGCGGCGCGTCAATCTTGCCGACCCCAAGGCGCCGATGCTGCAGGACCATGTCGATCCGAAACGCTACACCTATCTTCCGAATACCGCCGGCTGCCACACCGCTGAGGACGCCGTGCGCACGCTGCGCCTGGCGCGGGATGCCGGCGGCTGGACGCTGGTCAAGCTCGAGGTGCTCGGCCCGCCACCGACACTTTATCCTGACATGCCCGGCACGTTCGAAGCAGCCAAGGCGTTGATCGCCGACGGCTTCGAGGTGATGGTCTATTGCAACGACGATCCGGTGGCGGCGAAGCGGCTGGAGGAAATGGGCTGTGCGGCGATCATGCCGCTCGGCGCACCGATCGGCTCGGGACTCGGCATCCAGAACCCGGCCATGATCCACATGCTGATCCAGCAGGCGAAGGTGCCGCTGATCGTCGACGCCGGGGTCGGCACCGCCTCCGATGCGGCGATCGCGATGGAACTCGGCTGCACGGCGGTGCTGGCCAATTCCGCGATCGCAAAGGCGCAAAATCCCGTCGGCATGGCGCGGGCCATGAAGGCCGCGGTCGAGGCCGGGCGGCTCGCCCATCTTTCCGGCCGCATTCCCCGCCTCCTGGGTGCGGATCCGTCCAGCCCCCTCACCGGCCTCATTCGTTAGACCGAATCCGGCGCCCTCAGGCATCCTCGCCTAGTGTCCTGCCCCCGACGTTTGCTGCCGCCGGCAGCAAACAAAAGGGGATCGGCAGGCCACTGAAAATAAAGAGGTGTGTGCCGACCGCTAGGATGCATCCTACGGTATCAAGCGTTGGTGTCGGCACACTAGCATGGCGCGCAGGCTCGTCTTCAGAACCTTGCCGTAATTGTTCTTGGGCAGCGAATCGACAAAACGATAGTGCTTGGGCCGCTTGAAGCGGGCAATGTTGGCAAGACAAAGCGCGTCGAGCTCGGAAACCGAAACTGTGCCGCCGGGCGCGCAGACGACGAAGGCAATCACCTCCTCGCCCCAGGCGGGATGCGGGTGGCCGACGACCGAGCATTCCGCGACCGCAGGATGGCGCAGCAAGACCTCCTCGATTTCGCGCGGGTAGATGTTGGCGCCGCCGCTGATGATGAGGTCTTTGGAGCGGTCCCTGAGCGTGAGATAGCCCAGCGAATCGAGAGCGCCGATATCGCCGGTCCAGAGCCAGCCCGCGCGCAATGCCGCGGTCGTGGCGTCCTTGTTGCCCCAGTAGCCTTCCATCACGCAGTCGCTCTTCGTGATCACCTCGCCTGCCTCGTCCGCCGCCACGTTGCGCCCCGCCGCATCGACGACGCGCACCGCAACGCCGGTGCGCGCCACGCCGCAGGAACCAATCCGCCCCAGGTGCGCAGCACCACCGTCGCCCACATGGTCGCGTTGCGAGAGGCCGGTGATCGTCATCGGGCTCTCGCCCTGGCCGAACAACTGATAGAGGCGCGGACCGAAACGATCGAGCGCGCGAACGAGGTCGCTCACGTACATCGGACCGCCACCATAGATCAGCGTGCGGAGACCTTCGGTGTCCGCCTCGGAGCGCGTGGCCTGCAGAAGCCGCGTAACCATGGTGGGCGCGGCGAAGAGCGAAACCTTGCGATAGCGTGCGAATCCCGCCAGCACTTCATCAGGGTCGAAGCCCGGCAGAATCACCTGCTGCCCGCCCGCCAGGAGGTGCGGCAGCGAGTAGAGGCCGGAGCCGTGCGAGAGCGGAGCGGCGTGCAGCATCACGTCCCCCGGTTCGACGCGCTCGATATCGGCGAAATAGGCGAACGACATGAAGAGAAGCGCCCGGTGCGACAGCATGGCGCCCTTCGAGCGTCCGGTGGTGCCGCTGGTATAGAAAAGCCAGGCGATGTCGGTGGCTGCCGCATCGGCACAATCGATTGCCGGCGCCTCGAACATCGTCCGGTAGGCTTGGCTGCCAACGACGCAAAGCGGCGTCCTCGGCATGACGGCTCTGAGTTCGTGGGCGATTCCCTCGTGCAGCGCCTCGCTGGTGAAGAGCGCGCAAGCGCTGCAATCGGCAACGATCTGGGCAACTTCCTTCGGATGCAGCCGGGCGTTCACCGGCACGGCAGAGAGCCCGGCCGTCCAGCACGCGAACAGGAGTTCCAGGAACTCGGGGCGGTTTTCCATCGCAAGCACGATCCGCTCGCCGCGGCCCGGTGCGGTCCGGCGCAATGCGCCGGCCAGGCGACGCACACGATCCGCCATCTCGCCGAAGCTCGTCTCGGTGCCCCGGAAGCCGATCGCCGGCGCCGAGGGAATTGCCCGGGCACGATTGAAGAAGCTGGCCGCGATGTTCGTCATGGCGTGCTCTTCCGGGCAGAGCGAGAAAGAAGATCATGCGCCGCCGTCACCGCGCTGTCACCGCCGCCGCCCGCGCCCGGCCGGCACCCTACCCAACCTCAGGCACCGGATGGCCCCACCCGGCCGGCATGCCCGGGCGCCGCCGGCAACCCCTCGACACAGCCCGCGAACCGTGATTCGCTGCCACCCGGCCGGACCGGAGAGCCACACTCCACCTCCGCGAGTGAGAATCTCCATTTCTGCCCAAGCAGAGTCGGATCGGATAAGAAATAGATGAAATATCAAAACGACATGCCGCCATGAAGTACGAGAAATGCATTTTTGGCTCGATCGTATCAGCGACCCGATGCGAAACGCTCGTTGCTGAGGGCGCGATTCCGGCGGCTTGCCCATCTCGTGGCGGGAACAACATGACCTTTGGCGGAAGACTGGTTCTTGGAATCCTCGTTGCAGTACTGGCGCTCGGCTTCACGCGCGCCCCGGCCACCGCCGGAGAGGCCAGCACGGCAAATGCCAGCACGGAAAATGCCAGCACGGAAAATGACGGCATCGCGCTCAGTAATTCCTATTCGGCCGATAGTTGGCACCAGACCATGCTGCGCCTGTGGCGCATATCTGCAACCCAGGCGATCACCGGCAGGGTCATCGCCAGGACAACGGTGACCGACGCGGACAATTCCGCCGCCGGGCAGGCGGCCCAAATCCAAGGTCTCATCCAGGCAGGCTGGAATGCAATCGCAATCGACGCGGCGTCGCCGACCATGCTGAACAGCGTGATCCGGCAGGCATGTGATGCCCATATCGTCGTTGTCGTGTTTGACAACCTCGCCAATGCGCCTTGTGCGTACAAGGTAGCGTTCGACTACCAGTCGATGGGGCACATGGAAGCCTGGTGGGTCGCCAACAACCTGCACGTCACAAACACCGTGCTGGAAGTGCGCGGCATTCCCGGCACCGCGATCGACGCCCAGATTCACGAAGGAATTGTAAAAGAATTGTCGAACTACCCCAACATCATTCTCATCGGCTCGGTTGACGGCGACTGGACGGATTCCGCTGCCCGGCAGGCGATGGCAGGCATCTTGCCCACGCTGCCGGACGTGGACGCCATCGTCACCCAACGAGGGGGCGATGCGTTCGGCGTCTATGAAGCCTTCCAGACCGCTCACCGCAAGCCGCCGGTGATCGTCATGGGTGACCGGCAGGATGAACTCGCGCTCTGGAAGAAGCTCTCCCAGGCTCCCGGCGGGTACTCGACAATCTCCGTCTCGCAACCCCCCGGAGTCTCTTCCATCGCCTTCTGGGTCGCGCAGCAGGTCCTGGCCGGGAAAGAGGTGCCGAAAACCATCATCGTCCCATGGCTCGAGATTGCCCCGGATGACCTTGATGCGTGGCTCGAGGTCGTTCCGCCTGGTGGCGTGGCAAGCCCGCTCTACAGCCAGCATTGGACAGAGCAGTTGATCGCCGCCACGCTTGCGCACAGGAACTTGCCCGCAACGCCCGCCCCGAAAGCGCTTCCATAGTTTGTTACGGTCCCTGGCCGGACCGGACCATTCCGTAAGGTTCCTGGAGAGAGCCCAGCCGTCCGGCACCCGGAATCGCGCACTCCGTTGGCCCGGATTGGGAAGGATGCAGACCTTCCTCGGATCGAGGCTGCGCGCGGCCGCTTCGAAAATCAGGATACATCACCGGAGAGAATGGTCGAACCGGTGCACGGCCGCTGATCAAGCGGGTATGGTGATGTCCGACACCGCAAAGATCTTCCACCCGGAAGGGGTGCGGGTCAGGGCATAAAAGGCCGAGACCGTCTCGATCGGCGAGCCGTCTGCCCGCACGCGTGTCGCCTGCCGCAAGATCAGATGCGCCTTGTCGGCAGAGACACATACCACCTCATACGTGAAATCCCGCGTGTCGTGCCACTGCTTGGCGGCCTTGAGTGCAGCCGGTTCGGCGGGAAACGTATCGACCAGGGTGGTCTTGCCAGCTCCGATATAGGCCAGCGGATATTGAATGAGCCGGTCGATCGCGCGGACATCGTTTACGCGGAAAGCGGCGAGATAAGCCGTGTAGGCAGCAAGCACCTCATCCCGAATGCCTTCATCCACGGCCATGCCTTCCACCTTCGCGCTTTTGAGCGATCAAATTGACGGAACCCACCCCCTCTTGTCGAGCGTTGGAGCCGAAGGTTCCCGATATGCCAGGCAGCGCAGAATTCAAGACTTTTGGAACGGACGACAAGGTTTTTTTGCGTGCCGGAAGCCTGTTTGTTCCACTTTCGTTGATGCCGTGGTAAACCGAGCGCATGAGCACGGAACCAGAGAAGGCGGAAGACTTCGCGGCGCTCTACCAGCGCGCGTTTAAGGACTTCGGGGCGAGCGCCCTTTGGAGCAGCCGACCCGTGCCCAATCCGACGCCGGAGGACGCGCTGGCAATCACCGGCAGCCTGCGGCTGGAAGGCGATTTGCGCGCCCGGCGGCTGGCTGAGCAGATCGAAAAGGCTTGTCGCCGTGCCCCTCGCTAAAATCCAATCAGATATATTACGCCTGCTTGCCGCGCATCGCGACCCGGAGAGCTACGTTGCGGGCAGCACACCCCTGAATGTGAACGCACCGCGCTATTCCGGCGACATCGACGTGTTCCACGACCGTGAGGAACGAGTGGCCCGCGCCGCACAAGAGGACGGAGCCGTGCTGCAAGCCAGCGGCTACGACTTGCAGTGGCTTCGGCGAGAGCCAGCTATGTATTCAGTCGTCGCCAGCAGGGGCGGGGAGACGACCAGGCTTGAATGGGTTGTTGACGCTGATTATCGGTTTTTCCCAACGATGAAGGATGACACGTTCGGGTATGTGCTGCATCCGGTCGACCTCGCCACCAACAAAGTGATGGCCGCCGCCGGGAGGCGGGAGCCGCGCGATCTGGTGGATTTGCTCACGATCCACGACCGCATTCTTCCGCTTGGGGCCGTCGTGTGGGCCGCTGTCGGGAAATCGCTTGGCTTCACTCCCGAGAGCCTCATCAATGAAATTCGCCGCCTTGGCCGTTACACGGAGGCGGATTTCCGGCGCCTGGCGAGCGATCCGCCGGTTGATCCGGCGGCAACCATGACCCGTGTGCGACAGGTTCTTGAGGAAGCGGAAACCTTCGTTAAGCGAATGCCGACTGAAAAGGTTGGTTTGCTATTCCTGCAAGCAGGCAACGTAGTGCAGCCCGACCCTGACCGGCTGAACGCCTATCAGACCCACGCGGGACAGCGGCGCGGCCAGTGGCCGAGCAGCCCGGAAATCACCGCCGCCATGTTCGAGCGATACAACAAAAAGCCGAGCCCGTAGTTGTCATCATTCAATAGTTTCGATAAAAGAACGATATTAACAAATGCCGCATGAGCGGCATTTGCCGCCCGCGTTCTGCCTAAAACACTACATCTAGGGGGATGAGTTGCTAGCGCCGATCGCGTCGTCGCGAGGCCAAAATTTACGCGAACCTCAGCGCCACGCTCAATATGAACAATACTATCCATTCCCATTCACTTTTGTGTGGGCGCCGGCAGCGTGAGCGGACGTTGCGAAACTCAAAACTTTCGGAAACTCCGCTTGCCTCGCCCGATCAGGGAGTTACGCTTTCCGTAATCGATGACCGTAACGAACCGCCCCGGCACCCCGCCCCGATTTCGGCAAGCCCGCCAAGCTTCTCGCGAGCCTGATTGCGGATTGTTAAATACACGAGCCGCTTCAAGCGAGACTACCGGCGTGAACAATCAGGGCAGCGCGGCACGAAGCTCGACAAGCTCCTGATGGAGGTCGTGAACATGCTGGCCGAAGACCGACCCCCTGCCCCACCGCAAAGGTCAGGGCTGCTGAGACGGCTATGCTCCCAAGGCGCCGGGGGGTGCCGTTCCTCTTCTCCCGGCCTCCGAGCCTGCCGCCGGCGAGGGGTGACGGATACAATCCATTTACGAAATCCTGGTAGCCCCCCGTTTTGTCGTCATCCTGAGCGGGGTGGAGCGGTCATGCTGCGCCACGGACTCGGCGGCCTCATCGATCGCGGCCGGCAGTTCCTGCAGCGAACCATGCAAGCCGCCTCCGTTCCCTTCGAAACGCCGGCGCTGCGCTTCGCCCGGGTGCGCGAGGACGAGCGCCACCACCTGGTCGCGCTGTTGCGCGACTTTGCCGACAACGGTTCGGTGCTCGTGGTGCCGTGGGACGCGCTGCCGCAAGTGGTGGCGATGTCGGCACGCGATGCGGCGCTGCACACGGCCATCGCCGAAGCCAAGGCCGTCACGCCGGACGCGATCCGCTCCGTGATGACAAGCCTGGCCGCTTCCGGGGCCCTGGGAGCCGAAGCGCAGGCGCGCCAAGCCGCCAAGGCCCACGTCGAGAGCCAGCGCCAGACCGATATGCAGGCGATCCTGCTGTTTCATCTTTTGCGCGCCAGTGGCGCCGATCTCGCGCCGCTCCTGGCAGATCCAACAGGTTCGTCGGCGGCCGCCAGGCGGGAGGTGCAGCGCGCCGCCGCCAGCCTGCGCATCGGCCGGCGCGATATCTACCGCCGCGCCGTCGATCTCACATGCGCCGTCCTGCCCGTCGGTTCGCCGCCAAATATCGGACCGCCCCGCCCCGGCTGGCTCAGGCTGCTTTCCAACGATGTCTCTGCGTTCGGAGCGAAGGTCCAGGCGCACGGCGCCAAGGCCCTGCCGGAAGCGGCCTATCACCTGGGCGCCTTGGCGAACGACATCTCATCCGTGATGGACGTCTCGCGCACCGTGCTGCACGCGATCGACGGCGCGCTCGAGGATATACGCGCCACCATACGCGGCGGCGAGGCCGAGTTCCTGCTCATTCGCCGGGCCATCGACCGCCTTTCCTGGACACTCGACGGCTGGCCCGCCATCGTCGACACCGGGCGGGAGATTCTGGCCGGGCCGGCGGGGGAAGCAGTGGACAGGCTGCTTCTGCTGCGCCGGCTGCTGCCTTCGATGCCGGAGCGCGACGAATTCGCCGTCCCCGGCCTGGCGGCACCGGCGCTTCGCAAGCTCCTCTCCTGAAACAGGTCCAGGCAGCCCGGTGATTTCCAGTCATCAGCGGCCCTCACTCAGGGGCGACGGTCTTCTGCTGTTGCGTCGGAACCGGAGCAGCAGATCATACTCGAGCATCCATCCCCCGCCGCCGGCGCGCGCATCCCACGCCGGCAAGCGTCGGTTCGCACCTCTCTTGGCGATCCGCGCACGCGGCGTATGCTCCGATCCTTCATCCTGGAGCAAAAGGAAATCGCAATGCTCGAATCGCAGCGCGCGCTGTTCGATATGCCGCGCGAGGTCTGCTATCTGAACGCCGCCGCCTGGGGGCCGCTGCCGCGACGGAGCCAGGAGGCGGGACGCGCCGGCGTGGCACGCAAGGGCCAGCCATGGACGCTAGACCCCCATCTTCCGGCCCAGCAATTCGCGCGCGCCAGAAAAGCGGCCGCCGCGCTGATCGGCGCCGAGGCGGAGGACATCGCGTTGATCTCGTCGGTCAGCTACGGCGTCGCCACCGCGGCGAAGCTGATCGCCGTGCCGGCAGGCACGCGCGTGCTTCTGCTCGAAGACGATCATTCCTCGCCGGTGCTGGAATGGATGACGCGCGCCGACGAAGGGAACTTCGCGCTCGACATAGTGCGCCGCCCCGCGGACGGAGACTGGACAGCTGCCGTGCTCGAGGCGATTGCGCGGCCTGGCGCCGCACCCCTGTCTCTGGCCTCGATTTCCTCGGTGCACTGGTCCGACGGCGGCATCGTCGATCTCGCCCGCGTCGGCCCCGCACTCCGCACCGCAGGCGCCGCACTGCTCGTCGATGCCACGCACGCGGTCGGCGCCATGTCGCTCGATATCAAGGCGCTCGATCCGGATTTCCTGATCTTTCCCACCTACAAGTGGGTGCTCGGCCCGTACGGCCGCGCCTTCCTCTACGTCGCGAAGCGCCGCCAGAACGGTGTGCCGCTCGAGCAGACATCCTATGGCAGGCAGGGCGTCAATGCGGAGCAGACGACCTATCTCGCCGACACAAGCTTCGTCTCAGGTGCGCGCCGCTTCGACATGGGCGAGCGCGATCATTTCATCTCGATCGAGATGGCATCGATCGGCATGGAAATGGTGGCTGAATGGGGCACCGCTGCGATCTCCGAGCGCCTGGCCTGGCTCACGGAACGGCTGGCCGAGGGGCTCGGCAATCTCGGAATCCGGCTGCCGGAGCAGCACCTCCGCGCGCCGCACATCCTGAGCCTCGCCTTTCCGCGGGGCATGCCGGAGGGGCTGGTGGCGAAACTCGGGGCGGCGAACGTGCATGTCGCGGGAAGGCTCGGCCGGATGCGCATCAGTCCGCATGTCTATAACGACGAACAGGACGTCGAGGCGTTCGTCTCCGCCTTCAGGAGCCTTACGCCTTGAGAGCCTGGACGATCTCCTCGGTCATCTTCTTCGCATCCCCGAACAGCATCATCGTGTTGGGGCGGAAGAAGAGTTCATTTTCCACCCCCGCGTAGCCCGAGGCCATCGAGCGCTTGACGAACAGTACCGTCTTCGCCTTCTCGACCTCGAGAATCGGCATCCCATAGATCGGGGATTTCGCATCGGTCTTGGCGGCGGGATTGGTCACGTCGTTGGCGCCGATCACGTAGGCGACATCGGCGGTGGCGAACTCGTTGTTGATCTCCTCGAGCTCGAACACCTCGTCATACGGTACGTTGGCCTCTGCCAGCAGCACGTTCATGTGCCCCGGCATGCGGCCGGCGACCGGATGGATCGCGTATTTCACTTCCACCCCTTCGGCCTTGAGCGTATCGGCCATCTCGCGCAGCGCGTGCTGCGCCTGCGCGACCGCCATGCCGTAGCCCGGCACCACGATCACTTTGCCGGCATTCTTGAGGATGAAGGCGGCATCGTCCGCATTGCCGCTTTTCACCGTGCGTTCGGTCGCCTCGCCGCGGCCGGAGACCGCACCCTCGGAGCCGAAGCCCCCCAGCAGCACGTTGATGATGCTGCGGTTCATCCCCTTGCACATGATGTAGGAGAGGATGGCACCCGAGGCGCCGACCAGAGAGCCCGGCACGATCAGGCCGATATCGCCGAGCGTGAAGCCGATTCCCGCCGCCGCCCAGCCGGAATAGCTGTTCAGCATCGAGACCACGACCGGCATGTCCGCCCCGCCGATCGGGATGATGATGAGAAACCCAAGCGCGAAGGAGAAGAAAGCGATCGGCCAGAAGAAGCCCGGGCTGCCGCCGGTGATGACGAAACCGATGATCAGCAGCACGATCAGGATGGCGATGCCGAGATTGAGCTTGTGCTGGCCTTGGAAGGAGATCGGCGCCCCACTCATCAGCGCCTGCAACTTCGAGAAGGCGATGACCGAGCCTGAGAAGGTGACGGCGCCGATGGCGAGCCCGATCGACATCTCGATGCGGCTTTCGAGATGCAGATTGCCCGGCTGGCCGATGCCGAAGGCGGCCGGCGCATAGAGTGCCGCGGCGGCAACGCAGACAGCGGCGAGCCCGACCAGGGAGTGGAAGGCAGCGACGAGTTGCGGCAGAGCCGTCATCCGGATGCGCGAGGCGATGAAAGCGCCGATCGAACCGCCGATGACGATGCCGAGCACGATCAGCCCGTAGCCGCCCGCGACGAGCCCCGGCCGCGCCGCCGTGGTGAGGATGGCGATCGCCATGCCGGCGATGCCGAGCAGGTTGCCGCGCCGCGCCGTCTCCGGATGCGACAGGCCGCGCAGCGCCAGGATGAAGAGAACCGCCGCCAGCAGATAGGCGAGCGCGGAAAAGGACTCCGACATGGCGCTACTTCTTCTTGAACATCTGCAGCATGCGCTGCGTGACCAGGAAGCCGCCGAAGATGTTGACGCTGGAGAGCACCACCGCGATGAAACCGAAGCCCGCGGAAACCCCGGTCAGGGCGAAGCCGGCAGCCAGCATGGCGCCGACGATGATGACCGAGCTGATCGCATTGGTGAGCGACATGAGCGGCGAATGCAGCGCCGGCGTCACATTCCAGACCACGTAATAGCCGACGAAGACAGCCAGCACGAACGTTGCGAAGAGGAAGATGAAGGGCGCTTCCGCGCTCGCCGCCGGGTGGCTGGCCGCGAGCGCATGCGCGTGCATGGCAAGCTCGCGCGCGCCGTTGGCGAGACGCTCCGCTTCTCTGGCGATGTCCTCGGGATTCATGGTTCGTCTCCGCGATCAGGCCGCTCGTGCAGGCAGGAACTGCGGATGCACCACCGCCCCGCCCCGCGTCAGGGTCACGCCCTTGATGATGTCGTCATCGGCCGGGAGCCTCGGCGCCTTCACCTCCTTGTCCCAGAATGCGGTAAGGAAGGTCAGGAGATTGCGCGCATAGAGGCTGCTCGTAGCCACCGGAATCCGGCCCGGCCAGTTGCGCCAGCCGAGGATCACGACACCGTTCTGGCTCACCGTGCGTTCGCCCGGGACGGTCAGCGCGCAGTTGCCGCCCGCATCGGCCGCAATATCGACGATCACGCTGCCGGCTCGCATCGAAGCAACCATCGCCGCATCGACGAGCGTCGGCGCCTTGCGGCCCATCACCAGCGCAGTCGTGATGATGACATCCTGTTTCGCGACCGTGCTCGCCATCAGTTCGGCCTGCTTCCGCCGATAGGCTTCGCTCATCTCCTTCGCGTAACCGCCGCTGGTCTGGGCGCTCTTCGTTTCCTCGTCTTCCACGCCGATGAATGTCGCGCCCAGGGACTTGATTTCCTCCTTCGCCGCCGGCCTGACGTCGGTCGCCGAGACGATCGCGCCAAGGCGCCGTGCGGTTGCGATCGCCTGCAAGCCGGCGACACCCGCGCCGAGTACGAAGAGGCGCGCAGGCGGCACCGTTCCGGCAGCCGTCATCATCATCGGGAAGGCGCGCTGGAACTCGCCGGCTCCCTCGATCACCGCGCGGTAGCCGGCAAGGTTCGCCTGGCTCGACAGCACATCCATCGCCTGCGCGCGCGTGATGCGCGGCAGAAGCTCGAGCGCACAGGCGTCGATCCCGGCGGCGGCCAGCTCGGCCGGCAACCCCGGCTCTGCATGCACGCCGGAGATGCCGACGAGAAGGGCGCCGCGCGGGATTTGCGCGCGCAATTCTGCCTCTGGCATCATGACGGTGAAGACGATTCCGGCACCCGCGAGCGCCGCCGCCGCGTCGGGCGCCAGTTCGGCGCCGGCGGCCGCGAAATCGGCATCCGCAATGTTCGCGCCTGCCCCGGCCCCGCTTTCCACCGCGACGGTGAGGCCAAGGGCGGCGAGCTTCTTCACCGTATCGGGCGTGGCGGCAACACGGGTTTCGCCCGCGCGCCGCTCTTTCAGCACGGCCAGGCGCATGCGCGGGGCCCCCTCTCAAGCGATGTTTCGTACCATGGCCGAGCCCGCCGCACCGAGGCAAGGGGGTTGGCCCGATCCGCCGACTCGTTGGCTTGCAGCGCCACTCAGGACGTCTTTCCCACGTGTGCCACCTGCAACGCGTTGGTGGTGCCGGCGCGGCCGAAGGGAATGCCCGCCGTGACGACGATCTCATCCCCGTCCGCGGCAAATCCCTCTTGCCTCGCGATCTCGGAGGCGCGGCGGATGGTATCGGTGAGGCTCGTCACTTCGGGTGTCACCACGGCATGCACACCCCAGGCCACGGCGAGCTTGCGGGCGGTGCCGAGTTCGGGCGTGAGGCCGAGTGCCGGGCACTGCGGCCGCTCGCGTGCCACCCTGAGCGCGGTTGCACCCGAGGCGGTGAAGGCGGCGATCGCGCGCGCGCCGATCGTCTCCGCCACCTGGCGGGCAGCGGCGGCGATGGCGTCCGGGGAAGAGTGCTCGGGCTCCGGGCGGGAGGCCGCCATGATCGCCCGCCAGCCGGGATCCTGTTCCACCCGCGCGACGATCCGGTCCATGATGTTGACCGCTTCGGCCGGGTATTGCCCGGCCGCCGTCTCGGCCGAGAGCATCACCGCATCCGCCCCGTCGAAGACGGCAGTCGCCACGTCGGAAGCCTCGGCCCGGGTCGGCGCGGGGGCGGCGATCATGCTTTCCAGCATCTGCGTCGCCACCACCACCGGCTTTCCATTCTGGCGCGCCATGCGGACGATCCGCTTCTGCGCCAGCGGTACTTCCTCCGGCGGCAGCTCGACGCCGAGATCCCCGCGCGCCACCATCACCGCGTCCGAGAGGCGCACGATCTCCTCGAGGTGCTCGAGTGCCTGCGGTTTTTCCATTTTCGTCATCACCCAGGCACGGCCCTCGATCAGCCGTTTCGCCTCGACCACATCCTCGGGACGCTGCACGAACGAAAGCCCGATGTAATCGACACCCTGTGCGAGCGCGAAGGCCAGGTCCTCGCGATCCTTCTCGGTGAGGGCCGGGATCGGCAGCACGACTTCGGGCACATTGACGCCTTTGCGGTCCGAGAGCGGCCCGCCCACCAGCACCTCTGTCTCGAGATGGTCGGCACGCTTGCGCGTCACCCTGAGGCGGAGCTTGCCGTCGTCGAGCAGAAGCGTGGTGCCGATCCCGGCCGCGGCGATGATCTCGGGGTGGGGCAGCGCCACGCGGGTTGCACTGCCGGGCGTGGGGTCGAGGTCCAGGCGGAATGTCTGGCCGCTCTGCAAGTGCACGCGGCCAGCCCGGAACTGGCCGACCCGGAGCTTCGGACCCTGCACGTCGGCCAGAATGCCGATCGGATGCTCGAAGCGTGCCTCGATCTCGCGGATGATGCGGATCCGCTCCGCATGGTCCTCATGCGTGCCGTGGGAAAAATTCAGCCGGAAGACATCCGTGCCAATCTGGAACAGGCGGGTCAGCATCTCTGCTGTCGAGCTGGCCGGCCCGATCGTCGCCAGGATCTTGGTGCGCCGGCGCCGGCGCAGTTTTTGACGCACGGGCATGTCTTCTCCCTCGTGTTCTCCGACCGCCGGCCGGCCGAGTATGGCGAAGCCGGAGCCGGCACGCCATGTTCGGACCGATCGCCGGAACAAGGAGACCCTGATGCCCGCCACACCGATCGACCCCGCCACCCGGACCGAACTCGAGGCCGCCGCCTTCCGCCGCCTCGTCGCGCATTTGCGCGAGCGCACGGACGTGCAGAATATCGATCTGATGAACCTCGCCGGCTTCTGCCGCAACTGCCTCTCGCGCTGGTACCGCGAGGCTGCAGAATCCCGCGGCCTTGCCCTCCCGGACTCGGAGGCGCGCCAGATCATCTACGGCATGCCTTACAAGGAGTGGCAGGCGCAGTATCAGAAGGAGGCGAGTGGCGGGCAGAAGGCCGCCTTCGACAAGGCGAATCCCGGCCACTGAGTCCGGTTGGCCAATCAGCCGATCGGCGGGCCGGCCACCAGGTTCCGCCACTCCGCGAATGTGCCGCTGGCGTCGCGGGCGATGTACCAGGCCTGAAACCTGACCTTCGGATGGCGGAGCAGAAGCTCGCGTTTCAGTTCCGTCACATCCTTCACGTGCTGCTCGAGTTCGCGCTTCGGGTCGTCCAGAATATCACGCCCGTAAGCGATACCGAGCGCGCCACAGTTGGAATGATCGACCACGATCAGGTTCTCGATCTGGTGCAGCTCGATGGAGGCACCGAAATTGTCCCAGAAGGTCTCGCCCCAGGCTTTCGGAAAGGCGGACGCGACCACGCCCACAGCGGCCCCGGCGATCGTGAACTGGCTGTAAAGCCCCAGCAGGCTCCTGGTGTGGCTCTCCGCGACAACCTGATTCATCCAGGCGGCAATCGGCGCCTGGGTGCGCGGATCGACGCAGGAAAGCAGCATCGCCTTGTAGGGCGAGGGCTTGGCGGCGCGTGCCCGACGGGGCGCGGCGCCGAGAGCAGCCCCGGCGAGGATCAGGCCGCCGAGCAAGCCTCGCCGAGCCAAATCCGGGCCGGCCGGCAGCGAGGACCTTGTGCAGCCGCAAAGCTCGGTTCCATGCGCGAACGCCATCGGCTTCCCCCATCGGTTGCGAACATGATGACCACGTAATCACGAACGCTATTCATGCCGGTTGCCCGGCGCAAGCGTGCCCGGCCAAAAACCGTTCGTCCGCCTCGAGAGCATCGGCCCGTGCCCGGAGCGGAGCCAGGGCCGCACGGATGCCGAAGGCCCCGGGCAACGAACCCCGCGGGAACAGCCTGGTCACGTGTCCCATCTTGCGCCCGGGACGAGCCTCGGCCTTGCCGTAGAGATGCGGAATAAGGCCGGGACTGGCGAGGATGTCGCCCCAGAGAGAGGCTTCCTCGGGCCCGACGAGGTTCTTCATCACCGCGTCCGAATGCCGCCTGGCTTCCGGCAGCTTCAGGCCGGCAACCGCGCGGACGAAGAGTTCGAACTGGCTTGCTGGGCAGGCATCGATCGTCCAGTGCCCGGAATTATGGGGCCTCGGCGCAATTTCGTTGGCGAGCACGCGCCCATTGCTGTCGACGAACATCTCGACCGCGATCAGGCCCACGAGATCGAGTGCTGCAGCCACGCGAAGTGCGATCTGGCGTGCCGTGGCCGCGATCTCGGAGCCGACCGGCGCCGGGGCCAGGGTGAGGTCGAGGATGTGCTCGTGATGGCGGTTTTCGACCGCATCGAACGCGACCGCCCGGCCGTCCGCGCCGCGCGCGGCGATCACGCTGATCTCGCAGGCGAAATCGACGAAGCCTTCGAGGATCAGCGGCTTCGGCGCAAGCGCCGTGAAAGCCGGCCCGAGATCGGCCCGCTCGCGAACCAGCTTCTGACCTTTGCCGTCGTAACCCAGGCGGGTGGTTTTCAGAACCGCGGGGAGGCCGATGGCGCCGACCGCGGCGGCCAGATCCGCCGGCGTGACCACTTTCCGCCAGGGCACGGTCGGCACGCCAGCCCCATTCAGGAAGGATTTCTCGGCGATCCGGTCCTGGCTCACGCGGAGAACCGCCGGCGCCGGCCGCACCGGTTTGAGCGCCGCCAGGAGATCGAGTCCCCCGGCACTCACATTCTCGAACTCGAACGTCACCACGTCGACCCGGGACGCAAAATCGGCCAGGGCCGAGGGGTCTTCGTATTCGCCGAGCGTCACCGCTGCCGCCACCTGGGCGGCCGGGCTCTTCTCCTCCGGGGTCAGAACGTGGCAGCGATAGCCGAGCCTGGCGGCGGCCAGCACCGTCATCCGGCCGAGCTGACCGCCGCCGACGATGCCGATCGTGGCATTGGGCGGCAGCGGAAAGGCCGGCCGGCTCATGGCTCCGGCGCTACGGTCGCCGGATTGTCCTCAGGCGCCTCCGGCACGGAAGCCGTCTGCGCCGCCCGCCAGGCATCGAGCCGTCCCGCCAGGGCAGGGTCGGCGAGTGCCAGGATGGCGGCTGCGAGGAGTGCCGCATTGACCGCGCCCGCCCGCCCGATCGCCAGCGTGCCGACCGGGACACCGGGCGGCATCTGGACGATCGAAAGCAGGCTGTCCATGCCCTTGAGCGCCGCACTCTCGACCGGCACGCCGAGCACCGGCAGCGCCGTGAAGGCGGCGCACATGCCGGGCAGATGCGCCGCGCCGCCGGCGCCGGCGATGATCACCTGGATGCCGCGCCCGCGCGCCGCCCGCGCGTATGCCGCAAGCCGCTCCGGCGTCCGATGGGCGGAGACGATCCGGGTCTCGAATGGCACCGCCAGTTCATCGAGGATCGCCGCCGCGTGGCAAAGAGTCGGCCAGTCGGAACGGCTGCCCATGATGATACCGACGCTCATGGCGGGTCAGGCGATGCTGTCCGGGATCAGCCGGCTCTCCAGGCGCGAGATCTCGTCCTTGAGCAGCAGCTTCCGCTTCTTGAGCCGCTGGAGGTGGAGCTGATCGCAGGCCGCCTCGGCCGAGAGGCGCGCGATCACCGTATCGAGGTCGCGGTGTTCGCTGCGCAGCTCATGCAGCCGCCGCAAGAGCGAATCATGGTCGTTCAGCATGGCCTGTGCATACCACGCGGGCGCCGCCATTGCAGCGATTCCCATGGCTCCTGGCAGGCGGCTTTGCTAGGCTTGCCCACCCGCCGGGGCGCCTTGCCGAGTGGCGGGGTCCGCCGAATGGAAGGGGTCTCGATGAGTGTGCAGTCTCGGCTTTCCGCCCTGAAAGAGCGCCACGCCAGCCTCGAGATGCGGATCGCCGAGGAGGATCAACGACCCCGCCCGGACAGCGAGACCTTGGGCCGGCTCAAGCGGGAGAAGCTGCGTGTCAAGGAGGAGATGGAGCGCCTGAGGAACCAGGAAGAGGGGAGCACGGACTAGCCCGCGATCGCCCGAGGCGGAATCGTCGGAGGGCGTGAATCGCGGGCTCGTATAAACCACGAGACCGGTGTCGGGCTGCACAGTCAGCCCGACACGGGTCTAGCCGGCCAGCCGGCCGCTCCTTCGGTGCAGGGCGTCGGTTGGTCAGGCCGCTTCCTCGGTCTCGGGAGGGGGTGGAGGAGGCACTGCCTGCCCTTCACGCGCCAGCCGCTCGTTCGCCGCTTCGACCGCCGCATTCAGATCGCCCTGGCTGCAAAGCCCGAGGAAAACCGGATCGCGTGGCTTGATGTTGGCGCTGTTCCAGTGCGTCCGGGTCCGCACTTTCTGGATCGTCTCCTTGGTGGTGCCCAGGAGCTTGCTGATCTGCGCGTCGGTCAGTTGCGGGTGATTTCGCAACAGCCAGGCGATCGCATCCGGGCGATCGTTGCGTTTCGCAACGGGAGTGTAATGAGCCGCCGAGTGGCGGCGCGGCAGCGGATTGACCGGCGCCAGCAATTGCAGCCGGACATTCGGATCCGCCTCGCAGCGGCGAATTTCCTCGAGCGTGAGCTGCCCGTTGGCGATCGGATCGTAGCCGACGATGCCTTGTGCGACCTCGCCGTCGGCGATCGCCTGCACCTCGAGGGGATGCATGCCGCAGAACTCGGCAATCTGGAGGAAGGTCAGCGCTGTCTTCTCGATCAGCCACACGGCGGTGGCTTTCGGCATCAGTGGCAGTGCCATCACAATTCCCGTTGTGTGTGCAAGCTGTTGCCGGGCGTGGATCACCTCTCGACGCGTCGGCCCATCACCGGGCCGATATGGTCCCTGCCCCCGGGAGCGGTCAAGGCCAGAACCCGGTCTAATATGAATGGCAGAGGCCGGCCCGGGAGAGGAGAATGATCGAGGAAGACGAGGCGCCGAAACCACCGCCAGGCCGGCTTCAACCGCTTCGGCTCGAGCCGATGGGGGTGGCGGAGCTTGCCGCCTACCGCGAGGAACTGCGGGCCGAGATTCTCCGCGTCGAGGCCGAGATGGCCCGGAAGCAGAGCCACCTGAGCGCCGCAGACGCCCTGTTCCGCCGGCCCTGACACGGACCGGAGGGGGACCGGCGGCAAGGCTGCCGCGCGGTCTGCTCCGCGGCCGCTTTCGGGCCGCAGTCGATTGACGTCGCCCCCGTCCCGGTCACTGCTTGATGGGATGCTCGGCCCCTCCTGGACGGAGGGCAGGGCGGCACCCGCTCGCCATTGGCCCACGATCGCCCGAGACGGAATCGTCGGAGGGCGCGAATCGCGGGCTCGAATAAACCGCGAGAGGGCGGTGAGCGGAGCGAATCGGATAGAGCGCGGGTCACTCAACAACGATAAGGCGATACTAACGGAAAGTGCGCCGAGGGATCGGCGGCGCCGGGTAGCGGCCCATCACGGAGTTCCAATAGGCCCATGAGCGAGCATCGATGATGCCGGGCGGCGCCTTGTCGAGCGCCTCACGAAGGTCCTCATCCGACACATAGCGCCGCAGCGCCTTCATCTCCTCGTGCGTGGCATGCCGCATCGCGTAGGCCATGAAGCGGATCGGGTCTGCAAGCGCCTCGGGAGGCTCCTCGAACCAGATGACCCGGCGGGCAATCTTTTCCGTTTCGGAGTTGAGAGGAATGGGCTTCATTGCGACGGCCCTCTGCTTGTGGAGTGCGGCGGCTGGGCGGGGACGATTGGTGGCAGCCGGTCGAGGTCCACTTCGCGCGCCGCTTTGGCGAGACGGTCTTTCGTGACCTGAGGAAGGCGGCACAAGTTGCCGTCGTCAAAGAACGACAGCGCCTTGAGGGTGATCTCTGGATTGAACGGCGAACCGTAAATCGCCTTCGCAGCGGCCAAGGCAGTCGGCAAATCGATGCGACCGTCGCCCAGGATGGCGTCGATGTCGATGTAGTCTCTGGCTTCGGCCCGTTGCTGCACCACGGATGCTTTGGTTCCGGCGAGGTCGAGCAGAGACGCCACCCGCAAGCCGTTGCCGCGGGCAATGTGCGGAGGAGCGAGCCGCAGAACGTCGGGGACGCCGAAAAAGGAGACCTTTACCTGCCCACCGCGATCCACAGTGCCGCTCAACGTGTTCGGTTCGCGTTGCGTAATCGTCGCGCCATCCATGAAGGGAAGTAACGCGGCCAGCTTTGCCGGATCGAACGGCTGGGTGCTGAAAAAATCGAAATCATCCGAACGGCGATGCCCCAGATGCAGCGCAATCGCCGTGCCGCCATAGAGCACGAATTCCGCAGGAACAGTGCCAAGCTCGTCCCACAGCCGTCGCTGCGGCTCGGGAAGGATGTCGAGACGGGGAACGAATTCGTCTCTCATGGGACATCCAAATTATAATTAACTGTTCAGCACGAATCTCGCTCAGCCAACCGGCTGGAGCGTGATGATTTCCGATCATCAGGCTTCAGTACTTGTAATCGTGTATTATATCTTACACAAGCCGGCGTCATCGCGAGGCCGCGGAGCCTGGTTCGCGATCGCCCGAGAGGGAATCGGCGGAGGACGCGAATCGCGGGCTCGAATAAACCGCGGCAATCCAGGAAACCCGGAATTCCTGAGGTGTTGCCCGTCACGGGCCCGCAGCCCTCGCGGCTGAATGTTTCGCTCACAATAAGAGATCTGGTGACTCACTGGCGCACGATTGCCGGTACTGGCGCGTCGAAGACTCCCCGGCAGCGGCGTTTTCCTCAAAGCGGGATCGGTTCGCAACGCTCCCGCGTGGCGCGGGATTCGCCGTCGCGCCACAGGAAATAATCGTTGCGGCCATCGCCGTTCACCGCCACGACACGGTGGCGATCGCGATTGTCGATCGCATGGATCGTGATGCGACCGATCAGCCCGCCCCGCATCGCCCGCATGTCCTCGACCGCTTCCGCGACCGCATCGTGCACGCTGGCGCCCTTCTTCATGTAGAGAACGACCGAGCGTGCGGTGCCGCAGCGGATCGCCATTTCGCCCACCCCGGTGCAGGCAGAGGCGCCGTAGCGCGTATCAGCATAGGAGCCGGCGCCGATGATCGGCGTGTCTCCAAGACGGCCGGGGTGCTTCCACTGCCAGCCGGAAGTGCTGGTGCCGGAGGCGATTTTTCCGCGCTGGTCGCGGGCAATGAAGACGGTGGTTCCGGCCGGGCGGTCGGCTTGCACCTGCGCCCGCACGTGTTCGATCAGGCCGCTTTCCGGCCAGTGTTCGCGCGCCGTCCCGCGGACCGCCTGCTCGAACCAGGCCTGCCAGGCCTCGCGCGCATGCGGCAGCACATTTTCCGCGGTCTCGGCGCCGATTTCGCGCGCGAACATCTCGGCACCCCGACCGACGAGGAACTCGTGCGGCAGGCGTTCCATGACCGCGCGGGCGATCGAAACCGGGTGCAGGAATCCCATCACCGCCCCGACCGCGCCGGTACGGAGGCTCGTTCCGTCCATCACCGCGGCGTCGAGTTCCACTTCGCCGAGGATGTTCGCCCAGCCGCCGCGCCCGACCGTGCGCACCCGCTCGTCCGCTTCGACCAGCCGGATGCCGGCCTCGATCGCGTCGAGCCCAGGGTGGCCCTCGGAGAGAAGGCGCGCGGTAGTGTCTGCCCCGGGATAGCCCTCGCCGTTCGTCACCAGGATCACGCTGCGCCCCCTCTTTTGCTCACACCACGAGCGCAGCGCGGTTGGCAGCCGCCCGCTGCCAGGCCGCCGCTTCATCCTCGTCGAACAGTTCGGTGAGCTTCTTCATCATCGTGCCGCCGAGCTCCTCGGCATCGACGATGGTGACGGCGCGGCGATAGTAGCGGGTCACGTCGTGGCCGATGCCGATCGCGGTCAGCTCGACGAGATCGCGGCTTTCGATGTCGTGGATGACTTCGCGCAGATGCTTCTCGAGATAGTTGCCGGCATTGACCGAGAGCGTGGAATCATCGACCGGAGCGCCGTCGCTGATCACCATCAGGATGCGGCGATGTTCGGCGCGGGCGAGAAGACGCCGATAGGCCCAGAGCAGCGCCTCGCCGTCGATGTTCTCCTTCAGCAGGCCTTCGCGCAGCATCAGGCCGAGATTCTTGCGCGAACGCCGCCACGGCTGGTCGGCGGCCTTGTAGATGATGTGACGAAGGTCGTTGAGACGGCCGGGGTTGCGCGGCTTGTTCTCGGCCACCCAGCGCTCGCGGCTCTGCCCGCCCTTCCAGGCGCGCGTGGTGAAGCCGAGCAGCTCGACCTTCACCCCGCAGCGCTCGAGGGTGCGCGCCAGGATATCGCCGCACATGGCAGCAACCGTGATCGGCCGGCCGCGCATGGACCCGGAATTGTCGAGCAGCAGCGTGACCACGGTATCGCGGAATTCGGTGTCCCGCTCGCGCTTGTAGGAGAGAGAATGCAGCGGATTGACGACCACGCGCGCGAGCCTGCCGGCATCGAGCAGCCCCTCGTCGAGATCGAAGTCCCAGGCCCGCTGCTGCTGGGCAAGCAGGCGGCGTTGCAGGCGGTTGGCGAGCTTGGAGACCACGCCCTGCAGATGCTGGAGCTGCTGGTCAAGCTGCTGGCGGAGGCGGGTCAGCTCCTCGGGGTCGCACAACTCCTCCGCCGCGACCTCCTCATCGAAGCTGCGTGTGTAGGCGCGATAGCCGCTTTCGCCCCCGCCCGCCGCCGCATCGCGCGGTGCCTGCGGGCCGCCCGGACGCTCGTCGCCGTCGGTTGCCTCTTCCTCTCCCTGCTCGGTGTCGTCTGCCGCCTCGCCTTCGACCTCTTCGGCATCCGCGCCCAGCATCGCCTCGGCATCCGCTTCCGAGCGCCCTTCGCTTTCCGCGCTCTGGTCCTCGGCTCCGGACTGCTCTTCCCCTTCGTTCTCCTCGCCCTCGGCATCGGTTTCGAGGTCTGCTTCGGCTTCCGCGAGATCGAGCGCTGCCAGGAGCCGCCGCGCGGCACGGGCATAGGCCACCTGGTCGTCGGCGAGACGAGCCAGGTCTGCCATCGCCCTCTCGGCGGCACTGCCCAGGGTGCCGCGCCAAGCCTCGAGGATGCGGGTTGCCGCCGCCGGCGTCCCCACACCGGAAAGCCTCTCCCGAGCCAGCAGGGCCAGTGCGGCGGAGACCGGAAGCTGATCCTTCTCCGTCATCCGGTCGTAGCCTTCGGCCTCGCACTCCTCGGCCAGGCGGGCGCGCAGGTTGGCGGCAACGCCGGCCATGTGGCGCGCCCCGATCACCTCCACTCTGACCTGCTCGAGCGCGTCGTAGGCTTCCTTTGCTTCGCGCCCGATCGGGATTCTTTCCCTGTGCTTGGCATCGTCGTGATGACGGAGCCGTAGCGCCACCTGATCGGCGGTGCCGCGCAGGCGCGAGCGCTCGCCGGCGGGCAGCGCGCGCGTGGGCAGCGGCAGGCGGGCGCGGCTGCCGCTGAGCCCGGGCGGGCCCGGCTGAAAGGCGACCTGCACTTCCGGCGTGCCGGCCATGGCGCGCAGCACGCTTGCCGTGGCGCGCTTGAACTCCTCGACCCGATCGCTCTCTTTCGAACCGCTCACTGGATGCTTCAGGACGCCTTGCGCAGGAAGCCGCCGCTCGGGATTTCCTCGTTGAAGCAGCGCTGATAGTATTCGGCAACGATCTGCCGCTCCGTCTCGTCGCACTTGTTGAGGAAGGTGAGGCGGAAGGCGAAGCCGAGATCGCCGAAGATGTGGGCGTTCTCGGCCCAGGTGATCACCGTGCGCGGGCTCATCACGGTCGAGATGTCGCCGTTGATGAAGCCGGCCCGCGTCAGGTCGGCGAGCGCGACCATGCTCTCGATCCGCTTTTTCGCGGGCCTGTCATCCGGATCGATGCCGAGCTTCGCCATCACGATCTCGGTTTCCTGCCCGTGGGCCAGATAATTGAGCGTGGCGACGATGTTCCAGCGGTCCATCTGGCCCTGATTGATCTGCTGGGTGCCGTGATAGAGACCCGTCGTGTCGCCGAGGCCGACCGTGTTGGTGGTGGCGTAGAGCCGGAACGCGGGATGCGGACGGATGACGCGGCTTTGATCGAGCAGGGTGAGCTTGCCCTCCACCTCGAGGACGCGCTGGATGACGAACATCACGTCCGGGCGGCCGGCGTCGTATTCGTCGAACACCAGCGCGCAGGGGTGCTGCAGCGCCCAGGGCAGGATGCCTTCGCGGAATTCCGTGACCTGCTTGCCGTCCTTCAGCACGATCGCATCCTTGCCGATGAGGTCGATCCGGCTGATGTGGCTGTCGAGATTGATGCGGATGCAGGGCCAGTTGAGCCGTGCCGCCACCTGCTCGATGTGGGTCGATTTGCCGGTGCCGTGGTAGCCCTGGATCAGCACGCGGCGGTTGTGGGCGAAGCCGGCGAGGATCGCCAGCGTCGTTTCCCGATCGAAGCGGTACGCCTCGTCTACGTCGGGAACGTGCTCGGTGCGGATGGAAAAGGCCGGCACCTCGATGGCCGTCTCGATGCCGAAAGTCTGGCGGGCATTGACCATGATATCGGGCAGGTCGATCGCCGAGGTGGGCTCGACACGCGGTTGAGAAGAGACGGCAACATTGTTCATCGGCCGGACGGTCCTGTGGCGATCAGAGTGGTAATGTAATCCCGCGTAGTGGGGCTTGAAACCCGCCTGCTCAGACGGCGGCGGGTGAGGGCGCGCGCGCCAGCCTGGTGCGCAACGTCGCGTAGGCGAGGCTGATGGCTTTGAACCGCTCGCCGGCGTCGGCATCCCCGCCGTTGGCGTCCGGATGATGGCGCTTAGCGAGTTCCTTGTAGCGCGCCTTGACCACCTCCAATGTCACCGGCCAGCCAAGCTCGAGTGCCGCGAGATGCACCTTCAGCTCGGCTGGCGCCGCCTTGGCGGCGCTGGGACGGGACGCCGCGTCGGCGAATGCCGCCAGCGAATCTTCAAGCCCGGCCGCGTTCCGCCAGTCGTTCCCGCCGAGACGGCCGAGAGGCCAGGTGGGGCGCTGCCACGCGATATCGGAGCGCAGCTCGGCTTCGATCTCGCCTGGACTCATTCCCCGGTAATAGTCCCATGCCGCATTGTAGGCGCGCACGTGCTCGAGACAGAACCACCGCCACTCGCGCAGTGCCCGCCGTGAGCGGGGGGCACGGTACTCGCCCGGGGCCTCGCAGCCCAGGACATCGCACCCCCGCCCCGGTGCATCGGGGTCGGGCGCGAATGCCTTGATGCGCGAACGCCGTGGTTCCATGCGTTGGTTATGGGGGTTCCTCCCCCGTGTTGGCAACGCCGGCTTGGCGGTCGGCGCGAAACGGCCGATATGTGCGCCATGCAAACCCGGGCCGAACGCATCGAGCGTCTCCTTCGGACGCGTTTTGCACCAAGCCGGATCGAAGTTCATGACGACTCCGCGCGCCACGTCGGCCATGCCGGCGCCCGCCCGGAAGGGGAGACTCATTACTCGGTGCTGCTGGTCTCGGCTTCGTTCCGCGGCCAGAGCCGCGTGCAACGGGCGCAGGCAGTGCACGCGGCTCTGGCTGCGGAATTCGGTAGCGGGCTGCACGCGCTTTCGCTCGCGCTCTCGGCTCCCGGCGAGGAGCGGGAGGGCTAGCCCGCGATCGCCCGAGGCGGAATCGTCGGAGGGCGTGAATCGCGGGCTCAAATAAAGCACGAGACCGGTGTCGGGCTGCACAGTCAGCCCGACACCGGTCTAGTGTGCTGCCCCCGACGTTTGCTGCCGCCGGCAGCAAACGAAAGGGGATGAGAGGCCACTGAAAATAAAAGAGGTGTGTGCCGACCGCTATGGTGCATCCTACGGTATCAAGCGTTGGAGTCGGCACACGAGTGCGGTCCAGGGCCGGCCCTGTCCGATCCAGTGTGGCGGCCCTCCTCCTGCTGGCGGCGGCGGCCACGGCTGCCCATCCGCTCTTCGCGCCGAGCCGCGACGTGAGCGTCCGGTACCGCCTGGAAAGCCCGGATGCAAACGCCCCGGGCGGCAAAACGACCGACGAGCTTCGCTTGCGCGCGATCGGCGGCGGGCAGCTCATCAGGCTCGATAATCCCGCCTCCGGGGGGTACCTGCTGATCGACCGGGCCAGGAAGACCGCGACCGTGGTCGATCCGAAAATCCACGCCTTCATGAGCGGGCCGCTCAACCCAAGGGTGGCAAGCGGGCTCTTGCTGCTCGACCCTGAGGCAACCTATCAGCGCGCCGGCAGCGCCCGGGTGGCCGGATATGCGTGCGATCTCTGGAAGATCGGCCCCGGTGGAGCAGGCGGATCGGTCTGCGTCACGGCGGATGGGGTGGTTCTGAGCCGCATCGAAGGAAGCCAACCCGCCCACCAGGCCCGACTGACCGCGCTCTCCGTTGCTTACGAGGCTGAGCCGAAGGCCTTGTTTGCCCCGCCCCCCGGCTTCCAGGACCTTTCCGCCCAGAAGGCTCCGCCCGGATCCGCCCCGCCGGCCACCAGTCCCCGCTAAAACATTTTATCCTCTCGGCAAAATCCGCGCATACTGGAGCCTCTGCTGGCAGCGTGGAGAAGGAATTTTTCCCAAAATGACGGATGCCAAGGAGCGTAAGGAGATCGACGCAACCGACCGTACGATCCTCAAGCTGCTGGCCAAAGACGCCAGCCTCTCGCTCGCCGAGATCGCGGCCAAGGTCGGCTTGACCGCAACGCCCTGCTGGAAGCGTATCCGCAGGCTGGAAACGGCGGGCATCATCCGCGGCAGGGTGGCGGTGATCGACGCGGAAAGGGTCGGGCTGCCGGTCAGCGCCTTCGTCTCCGTCGAGACCGCCGACCATTCCGCCGCCTGGCTCGAGCGCTTCGCGGCGCTCGTGGCCGGGACCCCCGAGATCGTTGCGGCGTGGCGGATGAGCGGAGATGTGGATTATCTGCTGCACGTCGTCGTCCCGGACATCGCGGCTTACGATGGATTCTATCGCCGGCTCATCAACGCCTTGCCGCTGCGCAACGTCACCAGCCGTTTTGCCATGGAGCACATGAAGGCCGCCCCGCTGCCGCTTTAGCCCGCGATCGCCCGATCACGCGTGCGAAATGTCTGTCGGGGGCGCCCCGCCAGTCTCAGCAATCACTGGCAGCGGATCGGGGCCGGTGTAGAAATTCGGCCAGCGGCGCTGCACCACCGGCCCATTCGCGGCATAGGCATAGCAGCTATTGAGCATGCGCGGCTCGCGCGCTGCGGAATCCTCGGCCTCTTCCCTCTGCGTCCGCACCGCATAGAGGGTCTGGATGGCGGTCGTGCCGAGCTGCTGCAGCAGCTCGCGCAAGTGCGTGCACCCGGCCACGCCACCCACCCGCTCGTTCGCGGCCTTGAGGAAACCACGGCCGATCCGGAGCCCGGCGAGCCTCGCGAAGTTCGGCGCCGCATCAGGGCAGATTGCGTAGGGCCCCTGTTCGGTCACCGCCTCGCTCGCTTCGATCAGCAAGTTCTCGTCCACCGTCAGCCGGACCCACATCTCGTGCAACGGCTCGCCGGCAGGGATTTCACCCCGATCCTGGTTCGGGAAGCTGTAGGTCTTGGTATCGACGAGATGCGCTTCGATATCGAAACGCCCGTCCGTGCGTCGATAGCCGCGGATGGTGATGTCGCGTTCATGCAGAAGCGCACGCCCGGTCGGTTTGCTGAGCGGCATGGAATCCTCGCTTTGGCCCCGCCTATGGCGATGCGCGATCCAAGCCGCCTTGTCCAGCCGTTCCCTGCCCTCCCGCCCGTTCGGGCAAGCTGGCATACTCCGGATTGAACCCGCATCGCCGGAGGTATTATGTCGGACGCCAGAGTGCTCCATGTCGTCTCGCTGCTCGGCAGCCTGCGCAAGGGATCCTTCAACGCCATGTTGGCGCGCACGTTGCCGGCACTCGCGCCCCCGGACATGACCATCACCCCGGCCCCCTCGATCGGCAATCTCCCGCTCTACAACGCGGATCTGCAGGCCGAGGGTTTTCCCCCTGCGGTCACCGCGCTGGCCGGCGCAATGGCCGCAGCGGACGGCGTGATCATCGTCACGCCCGAATACAACTACTCGATCCCCGGCGGCCTCAAGAACGCGATCGACTGGGTGTCGCGCCTTTCCCCGCAGCCCTTCTCCGGCAAGCCGGTCGCGCTCGCCTCCGCCTCGCCGGGCGGCCTCGGCGGCGCCCGCAGCCAGTACCATCTTCGCCAGGTCATGGTTTTCCTCGAGGCCTATGTGCTGAACCGGCCCGAGGTGATGGTTCCGGCTGTGCAAACGAAGGTGGATGCAGCGAAGGGCGAAATCACCGACGGGCCGACGCGCGAGATGATCGCCGCCGAGCTGAAGGCGTTCGCGGCCTTCATCCGGCGCCTCTCCTAGTGTCCTGCCCCCGACGTTTGCTGCCGCCGGCAGCAAACGAAAGGGGACCAGCAGGCCACTGAAAACAAAGAGGTGTGTGCCGACCGCTAGGGTGCATCCTACGGTATCAAGCGTTGGAGTCGGCACGCTAAAGCGTGTTCAGCTTGACTGAGCACGCTCTCTCTTGTCTGACTGAGCGGATCGCTCACGAAGACGCTTCGGGACTGCATGATGATCGGGCACTTCCGGATCGGCTGTGCCGGCTGGGCGATCCCGAAGGTGCACACAGCACTCTTTCCGTCCGAGGGAAGCCACCTCGAGCGCTATTCCCGGCGCTTCGCGGCGGTCGAGATCAACTCCTCCTTCTATCGCCCGCATCGGCGCGCAACTTACGAACGCTGGGCCGCAACCGTGCCAGGCGGCTTTGCCTTCGCCGTCAAGGCGCCGAAGCTGATCACGCACGAACTCCGCCTCGCCACCGCCGAAGCAGCGCTCGAGGCCTTCCTCGTTCAGGTCTCCGGCCTCGGTGAGGCGCTCGGCCCGCTCTTGTTCCAGCTTCCCCCGCGTCTTGCCTTCGAGCCGGACCGCGCCGGCGCATTCTTCGCAGCACTCAGGGAGCGGTTCACCGGCGCTGCCGTATGCGAGCCTCGTCATCCGGACTGGTTCACGGCGCCCGCCGAGGCACTGCTCCTCGAGTATCGCATCGGCCGCGTCGCCGCCGATCCGCCGCTCCTCGCGGCGGCGGCCGAGCCGGGCGGCTGGAATGGCCTCGTCTATTTCCGTCTGCACGGCTCGCCGCATGTCTATCACTCGGCGTACAGCGCGACCGCACTGGCCCGCCTGGCCCGCCGAGTGACAGCAACGGATCAGGCTGCCACCTGGTGCATCTTCGACAATACGGCCGAGAATGCCGCGACCCTGGAGGCGATCGCTCTTCAGGAACTGCTGCGGGATGCATGGCCCGAGCGCACCCGCCCGGCTTGACCCTCCCCGGCCCCACCCGCAGGCTCGTCGCGAAGAGGCTGAAGGAGAGGAGAAATGGCCATCGGACCCGATCCCGATACCCGCGCGTGGCTCGGGCTTTCCGGCAGCGTCGTCGCCATCACGGGTGCGGGCGGCGGCATCGGCCGCGCGCTGGCGGCCGATTTTTCACGCGCGGGTGCTGCCGCGATCGCACTGATCGACCGCGACGGGGATGCCGCCCGGCGCACTGCCGCGCTGCTCGAAGGCCCGCGCGTGCTTCCCCTCACCTGCGATGTTGCCGATCCTGCGGCCGTCGCCGCTGCTGCAGAGCGCATCGCGCGCGAACTCGGTGCGGTCGATGTGCTGGTCAACAATGCCGGCCTGCTGCGCCCCGGCCCGCTGGCGACTCTTCCGCCCGCGGAATGGAATGCTTTGCTCGGTGCCAACCTCACCGGCTATTTCCTGTGCGCGCAGGCGTTCGGCCGGACGATGCTGGAGCGCCGCCGCGGCGCGATCGTGCACATCGCCTCGATCGCCGCGTCGCATGCGCAGGGTTTCAGCGGCGCCTACAGCGTGAGCAAGGCGGGCGTTGTCATGCTCTCCCGCCAGCTTGCGCTGGAATGGGGCGAGGCCGGCATACGCAGCAACGTGGTGAGCCCCGGGCTGGTGCGGACGCCGATGAGCGAAGCCTTCTACCGCGACCCTGCCATTGCCGGGCGCCGCGCCGCGATGGTGCCCCTCCAGCGCGTGGCGCAACCGGAGGATATCGCCGAGGTGGTGCTGTTTCTCGCCAGCCCCCGCTCGGGTTACGTCACCGGCCAGGAGATCCTCGTCGACGGCGGCTTCGGCCGCACGCTGATGGATCTCGTGCCTCGCCCCGGCTTCGACCGCGCCGAGCACACCAATCGCTGATCGCGGTCAGAATGCACAGCCGGGCGCGCTCGCCACCGGCGAGCCGATCAGCCAGGCAAGGAGCCCGCCGCCGCCCGCGCGGCTACAACGCCTGGGCGTAGGCGTGGGTCGGTGCAGCGCCTTCCCAGAACGGGCTTGTATAGTAAACCGTCACGTTGCCGCCATAGCGCTGCAGCACCCCGGGCATGTCTTCGAAATGAAACCCGCCGCCCATTTGCAATCCGGTCGTCACGCCGTTGTAGCTCAGATTGTGCAGCACGTAATGCTGGCCATTGTAGATGCCCATATAGATCGCAACGTGATTGATGACGTTGGCGCCGTTCCTGTTGTCCTCGAAGGCCAGGAGATCGCCCATGTTCGGTGTCGCGCCCGGCGGGTTGTATTGCGCCGCCGTGCCGAACAGGCTGCGCAACTTGGTGTCGGACGCCGTCGCGGACTGATAGAACCGCGTGCATTCGGCCTTGCTGATCGCGTTGCACTGGTAGGCCAGATAAAGCACGCCCTCCCAGCAGTTCATGATCAGGTTCTGCTCGGAACCCGTGCTGCGCTTGGTTTTCGACCAGGTGCCGAAGCGCGCCGCATTGCCGTGCACCGGCGTACTCGATGCCCACATCAGCTTGCCGACGCGATAGATGCCTTTCTTCACCACCCGGCGCGTCACGGCGTTGCCGATCGTGTGCAGCAGGCCGGCGAAATACGTCTGCATGGCCTGCTGCGCGTTCGTGAAATGGGTCGTCGCCACGCCGGCCCCGCCGAACCGTGCGCTCAGCCAGCCGCTCGCATTGTTGGGCATCCGCCCCTCTCCTCACAGCCGCCCCGGCGGCCGTTCACGCCGCCTTGCGATTCCGAATCCCGAGTTCCCTGAGCGCACCATCCATCGCGCCGACGGCTTCGCGGAAGTCTTCCGGGCCCAGCGCTCCGATCAGGCCGACGCGGAAACTTGGCGTCACAGTATCGAAGAAGTTGCTGATCACGAACCCGCGCTCCTTCACCCGATCGACGAAGGATTGCAAATTCCAGCGCGGATCGTCCGGCGCATGCACATTGAACACGATCGGACCTTGCAGTTGCCGCGGCAGGTAGGGCGAAAGGCCGACCGCGCGCACGCCATCGGCAAAAACCTTGAGGTTGGCCCGGTAGCGTTCGAGCCGCCGCTCGCGCCCGCCCTCGGCGGCGAAGAGATCGAGCGCGACCGAGAGCGCATTCAGCACCTGCGCCGGCGGGGTGAAGCGGAAGCTTCCGCTGCCGTTGCGCTCGGCGTGAGCGTGGACATCCGCCAGATCGAGGCACCAGCTTTGTGCCTCGCCGACGCGGCCGACAAGACGCTCGCGCGGAGAGATCGCGACGGCGATGCCGGGGATTCCTTCAAGGCACTTGTTGGCGGTGAAGAGGGCGGCATCCACCTCCGGCATGGCTGAGAGATCGAGCGGCAGCGCACCGAAGGCGGAAACGGCGTCAATGATGACGCGCCGGTGATGCGCGCGCGCAACCCCGACCAGCGCGTCCGCGTCATGCACGATGCCGCTGCTGGTCTCGCTGTACACGAAAGCGAGGTGGCTGATCGCCGGGTCGGCCGCCAGGGCAGCGGCCACCGCACGGGGATCGACCCGCTCACGCTCGCCCATCGGAACGTGCAGCACCTCACGCCCGCATTCGCGCGCCAGCCGGGTGAGGCGGACGGCATAGCTCCCGGTCATCGGCACCAGGACCTTGCCCTCGCGCGGCACGAAAGTGCGCAGCGCGGCCTCGATCACGAAGTGCCCCGAGCCCTGGATGGGCAGGCAGGCATGTGTCTCCGGCCCCACGCCGGCGATCGGCAAGAGGCGCGCCCGCACCCCGGCATAGAGCGGATGGAAATCGAGATCCCAGGGAGCGAAGTCATGGACCAGGGCGGCCCGTACTTCCGGGCGCGTGGTCACAGGGCCGGGTATCAGAAGCTTCATGAGCGATCGCTGGGAGTGCTGGAAAAGGGCCTGGACGCTGCCATGCCGGCCTCTCGAAATCCAGGGCCGCCGGCGCGCAACAGGGGTGCCTGGCCCGCGATCGCCAGAGGCGGAATCGCCGGCGGGCGTGAATCGCGGGCCCAAATAGCGAGCCGGGCGCAGGGCGCCCGCGAAATCGGGCCTGGCCTTGGCACGGACTGGCAACCGCCGTTCTTTCGCCGCAGAGTTCGGCCTCTGTCTTTCGATTCGCGCGCCGATTTTCTACGCTGCGAAGAATCCGGGGGATCGAGGAGAAGGGAGAAAGCCGATGCCGCGCTTCGCCATGCTTGCTCTGCTCACGATCCTCTCGCTGGCCGCCTGCGCCGGGCCGGGAGACCAGAACGGCGCGCAGCGCCTGGTCGATCAATCGACCCTGACTGTCGAATCGATCATGAGCTCCTCGAGCGGACCCAACGTCGCGAACACCCTGAAGAGCGCGCATGCCGTGATCATCTGCCCCGAGGTCTTCAAGGCCGGGTTCATTCTCGGTGGCTCGGGCGGCGGGTGCGTGCTGGTCGCTCGCGCTGCCCAGGGTTCCTGGTCCGACCCCGCATTCTATACGATCGGCAGCGGCAGCCTCGGCTTGCAGGCGGGTATCGAGAATTCCTCGGTCATGATCATGATCATGAACGACAAAGCGTTGAACGCCGTCATCAACAGCCAGTTCAAGATCGGGGCTGACGCCTCGATTGCGGTTGCGAATTTCGGCGCCGGGGTAGGCGGCGGGACAACCGCGGCTCTCAATGCCGATATCGTCACCTTCGCCGAGAACCGCGGCCTGTTCGCCGGCGTCTCGCTCGACGGCGCGTTGCTTTCCGCGGACCCCGCGAGCAACCAAGTCTACTACGGCAGGCCCGCCGATACGCGCGACATCGTGGTCTCGATGCAGGCGAACAATCCCGGCGCAAACCCGTTGCGCGCCGTGCTTGCCCGCTACGGCAGCTGAGCGAAAGCCAGGCGGCGGGGGCTTGCTCGTGGCCCCTTCCGCTGCCGCAGTGGTCGGATTAGGTTGACAAAAGCCGGTCGAGGCCCGTCGTCGGGGTTGCTGCGTCCGGTAAATTTCGTTCTCTTTTAAGGCTCTAAAGGATACTCCTCAGGTTCGATGAGAATTGGATGGCCTGCCTTGGATGAGCCGCTGCCGTTCTGGAAGATCAAGACGCTGGCCGAGATGTCTCTCTCGGAATGGGAGTCGCTTTGCGACGGTTGCGGCCGCTGCTGCCTCCACAAGCTGCGCGACGATGACGGAGCGCTTTCCTTCACCAACGTCGCTTGCCGCCTGCTCGACACGAAGAGCTGCCGCTGCACCGACTATGTGCACCGCCACCGGCGCGTGCCGGACTGCGTGCGCCTGACGCCCAGGGCGCTCGAGGAAATCGACTGGCTGCCGCCCTCCTGCGCCTACCGCCGCCTGGCCGAGGGGCGCGATCTGCCGGCGTGGCATCCGCTGATCACGGGTGATCCCGACAGCGTGCATCGCGCCGGTGCGTCCGTGGCCGGGCGCGCAGTGCCGGAAACCGAAGCAAGCCGGCTCGAGGATCATGTCGTCGCCTGGCCGGCGCGGATGCCGCGGCGCCCTGCGGTGCTATGGAAACGGGGAACGGAGAAACCACGATGACACGTGATGCCATCTTCGCCGGCGTGAACGCGGCGGTGTTGACCCCGATGCGGAGCGATCTTTCGCCCGATCTCGACCGTCTCGCGCGGCGCTGCAGCCATCTCTTCGCACACGGCTGCAACAATATCGGCGTGCTGGGCACCACGGGTGAAGCCAACAGCTTCGGCATCGGTGAGCGGCTGGAAATCCTCGAAGGACTGCTCGAGCGCGGCGTGCCAGCCGAGCGCCTGCTGCCCGGCACGGGCACCCCGGCGCTGACCGATTCGGTGCTGCTCACGCGTCGCGCGGCCGAGCTTGGCTGCCGCGGCGCCCTGATGCTGCCGCCCTTCTATTACAAGGACCTGTCGGAGGACGGGCTGTTCACCTATTTCAGCGAAGTGATCCAGCGGCTTGGCAGCCGGATCCCGATCTACCTCTATCATTTCCCGCGGCTGTCGGCCGTGCCTTTCAGCCTCGCCCTGATCGCCCGCCTGCTGAAAGCCTTCCCCGGCGTGATCAAGGGGGTCAAGGACAGCAGCGGAAGTCTCGCCAACGCTTCCGCCATGGTGAAGGAATTCGGCGCCGAGGGATTCGAGGTCTATGTCGGATTCGATGACGGCTTGCTCGAAATTCTGAAGCAAGGCGGCGCGGGATGCATTACTGCGGCGGCCAACGTGACGAGCGCGATCAATGCCGCAGTGGTGGCGCACTGGCGGGAGCGTGAGGGCGAGGAGGCGCAACGCCTGCTCTCAGCGCTCCGCAGGGTGCTGACCAGTGTTCCGACCATTCCGGCCCTGCGCGCGCTGGTCGCGCGGGCCGAACGGGATCCGGCATGGCTCACGCCCCGCCCGCCGAACGTGCCGCTTTCGGCAGAGGAAGCAGCCAAATTCTTCGCCGCCTGGGACGCCTGCGGCATGGACCTTTCCAGGGCCGCCTGAGGAAGGGCTCGGCATGCTCGGGCCCGAGATTTTCCGATTCGACCCCGACGGGGCGATTCCGAATTCGCACCTGCCGCTCCTCGTCTATCGGCAGGCCGCGCCGGCCACGAATGCCACCGGGATCGAGAGGCTGTTCACCGCCAATCTGTGGCCTGCTTCATGGCGCAATGGCGTCTATCCGTTCCACCATTTCCACGCCAGGGTGCACGAGGCGCTGGGCGTGGCACGCGGGAGGGCCAGCGTGCTGTTCGGCGGCCCGGCCGGAGAAGTCGTTCGTCTTGATGCCGGCGATGTCGTCGTTATCCCGGCCGGGGTCGGACATTGCGCGGTGGATGCCTCGGCGGATCTTCTCATTGTTGGCGCCTATCCGGCAGGCTCGGCGCAGCCGGACCTTCGGCGTGGGCAACCCAAGGATGAAAGCGGGATCCGGGGCCTGATCGCGGCGGTTTCGCTCCCGGAGGCGGATCCTGTTGCGGGGCGGGATGGGCCGCTGATGCGCCTCTGGGCAGGCGGACTATCCGTCACCACCGCATAGCCATGCGCATCAGCTGCCGCTGAACCACTTGCAGCCGCGATCCTCCCGGAAGCCGCCGGGATAGCGGTTCGTGACAGAGAGCACGGTGATGAATTTCGGATCCTCGAAGCCGCGCCTGGTCGGAATGCGGATCTCGAAGGGATAGCCCGCGATCGCCCGCGACGGAATCGTCGGAGGGCGTGAATCGCGGGCTCGCATAAACCGCGAGACCCGTGTCGGGCTGCACAGTCAGCCCGACACGGGTCTAGTGTCAGGCGTGGCCCGCACAGCCGAACGCATCCTCTCCGCCGAGCCGCACCAGTGCAGCGAGGAGGCGGAGCGCGTTCGGGCCGCCGCGATCGGACAGCGCGCCGCCCTCGATCTCGCCGGCCAGGAGTTCCGCCTGGCCGGCAATCGTATCCGAGGCGCGGCGCATGGCCTCGCGGGAAAGGGCAATTTGCAGATCTTCAGGTAACAGGTTCCAGTCAGCGAGCATTTGGGCTCACTCCGCTCCAGCCGTTTTGGCGAGGGGGTTGCCGCGGCAAAAAGGGAATCGCACGGTCGAGGCGGAGCTTGCACGGGACGAAGTTAATGAGCCCTTTGCACGCCCTTCATTCCAGCGTGAGCTGAACCGCCGGCAACGGCTTGAACACCACCTCTACCGCTGCCGGCCCCATCAGCCACACCGCCGGCGTCACCGTTCCGAGCATGACCACCTGCCCTGCCTTGAGTCCGCCGAACGCCGCCGCCAGAGGAGAAGCGGCGAGCCAGGCGAGCGCGGTGAGCGGATCGCCCATCAGTTCCTTGCCCTTCCCATCCCCGCACGGGCACTGATTGACCAGGATGCGCCCCGTGATGGCTTTGAGATCGAGCTTCCGCCACTCCGCCTCTGCGCTGCCGACGACGGCTGCGGCGTGGAACATCTGGTCGGCGATCAGTGCCGGAACCCCGAACTCGCGCAGATCCGGATAGCGATTTTCGACGATTTCGATCGCCGCCGAAACCGCACCGACCGCAGCAGCGGCGCGTTCGGCCGAGCAGGGACCCGGCGGCAGATCGGCGGCCAGCCGAATCGCCAGTTCGCACTCCACCGCCGGGGTCTGGAAAGCGGCGAATGGAAGACGGATTCCACTTGAATAGATGCCGCTGCCCGGCATGAACCCGGCCAGCGGCCCGTCGAGCCCGAGATAATCCTGCATATGCTTCGCCGTCGCGCCGATCTTGAAACCGGCGGGCGGCAACCCGCCCATGCGTTCGGCAAGTGCACGCTGCGCCGCGATCCCTTCCGCCTCGCTCGCCGGGCCGACGTCAGGCTCGAAGGGCAGCAGCTTGCGGTGTGCGCGCCGCTCCTTGAGCAGCAGCTCGGCGATGGCGACCGGATCCGAACTCATGGGCTTTTTGCTCCGTTCCTGCCACGGGTGAGCTCGTAGAGCGCAATCGCCGCCGCCGCCGCGACGTTGAGGCTTGTCATTCTCCCGCCGGGCATGGCCAATGCCAGGCTCTCGTCGCATGTTTCCCGGGTCAGCCGGCGGAGACCCTCGTCCTCTGCGCCCAGTACGAGTGCGACCCGCCTTCCGGCGAGCTCCGGCCCCGAAAGAAGGCGCGGCGCATCCGGGGTCAGTCCGATTGTCCAGCAACCGGCTGCCTTGAGAGCGATCAGCGTGCGGGCAATGTTGACCGCGCGCAACAGGGGCACCGTCTCCAGCGCGCCGGAGGCCGCCTTGGCCATGGCGCCGGTTTCATCCGGCGCATTGCGCTCCTGGGCGATCACCGCTGCGGCGCCGAAGGCCGCCGCCGAGCGCAGGATGGCTCCGACATTGCGAGGATCGCTCAACTGGTCGAGCACGATCAGCGGACCCGGGCTGGCGAGAACGTTCTGAAGCGGTGGCGGCAAAAGCGGATCAGCGAGCAGCGCCGCACCCTGGTGCGCCACCCCAAGGCCGAGCAACTGATCGATCCGCTGCCGCTCGGTCCGCTCCGGCGCGATTGGCCAGCCCGATGCAAGTCGCGCCTTGAGCGCCGTCTCTGCCTCTTCGGTGAGCATGAGGCGCCGCGCCCGCCGGTGCGGATTGGCAAGCGCCGCAGCGACAGCATGCAGGCCGTAAAGCCAGACGCCGCCGCGCGGTGCCTGCGGGCGCGTCACCTCCCGTCGCGGGAAGTGCCGGGCCGGCGGACCGGGCCGATGAGAGGGATGCTGCGCCATGGCGGGACCCTATAGAGAGGGTCCGCGGCGCGTTGACAAGCCCGCTCGTCCGCCATAACCCGCGCGGCGGAGGGGTGCCCGAGTGGCTAAAGGGGACGGACTGTAAATCCGTTGGCGCACGCCTACGTTGGTTCGAATCCAACCCCCTCCACCATGGTGCCGAGCAAACTTGATGATCGGAGTGAAGGTTCGTGCTCGAAAGTGAATGGGCCGCGGTCTGACGCTGAACAAATATTGAAGCGCCTTATTCGGGTCGCTCTTATGGAGCGCCGCAATAGCGCACTGCATTCCTGATCAATGCGGGCGGGAAAATGCGATGATCCCGGGTCGGCGTTCCGATCATCTCGGGCCGCTACGGCGATCTGTGGAATCCCTGCTCAAATATCCCGGGGGCTCGGGAGGCTGAGCCCTCTTGGTCGTCTCAACTCACCTCCTGCTGCCGCAATGCGGCGCGCGCACGTGCCGAGAAGGCGCAACGGGGCCGTGAGTCTCCAGGAGCGGGACCGATAGACGGCAGCGAGTTCGCGTTCGGCCCATTCGGCGCGGCGCGAGCTACGGCCCTGCTCTGCTCCGACGCGTTCGGCGTAAGCCGCGAGGGCGTCCCACTCGGCCGCCCGGGTGCTGCCATGGAGCAGCCGGCCATGCCCCATGCCGATCAGCGTCGCGCGGGAGAGGAGGGCGGCGGCGGTCGCCAGCGGAGCGCGCTCCATCCAGCCCGGGCCGCTTCTCTCCGCGAGGAACGCTGCCGCCATCGCGTGATGCCGCCAGAGCTCGGCGCGCCCAAAGCCGAGCCGGTCCGCGACCCTTCCTGCGCAACAGGCCGCCCGGCCCGCTCCGCCGAGATCGACCGCGACCCCACTCAAGCCCGCGAGAACAGTCGCGCATTCGGCCTGGTAATCGGAGAGCGCCGCGAACAGGTCGGCATCGATGATCGCATCGATCATTGCGGGAATGCCAAGCAGCGTGAGCAGCCAGAAGGCGAGGAACGCCCGGTACCATGTTTCCGGCTCGGTGCGCCGCAAATACAAAACGAGAGCTGTGCGTGCCCTTGCCAGGTCCTCGTCCGCCGCCTCGGGCGGCAGGGAGACCGCAAAGTCTGCGATCGCCGACGCAACCGGAGCGTGCGAGGCGTTGCGGGCAAGCAAGAGGAGAGGCATCAGCAGGAAATAAGGATTATCGTGCGCCACGAACTGGTGCTTGGCGGCGATGAATTGCGAAACTGGATTGCGCACCACCGCAATGTGCACTGCGGCAGGAAAATTTCTTGCCATCCAGCCGCTGCGCCCGAGCGAGCGGCAGAATTTGAAGATCGGCTGCTCGTCTCTCTCTCGCGCAGCCGCGATCAAAAGCTCAAGATACGATCTCAGTGCCGGCAGGGCCGCATCCGGCCTGGCAAAGAAGTCATTGGTCGCGAACGCGACCTGATACCCACGGACACCGGGCGCCCTACCGTGGAGAAGAGCGGCGAACTCGTCGAAATAGGGCCGCTCCAGGCTCGGATGGCCCGATGCCCAGACACTTGGCCCGGAGCGGGCGAGCGTCGCCGGCGTGATCGTGGCGAGGGATTCGTGCAGCGGCTCGTAGAAGCCCGCAACACCGGGGAGCATGCGGAAGCGGCTCCAGAGGAACGTCCCTGCCGTGCGCCAGCCCGTATGGAGGAACAGAGGTGGCCGAGCCAGAGGCGCAAGCCCTCCCGATGCCAGCCGAGCGGCTGGAGCGCTGGTTTGAGCAATCACGATGGTGGAAGGCTGCTCGGTCACATCGACTCGGTTCGCGGGGCGCACACGACTCGTACGCATAGAGAAGGATGTTTGCATGATAGCCAAAAGTTAAAAATTGCAACATAGGTTGTGCGCGGAAGGGTGCGTCCGCGCGACTTGCGCCAGTCCGCGCGTGTTCGTCGTGCCGGACTGCGCGAAGCGGTGGGCACAGGCAGCAGCCGGCGAGTTTCGAACCTGTCCCATGGTTCGCTTTTGCAGCCATCCGCGAGCACCATCACCTCTACGCGATAGCCTCGCCACATGGCCGATACTTCTCCGTCAATCGTGCGCCCGTCTTGACGCTCTGGTGCGAGGCTTCAACAGGTTGGTCGCGTCGCATGGCGGACAGGGTATCCACCAGTCATTTTTGCAAATCGCCCACCGCAACTCCTGATAAGGGACGACGGTGCCGTGTACCGATCCGATCGGGATCGCTGCCGCCTGTTCCCCTGCCGATCAGTAATCCACGCCCTTGATGTATTCCGCAACCGGCACTTCGTGGAAGCGATCCGGATTGGCAGAGAGCAGAACAGTCTCGACATCGTAAGGTGTCTCGTAGTGCTTCCCCGTGTTGGCATCCGCCACCACGCTCGCGCCGCGGATCACCCGGTCGAACGCCGCAGCCTCGCGGTCCATCGCGTCCTCGCGTTGCTGCATGGTCTGCATGAATGAGTTCAACAATTGCTGCTTTTCTAGCCGCTCGGCAGCAAGCACCTGCTGATTGAGTTGCAGCGAGTTGAGAATGGCAAGGATGGTCGGTCGGATCGCGTCCGCCTCCGGCTCGGGTGCGGTGGCCAGCATCAGGTAGGAAAGGAACCATTCACCCTGCGGTGCTGGCGGCATGATCATCACCTGAGCCGAAACGTGAAACGGCCCCTTGCCATCCTCAGCGTCCTGGACGAGTTCCAGGTACGCGATCGTCGCGCCGGCAAACTGCCCCAGTACCTGGTCCGCAATCACCTTCACAACCCTGAGCGGAGGCTGGTTCTGCTGGCTGGCGAGCGACTGGGCGACAGCCAGGGCGTCCTGCAGCGGATCCGCCTGGTAGGAAGCGAAAGCCACCGCTCCGGTAGAGGGGTAGCCTTGCTCGCGCAACTGCAACGTGGTCTCCGCCATGAAGCTGCCCGGGATGAAGGCCGTGAACGCGAGGCCGGAGAGCACGATTTCACCCTTCGGGCCCTTGACCAGGAACTTTCCCTGGCCCGGGCTGGTCAGTGTCCAGCCTTGCGGCACGCCGATACTTCCGGAATCCTCAGGAAAAGTCTGGCGTGTCAATGGAAGGGCGTTCGGGCTGGCCGGTACCAGCGCCGCCAGGCGGTTCAGCATCGGCCCCAGGGTTTGCGGCAGGCGCCGCACCTCGTCATAGACAACCGCACCGTGTGGTGTCGCACCCGCGGCGGCGATCACCAGCCCGATGACCTTGGCGTTGCCCGCCTGCTCGGCGAAGGAGGCAATCGCGGTGCCGCCATCTGGCGTCACCAGCACCGCACGGACTTCCGGTCGAACGCCGAACCACGCATGCACGCGGCGCAGCATGTCGATCAGCGCCGCCGAGGTCGCGGCATCCGAACCAGGCAACGATGCCGTGAGAATATGCCCGCCGCCCGGATTATCGATGGTCGTGAACCCGGCTCGAGGTTGGGCATTCGCCGCACCCGAAGCCGCCATCAGTCCTGCGGCAAGAACGAATACGAACCTCTGCATCCTTGGCCTCCCCCTTTCTGGCGAACATAGCGCAATTGTTCCGAGCCGCGAATGGCAACGCCATCGCAGCCGGTTCCGCTTCGGCGGTTCGCCTTCAGGTTTCAGGACGCAGGAAGTGCGGGGGAAGCGGGACGCTGGCCGAGGCCGCAGCGTCCGCCCTGCCCCCTCCCCTACTCCGCCGCTCTGCGCTCAGCAGCCGATGCAGGGATGGTCAGGGAAAAAAGCGTGGTGCGTTCGAGATCGTCCTCGAACCAGGCAGAGATCGCGGCCTCGCGAGAGCCGATATAGGCCGGCACATCGTTCTCGAGACGCATCGGAACGTCATGCCCGGGAATCAGGATCGTGCCCGGGCGGCGGCGCCAGATCTCCCAGATCTTTTCCATCGAACGGCGGCTTTGCGCCTGGTCGTATGTCATGTCCGCCGTCAGGGACAGGAGTTCTGCACGATTCTTGGCGGCATCGCCGGTGAAGAGAATATCCAGGCCGGGAGTGGACAGTACGAAGATGAGATGGCCCGGCGTATGGCCGGGCGCGGCATCGGCGATCATGCCCGGGAGAATTTCGTCGCCACCGCGGAGGCGTCGGCAGCGGGCGGAGCGATCCAGTTCGCGGACATAGAGTTCGGGCACGGTGGTATGGCCCCAGGGCTGGGCCGCCGACCAGGCAAGCTCCCCGGCGCCGATCCAGACCGTGGCGTTGGGAAACAAAACCCAGTTGACCGAGTGATCCCAGTGCGAGTGGGTGAGGATCACGTCCGTCACCTGCTCGGGCGTGAGACCGCGCGCGCCGAGACGCTCGCGGATCGGGCCGCGCTGGCTGAAGGAACCGACATCGACGAGCCCGATGCGGCCTCCGCCGCGGATCAACGCGATCGTGCTCCAGCCGAGTCCGCCATGGCAGATCGATTTTCCCGGGTAGCCCTGCACGACGATATCGATTTCGTATGCTCCGGCCTGCATCGGCTTCCTCCTATCGTGGAAGATTGAGCAGCGGAAAAGCGCTGTGCACGGAAGACACGCTGACCGTCCGGGCGGAGCGGAGACAGGAGCGATCGAGCGCAGCGGGGCTGGCGGTACCAAGCAACGCCAGGCACTCGATCATCTCGATCTCCAACAGTTCGAGGATGCGGATCACGCCGGCCTCGCCGGCGGCGGCAAGCCCGTAGCAATAGAGGCGGCCAATGCCGACCGCCTCCGCACCGAGGGCCAGCGCCTTGACGACATCGCTGCCGCGCGAGAAGCCGCCATCGACGAAGATGCGTGCGCGGCCGGCAACGGCAGAGACGATCTCGGGCAGAATCTCGAGCGCACCGAGCCCGTGATCGAGCTGCCGGCCGCCGTGATTCGAGACATGGATCACCTCCACTCCGTGCTCCAGTGCGATCAGCGCGTCCTCCGCTGTTGCGATTCCTTTGATGATCAGCGGCAGGGAATGCTTGTCCTTGTAGCGCTTGATGTCGTCCCAGTTGAGGGCGGCCTGCAACTGCATACCGGCGCCGCCAAGACGCCAGGGTTTCGCGAAGCGGCGCGTGATATCGCGCTCGCGTCGCGAATAGACCGCGGAATCGACCGTGAAGCAGAAGGCCTCGTAGCCGGAAGCGGCGGCGCGCCGCACGAAATCGTCGGTCGTCGCCGCATCCCCGCGCCGATAGAGCTGGAAGAACCGGCGCGCCGGAGCGGCTTCCGCTGTCGCCTCGAGGCCCGGCCTGGTCACGGAACTCACCATGATCGGCACACCGAAAAGTGCGGCGGCACGCGCCGCCGTCGCTGCTCCGCCGGGATCGAAAGAGTCGAGCGATCCGACCGGCGCAAGGAAGAGCGGCAGGCGTGCCGGCGCACCCAGGATCGGGCCGGCGGCATCGACCTTGGAGACGTCGCGCAGCACGCGCGGCCGGAACGCAACCGAATCCAGTGCGGCGCGATTGCGGCGCACTGTCGTTTCCGTCTCGGCGCCGCCGATCAGATAGTCCCAGGAATGATCGGGCAGGCGGGCGCGGGCCGCAGCGATCAGCTCGTGCAGGCACTGGTACTCGCCGCCGATGGCGTCGAGCTTCGTGATATCGACCACGCTTCTGTCCGTTTTCCCTGGGCCTCAGGCCTCGGCGATCGGCGGCGGGACATGCACTTTGACGGGCGGAACGGGACCACCCCACCGCTCGACCTCGACCAGACAACTATGCGCGGAGGGGCCCTGGCCGAGACGCGAGGTGCCGATGTCCTCGGTCAGCACGTTCGGATTGCCGTGCACGCAAAGGCTGCCGGGCGAACCTGGCTCCAGCGGGTCGAACCAGGCACCGGTCGGCAGCATCACGACGCCTTCGAGCAGGTCCTCGGTCAGCACGAGGCCGGCCAGGCAGGCGCCGCGATCGTTGAAGACGCGTACGATCATGCCCTCTTCCAGGCCGCGGCGCGCTGCATCCGCGGGATGCATCGAAAGCGGCTCGCGGCCTGCGATCTTTGTGGCAACGCTCACCGTTCCCTGGTCCATCTGGCCGTGCAGGCGCGAGGCAGGTTGAACGGAAAGCAGGTGCAGAGGAAACCGCAGCGCCTTCGGCGCGCCCAGATATTCGCGCGGTTCGAGCCAGAGCGGATGGCCTGGGCAATCGGCATAGCCGAAACGCGCGATCGTTTCCGAAAAAATCTCGATCTTTCCGGAGGGAGTGCGAAGCGGACTCTGCGCCGGATCCTGGCGGAAGGATGCAAACGGCACCACCCGCTCCGAAGGGGCGGGAAATTCCGCGAAGCCCGCCTCCCAGAACCGGTCGAAATCGAGGATCTCGAGGCCGGAGCGGGCGGCAGCCGAACGGGTGCGTTCGTAGAGGATACGGAGCCAGGTGGCAGGGTCGCGTTGCTCGGTGAAACGATCGCGCACGCCGAGGGCATCGGCAATATCGGCGAAGATGTCGAAGTCGTTGCGCGCCTGGTGCTGCGGCGGGATCACCTGGTGCATGGCGATGATGAAGCGGTCGCGCCCGCTCGAGCTGATGTCATCCCGCTCGAGGGTGGTGGTGGCGGGCAGCACGATATCGGCGTGGCGGGCCACCCCGGTCCACCAGGGTTCGTTGACGATGATGGCCTCGGCGCGCGCCCAGGCGCGCTGCAGCCGGTTGAGGTCCTGGTGGTGATGGAACGGGTTGCCGCCGGCCCAGTAGATCAGCCGTGTATCGGGATAATGGAGTGTCTGCCCGTTATATTGATATTCGCCGCCGGGATTCTCCAGCATGTCGGTAAGACGCGCCACCGGGATGAAGCTGTTCGCCGGATTGCCAAGACTTGGCAATGAAACCGAGGGCACCTCGCTCCGCGGCGTTCCCATGCCGGCAATGCTGCCATAGCCGAAGCCGAAACCCTGGCCGGGCCTGCCGATGCCGCCCAGCATGGCGGCAAGCGCGACCAGCATCCAGAACGGCTGCTCGCCGTACTGCGCACGCTGCAACGCCCAAGTGGCGGTCAGCATGGTGGGCAGCCGCGCGCAGTCGCGGGCCAGTGCCGCGATTCTCTCCGCATCGACGCCGGTGATCGGCGCCGCCCAGGCGGGGGATTTGGCAACACCGTCCTCGGCGCCGCGGAGATAGCCGGCGAGATGCTCGAATCCGACCGTATAGCGGGCCAGGAACTCCCGATCCGCCAGATCTTCCTCGAGCAGCACGTGGGCGAGCGCCAGCATCAGCGCGGTATCAGTCGAGGGGCGTATCGGCAGCCATTCGCCGGGCAGATCGGAGCGCACGGGCGCCACACTGATGAGGCGCACACCGGCGGCAACGGTCTCTCTCACGGTGCGCTGCATCAGGTGCTCGCCGCCGCCGCCGGAATGCACCTGGCCGTTGCCGTAGCGCATGCCGCCGAAGCAGACCATCAACCGCGCGTGACGGGCGATGTCCGCCCATTCCGCGACCGGTCCGTAGATGCACTCATTGCTGCCGACAATGTGCGGCATCAGTGTCATGCCCGTCGCGTAGGAATAGTTGGTAAGCTGAGCGGTATAGCCGCCGGTTGCGGCAAGCATGCGATGCAGTTGCTGGCGGGCGTGGTGGAAGCGGCCGGCCGAAGACCAGCCGTAGCTGCCGCCGAAGATCGAGGCAGCCCCGTGCTCAGCGCGCACGCGCGCGATCTCGTCCGCAACGAGGCCGATGGCCCGCTCCCACGAAACGGAAACGAACGGCTCGCCGCCGCGCGGCGCACCCCCTGCGCGATCACCGGCCAGCCAGCCGCGACGCACATAGGGCCGGTCGATACGTGAGGGAGAATGCACGGCATTGGCGATGCTTTGCAGCAACGGCGACGGTTCGGGATCTCGCGCAAACGGATGAACGCCGGTGAGGCGGCCATGCTCGACAACCGCCGTGAAGGCGCCCCAGTGCGCAGCATGCGGTTTCAACTCTGTCATGCGGCTCCTTCTCCTGGTCTCGAAGATGCGCCGAACAGCCGTGAGCGGCAAGCAGAGGCGCGGGGGTTCCCGCCGCGGGGCGGTGGGGCTAGAATAGAACGGCCGGTCCGCTCTGCTCATCCTTTGGCGGCCCGGCCCAGAAGGAGATGATAATGACCCCGCCCCGTGCGAATTCCGCCGCCGCCCGTGATATCGCCAATGCGCTGCATCCTTATACGGATCTCAAGACCCACCTCGAAGCCGGCCCGCTGGTCATTACGCGCGGCAAGGGCGTGCGCGTTTGGGACGAAACCGGAAAGGAGTATATCGAAGCCATTGCCGGGCTGTGGTGCGCGGCGCTCGGCTTCGACAACGAGCGGCTGGTGGAAGCTGCCGCTCGGCAGATGCGCAAGCTTCCCTTCTACCATGCCTTCACCGCCAAGTCGCACGAGCCGCTGATCGATCTCTCGGAAATGCTGATCGAGCGCGCGCCGGTGCCGATGAGCAAGGTGTTCTTCGCCAATTCCGGCTCGGAAGCGAACGATTCGGCGATCAAGATGATCCGCTACTTCAACAACGCGCTCGGCCGGACGAAGAAGAAGACGATGATCGGCCGGGTGAAGGGCTATCACGGCATCACCCTCGCCGCCGCCTCGCTCACCGGCCTCGCGGCCAACCACCGGGCGTTCGATGTGCCGCTGCCGGGCTTCGTGCACACCATCACGCCCCACTTCTATCACGGTGCCAGGCCCGGCGAGTCCGAGGAGGAATTCGCCTCGCGTTGCGCGGAAGAGCTCGAAACCCTGATCCTGGCCGAAGGCCCGGACACGATTGCGGCGATGTTCGCGGAGCCGATCATGGGCGCAGGCGGCGTGATCGTTCCGCCCCGCGGCTACTTCCCGAAGATCCAGAAGGTGCTCGCGAAGCATGACGTCCTGCTGGTGGCCGACGAGGTGATCTGCGGGTTCGGCCGCACCGGCAACTACTGGGGCTCGCAGACGCTCGATATCCGGCCCGATATCTTGACCTGCGCCAAGGCGCTCTCGTCCTCCTACCTGCCGATCAGCGCGGTCATGGTGAACGAGCGGGTGTTCCAGGGGCTGGCCGAGGAATCGCACAAGATCGGAACATTCGGTCACGGCTTCACCTACTCCGGCCATCCTGTGGCAGCGGCGGTCGCCGTCGAGACGCTCAAGATTTACGATGAGACCAACATCGTCGATCACGCGCGCGTCGTTGGCGCGCACTTGCAGAAGGAGCTTCGGCGGCGCTTTGCCGGACACGAGCTTGTCGGCGAAATCCGCGGGGTCGGCCTCATTGCGGCGATCGAGCTGATCGAGGACAAGGCGAGCCGCAAGAACTTCGAACCAACGGCAAAAGTCGGGGCACGGCTCAGCAAGCTCTGCGAGAAGCATGGCCTGATCGGGCGGGCGATGATCAACGATGCCGTGGCATTCAGCCCGCCGCTCGTCATCACCGAGGCCGAAGTGGACGAAATGCTGAATCGCTTCGGCACTGCTCTCGACGAGCTGACGGTCGAACTGCGCCGCGAGAAGATGGCAGTCGTGAGCTGATTCCCGGGCCGAGGCGATTCGCCGGCCGGGCGCGTCTTCAGCTCGCAAACACGTAGGCGGCCAGGATCACGAAGCCGGTGATCGCGAGCGCCGCGTGTACGGCGATGAGGAAGCCCGGGCGACGGCCGGCGTAAAGCAGGGCCAAGAGGCCGATCCCTGCCAGCAAGGCGAACGCCAGCAGGATTGCCGCTAACGTGCCGAATTCAGCGGTGCCGTTGATGAGGCCGCGAGGATGCCCGGGGCGTGCTACGAGCAGCAGCGAAAAACCGGCGATGGCCATGCACCCGTGCAGAATGCCGAGCTGCCAGGGCGGGCGGGAAGTGCCGGGCCGAAGGTGGAGGAAGGCGAGGACAATGCCGAGGGCGACTGCGAGACAGAGAACGGCGAAAGATTCATCGAGCATGCAGCGTCATCGTGAACTCTGAATCTTCGTGGGGCGAATCACATCGCTTGGCCGATCGAGTGTCACTCGGGCAGAAGTGAGCGGCGGACGATCAGCGCCGGCGATGGACGGCGAAGTCGGACAGCGCCGAGAGGCGCGCCTTGAGAGGAGAAGGCGCGAAGAGGGCAAGCGCGCGATGGGCTGCGCCGGCGAATTCCTCCGCCCGCGCCAGGGTGGCCGCGATTGCACCGTGGCGCTCGAGCAGCGCAAGCGCACTCGGCAGATCTCCGGCCGCCTGCGTCCCCTCCTCGATGGCGCGCTTCCAGAAGGCCCGTTCGGCAGCATCGCCAGCGGAAAATGCAAAGAGGACCGGGAGCGTGACCTTGCCTTCCCGGAAATCGTCGCCGACGGTCTTGCCGAGATCCGACTGCTCCGCCGCGTAGTCGAGCGCATCGTCGGTGAGCTGGAACGCCATGCCGAGATTGCGGCCGTATTCGGCGAGCGCCTGTTCTTCGGCCGGGGAACTCTCGCCAAGCACGGCGCCGACCTGGCAGGCGGCGGCAAAGAGCGCCGCCGTCTTGCCGTCGATCACCTCGAGGTAGCGCGATTCAGGCGTATCGAGGTCGTTCTGGATGGCAAGTTGCAGCACTTCGCCCTCGGCGATCGTGGCGGCGGCATCGGAAAGGATGCCAAGCACGCGGAGCGAGCCATCCTTCACCATGATCTGGAAAGCCCGGGCGAACAGAAAATCGCCGACCAGCACCGAAGCCTGGTTGCCGAACACGGCGTTCGCACTGGCGAGGCCGCGGCGAAGCGCACTTTCATCGACGACATCATCGTGCAGGAGCGTTGCGGTGTGGATGAACTCCACGCAGGCGGCAAGCTGGATATGGCGCTCCGTCCCACGCCCTTCGCCGGCACGCGGATAGCCTGAAAGGCGGGCCGCGGCGAGGGTGAGCAGCGGGCGGATGCGCTTGCCGCCGGCGGCAACGAGGTGGGCCGCCAGGCGAGGGATCAGCGGCACCGGGCTTTCCATGCGCTGGACGATCGTCCGGTTGCAGCGCGCCAGCTCATCGGCGAGCAGGGCGGAAAGCGCGGCAAGCGCGTCCGGCTCCGCTCCGTTGGAGGTGGCAAGGTTGGAGCCGGCGATGCTTGCCGCGCCGCGCAAATCGCTTTCCCTGCTTGATTGTGGGAAGGACATCGTCACCATATCGGCGGCCCCGAATCCGGGTCAAGGACGGCCGCCGCGCCGGTCGGGGTGCGCAAGGCGGGAAGCGGGAGCAAACGGATATGCGCGTGGTGGCCCGGTCCACCGATCCAGTCAGGCTTTCCTTCCTCACCGCGCTCTTGGCCGATGCCGGGATCCCCTCTGTCCTCCTCGACAGCTACATCAGTGCGGCCGAGGGTAGCATCGGCATCTTTCCGCGCCGGCTCGCGGTGGCAGAGGAGGACGGCGTGCGGGCACTTCGCGTTCTGCGCGAGGCCGGCGAGGCTTGATAGAGGCTGCCGATCCCACCACCGAAGGCTGGCTGCTGGGCGGGCGAGTACGCTACCGCCAGCCGCGGCAAGGATTTCGCAGCGGCATCGAACCGGTGTTGCTGGCGGCGGCAGTGCCGGCGACAGCCGGCAGCCGCGTGCTCGAGGGCGGCACGGGCGCCGGGGCCGGCCTGCTTTGCCTGGCAGCGCGGGTCAAGGAAGTGGGCGGAGTGGGAGTGGAACGCGATCCCGCACTGGCCGAACTGGCACGCTGGAACTTCGCGGCCAACGGCTGCACGGCTCTCTCTGTCGTGGCAGCCGATATCGCATCCCTCGGCGCCGGCTTCGCCCATGGGGAAACATTCGACCACGCCTTCGCCAATCCTCCCTGGCACCGGGCCATCGGCACCGAGCCCGCCGATCCGGCAAGGTCCGCGGCGAAGCGGGGCGGCGACAAGCTGGCGGCCTGGGTAGCGGCACTGGCCGGGCGGCTTCGGCCAAAAGGCACGCTCTCGCTGATGCTACCGCCGGCCGGAGTGCCCGCGGCGCTGGCCGCCGCCGAGGCAACGGGCTCGGGCAGTGCCATCCTCTTTCCCTTCTGGCCGAAACAGGGCCGGGCGGCCAAGCTTGTGCTGCTACGGGTCACGCGCGGCGGGCGGGGGCCGCTCAGGCTGCTCGCGGGCCTCGTGCTGCACGGCGAGGACGGACGCTTCACACCGGCGGCGGAGGCGATGCTGCGCGGCGGCGCCGCCCTGAATATCTAGCCCTTTGGGAGAGGGGGGTGAGGGCGCCCGCGTGTCTCCCACGCGTGAGCCCAGGTACTAGGAAGGCGTCGTGTCGTGGTGCCTGAGGTGCCAAAGGCGCTCATGCGCGGCGACCAGACCTTCCATGTTGCGCCGGCGCTGGTGGTCCGGAGTGGTGGGGCGGCGCGTCAGCATCAACTCCAACACCCCGAGCAGGCGTTCAGCAACCTCGAGGTCAGCCTGGTCGCAGGCCTGATGGAAGGCGACGAGAATCTTGTCCGAAAGCCGGCGCGTGTAGCGCGGAGCACCGCTCGGGGCTTCTGCTGTTTCGGCTCCGGCCAGTTTCGTTCTCACCATCCCTGTCATCCCCGCCGGTGGTATCGCACGATCGGCGAACGGGCGAAAGTTGCGACTCCCCAACAACGGTGCCTCGAGGACCCGGATGCCCCCATCAGTCTGGCCGCAGTGGCGATGCCTGTCGGCGCGGCCTCAGAGGCAAGGTTAGGCGTTCCCGTTCCAGGCCACTACTCTCGTTTCAGATTTTTGGGCAAGGCCGGCTATCACAGGCTCGTGAACCGAACCGTTATCGACCTGGCGCACTCCACCTGCCCACCTCAGGCGCCGACCAGGGGCTCAGCGCCGGCAAGAGGCGCGTCACCGAAGGCTTCTTCCCAGGTGCCGGTGGTGGCGGCCTTGCTGTATTCGGTGGCGCGGTTTTCGAAGAAGTTCGTGTGCTCGATGGCGTTCAGCATTTCATCGAGCCAGGGCAGCGGATTTTTCTCGACCTGGTAGAGCGGTGGCAGGCCAAGCTGGGCGAGGCGGCGGTCGGCGATGTAGCGGATGTAGCGCTTGACCTCGGAGGCGGTCAGGCCCTCGACCGCCCCCAATTCGAAGGCAAGCTCGATGAAAGCGTCTTCGTGGGTGACGATGGTGGCGCAGATTTCGGCGATTTCTCGCTCCAGGGCCGGGGTCCGGATCTCCGGATTCTCCTCGACGAAGGTGCGGAAGAGGCGGATCACCGAGAGACAGTGCAGCGTCTCGTCGCGGGCCGACCAGGAGATGATCTGGCCCATCCCCTTCATCTTGTTGAAGCGCGGGAAATTCAGAAGGATCGCGAACGAGGCGAAGAGTTGCAGCCCCTCGGTGAAGGCGCCGAAGGCGGCGAGCGTCTTGGCGATTTCGTGCCTGCTGTCCATGCGGAAGGACTGCATGTAATCGTACTTGTCCTTCATCTCCTTGTATTTGAGGAAGGCCTGGTACTCGATCTCCGGCATCCCCACGGTGTCGAGCAGGTGGGCGTAGGCCGCGATGTGCACGGTCTCGATGTTGGAGAAGGCAGACAGCATCATCAGCACTTCGGTCGGTTTGAAGACCTGCGCGTAGTGCTTCATGTAGCAGTTGTTCACCTCGACATCCGCCTGGGTGAAGAAGCGGAAGATCTGGGTGAGCAGGTTCCGCTCGGCCTTGGTGAGATTCTTGTGCCAGTCCTTCACGTCGTCCGCGAGCGGCACTTCTTCCGGCAGCCAGTGCACGCGCTGCTGCGTATGCCACGCCTCATAAGCCCAGGGGTAGCGGAACGGCTTGTAAACAGGATTTTCGGTCAGGAGATCCATTCGTCGCGTCTCGCCGGAAGCTCTGACGGGGCCGGCCCGAACCGCTCCGGCTATCGGGAGACTGCTGCGGACCGAGGTGTTATTTGTCGGCGCTGAGCCCTCGGCGTTCGGTGACATCTGTCCGGAGCGTGCTATCATTTTGCGACCTCTTCGGTGAGCAGCCCACGAAGTATCAGCGGCAGCGCAAACGCCATGGTCAGGAACAGGTGAGTGAACTGAGCGATTCTGCGTGCCTCACCTTCTCCGATCGGCATCTCTTCGTGGACCGCCTCGTTCCTAAGTTCGCGGATCGCATGCGCCAATTGCTTTAAGTTGGGGGTAACCCCCGTCTCAGGTCCGAGGGCATCTATTCGCTGGCGCAGACTTCCTCTGGCGTTAGGAGAAATACGCATCAATGCCGCATCCAGACACTTTCCGAACATAGTCGCGGCGGCGTCGTAGCATCCGCATCCCAAGGCCTCAGCGGCTTGGAGAAAGAATGAAGAAATGTTCTCTGGCGCGCCCGGGGGGCACTCCAGCTTGTTGGGCTTCGGCCAAAAATCCAGGACGATAGGCGAATGATCTGGGTTCTCGTTATAGATCCACCGGCAAGCGTCCTCGTTATGGAGGAGCTTGACTACGATACCCTCGTCGCAGACCGAGCATCGGGCCAGAGCGACCGCCATGCGCCGGCGTCCGTAGCCGCCGTTCGGACTGAAGGCCGCTCCTCGCGCGCCACAATGAGGGCAATCTAGCTTAATTTGCATCAACGCCGTGGGGCCTTTGATAATCATCACTCACGTCGCGTCGCAGCCCTTCGGGGCTAGCGATGGAGCCGCCGAATCGAGACCGCGCTTGCGATCATCGCTTGGGCGGCGGTCGGTTAGGTGGAGCGGGTGCCTTTTTTCTTGGGATAACAGCGAGAACCTCGGCGGCCTCGCGACGAACCCTTGGGACCGGGCTGTGCATGTCGCGCCCTGCACGCGAGGCATTTGCGGGTGTGGGGCGCCGAATATTGACCACGGCAAACGTCCTTCCGTCTAGCTTTGAACTTGATATCGCCTCGCGCGCCGAGTCACTGGCACGCGAGACACTCCTCGTAGTTCACCACTTTCGTCGCGGCGCGCTTCGGCGCCACGGTGAGCGGAAGCTCGGCCTCGGCGGCCTCGGTCGCTTCGGAAAATTCCTTGGTCCGCACGGCTTTCTCGCTCACGTTGTCGGCGCGCTGGATCGACAGCGAACGGCAGTAATAAAGCGACTTCAGGCCCTTCTTCCAGGCCAGGAAATGGATCTGGTGCAGGTCGCGCTTGTGCACATTGGCGGGCAGGAAAAGATTGACCGACTGGCTCTGGCAGATGAAGGGCGTGCGATCGGCGGCATGCTCGATGATCCAGCGCTGATCGAGTTCGAATGCAGTCTTGAACACCGCCTTCTCGTGTTCGGAAAGAAAATCGAGATGCTGCACGCTGCCCTTGGCGAGCGTGATCGATGACCAGATCTCGTCGCTGTCCTTGCCATAAGCGGCGAGCACCGGGGCGAGAAAGCGATTGCGCACCGTGAAGCTGCCGGAAAGCGTCTTCTGGAGGAAGACATTGGCGGCGATCGGCTCGATCCCCGGGCTCGAATTGCCGGCGATGATCGAGATCGAGGCAGTCGGCGCGATCGAGAGCTTGTGCGAGAAGCGCTCCATCACCCCATACTCGGCGGCATCCGGGCAGGGCCCGCGTTCCTCCGCCAGCAGGCGTGAGGCGGTATCGGCCTGGCTCCGGATCTGCCTGAAGATCCGCTTGTTCCAGGCCTTCGCCATGACGCTCTCGAACGGCACGTTCTCGGACTGGAGGAAACCGTGGAAACCCATTACGCCGAGGCCGACCGATCGCTCGCGCATCGCCGAATAGTGTGCCCGCTCCATCTCCGGCGGCGCGCGGCGGATGAAATCCTCGAGCACATTGTCGAGGAAGCGCATCACGTCCTCGATGAAGAGCGGATGCTCGTGCCATTCCCGCCAGGTCTCGAGATTGAGCGACGAGAGGCAGCAGACGGCGGTGCGCTCACGGCCGTGACGATCGAGCCCCGTCGGCAGCGTGATCTCGCTGCAGAGATTCGAAGTCTTCACCTGCAGCCCGGCCAGCTTGTGATGTTCGGGGCGCGCGCGATTCACGTGATCGCTGAACACGAGATAGGGCTCGCCGCTCTCGATGCGGGAGGTGAGGATGCGGATCCAGAGCGAACGGGCGGAGACCGAGCGCACGCGGCTTCCGTCCTTGGGCGAGATCAGAAGCCATGGCTCGTCCGCCGCGACAGCCCGCATGAAAGCGTCCGGCACCAGAACGCCGTGATGCAGGTTGAGCGCCTTGCGGTTGGGATCGCCGCCGGTCGGGCGGCGCAACTCCACGAACTCCTCGATCTCGGGATGCGAAACCGGCAGATAGACCGCCGCCGAGCCGCGACGGAGCGAGCCCTGGGAAATCGCGAGAGTGAGGCTGTCCATCACCCGAATGAACGGGATCACGCCGGAAGTCTTGCCGTTCTGCCCGACCTTTTCGCCGATCGAGCGAAGGTTGCCCCAGTAACTGCCGATGCCGCCCCCCTTGGACGCGAGCCAGACATTCTCGTTCCAGAGATCGACGATGCCTTCGAGGCTGTCGGACGCCTCGTTGAGGAAGCAGGAGACCGGCAGGCCGCGGTCGGTGCCGCCATTGGAGAGCACCGGCGTCGCCGGCATGAACCAGAAGCGACTGATATAGTCGTAGATGCGCTGGGCGTGCGCGGCATCGTCGCCATAGAAGCTGGCGACGCGCGCGAAGAGGTCCTGAAAACCCTCGCCCGGCATCAGATAGCGGTCGCTCAGAGTGGCACGCCCGAAATCGGTGAGCGCCGCATCGCGCGATCGATCGACGCGAACCTGGTGGCGACCCGGCATCTGCACTGCGTCGAGCACGGCAACCCCCCTTCGACCTTGCAGGGCACCCATCATGCGCGCGGGCCCACGAGTTTGCCAACATCTAGTTAGTAGAATTAACCTTCGCCACTATATGGAGTGAAAGAACCCAAAATGCCGTCGCCCTGCAGTCACACTGTTCCAGTTATGTTCGCCCGTTGCAAGGGGCAAGCGCGGGCCGCACGAAGGCGACTCCGAGCCTCCGCTCAGCCCTCCTGTCGAACCCGGCTCGTGAGCAGTTCGCCCTGCCCTTCCAGGACCGGGTACGCCGCAGCGGCGACGAGATGGGCGTTCACCTCCTTGATGTGCCGCACCAGGTCGAGGTGAAGCGCACTCGTTTCGACGCTTTCGATTCGCCGCTCGCGCAGGCGCTGGAAATGGCCGCTCGTGGCGGCCGTCTCCAGGTCGCGGAAGATCGCCTTTTCGGCCGCAAGTTCCCGCGCCGCGCGCGGATCTTCGGTCATCAGCACCGCGGCGGCGGTGCGCAGATTGGCACTCAGCCGTTCGAGCAGCCGCGCAATCTCCGTCTCGCCCTCTACCGAAAACGCCAAGCCTCGCTTGATGCGCTTCGAGGCGAGAGCGGCCAGATTGTGCTCCACAAGGTCGCCCGCCTGCTCGAGGTGGGTGGCGAAGGTGAGGAGCTGGGTCAGGCGCCGGTGGTCGGCGTCGGCCAGGCGATCGGGGTCGAGCCCGGTGAGATACTGCTTGATCGCGGTGTTCAGCCGGTCGAGCACGCTGTCGAGCGATTTCACCTCCGCCAGGCGCTTCCGCTCGCCCCCTTTGATGGCGGCGATGGTGTCGTTGAGCATGACCTCCAGCACGTCGGCCATCCTGAGCGCCTCGCGGGCGGCGGCGGCCAGGGCGAGCGGCGGGCTCTCGGCCAGGGCCGGATCGAGATAGATGGGCCGATCCGGTGACGTGGCGCCGGCAGTGGCCGGCAGGAGGCGCCGCAACAGCTTGGCGTAAGGCACGAGGAAGGGGAAGAAAAGCAGCGCCAGGACGAGGTTGAACCCGGTATGGAAGTCGGCGATCAACCGGGCAAAGGGCAGCCCGAGACGGCCCAGCAAAGGGGCCAGAAAGGGCAGTATCGCCAGCACGACGATGGCGCCGAGAACCCGGTTGAGAAGATTGCCGAGCGGCAGGCGGCGCGCCGCCGGGTCCGGCCCGATGCCCTCGATGAGCGGGTTGACGGCACTGCCGAGATTGGCGCCCACCACCAGGGCGATCGCCGCCGACAATGCCAGGACACCGTGGCCGGAGAGCGAAATGACGAGCAGCACGATCGCGGCGGAAGAATGGGCGGCCCAGGCGAGGACGGCGCCGAGCAGCATGGCGAGACCGGGCTGGGAGGCAAGGGCGCCGAATGCAACGTGCAAGGCGGCTGTATGCCCGAGCGGCGCGACCAGGGCCTCGAGCTCGTCGAGTGCCGACAGCATCAGGCCGATTCCGATCAGCACCCGGCCAAGGTCATGTACCCGCGAGCCGCCGCCGCGGCGGAACATCAGGACCCCGACAAGGATTGCCAGCCAGCCGAGCCAGGTGACGTTGAAGGACAGCACCTGGACGATGATGGTGGTACCGACATTGGCCCCGAGCATGACCGCCAGGCCGGGGGTGAGATCGACCAGCCCGCCGGCAGCGAAGGATGTCACCATCAGGCCCGTTGCCGTGCTGCTCTGCAGAACGGCCGTGGCCGCGAAGCCGGCAGCAAAGGCACGCAGCCGGTCACCGAGCATCTGGCCGAGCATCCGCCTGAGTGCGGGGCCGTAGGCGCGCTCGACGCCGCTCGTGACCATGTGCACGCCCCAGAGCAGCAGCGCCACCGCACCGGCAAGGTCGATCAGCGTCAGCATCTTGCGTGGTCGATTGGCAGCAACACCGACATGGACCGTGCTTAGACCCCGTGACAGTCTCGGCCAAGACAGCAAGACAACCAGACGATGGGAGAAAGCGGATGCCGCATCCCGGACTTGCCCTCTCGCGCGAGAGCGAAATTGCCATTCTGACCTTGAACCGGCCGAAGGTGCGCAATGCCCTCGACCGGGCGATGTGGGACGCGCTCGCCGATACGATGGAAGAGTTCTCGGCCGATGACTCGCTCCGCTGCGTCGTGGTGCGAGGCGCCGGCGGCGCCTTCTCTGCCGGAGCCGATATCGGCGCCTTTGCCACCGAGCGCGGCACGCGCGCGCTCGAGGACCTCTACGCCCGAAGCGTGCACAGAGGCATGCAATCGATCCGGCTTTGCCGCCATCCGGTGGTCGCGGCGATCGAAGGGGCGTGCATCGGCGGCGGAGCGGGAATCGCAACGATGTGCGATTTCCGGGTCGGGGGCGAAGGCATTCGTTTCGGAATCACGGCGCGCAATCTCGGCATCTGGTACTCTTACGCCGAGATCGATCCGATCCTGTCGCTCGCCGGAAGCGCAGTCGCAGCAGAGCTTCTGATCGAGGGGCGGATCTTCAACGGGCACGCGGCCTATGAGAAGGGGCTGCTCTCGCGCGTCGTCGCGGATCAGGAAGTACGAACCGAGGCGATGGCGCTGGCACGACGGATCGCCGAGGGCAGCCCTCTGGCGGCGCGCTTCCACAAGCAGGCGATCCGGCGGCTGCGCGGCACCTTGCCGCTGAGCGCCGAAGAGGAAGCCGAAGCGAACGGCTTTGCCGAGACCGAGGATTTCCAGAACGCCTACCGCGCCTTCCTTGCCAAGGAGAAGCCGCGCTTTGCCGGACGATAAGAGTTGCATGAACGAATGTCCCTGAAAGAAACCGCGTGAGCCTCATCGCTCTCAGGGACGTCGTGCTTCGGGTTGGCACGCGCACGCTCATCGACGGCGCGACGCTCACCGTCCAGGCCGGCCAGCGTCTCGGCTTGGTCGGGCGAAATGGAGCCGGCAAGTCCACGCTCCTCGCCCTGATCAGGGGCGAACTCCAGCCGGACGGCGGAGAGATCCGCCGCGCCGCGCGGATGCGGATCGGGGCGGTTGCCCAGGAAGCGCCGAGCGGGGATGCAAGCCTGCTCGAGGAGGTCCTCTCGGCTGACGCAGAGCGGCTTGCCCTCTTGCGTGAGGCCGAGCGCGCGCCAGCGGAGCGGCTTGCCGAACTGCACGAACGGCTGCGCACCATCGCCGCCGACGCCGCACCCGCACGGGCAGCCGCCATTCTGGCCGGGCTCGGGTTCGACCAGAGTGCGCAGGCCCGCCCGGTCTCGAGCTTCTCGGGCGGCTGGCGGATGCGGATAGCCCTCGCCCGGACGTTGTTCACCGAGCCCGATCTCCTGCTCCTCGACGAGCCGACGAATCATCTCGACCTCGAGGCGACGCTCTGGCTCGAGGGCTGGCTTGCCCGCTTTGCCGGGGCCGCTTTGGTGGTCAGCCACGACCAGGACCTCCTCGATCGCGCGGTGGAAGCGATCGCGCATCTGGACAAGGGGCGGATTTCGCTCACCCCAGGCGGGTTTTCCGAGTTCGTGCGCATTGAGACCGAACGCGCCCTTCAGGAGGCGCGGGAAGCCGAGCGGATCGCCGCCAGGCGAGCCCACATGGAGGCCTTCGTCGATCGGTTCCGCTACAAGGCGAGCAAGGCCCGCCAGGCGCAATCGCGGCTGAAGGCGCTGGCCAGGATGCCGCCGATCAGCGTGGTGGCCGGGCCGGCGCCGGCCCGGTTCGATTTTCCCGCGCCCGATCCGCTTCCTCCGCCGATGCTCAGGCTGGAGAATGTGGCTTGCGGATACGATGGAAGGCCGGTGCTGAAACGGCTTTCACTGGCCATCGACTCGGACGACCGGATCGCTCTTCTGGGTCCCAACGGCAACGGCAAATCGACATTTGCGAAGCTGCTGGTAGGCCGGATCGCGCCGCTGTCCGGGCAGATGCGGCGCGCGGGAAAGCTCAGGGTCGGCTATTTCGCGCAACACCAGGAAGAAGAGCTCGAGCGCGGGGAAAACCCGATCGTGCACATGGCGCGCGCGATGCCGCGCGCAGCGCCGGTTGCGGTCAGGGCGCAACTGGCACGCTTCGGGCTCGATGCGGACCGCGCCGAGACGGAAGTGGCCAATCTCTCCGGCGGCGAACGGGCGCGGCTGCTGCTGGCGCTGGCGACCCGGGATGCGCCGCAGCTTCTCGTTCTCGACGAACCGACCAACCACCTCGACATCGATGCCCGCGACGCTCTCGTTCGCGCACTCGGCGAATTCTCCGGCGCGGTGGTGCTGATCACCCATGATCCGCATGTCGTCTCTCTGATCGCCGATCGCCTGTGGCTGGTGGCAGAGGCAACGGTGAGGCCCTTCGAAGGCGATCTCGAGGATTACCGCGCCCTCCTCGCCGCGCCCGCGGAGACCGCCGGGGCGAGCGAACAGCGGCTCGAGCGCGCACGCGAGGCACGCCGCGAAGAACGGCGCAACCGGGCCGAAACGCGCGCTCGGCTCGCCCCTCTGTCGCGCCAGGCGCGTACGGCGGAAACAGAGCTGGCGCGACTGGCAGCCGAGCGGGAGGCGCTGCGCCGGCGGCTCGAGGACCCCGCGCTCTATGCGCCGGAACGGGCGGCGGAAATGATCGAGGCAACCCGGCTTCTGGCCGAAATCGAGCGCGCGACCACCGCGGCAGAGGCGGCCTGGCTGGCCGCGCACGAGGCGCTCGAGTCGGCACAATAACGGGGAAAATCAGGCGGAACCCACCATCAGCTTCACGATCTCGTCGCCGTTCGTTTCGCCGGCCAAGCGCTCTCCCGCCTTGCGGCCGCGGCGCAGCACCATGATCCGATCGGCGACGGCGAAAATGTCGCCGAGATTGTGGGAAATGAAGATCACCGCCTTGTTGGCCGTGCGGAGGTTCTTGATCAGGGCCACCACCTTGCGCTGCTCGGGCACGCCGAGTGCGGCCGTCGGTTCGTCCATGATCAGCACCTCGGCGTTCCAGAACACCGCGCGGCCGATCGCGACCGCCTGGCGCTGGCCGCCGGACAGCGATCTGACCGGGAGGCTGAGGCTCGGGAGAACGATATCCAGTGTGGCGATCAGCGATGCCGCCTCGCTTGCCATGCGCGCGCGATCGAGCGCCGGGAAAAGGCCAAGAATCCGGCGCATCGGCTCGCGCCCGAGGAAGACATTGGCGCCGACATCGAGATTGTCCGCGAGTGCGAGGTCCTGGTAGATCGTTTCGATGCCGGCCTCGCGTGCGGCGCGCGGATCAGCGAAGCTGATCGGCTGGCCGCGGAAGCGGATCTCGCCTTCGTTGGGCAGGTGGACTCCGGAAATGATCTTGATGAGGGTGGATTTGCCGGCACCGTTGTCGCCGGCCAGCGCCAGCACCTCTCCCGGATGGAGATCGAAGTCCACCGCCTCCAGGGCGTGCACGCCGCCGAAATGCTTGGAAAGTCCCCGCACGGAGAGGATCGGCTCACTCATCGGCGCGCACGCCGGTAGTGAGGACGAGCCGGCTCTGATCGACCAGTACCGAAACGATGATGACGACACCGACCGCGATGAACTGCCAGAAGGGAGCGACGTCGATGAAGACCAGCCCGTACTGGATCACGGCGATGATGAGCGCACCGATCAGGGTGCCGATGATGGTGCCCGAGCCGCCAAAGAGGCTCGCGCCGCCGATCACCACGGCGGCGATCGAGACCAGCAGCAGTGGATCGCCGGCCTGCGCCGCACCGGCGGAGAAGCGGGCCGTATAGAGGATGCCGGCAGCGGCAGCGCACAGTGCAGAGAGGACGTAGAGAATTTCGGTGTGCCGGCGGACATCGATGCCGGCCCGTATCGCGGCCTGGCGATTGCCGCCGATCGCATAGGTGTACTGGCCGTAGCGGCTCTCTTTCAGCAGGTAATGCAGGAACAGGAGCACGATGATGGTCAGCCATACCAGCACCGGAACGCCGAGCAGCGTCTCGTTTCCGATCCAGAACAGGATCGGGTTGGTGACCGGCACCGTGGTGCCACCGGCGGCGAGGTAGCCGGCCCCTTCGGCAACCCCGTACATGCCGAGCGTGCCGATGAAGGGCGGCACGCGCAGCCGCGCGATGAGGAGCCCGTTCACCAGGCCCGGCACCGCCGCCGCGATCAGGGTGAAGAGAAGGCCAACGACAACCGCCAGCGCCGGGCCCAGCAGCGGATCGACGAGGCGCACCACCTGCGCCAGCACCACGGCCGCCAGGCCCATCGTGAAACCGACCGAGAGATCGATGCCGCCGGCGATGATCACGAAGGTCTGGCCGGCGGCGAGCAGGAACGGTTCGGCAGTGAAGACCGTGATGCTGCGGAGATTGAAGATGTTGAGGAGAAACGAGGTGTGATCGATGACGCGGGCCCAGATCTCGAAGAAGATCAGGAGCACCACCAGGAACAGCCAGGCCCAGGCGCCGGCGAAAAAGGTGAGCAGCGGATGGGCGCGCGCGGGCGCCTCCGGCGGGCTGATGCTCAAAGAGACATCGCTCCCGGGAAGGCGAGCGGCGGGAGCAGCGCTCCCGCCACCGGATTGGGGATTAATCGTGATAGATGAACTTCTTGATGTCCGGATCGTCGACGTTCTGGCCGGTGATCACCGTGAATCCGGTGCCGATATTCACCGGTATGCTGTTGCCGGTGAGATGGGCGAACGCGGCGGCGACCCCAAACCAGCCGATCTCGGCCGGATGCTGGGCGATGGCAATGGTGACGAGGCCCGACTTCAGCTCACCCACGATCGCCGGCGGGGCATCGAAGGCCACCACCTTGACCTTGCCGAGCTTGCCGGCCGCCTTCACGCCGTTGGCGGCTCCAAGAGCGGAGAAAAGGTTGGCGCCGAACACGCCGGCGAGATCGGGGTTGCGCGCCAGCACCGCCTGAAGCTGCGAGGCTGCGGTGTTGGCATCGTCATTGTTGAACTGGGTGTCGAGCACCGTGATGTTCGGGAAATGGGCCTTCATTTCCTCCTTGAAGCCCTGCTCGCGCTGGTCGGTGGTCGAGATGCCGGGCTTGACGTTGCTGACATAGACCTTGCCCTTCTCGCCGATCGCCTTGGCCAGGGCCCGGGCCGCGATCTCGCCGCCCAGAACGTTGTCGGAGGCGATGTAGGAGAGGGGAAAATCGGCATTGCCGAATCCCGTCTGGTAGCGGCCGTTGCCGATGTAGGTATCGACAGTGATCACCGGGATGCCGGCCTCAACCGCCTTCTGCAAGGGCGCGATGAGCTGGGTCGCGTCGGTGGGCGCGATCAGGATCGCATCCGGGTGGCGTGCGATCACCGCATCCAGCACGGGCACCTGCAGGGTCGAGTTGAATTCGGGCGCACCCTGGAACATCAGGTTGACACCGAGCGCCTTCGCCGCCGTTTCCGCTCCCTGGTGCATCGTGATGTAGAAGGGATCGGTGGTGAGGCCGGGAATGAGCGCGATCGTGAAGGTTTTCGCAACCGCAGGCAACGCCGTCACCGCAATCAAGGCCGCGCCGACGAGAAAGCTGGCGGCAAGCTTGGCAAAATGTCGCATCATTGGCAGTTTCCTCCTGCTTCCGCATTGGCAGTTCCGGGATGCTTGCTCCCGCGGACCGGCCGCTCTCCTGCGGCGCCGGCCCCGACGGACATGGTGCACCGGGAGCAACCTCCTTGTGAAGACGGCTCCCGGCCGGTTCGAACCGCTTGCGAACCACTGCCGCCGGCGCCGAATCGAAGCCGCACCAACCGGCCCCGGGCGGCAAACCGGCCGGGCTGGTCGGTCGTTCCGGTCCATATCGCGCACGCCGAGCCGGCGAGGGAGAGGAACGGAAAACCGCATCGGCGAGGCTAGCCCGCGATCGCCCGAGGCGGAATCGTCGGAGGGCGTGAATCGCGGGCTCGAATGAAGCGCAAGACCCGTGTCGGGCTGCACCGTCAGCCCGACACGGATCTGGAGCCCGGCGCTGCGGGCCCCGCCTGTGAGCCGCCTGTTCGACACGATTACAACTCCTTATCCACCCCTCGCCAAGGGGCTTTGCGCCCGATCTTGTGATAAGCACTGCCGGAAGGGTCGTGAGCGGATTGGGGACACCTTCGAGGCTGCTGAAAGAAGACGAGGTCTGCCAGCCATGAAGCCGATGGACGAGAAGCACTTCGCGATCTTGCGGCGGCACATGGTCGACGTGATTGCGATCCACACCGATCTCCTGAGTGAGGAGATCGGGAAGGCAGCGCTCAGCGAGCGGGTCCTGGCGGCGATGATGCGGGTTCCGCGGCACCTGTTCGTCCCGTCGGAACTCGCCCCTTTTGCCTACCACGACACGCCGCTGCCGATCGGCTTCGACAAGACGATCTCACAGCCCTTTATCTGCGCTCTTATGACGGACCTCCTCGAGCCAGAACCACATGAGGTGACACTGGAGATCGGCGGCGGCTCGGGGTACCAGGCGGTCATCCTGGCGGAGCTTGTGGCACAAGTCTGGACCGTCGAGATTGTGGAGGAGCTGGCAAACCAGGCTGAATTGCGCCTGCGACAGCTCGGCTATTCCACTGTCGGAATGCGGGTCGGCGACGGATCCCGCGGCTGGATCGAGCACGCACCGTACGACAAGATTCTGGCCACTGCGGCTGCCGAAAGGCCGCCTCCGGCGCTGCTCGAACAACTCAAGCCGGGTGGACGGCTGGTGATGCCGGTCGGTCTTCCCGATGCCCAGCAGCTCACGGTCATCGATAAGGACAGCGCCGGGAATATCCGCCTGCGGGAACTGATTCCGGTACGGTTCACCGAACTCGAAACGATGTGACTGTCCTCGCCCGCGTCAGCCCCTTTTCGATGCATCCCCAGTGTCGGTCCGGGCTTACGGAATCGCGGATGCGATGGGCGGTCTCGCATGATCATCGGCGATTCGGAAACTCACCGAGGAGCGGGAGTGGAAGCAACGCCAATCCCGATCTGGCCTCTGGCCACGCGGTCAGCCGTGGCAGGTGCTTTGGATGGTGGTGGTGCTTGAATTCCCGTTCGGAGGCGCTGTCTGCGTTGAAGTCGTCTGGCAGTGGATGACGCTGGGCATCGTCGGAGCCGGTACGTCGGGCATCGTCGGAGAGGCAAAGGTCGGAGCGGCAAAGGAAGGTGGTCCCATCGCCTCCGGCGGCGCGCCGACCAGGCTCGGGATGCTGGGCCAGGGCTGGCTTGCCCCGCCGGCTCCGGACGACGGGCCGACCGCCATGCAGTTCTGCCAGGCTCTGCTACCGGGCGGATAGACGCCGCACACGCCCCCAGGCGCGAGTACGCCGAGGAGACTTGGCTCGCCTGGATCAAAATTGCCGGAACAGCCGGCGAGGGCCACGATCAGGAGAACCACGGAAAAGAGACGCATTGTAACCTCCCCTTCGAGCCCTGCCCGTCATTCCCAGGGCGGCGACCTCGGGTGCCATCGCCCTCGCCGCTGCTGCACTCTGGGCCACCTTCCCCGCCCCTGCCTACACCCGCTGCTTCCTGCCGGGACGAAATTTCTCGAGCCGGCGAACGTTTCCTGGTCCACCGGAACTGCGACAAACCCGCGCGCAACGCGCCGCCAAGGGAAGACGGGAAAATGAATGGTCGCCGCGATGGAGGCGAGTCACGAATCAAGGAAAGGTGGCATGAGCCCGCGGTCGCCCGAGGCGGAATCGTCGGAGGGCGCGAATCGCGGGCTCGAATAAAGCGCCAGACCCGTGTCGGGCTGCACAGTCAGCCCGACACCGGTCTAGCCGACTTCGATCTCGCCGTTGATCTCGTGCTTGAGGTTGATGGCACCGATCTCGAGTGTCATCTTTGCACGGAGCTTTTGGTTGCCATGAAGGTGGCCGGCCTGCACCGCCTTGGTAACGGCATTTTCAATTTCACGTTGCGACGTAACACCGACCACTTTGAGAAACTTGCGGACAGCCATGTTGAACTTGTCCTGGTCCATGTGCGTTGCTCCCTTGGCTCCCTTGCGATTTGAATGAAAGGAGATGTCTTCGAAAGCTTGCGCAACGGTCGCTCCGGGCTCCTCCCGTTCGAGGCGAGCCAGCGCTCCGATTTATACGAATGGCTGAGCCGGCCTGTCGAGCACTCAGATGCTGCAGCACTGCGCGCGCCTCGCTGCGGGCCATTTTCCCGGCCGCCAGGCCTTGGCGCTTGTCAGCCGGGCAGCGGAATGAACTCGCGCTCGTCGCCGGGAACCAGCCCGAACCGGCCGGACTTCCAGTCGGCCTTCGCCTGCTCGATCCGATCCTTCGAACTCGAAACGAAATTCCACCAGATGTGGCGCGGGCCATCCATCGGCTCCCCGCCGAGCGCGAGGAGGCGCGCCGCGCCCGTCGCCCGCAGGTGAATGCGATCGGCGGGGCGGAAGACCAGGAGACGGCTGGCCGAAAATGTTTCGCCGGCGATCTCGACCGTACCTTCGAGAAGATAAACTCCGCGCTCCGGCGGATCGTCCGGCAGCCGTATCGTTGCGCCGGCGGAAAGCTGGGCGTCGACATAGAACATCGGCGAGAAGGTGTGGACGGGCGACGTCAGACCGAAGGCCTCGCCGGCGATGAGGCGTGCGCTAAGACCGGCATCTTCGATCAGCGGCAGGCTTCCCACGTCATGGTGATGGAACTCGGGCGCTGTCTCCTCGGAGGCGCGCGGCAACGCGACCCAGCTCTGGATCCCCTGCATCGCCGCCCCCACGGCACGGGTGGCAGGATCGGTCCGCTCCGAATGGGCAATCCCGCGCCCGGCCGTCATCCAGTTGACCGCACCCGGCTGGATCACCGCGGCACTGCCGAGCGTGTCACGGTGCAGGATCGAGCCGGCAACGAGGTAGGTCAGCGTGGCGAGCCCGATATGCGGATGCGGCCTGACATCGATACCCTCGCCCGGCGCGAACTGAACGGGCCCCATATGGTCGAAGAAGATGAAAGGGCCGACCATCCGGCGCTTCGCACTGGGCAAGGTACGGCGCACGCGGAATCCGCCGAGATCCTTCACCCCGGGCTCGACCACGAGATCGACCGGCCCGGGCGGCGCTGACTTGCAAACCGGTTCCGCCTCGATGAGCCAGCTCATCGCTTCCCTCGCCGGCGCCTCATCCGCGCCACCTGCGGGGCGAGCGGCTGCTGACCGCGAAGGTGAGCGAGGCTGCCCCGCCCGCGCAGATCAAGCCGCCGGCCGCCGGCAGAAGCCACGCCGGCCGGATCAGGATCGGCACGATCAGGCTATCCCAGATCCAGGGTGAGAGGTGGCGCTGAATGCCGGCCTGCAGAAGATTGAGGAACCCCGAATCAACGCTGTAGAGCAGGGAACCGAGCGGCAGGTCCGGCGGCTCGAGCGTGGCGAGCGCGAATGCCGCCACCAGGAGAGCGGCGGCGCAGATCGCGAGGGTCCTGCGGAGGAGCAACGGAATCACCGGAAAAGCTGCTGGCCTTTGATCCCCTTATACATGTCCGCCACCCACTCCGCATAGCCGTTGTAGATTTGCGTCGGCACCACCTTGTCGAAGCCGATCAGCCGCTCGCGCGCCTGGCTCCAGCGCGGATGCGGCACCGCAGGATTGACGTTGGCCCAGAAGCCGTACTCGTTGCCGTCCACTTCCGCCCAGAAGGTGAGCGGTCGCTTGTCGGAGAACGTCACGCGAACGATCGCCTTGGCGGACTTGAAGCCGTATTTCCAGGGCACGACGAGACGGATCGGGCCGCCATTCTGCGGCTTCAGCTTCTGGCCGTAGAGACCGACCGCGATGATGGCCAGATCGTTTTCGGCCTCGAACATCGTCAGCCCCTCCGTGTAGGGCCACGGGTACCAGGCCTCGCTCAGGCCCGGCATGTAGCGACGATTTTCGGCCGTGTAGAAAATCACGTATTTCGCCGCAGACAGCGGCTCGGCGATCTCCAGCAGGCGCTTCAGGGGAAAACCGGTCCAGGGAATGGTGATCCCCCAGGCCTCGACGCATCGGTGCCGATAGAGCCGCTCCTGCAGCGTGACCTGCTTCAGGAGGTCTTCGAACGCGATCGTCCGTTTCTTCGCCACCAGCCCGTCGATCGTGATCGACCAGGGCTGCATCGGCAGGCGCTCGGCCTGGCGCCAGATGCCCTTCTCCTCCCCGAACTCATAGTAGTTGTTGTAGGTATATACATTCTCGGTTGGCGTGAAAGGCCGCCCAGGCTGATAGCGCTGATCAACCGGCGCTGACATCGGGCCGGCGAATTCCGCCGCCTCTGCGGGAAGGGCTGCGCGCGCATCGCGGGCCGAGCCGGCAAGGCCGAGCGCGGCCGCGCCGCCGATCAGCGATCGCCGTCCAAGAGCGACGGACTCCGGCGTTGCGGCAGCCTCCGGGATTTCCCACCCGAAGCGGCGACGAATCAACATCGGCCCCCTCCATCTCCGCGCTTTGGATTACACGCAAGAGCGAATTGGGGATGCAAGTGTCGTTTGTCATGCGCCTCCGAGCCGAATGGCCCCCGATTGCATGGCGGGTGATTGATTCGCTCGCAGCCCTCTGGTACCGACCGGACGAGCGAAGGTAACGGGCCCATAAAGTCGCCCTCTGGAACCGACCGATGACCCGCCTCGTCGCGGCGTGACGCAACCTCCGGGTGAAAGCCCGAACCGACCGCTGACCGGACCGAGTGTGGTCGGAGGGGCCGGCACGGTATCGGCTCCGGCCCGGCAGCCCGCCGCCGAAGCCTCTTCGGTGCCCCAGCACGTCATCGACGCCATGACACGCGCCGACGCGGCAGCACGCTCCAAGCGGATTGGCGAGGCGGCAGGAATCTGCACCGACGTACTGGGGGAGAGGCCCGACTACGCACCCGCGCTCGCCCTGCTCGGCACATTGCTCGGTCATCGCGGCGATACCGCACGCGGCATCGCCCTCCTCGAACGGGCCGTCGCAAAGAGCAGCGAGGTCCCCCTTTGGTACAGCAATCTCGCCGCCCTCTATCGCTTCGCCTACCGGCTCGACGAAGGATTGAACGCCGCCCGCATGGCCGTGAAGCTGGCCCCCGGGAACCCGGCTTTCCTGGTCAATCTCGGAATCGCGCATGTCGATCGCGGCGAGAACGAGGAGGCCGTGAACTGCTTCCTCGCCGCCCTCGGCCGCGATCAGGAAAACCCGGCCGCCCATCTTGCCCTCGCCCAGGCCCTGCTCGCACGCGGCGACTTTGCCTCCGGCTGGCTCGAATACGAGTGGCGCAACAAGATCGAGCAGGCCAAGGGAATGCTGCCGAAAATGGCCGCCGCACCGTGGAACGGCATGCGCCTCCCGAAGAGCCGGCTGCTCCTGGTCGCCGACCAGGGGTTCGGCGATTCGCTCCAGTTCTGCCGCTACATCGCGCGCGTGGTGGGGCGTGCGGCGGAGGTGGTCGTCGGGTGCAGCGCCGAGCTAGTGCCCCTTTTCTCGCGTATTGAGGGAGTTGCCGCGACTTTTCACCGCTGGACTGACATTCCCGCCCACGCCGCCTATTGCCTGCTCTCGAGCCTGCCGATGCTGTTCAACACGGACGCCACCTCGATCCCGGCCGAGGTGCCCTATCTTCGCGCCGACCCGACACGCGTCGATGCGTGGGGCCGACGGCTGAACGAGACCCTGCCCAAGGGGCGGATGCGGATCGGCTTTACGTGGTCGGGCCGGCCGACCCACCCCAATGACCGCCGCCGCTCCCTCAAGCTCCCTCAGCTCCAGCCCTTGGCGCGCCTGCCGCATGTGATCCTCTTGCCGCTCCAGACCAGGCTTTCGGCAGCCGAGACCAAGGCCGTTTCCGAGTTCCCCAATGCGATTGATCTCACCCAGGACCTGAAGGACTTCGGGGAAACCGCGGCCCTTCTTTCACATCTCGATCTTGTGCTGTCGATCGACACCTCGGTCGCCCATCTCGCCGGGGCCCTGGGCCGGCCGGTCTGGGTGATGCTGCCCAGGCCCGCTGACTGGCGCTGGCTCACCGAGCGACATGACAGCCCGTGGTACCCCAGCATGCGCCTCTATCGTCAGCCCCGGCCGGGTGCCTGGGAGGCGGTGATCGCCGAGGTCGCGGAGGCGGTTGCCGTGCTGGCCGCCGGGCGCGCACCGTCAGGCTAACCCCACCTTTCATCGATGCCCGCCACCCTCGGCCCGGGCTCGCCTTCGCCCTTGAGCCATTCGGCCAGCTTGGAAAAGCGGCGCCGGTCGCCGGCGGTGTGCACGGCGATCGCCAGCGCCCGTTTCTGGCCCAGCACAACCACGAGGCGCCTGCCGCGCGTGATGGCGGTATAGAGCAGGTTGCGCGCCAGCATCGTGTAATGCTGGGTTGCCAGCGGGATGACGACGGCCGGGTATTCCGAGCCCTGGCTCTTGTGGATGGTGATCGCGTAGGCAAGCTGCAACTCGTCCAGCTCGGCAAAGGAGTAGCGAACCTCCCTGCCGTCGAATTCGACCACCAGCTCTCCTTCCTCGAGATCGACCGCGCGTACAATGCCAAGATCGCCATTGAAGACATCGCGCTCGTAGTCGTTCTCGACCTGCATCACCTTGTCCCCGGCGGTGAAGGTCGATCCGTAACGGTCGACGCGCGGGGCCTCCGGCGGAGCGGAATTGAGCACCTCCTGCAATGCCAGATTGAGGGCGCGCGCACCGAGCGCGCCCCGCTGCATCGGGGAGAGCACCTGGATGCCCTGAATTGGATCGAGCCCGAAACCCTTCGGAATGCGCTCGGCCACCAGGCTCACCAGCTTGCGGAGAATCTCCTCCGGCTCTGCGACCTGGATGAAATGAAAGTCGGTGGGCTCGCCCGGAATCTCCGCCTCCGGCATCAGGCCGCGATTGATCCGATGGGCGGCGAGAATGATGCGGCTCTCCCTGGCCTGCCGGAAGACCTCGGAAAGCCGGACCACGGGAAACGCACCCGAGGAGATGATATCGGCGAGCACCTGCCCCGGGCCGACCGAGGGCAGTTGATCCACATCACCGATCATCAGCAGGGCAGCCTCGGGCGCCACGGCGCGGAGCAAGGAGCGCATCAGCGGAACGTCGATCATGCTCGCCTCGTCGAGAACAACGAGATCGGCGGCCAGCGGATTGCCGGCATGGCGGCGGAACTCGCCGCTCGCGGGGTTGATCTCGAGCAGGCGGTGGATCGTGCGCGCCTCGAGGCCCGTGCTCTCGGAAAGCCGCTTGGCGGCGCGCCCGGTCGGTGCGGCCAGCGCCACGCGCACGTCCTTGGCGCGCAGGATCGCCAGAATCGCATTCACGAGCGTCGTCTTCCCCACCCCTGGTCCGCCGGTGATGACGGTGAGCTTGCGGGACAGAGCGAGCGTTGCCGCTTCGCGCTGGGAGGGGGCAAGGGAGACCCCGACCCTCGCTTCGACCCACGGCAGGGCCTTCGCCGGATCGATCGGAGGCCAGGGCAGCGGGCCGCGGGCCAGCATCTTGCAGCGCTCGGCGATCTCCTTCTCCGCACGCCAGAGGCCGATCAGGAACACGGCCGGGGCGCCGTCGAGCGAATCAGCGCGGACCGTTCCCTGGGCGATCTCCTGATCCAGCGCCGATTCGACCAGCTCCCGCGGCACCTCGATCAGCCGCGCGGCAAGCTCGATGAGTTGCGGCAGCGGCAGGCCGCAATGGCCCTCGTCCATTGCCTCCGCAAGGGCGTAGCCGATGCTGGCGGCAACCCGGATCGGTGCCGTCTTCGCGATGCCGAGCCGTGCCGCAATCAGATCGGCGCTCTTGAAGCCGATGCCGTGAATGTCGCGCGCCAGCCGGTACGGGTTCTCGCTGATCACCCGCACCGCTTCTGCCCCGTAGGTCTTGTAGATGCGCACCGAGCGCGCGGTGGAAACGCCGTGCCCGTGCAGGAAAAGCATGATCTCGCGGATCACCTTCTGCTCCGCCCAGCCGGCGCGGATGCGGGCGAGACGCTTCGGGCCGATGCCCGGCACCGTCTCCAGGCGGGCGGGCTCCTGCTCGATGAGGTCGAGAACGGCGGGACCGAGACCTTCCACCAGGCGTTTCGCCATCACCGGGCCGACGCCGCGAATCATGCCGGAGCCGAGATACCGTGCGATCCCCTCGGCGGAGGTGGGCGGCGCGGTTCTGAGAAAGTTCGCCCGGAACTGCAGACCGTGCCGCCGGTCGGTCTGCCAGGTGCCGCTCGCCTGGACGAATTCGCCGGGCACGATCGCGGCCGCGTGGCCGACGACAACGACCGGCTCTCGTCGGCCGCGCGCCTTGACCCGGAGCACGGCGAAGCCGTTTTCCGGATTGTGGTAGGTAACCCGCTCGACCTGGCCGGCCAGGAACTCGGTGGCCGGCTCCGTCGCGATCTTTCCTGCCTCTCTCACGCTTCGCTCTTTTTCAGCCGCCGCCGATCCCATTCGTTCGCCGGCAGGCAGGGTGAACGTCGGGGGCGGAAACAGGAAGAGAGAGCCTGCCGCGCCGCCGTCCCTTCCGCAACCATCGGCAAACCGGCATCATCCCGCGCTTGAACGATGGGAGAGGACCATGGAAAAGCCGGTGCTGCTGGTGACGAGACGGCTGCCACCGGCGGTCGAGGCGCGGGCGGCACGCGATTTCCAGGCGCGGCTCAATTCCGAGGATCGGCCGATCGCCGGAAACGAGTTGCCGCGGCTCGCCACAGGTGCGGCGGCCATTCTTGCTGCTCCGACCGATCGGCTGGACGCACCGGCCCTCGCCGCCCTGCCCGAGAGCGTGCGGGTGATCGGAACCTTCAGCGTCGGATTCGATCATATCGATTGCGCGGCAGCGAAGGCGCGGGGGATTGCCGTCTGCAACACGCCCGAGGTGCTCTCGGTCGCGACCGCCGAGCTTGCGATGCTGCTGATCCTTGCTGCGGCGCGGCGCGCCGGCGAAGGCGAGAGGCTGGTCCGCACGGCGCGCTGGAGCGGCTGGACGCCGACGCAGCTTCTCGGCATCGGCGTCTCGGGGCGGCGGCTCGGCATCCTGGGGATGGGCCGGATCGGCCGCGAGCTGACCCGGATCGCCCGCGGCTTCGAGATGGAAATCCATTACCACGACATTGCCCGCCTCCCCCCCGAGCGCGAGCAGGGCGCGATCTTCCACGCCGACGACCGGAGCTTCCTCGCCGCAAGCGAGATACTGTCGCTGCACGCGCCGGGTGGCGCGGGCACCCGGCACTGGTTGAACGCGGAGCGGATTGCGCTTCTGCCCAAGGGTGCGGTGATCGCCAACGCGGCGCGCGGAACCCTGGTTGACGACGCGGCGCTGATCTCGGCACTCCGCTCGGGACATGTCGCCGCGGCCGGGCTCGATGTCTATGAAGGAGAGCCGCGTGTGCATCCGGGATATCTCGAACTCGAGAACGTGGTGCTGCTGCCCCATCTCGGAAGTGCGACACTGGCGACGCGCGATGCCATGGGCTTCCTCGCGCTCGATGGCATCGCCGCTTTGCTGAACGGAACCTCGCCACCAAACCGCGTCGTGTAGACCCCACATCCGGAAAAATCGGCACCCGGCTTCGACTCACGCGCGCGCCCACCCCTTGGATTCTGATGCTTTCCTCGCCTAGGTTTGGTTGCGGGCCCCGCGGAGGCAGGGGCAGAAAGGGGGAAACCAGAATGTCCATCAGCAGGCGTGGCGTGCTGGCATTGCCGGCGCTGGCAGTTCTGCCGGCTCTGTCGGAGCACGTGATGGCGGCCGAGACCGTCAGCATCGGCTACATCGAGGCACTCACTGGCAATGCCGGGGCTGCCGGGCAGTCGATCAAGCAGGGAGCCGAGCTCGCGGTCGAGATCATCAACACGCCGCATCCGGACCTCGCACCGCTGACGCTCGCCAAAAACGCCGGCCTGCCCAATCTCGGCGGCGCCACGGTCGCGCTGACCTGGGCCGACAACCAGGGCAGCCCGGCGGTCGCCGCGAGCGACGCACTTCGCCTGATCACCCAGGATCATGTCGTCGCAATGTGCGGCGCCTACCAGTCGAGCTGCACATTGACCTCCAGCGCCGTTGCGGAGCGTTATGGCATTCCCTACGTCGCCGGGGAATCGGTCGCCGCGAACCTCACCGGGCGGGGCTACAAGTGGTTCTTCCGCACCACGCCCTACGGTCCCGACTTCGCCAGGCTTTACCTCGACTTTCTCGCCGATGTCGCGAAGAGCGGCCGGGCCACCGGCAAGATCGCGGTGGTGCACGAGAACACCGACTACGGGACCTCGGTTGCCGACTCGATGGTCTCGACCGCCGCCGCACGCGGCATCAAGATCGCCCAGCGGATCGCCTACAACGCCAACGGCACCGATGTCTCGCCGCAAGTGCTGCAACTCAAAGAGGCGCAGCCAGACGTCGTCATCTTCATCAGCTATACCTCGGATTCCATCCTGTATATCAAGACCTTCCACACACTCGGCTATCGCCCGCCGATCGTGATCGGCGACGATTCCGGCTTCTCCGATCCCTCCTTCATCAAGACCGTTGGCCCGATCGCGCAGGGAGCGCTCAACCGCAGCGCTTTCGTGCCCGGCAAGCCGGACAGCATCACCTACAAGATCAATGCGCTTTTCAAAAAGCGGACCGGCCGCGACCTGGACGACACGACGGCGCGCTCGATGCAGGGCCTGTTCGTGCTCTGCGACGCCATCAACCGCGCCGGATCGACGAAACCGGAGGCGATCCGCGAAGCGCTGGTGAAGACCGATCTGCCGCCGGGCGAGCTGATGATCGGCTACGAGGGGGTGAAATTCAACGCCCAGGGCCAGAACATCCTCGCCTATTCGCTGATGATCCAGTTGCAGGGCGAAAGCTACGTGCCGGTCTGGCCGGCCAACCAGGCGAGCGCAAAACTCGAGCTGCCGTTCAAGGGCTGGACCTGATGCAGGGCTGCCCCGCGCAAGCGGGATGATCCTGCTGCAACTGATCAGCGACGGGCTGCAGCTCGGCGCCGTCTACGCCCTGTTCTCCTCCGGATTGACGCTGATCTGGGGCATGATGAACGTCATGAACTTCGCGCATGGGCAGTTCGTCATGCTGGCGATGTATGTGGCGTTCTTCTGCTTCACGCTGCTCAAGGTCGGCCCGGCCTTCTTCGTGCCGCTGGCAGCCATCGGGCTCTTCGGATTCGGCGTCGTCGTCTACCTCCTCCTGGTGCGCCACGTGATGCGCGGGCCGATGCTGGCGCAGATCATCTCCACCTTCGGCCTCGCCCTCGTCCTCCAGTACAGCGCGCTCTGGGCCTTCTCGGCCAACTTCGTCTCGCTGCCAACGACGCTGGTCGGCGGCGTCTACGACGTCGGCGGCATCCGGCTTTCGGCGGCGCGGCTGATCGCCGGGGCAACCGCGATCGCGCTGACCGCGGGGATGCATCTCCTGCTGACCCGGACGGACCTCGGCAGCCGCATGCTGGCAGTGTCCGAGGACCGGGTGGCGGCGGCCCTGGTCGGCATCCGGCCTGATCCGATGCAGGCGCTCGCCTGGGGCCTCGGCGCCGCCGCAACCGGCGTGGCGGGCGGGCTGATCGCGCTCTTCTTCTACGTTTCTCCCGATGTCGGGAATTCCTTCACCTTGCTCGCCTTCGTCACCGTCTGCCTGGGCGGGTTCGGCAGCGTTCCCGGCGCGCTGCTCGCCGGGCTGATCATCGGGGTGGTCGAGTCCTTCTCGGCCTATTGGCTGGGGCCGGCCACCAAGGACGTCGTGGTGTACGGTCTGTTCGTGGCCCTGCTCTGGGTCAGGCCGCAGGGCATGTTCGGGCGCGCATGATCCCTCTCCGGCGTGCAGGGCCGGTCGCGGTGCTGGTCATCCTGGCAATCGCCCCGTTCCTGACCGCAAATCCGTTCTACCAGCGGATCGCAGCGCTGGTCGTCCTGGCGGCGATCTCCGCCTCGGCATGGAACGTGATCGGCGGCTATGCCGGCCAGATCTCGTTTGGGCACTCGATCTATTTCGGCATCGGCGCCTATGCGTCGCTGTTGCTGTTCGGCAGGTTCGGCCTGCCGCCGATCGCCGGCGCCCCGCTCGGCATCATCGCCAGCTTCGTGGTTTCGCTCATCATCGGGCCGCCGACCTTCCGCTTGCGCGGCCACTATTTCTCGATGGGGACGTTCGCGATTGCCGCGCTGGCAGAAATCCTGATCGTCAACTGGAAATTCGCCGGCGGAGCGATCGGCCTCATGGGGCCGGCGATGCCGCGTTCGCTCGCCGATCTCCTGTTCCGCAACTCGCTTCCCTACTACGCCATCTTTCTCGCCGTGCTGGCCCTCCTGCTCGCCCTCACCCACCTGATGCAAAGGAGCCGGATGGGTTTCTATCTCCGCGCCATCGGGGCCGGCGAGCGGGCGGCAGAGAGCCTCGGCGTGCCGGTCCAGCGCTACAAGCTCTATGCCCTCCTGATCTCGGGCGCCTTCACTGCACTCGCGGGCTCGCTCTACGCGGTGATGATCGGCTTCGTCGATCCCGAGAGCGGCTTCGGGATTCTGATCTCCGTCAACATGGTCGTCATCGCCGCACTCGGCGGCGTCGGCACGCTGTTCGGGCCGCTCGTGGGCGCGATCATCCTGGTGCCGCTGCAGGAGACGACGAACGCGCTCCTCGGCGGCAGCGGCACCGGTGCCGCGTACGTCGCCTATGGCCTCATCATCATGCTCATCGCCCGCTTCAGCCCCGGGGGGCTGGCCGAGTTGTGGCCGCTGATCAACCGCCACGGGCGCCGCCGTGCTGCTTGAGGCGCAGGGCATCGTCAAGGCGTTCGGCAGTTTCCGCGCCGTGGACCAGGCCAATCTCGTCGTTGCCGAGAACGAGCTGATCGGCCTCATCGGGCCGAACGGTGCCGGCAAGAGCACCTTCTTCAACTGCCTCGCCGGAGACACCAGGCCGACCTCCGGCACGATCCGTTTTCGTGGCCAGGAAATCACCAGGCTTTCCCCCGATCGCCACGCGAGGCTCGGGCTCGCGCGCACTTTCCAGGTGCCGATCGTGTTCGCCGGCATGACGGTCAGGGAAAACGTGATGGTGGGCGCCTTGCTGCGCCACCCGCATCGGCGAAGAGCGGCCGACGAGGCCGACGAGCTGCTTCACTTCACGGGGCTTGCCGAGCGGGCCGAAATGCCGGTCACGGCGCTTGGCACGCCCGGACGCAAGCGGGTCGAGATCGCCCGCGCGCTCGCCACCGAACCCAGGCTTCTGCTGCTCGACGAGGCCCTCGCCGGGCTCACCTCGAGTGAGGTGGAAGCGGCGATCGAATTGGTGGAACGAATTCATGCGCGCGGTGTGACGCTGATCGTGGTCGAGCACATCATGGAGGTGATCCATCGCTTGACGGAGCGCGTGCTGGTGTTCCACCAGGGCCGGGTGATTGCCGAGGGAACGCCCGCCGAAGTGACGGCCGACCCGACGGTGATCGCAGCCTATCTCGGCCGGCGCCGGGGACGCGCTCAATGAACGCGCCGCTCTTGAAGGTGTCGCATCTCGCCGTGCATTACGGCGATCTCGTCGGCGTATCGGACGTCTCGCTCGAGGTTGCGGAAGGTACGGTGGTTGCCCTGCTCGGCTCCAACGGAGCGGGGAAGACGACAACGTTGAACGCGCTCGCCGGGCTGGTGCAGCCGGCCGGCGGCAGCATCGAATGGCAGGGCGGGCGAATCGAGGGCACTTCCGCGCACGCCATCGTCAGGCAAGGCATCGCCCTTTCCCCGGAGGGCTGGCGCCTTTTCGTCACCCAGACCGTGGAGCAGAATCTTCGCCTCGGTGCCACCGCGCTTCAGGATCGCCGGCGCTTCGGCCCGCTCCGCGATCGTGTCTTCTCGCTGTTCCCGAATCTTGCCGGGCGACGGCGGCAGCTCGCCGGCACGCTGTCGGGCGGCGAGCGGCAAATGCTCGCCGTGGGGCGCGCCCTGATGAGCGATCCGAAGCTTCTCATGCTCGACGAGCCAAGCCTGGGCCTGGCGCCGGCGGTGGTGGATGCGATGTACGAAACGCTCGGGAAGCTGCGCGTGGAAGGGCTGACATTGCTGCTCGCCGAGCAATCGATGGAGCTGGCGCTCGAATTCGCGGACACTGCGACGGTGATCCAGACCGGCCGCAGCGTGCTCACCGGCACCGCACAGGAAATCGCCGAGAACCCGGACCTGCACCGCGCCTACCTTGGCGCGGCCCTGTAATCAGTCCTCCGGAGCGCCGTAGCCGCCGCCTCCCGGCGTCTCGATAACGAACACATCGCCTGGCAAAAGCTCGGTGCGGTCGGTCCCCTGCAGGATCTGCACCTCTCCCGAATGCCGCTCGACCCATTGCCTGCCGGGCGCACCGTCCCCGCCACCGGCCAGCCCGAACGGCGCCACCGTGCGGCGCGAGGCAACGATCACCGCCGTCATCGGAGCCAGCGCGCGAATGCGCCGCACCGCCCCGTCCCCGCCCCGCCAGCGCCCGCTTCCGCCCGCACCACGCCGGATCGCAAACTGCTCGAGCCGGACCGGGTAGGAAAGCTCGAGAACTTCCGCGTCCGTCATGCGGGTGTTCGTCATGTGGGTGTGGATGGCCGAAGCCCCGGCAAAGCCCGGGCCGGCACCATAGCCGCCGCAGATCGTCTCGTAGTACTGGAAGACGGCATTGCCGAACACGAAGTTGTTCATGGTGGCCTGGCTGCAGGCCATCGTGCCGAGCGCGCCGAGCAACGCGTTGCAGACCGCCTGCGAGACCTCCGTATTGCCGGCCACGACGGCAGCCCCGGGAGCGGGAGAGAGGAACGTGCCCGACGGAATGACGATCTCGAGCGGCACCAGGCAGCCGTCATTGAGCGGTATGTCCTCGCCGACCAGGCAGCGGAATACATAGAGCACGGCCGCGCGGGTAACGGCCGGAGGGGTATTGAAATTGCCGCGGTGCTGGCCGCCGGTGCCGGTGAAATCCACCACCGCGGCGCGGCGCGCGGTATCGACGGCCACGCTGACTTCGAGCGGCGCCAGGCTGTCCATCGTATAGCGGAAACGCCCGCTGCCGAGACGGGCAATGACACGGCGCACGCTCTCCTCGGCATTGGACATCACGTGGCGCATATAGGCCGCAACGACCGGCCAGCCGAAGCGGGCGACGAGCCGGCCAAGCTCGACCACCGCAGCCTGGTTGGAGGCCACCTGTGCCTTGATGTCGGCAACGTTCACATCCGGGCTGCGCGCCGGATAGCGTGCCGCGGCCAGGAGCGCACGGAATGGCCCTTCGCGGAACTCGCCCGCCGAGACCAGGAGGAAATCGTCGATCACGACACCCTCTTCCTCTAGCGTGGTCGAGTCGCTCGGCGTCGAACCAGGGGTCACGCCACCGATATCGGCGTGATGGCCACGCGAGCCGACGAAGAACCGGATTTCCTTGCCCGTTTCATCGAAGACGGGCGTGATGACCGTCACGTCCGGCAAGTGCGTGCCACCGTTGAAGGGATTGTTGAGCGCAACGACATCGCCGGGGCGGAGCGACCTTTCGCGGCGCGCCAGCACGGTGCGCACGCTCTCGCCCATCGCTCCAAGATGCACCGGAACGTGCGGCGCATTGGCGATCAGCCAGCCTTTCGCATCAAAGACAGCGCAACTGAAGTCGAGCCGCTCCTTGATGTTGACGCTCATCGACGTGTTCTGCAGCACCGCGCCCGCCTGCTCGGCCACGCTCATGAAGATGTTGTTGAACAGCTCGAGCAGCATCGGGTCGGGCGCCTCCCCGGCCGCCGCTGCCGCGAGATGCGCCCGACGTGCCGGACCGGTGCGCGTGAGCAGCATGTGATTCTGCGGCGTGACCTCCGCCGTCCAGCCAAGCTCGACCACCGTCGTGGCATGGGCTTCGCGGATCAGCGCCGGGCCCGTGATGCGGTCGCCCGCAAGGAGCGCCGTGCGCTCGAAGACCGCAGCACTCACCGCCTGACCGCCGGTCCAGATTGAAACCGTGTCGATCGGCTCAGGCCGCCCGGTCCGCCGCGGCGGAAGATTTTCTTCCTCGACCGGCTCGCCCGGCGCGATCGCTTCGACCGCCACCGTCTCGGCAATCAGCGGGCGATCGGCGGTGGCAAAGCCGAAGCGTGCGCGATGCATGTCGGTGAAGGCCGCGCGCATCGCCGTTGCATCCGGGCCGAGTTCAACCGCCAGCGCCGCCTCGGTGCCCGCGTAGCGGAGATGCACGCGGCGCACCAGGCGGACCGCGCCGGGATCGGCTCCTTGCGCCACCAGCGCCGCGCTTGCAGCCCCAGCCAGCCGGTTCGCGACGGCCTCGAGCGAGGCGATAGCCGGCTGCTCGAACGCTTCCTCGACCGCCTGCTCCCGCAGCACCGCCTGGTCCGCGAGCCCCATCCCGTACGCCGAGAGAACGCCCGCAAAAGGGTGGATGAACACGCGCGACATGCCCAGTTCGTCGGCAACCAGGCAGGCATGCTGGCCTCCTGCGCCGCCGAAGCAGTGCAGCACGAAGGAGGCCGGATCGTGCCCCTTGCGAACCGAGACTTCCTTGATGGCGTTCGCCATGTTGGCAACCGCGATCGAGAGGAAGTCGGCGGCGACGGCGCGCGGATCGGCCTCTCTGCCGGTGGCCGCAGCAATCTCCCTCGCCAGCACGGCGAAACCCGCTTCGGCAGCGGCAGCGTCGAGCGGAAGATCGTGCCCCGGCCCGAAGATCGGCGGGAAATGGCGCGCCTGGATTTTTCCCACGCAGACATTGGCGTCGGTGACGGTGAGCGGGCCGCCGCGACGATAGCAGAGCGGGCCGGGATCGGCGCCGGCACTGTCGGGGCCGACGCGCAGGCGCGCGCCGTCAAAAGAGAGGATCGAGCCGCCGCCCGCGGCCACCGTGTGAATCGCCAGCATCGGCGCCCGCAGGCGGACCCCGGCCACCGCGGTTTCGAAGCTGCGCTCGAAGCTGCCGGCGTAAAGCGCAACATCGGTCGAGGTGCCGCCCATGTCGAAGCTGATGATGCGCGCATGCCCGGCCAGCGCCGCCGTGCGAACGGCGCCGACAATGCCGCCGGCAGGACCGGAGAGGATGGCATCCTTGCCGGCAAAGCGCGCCGCTTCGGCAAGCCCGCCATGCGACTGCATGAAATAGAGCCGCGTACCGGCAAGCTCGGCCGCGACCTTCTCGACATAGCGGCGGAGGATCGGCGAGAGATAGGCATCGACCACCGTGGTATCGCCGCGCGGAACGATGCGCAGCAGCGGGCTCACAGCGTGACTTGCGGAAACCTGGGTGAATCCGGCCTCGCGCGCCAGCCGCGCCAGCCGCTGTTCATGGGCGGGAAATTTCCAGGCGTGCATCAGGACGATCGCGCAGGCGGCAATGCCCGCGCCGCGGGCAGCCCGAAAGGCGTCGCGCGCCGCCCCCTCGTCGAGCGGCTCGATCTCGTTGCCGTCCGCGCCGATGCGCCCTGCGATCTCGGCCGCCCGCGCATAAAGCATCTCCGGCAGCGTGATCTTGAGGTCGAACAGCCTGGGACGCGCCTGGTTGCCAATTCGTAACAGGTCGCCCAGCCCGCGGTTGACGATCAGCAGGGTCGGCTCGCCCTTGCGCTCGAGCAGCGCATTCGTGGCCACCGTCGTGCCCATCTTGACGGCATCGATCCGGCCGGCCGGAATCGGCGCCAACGCGTCGAGCCCAAGGACGGAGCGGATTCCGGCAATCGCGGCATCGTCATAGGCGCCGGGATTCTCGCTGAGCAGCTTGTGCACCGAGATCCGGCCGCCCGGATCGCGCGCCACGATGTCGGTGAAGGTGCCGCCGCGGTCGATCCAGAACTGCCAGCCGCGGGTCGGTCCTTTGGCAGCCATCTCAACGTTTCGTTCGAGCCATCGTGTCGCGCAGGATGCCGTGCAACCGGCCGGCAAGGAAGGGAGGGGCCCGCCGGACGCGATGCCTTGCAAAGCGCCCGGGTATTCAGGCGGATGCCTGCCGGTTCTAGCCCGCGATCGCCCGCGGCGGAATCGTCGGAGGGCGTGAATCGCGGGCTCGAATAAAGCGCGAGACCCGTGTCGGCTGCACAGTCAGCCCGACACGGGTCTAGTGTGTCGACTCTAGCGCTTGTGATCCATGATGGGCGTCTTTGTTCGGCACACTCGCTCTTTGTTTTCAGTAGCCTGCTGATCCCCTTACGGTCGTTGCCGTGGGCAACGAACGACGGGGGCAGGACACCAGCCTCTTCTCGAAGAAGACGCTGCCGGCAATCCTCTCCGGCGGCATCGCCGCATAGGGGTGGAATGCTTCGCAGCGGCGAAATCCCGCCTTCTCGTAGAGGCGCATCGCCGCCTCCTGCGCGGTTCCGGTTTCCAGCCGCAACACCGCAAGGCCCACCGCTGAGGTCTCCGCCTCGATCCGCGCCAGCAGGGCCTGGCCAATGCCTCGGCCGCGCTGCGACGCACGCACGTACATCCGCTTCACTTCCGCGAAATCCGCCAGCAAAAGAACGCCGCCGCAACCAACCGCAACACCATCGAGCCTGGCAAGAAAGAAGCGGATCTGCGGCTGGAAGATCGCCTCGAGCGACAGGCCGTGCCGCTGCTCGGGTGGATACTCCGCCGCCAGCACCGCTTCCAGTTCGCCGATCAGCACCCGCGCTTCGTCGGTCGGTTCCGGAGCGCGTTCGATCGCCAGCATGCCAGGCTCCGCCTCTTCGCAAAGAAGCAAAGAGCTTGCCATGCCCCCGGGTTCAAGGCGACCCCGAGGGTTCGCGCGCGGCGTCTCGGCCGGCTGTGAGACTCGCCCCTTCCGCCCCTGTCCCGGGCATCTCGAGAATCGCCTCTTCGTCCCAGCGATACCCGAACCCGTGGTAGCTGCGGATCGCCCTGAAACCGGGATCGACACGCACGAACTTGCGGCGAATTCGCTTGATTGCGGCCCGCACATTGCCGCGATAGCCATCTTCGCCGCGGCCCGACACGATCCCTTCTCCTTTCATGACGTCGTAGATGTCGCGATGGCTGAAATCGACTCCGGGTGACGCCGCGAGCCGGCTGACAACGCGAAATTCGGTCACGCTGAGATCGACACGCCGCCCGTTCCAATAGACCCGGCAGGTATCGAGGCGCAGCACGGCTGCCGGCCCTTCCCCAACTCTGATCGGCGGCGGCGGTTCCGCGCGGCTGTAGTTGAGAGCTGCGCTCGCGACGAGAGATCCCAGCGGCTGCGGCAACGGCCGCAGTCCGGTCTCCATCTCGGAAGGACTTTCGCCACCCGCCCCCGTGTCGCTTTCCGCCGCAACGTCCGGCCCGCCCGGCGAACCCAGCACCAGGAGCGGCGGATCCTCGCCGGACTCGCGGAGACGCTGCAGCGCCTCGATTCCCCACATGTCCGGCAGGCTCCACTCGAGAACGACGAGAGCGGGCCGCGGCTCATGACGCAACCGCGCCAGCATCGCCGGCACATCTGCAACTTCCTCGACCATCGCTCCCGAAGAGGCGAGGATGCGCATCAGCGCCGGTTGCCCGCGCCCGATGCAGGCAAGCGTCACCACGCGGGGCACTCCCTGCACCGGCAGCGACTCCGCCTGGGAACCGTCCGCGAGCATCATCATGCACAAGGATCCGACGTCTATCCGGGCTTGGCTTTGCGCCTGACACATCGAGACATTGCTTCGGCATCTCCTTCGCCTGGTGCGATGTCTTGCGGACAGACATCGACGCCGGTCCGCAACAGCCTCTTCGCCGTCACCATGCCGATGCGGCGTTCGCGCGTGATTCGACGATTCCTCCGTACCGGCCCACCTGGGCCAGGAGAAGGGCAATCATGTGGCGATTTGGTGGCTTTGCGACCGCGACCAATTTCGCTCTCGCTTTCGCCACATTTCCGATCGCACGTCCCTCTATCATGAAAGTTCGGTCGATCTGCCTCGGTGCATGCGGGCGCAATCGCCGAACTTCAAGTGCGACCGGTTTCGTTCGCATGCTCGCCGTGCGTGTGCCGAGACACGATATGCACGCTGCCTTTCTGGCCACTGCATGGAGAAGAAGGTGCACCCATGAAAGTCATCCATCCGAAGTTTCCGTTTGCCGGCCTTGCTGTAGCGCTCGCCTTATCGGGATGCGTGGCTTCACCGCCGCCAGTGGTGCAGTACGGGTCGGACGCGAACAGCACAGCCAATGTTCCGTTGCCAACCTTCTACGGACTCTACGCCGTGGATGGAGGGCAACTGGTTCGTCTGGACGGAGCACCTGACTGGGAGCGCCAGACCTGGTCGAGCCGGGAAGATCTCCCGCCCGATGTCAGCTTCCTCGTGTTCAGCCGCCAGCTCGCGGATACCTCCCACCCGCTCGACAGCACGATCTCGGTCTGGCGGGTTGCCAGCGTGCGCGATGGACAGACCTCGACGGGCGAAGTCATCCCGCATCCTCTGGGCACCGTATGGGCCAGTCCGGACCTGCCCGACTACCAGCTCATGCTCGAATTCGAGCCGGTCCCGGATCATCCCGACATGATCATCGCCAAGCCCGAATCGCCGCTGCCGCCCGGCCTCTATTCGCTGAAGCTCAAGACAGGCGAAGTGCAGAACTCGCGCTTTGGTATCGCCTGGTCGAGCGTGCGGCAGGCCGACTATGCGGCGCAGTACTGCGTGGAACAGGAGCCGGGCGGCTATCAGCCATGCGGAGCCGCCCCGTCGGGCAACGGAACCGCCGCCAGCGAAGACGTCCAGCACACGGCAGGATTCGTGGTGCGCAACCTTCACTCATCTCGCATCCAGGGAAATGACGGCGCTCCTGCGCTGATCATCGAAGGCGAGCTCGTCAACCAGTCTTCGATCCCGGCAATCATGCCGGCACTGGCGGCCACATTGCTCGATGCGCAGAACCAGGTACTCCAGGCCTTGCCGGCCGTCACCCTTCCGGCAACCCCGCTTGGCCCGGGCGGAGTCTACGACTTCCGCATCAATGTCACGAACCCGGCGGCGAATGCAGCGCAGGTGCGAGTGACGCCGACCGCCTGAAGGAGGCCACCATGCGCAGCAGCGCCGCGAGCCGGCAGGCGCGGCGCTGCTGCGCATGATCCGGCCACCATCGTCACGCTCTCTGTTGATTGGGCCGATCGATCGCGTGGCATCGGCGGCTCTCCGTTAGCCCGCAATCGCCCGAGGCGGAATCGTCGGAGGGCGTGAATCGCGGGCTCGAATAAAGTGCGAGACCGGTATCGGGCTGCACAGTCAGCCCGACACAGGTCTCGCCCGCGATCGCCCGCGGCGGAAACGTCGGAGGGCGTGAATCGCGGGCTCGAATAAAGCGCGAGACCGGTGTCGGGCTGCACAGTCAGCCCGACACAGGTTTCGCCCGCGATCGCCCGCGGCGGAAACGTCGGAGGGCGTGAATCGCGGGCTCGAATAAAGTGCGAGACCGGTGTCGGGCTGCACGGTCAGCCCGACACCGGTTTCGCCCGCCAGGGCAATATCGATCTATTGCTGCGGCGTCGCGCCGGGCCCGGTTTGGCCTGGCGGGCCGCTGTTCGCCTCCGCCGAGGATTCTGAACTCGCACTGCAGCCGCTCCCCGTCTCTGTGGCGCGCTTGTGAGCACTCTTGCGCACCACCTTGTTGCCGATCCGCACCTCGGCTTCCGAGGAGGCCTCCGCGTTGCACGTGCCCTCGCCGACGGCTGAACCACTGCTTGTCGCGTTGGCCGTGGCGGTGGTCGATAGCGTGCTCCCTCCGGCCTGCGAATCTCCGCCCGAGCCTGATGGCGTCGCCCCGGCCGCCGCAACGCGCAGGATGAGCGGAGCGGCCTGTCCGGGAAGCCAGGCGGCCCTCGCCTGGTGGCTTGCCGCACAGAGAACGGCGCTAAGCAGAACAACTGTTACAAAACCGAATCCAGTTTCCAGCATTGTCTTCTCCTACGGGCAAGGGTGCAAAAGAGCGGTCCTTCGACGAGGTAATCTGCCGCGACCGCGTTGCAACCACCGTCAGCCGACTCTGCGCGGTGCGGACGTCGATTGCTTCGCCGAGGCGGGTCCGCGAATCGATTCGTGTTCACGCGCTGCTACGAGATATTTCAGATTCCGCCGAAGATTGTCGGGATTGCGGCGGGATGGCAGCAGGCGAACGGCACGATCGGGATGCGTTTCGAGTCAAAATTCGGACCGTTGCGGTACGCGAAAAGAATCCCCCGGCCATGATGCTGCCGCCGCGCATCGCGCACCGTCGGGAAAAGTCCTCATCGATCAAACCCCTGCGCACAACAGGCCGCCGCACGGCGAGGCAGGAACCTGGTCCATCGATGGTCACGAATCTCGTGAGTCCAAAAAAGCCCGGGGCAATACAAGAATAAATTCTCGCCTGTGTACCCGGCCGGCATTAGCTCGAGACACGGCAGCGCCTCGGGCAAAGGGCCTTTCTTCCAGCCGAGGTGCAGCAGGGCGCCGGCCTCGACAGCACGGAGTGCCAGCCGCGCCCGTCCCGGTCTCGTACTGCCGCACCGTCCAGGGAGCAGCAGCAGGAGGCCGGGAACCAGACGGCAGTGCAACCGAAGCGAAGCCGACGTGCGGCTGAACTGAAGAGAGGAGTAGAGTGATGCAGATTCCGCGACCACGCATGATGTTGCTGGCCACGGTCAGTGCCATGGCAATCGCCGGAGCAAGCGTTCCGATCACGGTGCAGCTGGTCCACCCGAATGTGAGGGTTGCGAGGGCCTACGCAGCCAAAGCCAACAGCGGTACCGCCGGTAGTTCCAGTGCCGGCGCAACCTCGAGCAGCGCCGCCGGAGGTAAGGCAAGCGTTGGCGGCACCGGCACGGCGAGTAGCAGCGGAACCTCCACCAACAGCGCCTCCGTTGGCACGAACACCGCCGGCGTCTCGTCCCATTCCACTTCCGGCGCGACGAGCACCGGCAGCGGCAGCGCGATCGGTATGGGCTCGGGCCTCGCCTCCGGCGTCTCTTCAGCAGTCGGGCAATCGGCCGCGGCGGCGGTCGGCACGGCGGCAGCGGCCGCCAGCGTCGGCGGCGGCAAGGCGAGTACCGGCGCCAATGCGGCAGCAAACGCCGCCGCTTCGCAATCCGGACCCGCGACCGCCAATGCCAGCTCGAACACCGCCTCCCACTCGCTCGGCGGCGCCTCGGCTTCCGGTAGCGGTGCGGCTTCCGCGGCCGCCTCGGCAGCACCTTCGGCAGGCAGCTCGATGTCGGCCATGGGCAACGCGACGAGCAACAGCGGCGTGAGCGGCACCGGCAGCGCCAGCGCGCAGTCGAGTGATCATTCCTTTGCGACCTCGATCGGCAACCACGCGGCGATCGCCGGCTCGGTCTCGACCGGTAACGCCAGCAGCACCGGCGGCACCGCCTCCTTCAGCGCCAACGGGACCTCGACCGCCACAGACGGCTCGCTTTCGGCGACCGCCAACTCGAACGTCGCGGGTTCTGTTTCGGGTTCGGGAACCGGCCATGTCGCGGCGCATTCGATTGATGTCTCGGTGGCGGTCAACACCCCGAACGGCGCCAAGACCTTCTCGCTCAGCCGTGGCAACGTGACCGGATCCACCACCGGCAATGACGTGGCGACCGGCTCGTACGGATCGAACGGCAGCGCAACGGCGGCCATTGGCTCGAACCTGTCCTCGAGCGCGAAGACCGCCGTCGCCGGCGCCCTGAGCGGCAACGGCAACGGCACATCGAAAGGCTTTGCTCTCTCGCATTCGATCGCCGCCATGACCGCAAACGGGCTGAGTAGCGGCTCGACAAGCCGCGGCCATACGAGTGTGACCGGCAACGCCTCGGGCTCCTACAACGCCAGCGGCAACGGCACGGCCAACGGCAGTGCCACCTCGCCGATCGGCACCGGCCCGGTTTCGGTCGCGTCGAACTCGAGCGCCAACGGCGCGGTGACGGGCGCCGGGACCGCAGGGTCGTACGCGTCGAACAATGCCATCGCTACGATCGGCTACAGCCACGGCACGACCACGTTCGGCGGCCACACGACGTCGCTCGGCAGGCTCTCGGCAACCGGATCCGGCACCCCCGGGTTCAGCGCCACGGGCAACAGCAGCGGCACGCTTTCGAACGCCGGCAGCCCGGTCGCTTCGTTCTCCGCCAGTAGCGGTGCGAGTGGCCAGGTGCCGGGCACCGGCGGCGCTCCGTTCGGGGCTTCCGGCACCGGCATGGCCAACGCTACCGGCAGCAGCAGCACCGGCCATGTTGCGACGACGGCGAACGACACCCAAAGCGCCTCCGGCGGACCTTCGCCCACCAACCCCTCCATGACCGTGGCTGCAGCGAAAGGCACGGCCGGCGCGACGACGACGATCTCGCCGTAGTTTTTGCGTTCCCTCCCCCGAAACTTGGCGCGGCGGATGAAAATCCGCCGCTTTTTTCGCCTCGCCGGCGGTCACGCGAAAATCGTCGCCCCTTCGTCGGCGCCGTTCACCGCGCGGCGGAACGGCGCGAACAGCTCTCGCCCAAGCCCGGCCTCGTTGGCGGAAAGATCGATATCCGGAAGCGCGCGGGAGAGGAACGTTTCGCTATCGACCAGCACCTCGAGCCGGCCGGTGCGGCAATCGAGGCGAATGGGGTCGCCATCCCTGACCCGCGCGAGCGGGCCACCGGCCGCGCATTCAGGGCTGACATGGATGGCGGCGGGCACCTTGCCCGAGGCGCCGGACATCCGCCCGTCGGTCACCACCGCGACGTGGAAGCCGCGATCCTGCAGCACGCCGAGAGCCGGTGTGAGCTTGTGCAGTTCCGGCATGCCGTTCGCCTTCGGCCCCTGGTACTGGATGACGGCGACGAAATCCCGCGCCAGCCGGCCCGCCCTGAAAGCTTCGAGAAAGCCCTCCTGGTCGTGGAAAATGCGCGCCGGCGCCTCGACAAGCTGATTCTCCGGCTTGATGGCGGAGGTTTTGATCACCGCCTGCCCGAGATTGCCATTGAGGATGCGAAGCCCGCCGTCCGGACTGAAGGGATGCTCGGTCGTGCGCAGCACGGTCTCGTCGGCACTCGCGGAAGAGATCGGTTGCCAGGCAAGAATGTCGCCGTCGAGGACCGGGCGCGTGCGGTAGGCCGCCAGGCCCTCGCCCCAGACGGTCCGTGCATCCTCATGCAGCAGGCCGCGGTCGAGCAGATTGGCAATCAGGAGCGGCATGCCGCCGGCGCGCTGGAACTGGTTCACGTCTGCCGGGCCGTTCGGATAGATGCGCGCCAGCAATGGCACGTGCTCCGAGAGATCGTTGAGATCTTCCCAGGTGATTCTGAGCCCCGCGGCGGCGGCGATGGCGGTCAGGTGAATCGTGTGGTTGGTCGATCCCCCGGTGGCCAGCAATCCCACCATGCCGTTGACCAGCGCGCGCTCGTCCATCAGCCGCCCGATGGGGGAGAATTCGTTGCCGAGCGCGGTGATGGCCAGCACGCGGCGGGCCGCGGCGATGGTCAGTGCGTCCCTGAGCTTCGTGTTCGGATTGACGAAAGAGGCCCCGGGCAGATGCAGGCCCATGATCTCCATCAGCATCTGGTTCGAGTTCGCAGTCCCGTAGAAAGTGCAGGTGCCGGGCGCATGATAGGATTGCATCTCAGCTTCGAGGAGTTCACCGCGGCCGACCTTCCCCTCCGCATGAAGCTGGCGGATGCGCGCCTTTTCGGAATTCGAAAGTCCGGACGGCATCGGGCCCGCAGGCACGAAAATCATCGGCAGATGGCCGAACCGGAGCCCCGCGATGAGCAGGCCGGGGACGATCTTGTCGCATACCCCGAGCATCAGCGCGCCGTCGAACACATCGTGCGAGAGGGCAACCGCGGCTGCGAGCGCGATCACGTCGCGGCTGAACAGGGAAAGCTCCATGCCGCTGCGGCCCTGGGTGACGCCGTCGCACATCGCCGGAACGCCGCCCGCGAACTGGGCAACCCCGCCCGCCGCGCGTACCGCCTCCTTGATGAGGGCGGGAAACCGCTCGAGTGGCTGGTGCGCCGAAAGCATGTCGTTGTAGGCCGAGACGATCGCGATATTGGGCTTGTCCGTGGCCTTGAGGTCCGCCTTGTCGGCGGCGCCACAGGCGGCGAAAGCATGCGCGAGATTGCCGCAGCCGACCCCACCGCGTTGCACGCCCTGAGAGATCGCGGCCTCGAGGCGGGCGAGATAGGCCGCGCGCGAGCCGCTGCTCCGCTCCCGGATGCGGCGCGTGACGGCGGCAATCGGTGCAACGGGCATGGGCCGACTCCTTCAGGCGATATCGAGCGTCTCTTCGAACCAGGTGCGGTTGTCGCGCTCGATCAGCGCAATCGCCGCCGAGGGTCCCCAGGTCCCGGCCGTGTAGGGGCGAGGCCGGTCATCGGTCTCCTCCCAGGCACCGAGAATCTGATCGATCCAGGTCCAGGCCGCCTCGACCTCGTCACGCCGCATGAAAAGCGTCGCATTGCCGCGCACCACGTCCATCAGGAGCCGCTCGTAGGCGTCGGGAAAACGGCCCTTGAAGGCTTCGGCGAAGCTCAGGTTGAGGGCCGCCGAGCGCAGCCTGAGCCCGCCCGGTCCCGGCTCCTTCATCCAGAGACTGAGGCGGACATGCTCGTCCGGTTGCACGCGGATGATCAGCCGGTTGGGCGTCGTAGCGGCACCGCTGCCGGGAAAGACCCAGTGCGGAACCGGACGGAACTGGATGACGATCTCGGAGACCTTTTTCGGCATCCGCTTGCCCGTGCGCAGATAGAACGGAACGCCGGCCCAGCGCCAGTTGCGGACCTCCGCCTTGATGACGACAAGGGTTTCGGTCCTGCTGGTGGCAGGGACACCGGCCTCTTCCAGGTAACCCTGCACCGGTGAACCGACGATCGCCCCGGCGCGATACTGGCCGCGCACGGTCTTGTGCGCGACATCGGCCGCGGAGATCGGGGCCAGCGCATGCAGCACCTTGATCTTCTCGTCGCGCACGGCCTCGCGGTCAAGCGAAGCCGGCGGCTCCATGGCGACCAGGCAGAGAAGCTGGATGAGATGGTTCTGCACCATGTCGCGCAGCGCGCCGGTGCGATCGTAATACGCGCCGCGGCTCTCGATGCCGATACTCTCGGCAACGGTGATCTGCACGTGATCGATGGTGTGGCTCTGCCAGAGCGGTTCGAACAGCGCATTGGCGAAGCGCAGCACGAGCAGGTTCTGCACCGTCTCCTTGCCCAGGTAATGATCGATGCGGAAGATCCGCGGCTCGGCGAAAACCTGGCCCACTTCGTCATTGATGCGGCGGGCAGAAGCGAGATCGTGCCCGATCGGCTTCTCGAGTACCACGCGCGCTTCGGGGCTCAGAGCCCCCGAGAGCTTGATCCGTTCCGCGATCCGACCGAACAGGTTGGGCGCCGTCGCCAGATAGAAGACGCGCACCTCGCGCGGTGAATCGTCGAGCAGGGAGACGAGATCCGGCCAGCCCGCCTCGCTCGCCGCATCGAGCTGGACGAAATAGAGCCGCTCGCGGAACCGGGTCCAGGTCTGGCCGTCCAGATCCTCCCCGTCGAGGAACTGGCGCAGGCTCGCCTCGACATGCGATTGGTACTCGTCACGCGAGAGGCCCGCACGCGCCGCAGTGATGATGCGCGACGGAGGCGGAATCTGGCCATCACGATCGCGTCGGAAGAGCGCCGGCAGCAGCTTGCGGCTCGCCAGATCGCCGGTACCGCCGAACACCACGTAATCGAACGGGTCTATGTGAGGATTGTTGAAGTTGCTTGCCATCGAAGATGTTCCTCTGCGCCCGGCCGCCACGAACCAGCTTCCTGCCTGGAGCGGACCGGCGCGCTCCTGGATCGCTTAGCGAATTGAGTCAAGCGCGATCTGCCCGGTCAGACAAAGGAGAGCGATTAAGTCAAGCCGAAAACGCTTTCGCGCACCCGGCCACTGGCCCACATTCTACCCATGGGTCGGCCGCAGCTACCAAAGCACGACACGGGTCTTATTGCGACCGGCAGCCGACTTTGGCGGTATGTGAGAAATAACCACGCTGGATGTGCTGATCCTGAAAGGCTGTCTCGGATCGAATGGCAAACGAAGGTAAGTCCCTGATTTGACACCGACAATCATCCTCGCGCCGGAGAACGGTCGGGCCGAAACCGGCGTTCGGGGCCAACTCCTGTTCGTTACGACTTGATTTCGAGACCGCCTCTAAGAGCGAGCAACCGATACGAATGATTCACGACGAACCGAACGAGGCTCACACGCGTGCTATCGGTATCACTCATCCGCCGATGGCATGTCATACCACAAGGAGATTGCACGCGTCAGAGAATTCTTGGCCCCCGCCCTGAGTACATCTTTCGACCGGGGCCAGCACGGCTCATTGCCGGGTCACAGCCTGACCCTTGCCACCTCGTCCTGGGTCACGGGCCCGGTGGAAAGAGCCGTGCCCTTGTGTCCGGGCGCAGTACGAAACAGCGAGCCCTTGCGACCCTCGGCGTGCCGGCGGCCCCGATGCAGGCGCGGAGCGCCTCGGCAAGCCCATGGTGTCATGGATGTCAGGTGGCGCTTGCCGCCTGTCCCGTGCCGCCTGAGTTGCCAGCCTGCCTGCTGCGGCCGGAAATCCTCCTCCTTCATCCTCAGCGCCGACGTGACCCGCGCGAATGAACGGGCGACGGCGGCGATCAGCGGCGGCGCCAACGGCGGGACAGGCCCCTGCCGCATGCCTCGCGGCTATCGCGTCATCCGCGCGATCGACTGCACCAGCTCGTCCACTTTGTGACGCTGCTCGGCTGCATCGCCGGAAGCGAAGGCTTCCGCAACGCAGTGACCGACATGATCGCGCAGGACCTCCTCTTCGGCGGTGTGCAGGGCCGCCCGCACCGCCGCGATCTGCGTAAGAAGATCAATGCAGTAGCGATCCCCCTCGACCATGCGCAGCAGGCCGCCGACCTGCCCTTGAATCCGTTTCAGCCGGGCTGTCACCGCCCGCTTGGTTTCAGTCCGCATGCGCCGCAGCCCTTGATACCATACCGGTGATAGGTATATTCTGACCGCCCGCCGCACGCAACAGGAAAAGGCCAGCCGCATGGACGAATGCCCGGAGAGGCCGCACCACCACACCGCCGCCGCCGGCGCGGTGGACCCGGTGTGCGGCATGACGGTCGAGCCGGCGCGCGCCCGGCATCGCTTCGAGCACGCCGGCCAGACCTTCATCTTCTGCTCCCATCGCTGTCAGGAAAAATTCGCAGCCGAGCCGGCGCGCTATCTGCCCGACGCACATCGCGCGCCCGCAGCACCTGCCGCGCCGGGCGCGATCTACACCTGCCCGATGCACCCCGAGATCCGCCAGGACCACCCCGGCTCCTGTCCGATCTGCGGAATGGCACTCGAACCGCTCGCCCCTGCAACCGGCGGGGCCGAGAACACGGAACTGAAGGACATGCGCCGCCGCCTCGTCCTTTCGGCCGCACTCGCCGTGCCGGTTATCGTGCTCTCCATGCTGGCCGACATCCCGGCAATCGGCCCGGCCTTCGCGCGCCTGGTGCCGCACGCAGTCTCGAATGCGATCCAGCTTGCCCTGACGACGCCGATCGTTCTGTGGGCGGGCTCGTTCTTCTTTACCCGCGGCTGGCGCTCGCTCGTCAATCGCAGCCTCAACATGTTCTCGCTGATCGCGCTCGGCGTCGGCACCGCCTACCTCTACAGCATCGTGGCGACGCTCCTGCCGGGCATTTTCCCGGCGGGATTTCGTGCCGCCGGCGGCATGGTGGATACCTATTTCGAGCCCGCCGCCGTCATCACGGTGCTGGTGATCGTGGGCCAGGTGCTGGAACTTCGCGCGCGCGAGCAAACCGGCGGGGCGATCCGTGCGCTGCTCGATCTCGCACCGCGCATCGCCCGCCGCCTGCGGGAAGGGGGCGCGGACGAAGAAATCCCGCTCAGGGATGTCGCCGTCGGTGATCTCCTCCGCATCCGGCCGGGCGATGCCGTGCCGGTGGACGGCGTCGTGCTGGAAGGGCGAAGCAGCATCGACGAGTCGATGGTAACCGGCGAATCGATGCCGGTTGCCAAAGGGTCGGGAGACAAGCTCATCGGCGGCACCGTGAACGGCACCGGCGCGCTGGTGATGCGGGCGGAGAAGGTCGGCGCCGAGACCTTGCTCGCGCGCATCGTCGCCATGGTCGCCGAGGCGCAACGCTCGCGCGCGCCGATTCAGCGACTGGCCGACCTCGTCGCCGGCTGGTTCGTTCCCGCGGTCATTGCGGTCGCGATCGTTGCGTTCGTGGGCTGGGCGATCTGGGGCCCGCCACCCACCCTCGCCTATGGACTCCTGGCCGCGATCTCGGTCCTGATCATGGCCTGCCCGTGCGCGCTTGGCCTGGCAACGCCGATGTCGATCCAGGTCGGAATCGGCAAGGGTGCCACCGTCGGCGTCCTGATCAGGTCCGCCGAGGCGATAGAGCGGCTGGAGAAAGTCGATCTGCTCGTCCTCGACAAGACCGGCACGTTGACCGAGGGAAAGCCCGAAGTGACCCGCATCGTGCCGGCGCCTGGGTTCGCCGAGCCGGAGCTGTTGCGGCTTGCCGCAGGCCTCGAGCGGGCCAGCGAGCACCCGCTTGCAGCGGCGATCGTGCGCGCCGCGCGCGCGCGCAACATCGCCTTGCCGGAACCTGCCGAATTCGAATCCCTGACCGGCCAGGGCGTGCGCGGCCGCATCGGCGGGCATCGCGTCGCACTCGGCAATGCGCGCCTCATGCAAGCCGAAGCGGCAACCGGCGATCTCACCGCCGTGGCAGACGAAATTCGTGCTGGTGGCGCAACGGCTCTGTTCATCGCCGTGGATGGGACAGAGGCCGGCATGCTGGCGATCGCCGACCCGATCAAAGCCGGTGCCCCGGCAGCGCTCGACGAACTCAGGGCGGAGGGCGTCGACGTCATGATGCTGACAGGAGACAACCGCCGCACCGCGCAATCCGTAGCCTACCGGCTCCGCATCACCGGTTTCGAGGCCGACGTGCTGCCGGATCGGAAGCACGAAGTTGTCCGGCGGCTGCGAGCCGGGGGCCGCGTGGTGGCCATGGCCGGTGACGGGATCAACGATGCGCCGGCCCTGGCCGCAGCCGACGTCGGGATTGCGATGGGCACCGGCACCGACGTTGCCATGCAAAATGCCGGGGTGACCCTGGTGAAGGGCGATCTCTCCGGCATCGCGCGCGCCCGCCGCCTGAGCCGTGCGACGATGCGCAACATCCGTCAGAACCTGTTCTTTGCGTTCATCTACAATGCGGTCGGCGTGCCGCTCGCAGCCGGTGTTCTCACCCCGGCCTTCGGAATCCGGTTGAGTCCGGTGCTGGCCGCCGCTGCCATGTCGCTGAGTTCGGTTTCCGTGGTGGCCAATGCCCTCAGGCTGCGGCGGCTGAGCCTGGATGCCCCGCCCTCCATCTCCGCAACGGTGGGCTAACTTCTCTGGCGCGCCCTGAAGCGCACCAGATTTTGCGCCATCACCGACGTGATCAGGATCACGCCGATGACGCCGGCCTGGTAAATCGGATTGAAGTTGTTGTAGCTCAGCCCGTAATCGACGACGGCGATCACCATCGTGGCGAGTACCGAGCCGACCACCGAACCATCGCCTCCGAAGATATCCGCCCCGCCCAGAACGACGATCGCAATGCTGAGCAGATTCCCGGTCTCCGATGCGTCCGGCCGCGCCGTGCCGAGACGCGCCGCTGAAACCACGCCGGCGAGCGCCGCGAGCACGCCGGCAATGACGAAAGTCAGGCAGCGGATCCGGTTCACTCCTATTCCGGCAAGCCGTGCCGCAAGATCGTTGGTGCCGGTCAAATAGAGCCCACGCCCGAAGGCGGTGAAAAGCTGCAGATAGGCACAGGCAAGAAAGACCGGCAGGTAGATCAGCAGCACCTGGAACGGAAGTCCGATGACGCTCCCCTGGCCGATGGCAAGGAAGGAAGGCGGGCTGGCGGTGAGATCGATGTTGATCCCGCCCGTGAACACGAGAGCAAGCCCGTAGAATGCGAACATCGTCGCCAGCGTGACGATGATGGAAGGAATTCTCAGCACCGCATAGGCAAGGCCGTTTGCAAGCCCCATCACGGCGCCCGCGCAAAGCGCGGCCAAGACCCCGAGTTCCCACGGCAGGCGGTCCTTGAGGACGAGGCCGAGAAGAACCTGGGACAGTGCGGCAATGGCGCCCACCGAAAGATCGACCCCACCATCGCCGCCGCAGATGACGAAGGTCTGGCCAAGCGCGAGAATGCCGACCTCGACCGCGAAAACCGCCATCGAGGTGAGATTGCCGGCAGCCAGGATTTGCAGGTCGATGAGAGCATAACCGCCCAGCGCCACGCCGAGGAAGACGATCAGCAGCAGCAGACGAGAGCGATCGATGCCGATGCCGCCCATCGTTCACGCAGCCTCGGCAGGCCGGTGCCAGGCATGGCTCAGCCCCACCGAAACGAGAATGATGAGGCCAAGCAGCACGCCGCTCCAGAACGGCTGGATGTGCAGCAGCACGACACCGTCCTGCACCAGTTGCACGATCAGTGTCCCGAAGAGCGTACCCAGGATCGTTCCCCTTCCGCCCGAAAGCTCGGTGCCGCCAAGCACCACCGCGGCGATGACGGTGAGCACGAATCCGGAACCCGTGGAGGTCTGGACAAGCGGGCTTTCGCCGAGGTTGAGCAGGGCAGCAAGGCCCGTAAAAATCCCGATCAGGACATAGGAGGCTCGCTTGATCCGCAGTACGTCGAGCCCGGCCAGCCGCGCCGCCTCTTCATTGTTGCCGAGCGCGTAGATATGGCGGCCGGCGCGAAAGAAGCGCAGGAAGATGGCGAAGCCTGCCATGACCGCGAGCGCGAGCAGGGTCGCCACGGGCAGCGGCCCGAGCCTGGTGGTGACGAAGATCTTGGTGAGGACCGGCGGAATGTCGGTCAGCCACGCACTGCCGAGCACGATGAACACCAGCATGCGGTAGATGGAAAGCGTGCCGAGCGTGGCAACGATCGGCGGTACCGCGCCTTCGATGATGATGATCGCGTTGACGAGACCGAACAAGGCACCGAGCAGGAGGAAGGCTGGCACAGCGACGGCGAGACCCCAACCCGCTGCCAGGAGCTTGCCCCCAAGTGCTGCGATCAGCCCTAGCATCGAGCCGGTGGAGACATCGATGCCGCCCGTCAGGATGACGATGGTCATCCCGGTGGCCGGGATGGCGGTGATCGCGAAGTCGACCAGGAAGCTCGTCACGTTGGCGCGGTACCAGAGCGCGCCATGCGAGCCGAGATCGATCGCGACACCGAGGACGAGCAAAGTGACGAGCAGCACGCCCTCGCGGCTGGCGATGAAGCGTCCGAGGGCTGCCTGGCCGGGAATGGGCTTCGACGCCTGCCGGGTCCGTCCCCTGGCCCCGGACATCATGCCGGCACGCGCGGCGCTTCCGCGGCGCCAACGGCGGCCGCAACGATTCCCTCGGCCCCCAGCTCCCGCGGCCACCCTTCGGCCACCACGCGGCCTTCCCGCATCACGATCACCCGGTCGCTGACCGCGAGAACCTCGGGCAGATCGGAGGAGATGACGACCACCGCCACCCCCGAGGCGGCGAGGTTGCGGATGAAGGCATGGATCTCGTCCTTCGTATGCACGTCGATTCCGCGCGTCGGCTCATCGAGGATGAGAACGCGAAACGGACGACTGGCCCAGCGGGCAAAGAGGCCCTTCTGCTGGTTGCCTCCCGAAAGGGTGCGAATCACGGTGAGCGGGTTCGGGGCTTTGATATTGTAACGCGACATCACCCGCCGGGCTTCGCCCATCAGTCCGCCGAAGTCGAGCCGCATGGGAGCACGGACGAAGCGGGAGAGCACATTGGCAGTGAGATTGCTCTCCAATGGCTTGTTGGCGAAAAGTCCCTGCAGCTTGCGATCCTCGGGCAGATAGCCAAGGCCGAGCCGGATCGCCTCTTTGGGACTGCGCGGCGCGATGATCCGCCCGTCGAGCCTGATCTCACCCCCCGTCGGACGCAGGAAGCCGAACGCGGCAAGTGCCACCTCCGAACGCCCCGAGCCAACCAGGCCGTAAATTCCGGTCACCGCGCCCGCCGGGATACGCCAGCTCACGTCCGTGAAATAAGGCGGAGCAGAGAGACCGAGCACGGAAAACACCGGCTCCGCCTCGGCTGCGGAGGGCCGCGGCGAGGCAAGCGGCGCATGCCCCCTGGCCTTTCCTGCCATCAGCGTCACCAGTTGCTCTTCCGAGATCTCCCCGCGGCTGAACGTGCCGCTGACCGCCCCGTCGGTCAGCACCGTTACGTGGTCGGCGATCCGCGGCACTTCGGCCAGGCGATGGGTGATATAGATGATCGCGCGCCCCCCCGCGCGCAGGCGGGCGATGATCGCGAACAGCCGATCGGTCTCGGCGGCGGAAAGAATGGAGGTCGGCTCATCGAATATGATGATGCGCGCATTCCTGAGCAGCGCCTGGGCGATGAGCACGAGTTGCTGGTAGCCGATGCTGAGGGAAGACATCGGCCGCGCCAGCAAGTCGGTATCGAGATCGAGCTCGCGAAACCAGGGCAGCACCGTGGCGGCCATGGCAGCCCGCCGCACGGTTCCCGCCGGGCCGCAAATCTCCTGTCCCACGAACATGTTTTCGAGGACTGTGAGGTGCCGATAGACCAGCGGCTCCTGGTAGACCGCGGCGATCCCGAGCGCCTGGGCATGTTGCGGATTGCGGAAGACGCGGGCTGCGCCGTCGATGCGGATCGTCCCTGAATCAGGTGCGATCGCACCGGTCAGGATGCGAATGAGGGTCGATTTGCCGGCACCGTTTTCGCCGAGGAGCACGTGAGTCTCGCCCGCCTCGACGCCCAGATCGACCCCGGCAAGGGCCCGCACGCCGCCAAAATGCTTCGTGATGCCGGATAGTTCGACAAGGCTCATCAATCAAGCGGCCGCGCGGAACAGGCGGGGCGGACGCCAGTCCGCCCCGCGGTCAGCATCAGAAATTCAGGCTCACATTGGCCTTGGTGACAACCATCGGCGGGCCAAGAAGCAGCGTCTTCGAGTCCGGGAAATACTTGACGTTCCCCAGATTGGGTACCTTGTTGTCAGAGCTGAAGGGCTTCTTCTCCAGAATCTGCACCACGCCCCAGACCGTCAGATAGGCGAGATCAATCGGATTCCACAGCACGACGCTCTTGACAGTGCCACCATTCACATAGGGCCGAATGGTGTTGGGATCGGTGATTCCCGTTACCACGACCTTGCCGGAAAGGCCGGCGGTCAGCACCGCCTGCGCAGCGCCCGGCACGGCAGTCGAGTTCACTCCGACAATCCCCTTCAGATGCGGATAAGCGGAAAGGAGCTGGCTCGTGACCGTCGTTGCCTTGCTGATGTCCTCCCCTGCGTACTGGATGGAGACCAGCTTGAGTCCGGGATACTCCGCGGCCATGTGGTCCTTCATGTAGCCGATCCAGGTGTTGAGATTGGTGGCCGTCGGGCCACCCGAGACAAACGCAACCTCTCCCGACTTGCCGACCTGCTCGGCGAGCTGGTCGATCACCGCGTAAGAGAGCTGTTTCGGATCGGTCTGTTGCACGCGAAGTGCCACGTCCGGCCCGTCGACCTGGGAATCGCTTGAATAGAAGACGATTCCTGCCTTGGCCGCCTTGGCGGCAAGCGCCTCCAGCGCGGTCGGCGAGTTCGCCGCCACACCGACCGCATCGACGTGCTTGTTGATCAGGCTTTGCACGAATTCCGCCTGGCCTTCGACGGTGGCCGTGGTCGGACCTTGATAGATGATCGTGGCGCCGAAATCCTTGCCGCCCTTCTCGAGCCCTTCCTTCATGGCGTTGAAATAGGGAATGCCGATCAGCTTGGGTACGAAGGCGATCGTCCAGGACTTGGCCTCGGCAGACCCCGGTGCCAGAGCGGCAGCTCCGGACAGTGCGGCGAACGCCAGGGCATGACGGCGTGAAATGGGTGCGGACATGGCTCTCTTCCTCCTGCTTTTCGGTTTCTGGGTCGCAGTCGGCCCCAGGGTCGCACGATCGGTGCGTTCGCCTGCGCATCATCGGACCAACGCGGAGAAACGGCAAGATACCCCGCCCTGACGGCGGAAGATCGGACGATCCCGATCTCAGCCGATCAGAGGCCGATGCCAATCACACGCCGGAGGGACAGAGAGGAAGGCGTGGCAACAGGGTGAGAGCGAAGGCGACCGGGACGAACCGTAATATCAGCTCATCCAGTTGCCGCCATCCACGTTGAGGGTCTGCGCAACCACGTATTCGGCATCGTCGGACGCCAGAAACACCGCAGCACCTGCGAGATCGCCGGGCCGGCCCATCCGGCCATAGGGTACGGCTTCCCCGACCAGGCGCTTCTTCTCGCCGATGGCACGGTTCTCGTAGCGCGCGAAGAGTGCATCGACCTCGGTCCACATCGGCGTATCGACCACGCCTGGCGCCATTCCGTTGACGCGCACGCCCTGTCGGATCAGTCCAAGGCCGGCCGATTGCGTGAGGCTGATGACCGCCGCCTTGCTCGCGCAATAGACGCCGACCAGCGCCTCGCCGCGCCGGCCGGCCTGCGAGGCGAGATTGATGATGGCCCCGCGGCGGCGAGCGGCGATCATCCGGCGCGCGATCGCCTGCAAGGTGAACAGAAGGCCCTTCACATTGACGGCGAAAACGCGATCGTAACTTGCTTCGGTGATTTCGAGAATCGGCGCCATGTCGAAGATCGCGGCGTTGTTCACCAGAATATCGAGCCCACCCCGCCGTTCCGTCTCGGCGGCGAATGCCGCAATCGACTCCGCGCTGGTCACATCGAGGCGCCAGGGATGCGCCGCCGGGCCGATCGCCGCGGCGGTGGCAGAAGCGGCCTCTTCGGAGATATCGGCAATGCAGACGCGCGCCCCTTCCACGGCATAGCGCTCGGCGATCGCGCGGCCGATCCCTCCTGCCCCGCCGGTGACGGCGGCATATTTGCCCGCCAGTTTTCCGCTCATCGCGCGGCTCCTACCAGCAGGTATAGCCGCCGTCGGCGAGCACGATCGAGCCGGTCAGCAGACTTGCAGCATCCGAAGCAAGGAACAGAACCACCGAAGCGATTTCCTCCGGCTGGCCGACACGGTGCATCGGCGTCATTTCGAGCCAGGTGCGCTTGAGTTCGGGATTCTCCAAGCCGAAGCGTGTCAGCGGCGTCTCAATATAGGTGGGCGCCACGGCGTTCACCCGCACGCCGCGCCCGGCCCACTCGGCGGCCAGCGAACGGGTGAGATGGTGCACGGCTGCCTTCGAGGCGTTGTAGTAGCTTTGCTCCTGCGGCTTGTTGACGATGAAGCCGGACATCGAACCGATATTGACGATCGCGCCGCGGCCCCGTTTCAACATCTGGCCGCCGAACGCACGCGCACACCAGAAGGTGCCGTTGAGATTGACATCGATGTGGGCAAGCCAGTGCCGGTCGGTGACGTCCTCGGCGGCGGTGGAGGCCAGCGCGATGCCGGCGTTGTTGACCAGGATGTCGATCGCGCCGAGCCGGGAGTTGAGGGCGGCGGCAGCGGCGGTGACGGCGGCGGAATCGGTGACGTCGAGCCGGATTGCCTCGGCGGCAAAGCCGGCCGCAGACAGGGCCCCCCTGCCCTGCTCCGCAACGGCCTCGTTGATATCCCCGATCACCACGTGCGCACCGGCCTCGGCCAGTGCGCGGGCACAGGCGAGCCCGATGCCTTGGCCGCCACCGGTGACGACCGCATGGCGACCCTTGAGATCGTATTTTTCGAGGTACACGTGTCGTCCTTCCGGAATGTGCGCGACGTCAGTCTGGGGTGGCGTGAGAGATGGCATTGCCGGCGTCATCGAACAGGCTCACCCGATCCGGACGAAGCGCAATCGAGACCGCCGCACCCGGGCGGACACGGGCGAGATCGTCGGTGCGGACAACGATGGTACCGCCGGTGGGATCCTTCACGTACAGCAAGGTCTCGGCACCGAGGTGCTCGATGACATCCACCTGCCCGCCGAGCGGGCCGGCGTCGGCCAGTACGAGATGCTCCGGGCGGATGCCGAGCGTGAGCGGAGACCCGAGGGCAACCGCACCCGCCGGCGCCGGCACCTGAAGCGTGCGGCCGCCTGCCAGTTCCAGGGCAATCCCGCCATTGGCCGGTTGCGCGGCCCGACCCTGGAAGAAGTTCATCCTGGGCGAGCCGATGAAGCCGGCAACGAAGAGATTCGCCGGCCGGCGATAGAGCTCGAGTGGTGTGCCGACCTGCTCGACATGCCCCTTGTTCAGGACCACGATCCGGTCTGCCATCGTCATTGCCTCGACCTGATCGTGCGTCACGTAGATCATTGTCGCCGCCAGATCCTGGTGCAGCTTCACAAGCTCGGTGCGCATCTGCACGCGCAATGCGGCATCGAGATTGGAGAGCGGCTCGTCGAACAGGAAACCCTTCGGATTGCGCACGATCGCCCGGCCGATGGCGACGCGCTGGCGCTGCCCGCCCGAAAGCATGCGCGGCCGGCGCGAAAGCACCGCGTCGAGCTGCAGGATGCGCGCGGCGGCCTGCACTTTCTCCGCGATCTCCGCCTTCGCGACACCGGCCATCTTCAAAGCGAACCCCATGTTCTGCGCAACCGTCATATGCGGATAGAGCGCGTAGGACTGGAACACCATGGCCAGCCCCCGCTTGTCGGGCGGGATCGCATTGGCACGCACGCCGTCGATCACGAGATCGCCGGACGTAATCTCCTCCAGCCCGGCGATCATGCGGAGCAGCGTCGACTTGCCGCAGCCGGAGGGGCCGACGAAAACGACGAACTCGCGATCCTCGATGGTCAGTTCGACGGCCTTGATCGCCTCGAAGTTGGCATAGAATTTTCCGACCTGGTGAAGTTCGAGCCGGGCCATAGAGCGCTCCTACTTGACGGCGCCCGCGGTGAGGCCGCGCACCAGGCGGCGCTGGGCAAGGCTGCCGAAGATGAGGATGGGGGCGACCGCCAGCACCGAGGCGGCCGAGAGCTTCGCCCAGAACAGGCCTTCCGGGGCCGAATAGCGCGCGATGTAAGCGGCCAGCGTGCCGGCGTGCGAGGCGGTGAGGTTGATGCTCCAGAAGGCCTCGTTCCAGGAGAGGATGATGGCGAGAAGGGCCGCCGAGGCAATGCCGGGCGAAGCGAGCGGCAGCAGGAGATAGATCATCTGCCGGCGCGGACCGGCGCCGTCCATGTGCGCCGCCTCGAGAATATCTTTGGGAATATCCCGGAAGAAAGAAAAGAGCATCCACACCACGATCGGCAGATTCATCAGCATATCGACGATCACGAGGGCCGTGCGGGTATCCAGGAGGCCGGTATCGCGGCAGATGATGTAGATCGGAACGAGCACACCGACCGGCGGCAGCATCTTCGTCGAAAGCATCCAGACCAGCATGTCCTGGGTGCGCTTGCCGGGCTGGAAGGCCATGGAATAGGCGGCCGGAAAGGCGATGGCAATGGCGAGAGCGGTCGAGACCAGGCTGATGATGATGCTGTTCTCGGCGAAGAGGATATAGCCCGATTGCGACAGCGCCGCGGCGAAGCTTTCCAAAACCGGGCGGAAGATGATGAGCGGCGGGTTGGCGATCGCCTGCGCCTCGGTCTTGAATGACGTGATCAGCATCCAGAGGATTGGGAAGAACATCAGGAACGCGACGACCCAGGCGATGATCGAACCGGGCAGAGATGCTCGCTGTTCGCGCATCCGCGTTACGACTCCAGGTTGCGCGCAACCGCACGCATGAGAAAGAAGGCGACGATATTGGCAAGGATGATGGCCAGCACGCCGGCAGCCGAGGCGCTGCCGATGTCGAAGTCGAGCAGGGCGCGGATATAGATGAGATAGGTCAGCGTCGTCGTGGCCTCCCCCGGGCCGCCGGCGGTGGTGGTGAGGATCTCGGCAAAGATCGAAAGCAGGAAGATCGATTCCATCATGATGGTGATGGCGATCGGCCGCGCGAGATGGGGAAGGACGATGTAGATGACACGGTTGACGGACTTGGCGCCATCCATGCGCGCCGCTTCGAGCTGTTCGGGATCGAGCGACTGCAGCGCGGTGAGCAGGATCAGGGTGGCGAAGGGAGCCCATTCCCAGGCGACGATGACGATCAGCGCGATCATCGGGAAGTGAGTGAACCAGGCTACGGCCGGCAATCCGACCAGCTTGAGCAGCCACCCGATGAGGCCATAGAGAGGATCGAAGAGAAGATTCTTCCAAATCAGCGCGGCGACGGGCGGCAGCACGAAGAAGGGTGCGATCACCATCAGGCGGGCGACGGCACGGCCCTTGAAGTTCTGATTGAGAAGGAGGGCAAAGAGAACGCCGAGGACGATGGTCGCCACCAGCACGGAAACGACCAGGATGATGGTATTGACAATCGCGGTCCAGAACGAGGACTCGGAAAGAAGATAGGCGTAACTGCGAAAGCCGACGAAGCCGCGCCGCTCCGGATAGAGAAGATTATAGCGCTGGAACGAATAGACCAGCGTCATGATCAGCGGCACGAAGGCCCAGAGCGCCAGCACGGCGACCGCCGGTGACAGCAGAAGCCAGGCAACGCGTCGCCGGACATGCGAAAGCGAATCGGCCGCTCCGCCCGCCCGGGTGATCGTTGTCGCGGTGGCGCTCATCGCTCTCCCCCTGCCGCCCGGCGCCGCGAGGCAACCCTCGCAGCGCCGGGACGGCGCGACCCTATTGCAGGTAGCCCGCCTCGGTCATCGCCCGCTTCGTCGAGGCCTCAGCCTTGGCCAGCGCCTGCGCCACGGTGGTCTGGCCGGCGAGCGCAGCGGCGATATCCTGGCCAACCGTGGTGCCGATCCCCTGGAATTCCGGAATTCCGACGAACTGCACGCCGGTATACGGCACCGGGTTGAGGGTCGGGTGCTCAGGGTCGGCGGAGAGAATCATCTGCTGCACCAGCGGCGCAAACGGTGCCGCCTTCAGGTAGTCGGGATTCTTGTAGGTGGACTGGCGCGTTCCGGGCGGCACGGCAACCCAGCCGTCGGTCTTGCCCACAAGCTCGATGTACGACTGCGACGTGGACCAGGTGAGGAACTTCTGCGCGTCGGCAAGCTGGTGCGTGGTCTTCGGAATGCCGAGCGCCCAGGACCAGAGCCAGTGCGCGCCATGCGGCGTCACCGCGGTCGGCGCCGGTGCCACCGCAACATCAGCCGCGACCTTCGACTTCGTGGGATCGTAGAGAACGCCGGCGGCAACCGTGGCATCGATCCACATCCCGCACTTGCCCGTTGAGAAAAGGGCCAGGTTCTCGGTGAAGCCGTTCGAGGTCGCGTTTGGCGGCCCATCCTTCTTCATCAGGTCGACATAGAAATTGATCGCCTTCTCCCAGGCCGGGCTCGTGAGCTGCGGTTCCCACTTCATGTTGAACCATTCCCCGCCGAACGTGTTCACGAGAGTGGTCAGAAAGGCCATGTTCTCGCCCCAGCCGGGCAGGCCGCGGAGGCATATTCCGTACACGCCCTTGGCGGGATCGTTGAGCTTGTCGGCGAACTTCGCGATCTGGTCATAGGTCGGCTGGGCCGGCATGGTGAGGCCCGCGGCCTGGAACAGGTCCTTGCGGTAATAGGTCATCGAACTTTCGGCGTAGAACGGCACCGCGTAGAGCGTGCCCTTGTAGGAAAGCCCGGCGCGCACCGAGGGAAAGATGTCGTTCAGGTCGTAAGCGGGGCCGAGATCGCCGATCGGCGCGAGCCAGCTGTTCTTGCCCCACTGCGGCACTTCGAACGTGCCGATCGTGACGATATCGAAAGTGCCCGACTTGGTTGCAATGTCGGTGGTGACACGCTGGCGCAGCGTATTCTCCGGCAGCACCACCCAGTTCAGGTTGATGCCGGTCTCCTTCGTGAACTCCGGCGAGAGCTTCTGCATGATCAGCATGTCGGGATTGTTCACGGTGGCGATCGTCAAGGTGGCGGCGCCGGCAGCGAGCGGCGTGAGAGAAAGGCCGGCAATGAGCGCCGCGGCAAGCGGCAGCGAGGCTGGGGTTGGTCGTTGCATCGGGGCTGATCCTTCCGTGGTTGGAGGCGAGGCCGACATACAAGACGAGGAACCGCTGTCGCGGCTCGGGGGCCGACGCTGACGGAAGGCAGGTGAATGGCCGGATGCGGCGGGCTGCATCCTGGGTCTCCTCCGGGGTGTCGGCGGGCTGGCGCCCTGTCTTGCTTATGCTTCGAAGCTAAGTCCCTTTCATTCGGAAAGTCAACCGCGATTTCATACCCCCGTCACAAGCGCCTGAACGGCCCCCTCCATGAGCCCGCGATACGCCACCTGATCCGCGTAAAGACGCTGGAAAACCGCGTATTTGGCCGCGTGATAGCGGGCCGCCGCCCCGCCTTCCGGCCGTATCACCCGCCCGATCCGGCTCATCCCCGCCATCGCCGCAGGAATGTCGGGGTAGGCGCGGCCGGCCACGGCACCGAGGATGGCACTGCCCAAAAGGACCGCCTCTGGCTCGCGCGCGAGTGCGATCGGAACGCCGAGCGCGTCCGCGTGGGCGCGCAGGAATACCGGGTTGCGGGTTCCCCCGCCGGTGGCGAGCACGAAATCGATGGTATAGCCCGCTTCGCGCAGCGTCTCGACGATATGACGCGTGCCATAAGCGATCGCCTGGATGGTCGCGAGATAAAGCCGCGCGAGTTCTTCCGCATCGGCGGCGAGCGTGAGGCCGGAGATCATGCCGCGCAGAGTTGGGTCTGCCCGCGGCGAACGGTTGCCGTGAAAATCCGGGAAAAGATGGAGATCGCGGGTCAGCATCGCCGGATCGCCGCCACCGGCCATTGCTTCGAGCTTCTCGTTCAGCAGTTCGTATATCGTGCGCCCGGCCGCCCGAGCCTGCCCGGCAAGCGCGGGATAGGCGGCGTGGGTCGTCACCACGTGATCGACCAGCGCGCCGGTCGCCGACTGCCCGCCCTCGTGGAGCCAGAGCCCGGGCAGCATGGCCCCGAAATAGGGCCCCCAGACGCCCGCCACGAACCGGGGTTCGGCGGAGACAGCCATGTGGCAGCTCGAGGTGCCGCCGATCAGGGCGAGGCGGCGGAACATCTCGCCTTCCGCCGGAGCACGCTCCTCGAGCGCCGCCCCGATGAGGCCGATCCCGCCCGCATGCGCGTCGATCGCCGACGTGCCGACCGGGGTCCCCGGAGCCAGCCCAAACTCGGCGGCGGCAGCCGGGGAAAGGCCGCCACCGACCGGCGCCGCCGGCGGAAGAATGTCCGTCCCGATCCTTCGGAATCCCTCCTCCGCCAGCACCCCGAGACCGATCGCACGGAAATAGCTTTCGTCCCAACGCCCTTCATGGCCGAGATAGGTCCACTTGCAGACCAGCGAGCAGAGCGAGCGCGACGCCTGACCGCTCGCGCGCCAGGTCAGAAAATCCGGCAGATCGAAGAAATGCTGCGCGCGGCTGAATGTTTCCGGACGGTACCGTTTCAGCCACAGCAGTTTCGGCGTCTGCATCTCCGGCGAGATGCGCCCGCCGACATAGCGCAGGAGAGGATGCCCGCGATCGTTGATCTCCTTGGCCTCCGCGATGGCGCGATGGTCCATCCAGACAATCACGTCCTGAACCGGGCTGCTCCGCCCGCCCGGAGCATCCGCCCCGACCGAGAGCGGCGCGCCTTGGGCTCCGAGCACGACCAGCGAGCAGGTCGCATCGAACCCGGTTCCGCGCACCCGGACAGGGCCGGCAAGCCGGCGAGCCTCCCCGAGGGCCGCGACCACAGCCGCCACGACAGCGTCCCAGATATCGCTCGAGGATTGCTGCACATGATCGGCTCCGGTCCGCCAGAGTGCGATCGGATGCTCGCCTTTGCCGAGGCAGCTCCCCGAGAGTGTGAAGACGCCGGCCCGCGCGCTCCCCGTGCCGACATCGACCCCGATCACCGCATCGGGCACTCCTCCGGCCATCGCCGGGACCTCAACCCCCGCCCGCCATCAGCGCGCGCATCTCCTCCAGCGTGGAAATGCCCTCCATGCCGCCCTGGCGGCTGACCGCCAGCGCGCCCGCGGCGTTGGCGTAACCAAGGCAATCTTCGATCGGGAGACCTTGCCTCAGGCACGTAACGAAGGTCGCACCGAAACAGTCGCCCGCGCCGGTCGGATCGGCCTCGACGACCTTGTAGCCCGGACGGTCGATCGCACGCGTGCGGTCATGATAGCTGGCGCCGCGCTCGGCCCGCTTGATGACAATGCAGCCGACGCCAAGATCGAGCAGTTCGGCAATCGCCGCCGGCTCGGATTTCGCTTCGGTCGGAATCGTCAGCTCCGGCCCGCTGGGGAGAAAGATATCGCAGTATTGCAGCATCAGCTCGAGGCCCGCCCGCATTTCGGCAATATCCATCATCTCTTTGCGGATATTCGGATCGAACGAGACGGTTGCGCCGTTCGCCTTGACGATCGCAATCGATTTGCGGACCTCGTCGATGAGATGGAAGGAAAAAAGAGAGGACCCCATGATATGCAGATGCGCACATCCCGCCAGCAACGCGCGCGCCGGCTGGTCGAGCTCGATCTGGCCGGAGGCGCTGCGCTTGAGATTGAACAGGAAGTCCCGCTCGCCATCCTCGCGATAGCGCACGAAGGCGCTCGCCGTGACATGATCCTCGTGCACGCGGACGGCGCTGACGTCCACCCCGTAGCCCTTCAGGCGCTCGATGTTGAGCCAGCCGAAATCGTCATCGCCGATGCAACTGATGATCGCCGCCTCGTGCCCGAGGCGCGCCACCTGGGAAATGAAGATCGCCGGCGCTCCGCCGGGAAACGGGCCCCGGAGGTTGAGCGGCTCGCGGAAGCCGCGGCCGCGCTCGAGCGCCATGATGTCCACCAGAATCTCACCGATGGTGACGATCTTGCCAGGCTTGGTCGGTGGGAGTGCCATGCGCGTTCTCCGTCAGCGAGAAATGCGCCGCGGTGCCGGGCTCATCGACCAGCGGCACGAAGCCGCCGGAAGCCAGGACCTCCCGTGCGCGGGCCGTGGGCGGGCTTGGAAAGATCGCGTCCGTCACGAAGGAAAGAGGAATTTCGGAAAGCCGCCGCTCGAGCGAGAGCGCGGGGCGCTCGATCAGCACGATGCGGCGCGTGGCGCGCCGGCAGGCCGCCAGGCAAAATCGCTCTTGCACCTTGGAGCCGAGCAGGAGACCAGCCTCCGCCCCCAGCATGTCGGCCTGCATCAGGACGTGCGTGATCGGATAGTGCTCGAGCGCCCGTTCCGCCTGCGAACCCTCGAGCGAGGAGCCGTCGGAGCCGATCTCGCCACCGATCAGCCGCACCCGCGCATCCAGGAGAGAACGCACCAGCGGCACCGCGTCCAGCACCGCCAGGATGAGCGTGAGGCCCTGGATTTCGGCCAGGAGCGGGATGATCTGCAGCGGCAGGTCCCCATGGCCGATCAACAGCGTGTGGTCCGCCTCGATGATCCGGCTGGCCAGCCTCAGCATCGGCAGGGCCAGCGTCCTGCCCAGCGGTTCGCCGGGCGGACGCTCTCGAGGAGAGGGCGTCTTGGCGGCCACCGCCTTGCCGAAGCTGCGCAGCAACAGCCCCTGCTCTTCGAGATAATTGAGATCGGAGCGGATCGTGACGGTGGAGACGGCGAGCGCCGCGCTCAGCTCGTCCACCCGCATCTGGCCGTGCTGGCGGATCCAGTCGGCGATCTTCAGCCGGCGCTGCAGCACGGCGCTTCTGGAAAGGTTGGACACAACGCGGCCCGGCTCGACGCTTCCATCCCTCAGATGGCTTTTAGAATGAAAGGCAAAGGCTTTCAAGATGAAGATACCCGGAGCCTTCTATCGCCGGGACAGAATCGCTAGGATGCCGCCATGTTGTTCGATTTCGACCGGATCAGCCCGGAAAACCGCTACAAGCTTCTGGTTTCGACGGTCGTGCCCCGGCCGATCGCCTGGGTCGTCACGCTCGACCTCGAGGGGCGGCTGAACGCGGCGCCCTTCTCTTTCTTCAACGCGGTCTCCCAGGACCCGCCGGTGGTGGTGATCGGGATCGGCGGGCGCGGACCCGGCCGCAGCAAGGACACGGCGGTCAATATCCGCAACCACCCGGAATTCGTGGTCAACCTCGTCAACGAGGAGCGCGCGGAGGCGATGAACGTCACCGCGATCGACTGGGGGCCCGAGATTCGCGAACTCGAGGAAGCCGGGCTCTCCACCATCCCCTCTGTCAAGGTGAAGCCGCCGCGCATCGCGGCCAGCCCGGTGGCGATGGAATGCGTCAAGCACGCCACCGTCGAACTCGGGACCGACCGCTCGGTGGTGTTCGGCCGCGTGCTCGCCATGCATGTCCGCGACGACGCCGTGCTGGACGCCGTGAAATGCCATATCGACACGCCGAAGCTCGACCTGATCGGGCGCATGCACGGGCGCGGCTGGTACGCCCGCACGCGGGATCGGTTCGAAATGCCCCGCATCGCCGTCTCGGAATGGGAGAACCGGCCGGAGCTTCCTGAAAAGAGGGCGGCGGACTAGCCCCGATGGTCCCCCGGCTCTTGATCATCATCGGCGTTGCCCTGGCTCTGCTCGGCGTGATCTGGCCGCTGTTCGGCCGCATGCCGGGTGACCTCGAATGGGGGCGCGGCGTGGTCCGGGTCTTCATTCCGCTCGGTTCCAGCATCCTCGTCTCGGCCTATATCTCGGCGGTGCTGATCGGCGGGCTCTGGTTCTGGTGGCGCTGAGGCTCCTGGAGGAGACCATGGCGAAACGTGAATTTGCGGTCTTCATCGATGGCGAGGCGGGCACGACCGGGCTCGACCTCCGCCGCCGCCTGGCCCGGATGCCGGGTCTTCGCCTGCGAAGCCTGTCCGATCGGGAGCGGAAGGATCCGGCGGCGCGCCGCGCCCTGATGGCCGAGGTCGACTTGGTGGCGCTCTGCCTGCCGGATGACGCAGCCCGTGAATCCGCAGCACTCGCCGAGAGCCTCGGCACCGCGGCCCCGAAAATCCTCGACGCCAGCACGGCGCATCGCGTGCATCCGGACTGGACCTATGGCTTCCCCGAGATGACGCCCGGCCAGGCGGCGCGCATTGCCGCGGCGCGCCGGGTGAGCAACCCCGGCTGCTACCCGACCGGCGCCATCGCCCTGATCCGTCCGCTGGTGGATGCGGGGCTGCTCCCGCCCGATGTCCCGCTCGCCATTCACGCCGTGAGCGGCTACTCCGGCGGCGGGCGCAGCATGATCGCCGCCCATGAGGCGAATGGCGGCCCTGCCTTCGAACTCTACTCGCTCGGCCGCGAGCACAAGCATCTGCCGGAACTCACGCGCTATTCCGGGCTCCTGCGGCCGCCGGTCTTCGTGCCTTCGGTGGGGCACTTCCGGCAGGGCATGCTGGTCGTGGTCCCGCTGCATCTCGACCTGCTGCCCGGACGGCCGGCTCCTCGCCAGCTTGAGGCAGTGCTCGCCAGGACCTACGCCGGCGCCAGGCTGATCGACGTGGCATCCTCCCCGTCAGACGGCCGGCTCGAGCCGGAGGCATTGAACGGGACGGACCGGCTCGAGCTTCGCGTGTTTGGCCGCGAGGCGGAGCATCAGGCCGTACTGGTCGCCCGGCTCGACAATCTGGGCAAGGGTGCGGCCGGAGCAGCGCTCCAGAACATCGCGCTGATGCTCGGCCTCGACGACCCCGCAGAGGTCCGGTCGGAGGCCCTGCTCGGCGCCTGAAGGTGCTGTGCACGACCCTTGCGCAGGGCAAGGCGCGCCACGAAATACAATTTTAGTGGCAGAGTGTCTGGCTGGAGCCTGCCGCAGGGAGAAAACGATGTTCCGCACGGCTTGCATGCTGATCGGGGCACTGGCACTGACTGGTTGCGCGGTGACGCCCATGCCGAGCACCGCCTATCTGCCGCCGGGCGCGTTCTTCAGCAATGCTGATAACGACCTGATGGCGATCAACACCGCCGCCTGGGCCTGGGCCAATCCGGCCCGCACGCACGGCAACCTCGTCAACGCGACCCTGGCCGTGATGGCGGTCGAGTATCTGGGCGGCCAACTGACGTCGAGCCCGTACTGGTCGTGGATGTCGCCGCTGACCAAGCTCGACATGCAGCGCGCGCGCGATGAGGTGCGCGCAACGGTGGGGATTGCCCCCAACGCACCCTCGCAAGCGGTGGTTGACGCGCTGATCCAGTTCTCCCGCGGCCCGAACGAGGCAACCGCGGCGCGCGTGATGACGCCGCCCGTGTTCACCCTGCCGCCCCAGGAGGTTGTCGCGCGGCTGGACAATTTGCCCTACCTGCCGCTGGTCGGTCAGGCCACCTCCATGGCGAGCGCGCAGCAATTCCCCGGTGGCAACAACTCCATGTTGATGCCTTGACCCCGCGGCTCCGCCTCTCGCCAATCACCTTCTGAAAGCAGGCTCAGGCGACTTTGCGCGCCAGCGCGGCCGGCAGACCGGCGATGGCGCGGTTGACGAGCATGGCATCCGAGGCAGCGTCCAGTTCCCGGCGGATCACCTCCGCGGCGGCCGCTGTCGCCACCTCGACGGCGGCGACCCTCACCGCCGTGACCGCCGCCTTCTCGGCCGCTTCGATGCGCTCCACCGCCATCCGCTCGCGCCGCCGCGCCGCCTGCACGGCTTCCGCCGCCGCCGCGGCGGCAAGGTGCTCCGCCTCCGCCTTCGCCGCCGCCAGCAGGGCCTTCGCTTCTTCCAGGGCCTCGCGGCGGCGGGCTTCGGCATCCTTCAGCATCGCCTCCGCCTCCTCGCGCAGCCGCCCCGCCTCGGCGATCTCTTTCTCGATCGCCACCGCCCGCGCATCCAGCATGGCGGCCATCGCGACCCACAGGCGCTTGCCGAACAGGATGAAGAAGATGACGAACGCCACGGTGACCCAGACCACCGCTTCGGCGAACACCGAGTGGGCAAGCGAGAAGGTCGTGACCATGGCGGCTCAGTGCCTCCCGGCGGCCCGTTCAGTCATGCGGCACCCGCGCCAGCGCGCCCTCGATCGCCCGTGACAGCAGGGCGGTCTCCGGCGGCCGGCCGGTCAGGCGCGAGATCATCGCCATCGCCGTTTCGCTGGCAACTTCGCTGAGCGCTCCCATGGCTTCCGTGCGCGCCGCGGCAATCCGCACTTCAGCCGCCCGGAGTTCCTCTTCCAGCCGCGCATTCAACGCCGCCGCCTGCTCCGATGCCGCCGCCCGTGCGGCCTGGGTGGCAGCGGCGATTTCGCCCTGTGCCTCGGCGCGCGCGGCGCGCGTCGCCGCCGTCAACTCCGCCACCGCCTGGTCCGCCTCGAGCTTCGCGGATTTGGCGCGCTCGAGGTCGGCGCCGATCCGGCGCCGGCGCTCTTCGAGCACCGTTCGCAGCGACGGCAGCACCCACAGCCACAGAACGAGGTAGAGGATGAGGAAGATCACCGCCATCCAGATGATCTGGCTGGTGGTGAGGAAGTTGCCGAACTGGAACTGCGGCATCCCCCCTCCGCCCTCGGCCGCGGCTAACGCGGCCGCCGGCAGAAGCGCAATCAGGAATGCCGGGGCGAAGCGCATGGTTGCCGCCGCAGGCGAAAGGCTCAGCCGAACAGCACCAGGAAAGAGATCAGGAGCGCGTAGAGCGCCACCGCCTCGGTCAAGGCGAAGCCCAGGATGCCCAGGCCGAACACCTGGCTCCGCGCCGCCGGGTTGCGTGCCACGCTGTTCACCAGGGCGGCAAAGATATGGCCGATCCCAACTCCGGCGCCGGCGACGCCGATCGCGGCAAGACCGGCACCGATGGCCCTGGCAGCCTCTGTACCCATGGAGAAGTTCCTTTCCCGTCGTTCAGTGCAGATGCACGGCGTCGTGCAGATAGAGGCAGGTGAGTATGGCGAAGACGTACGCCTGCAGCACGGCGACCAGTATCTCGAAGCCGACCAGCACGACATTGACGGCCAGCGGCAGCACCGCCGCCACAATGCCGACCGCACCGAGCGCCGCCGCAAACATCAGCATGAAGCCGGCGAACACTTCCCAGAGCACATGGCCGGCGACGATGTTGGCGAACAGTCGGATCGAGAGCGAAACAGGGCGGGAGAAGAAGGTCAGGATCTCGATCGGCACCAGCACCGGCGCCAGCAGCTTCGGCGCCCCGGCCGGCATGAAGTAGGTGAAGAAGTGCAGGCCGTGCTTGGCCAGGCCGACGATGATGGTGAGCACGAACACCAGCACCGCGAGCGCCGCCGTCACCGCGATGTGGCTGGTGAAGGCGAAGAACAGCGGGAAGAGCCCGATCAGGTTGCCGAACAGGATGAAGAAGAACAGCGTGAAGACGAACGGGAAGAACGCCTCCCATCCCTCGCCGATGGTATCGCTGCAGAGATTGACGACGAATTCATAGCCCATCTCGGCTGACGCCTGCAGCCGGCCGGGCACCAGCGCGCGCCTGCGCGCGCCGAGCGCGAACAGCACCACGATCAGCACCGCGGAGACCAGCATCATCACGTTCGCATTGGTGAAATCCACCTTGGCGCCGGCCGCACCGAAACCGGCTGCCAGGCGGAACTGGCCCAGTGCGTCGATCGTGGGTCCTGCCGCCACCCGTCCTCGCCCCTCGTCCCCCGCGCGGTCCGGCCGCGATCCGCTCTACGGCAACTTGCCCGATCCCCCGGATCGAGGCGAGTCCTCCTCGTTCGGCGCCACCAGGCGCCAGACATTCAATATCCCGGCCGCGAAGCCGAGCACCAGGAACAGCACCAGCAGCCAGGGCGTGGTCCCGAGCAGGCGGTCCAGCCACCAGCCGATCGCAACCGCCACCACCAGGGCCGCGATCAGCTCGCCCGCCACCCGGAACGCCATCGCCAGCGGCCGTTGCGCCCAGCTCATGCCGCCGCCTTCCTGCTTCGGAACGGGATCGAGGCCCTGCCTCTCCCGGGCGGCTTTCAGGCGCTCCTCGAATGAGGCGCCCTGCCCTTCCGGTGGTCGGCCGACGGGTGGCTCGTCCATGCCCGCTCCTCCGCAAGTCGCCCCGGCGGAAAGCGCGCGCTTGGTAACGACCGCCTCCGGGGGTGTCAAGAATACCCGCCCGGCGGCAGCGCCTCAGCCGGGCAGTGTCTCACTCTGAATCTCCACGTCCGGCCCAACTCGGCTGTGGGACCACCGCCCGGGTAATCCTGGAACCGGACGTTCAGCGCCACTTGGTGGCGGCGCCTTCGCGCCCGTGGCGGTCGTTGGGCCGAGCGCGGTTGCCCCGCGGATGCGGGCATCACATGCTCGGAACTGCTAGGTCGCGAGGGCCGGAGGCCGGGCATCATCGCCGTCCCATACGGTGGCCTCCTGAGGCCGGCGGCCTTCCGATGAGCCGATCCGTAGCAGAGAGCACGTGTTTTACGGCGCTGCCTCCCAAGGATAGAATGCCAACCGACGATCTACCGGCTTTGCCACCCGCAATGAGCGGGACTCGCGAACGCATACTCCCTCAGCCAGCCCACCCTTTGTCCGCTGGGTAGAGCCGCCCGAGCCGCTTTGCCCCCCACCGGAGCAACATATGGATCACACTCTTGAGAATCTCGGCCCCGAACGATTCCAGCAACTTTGCCAAGCCTTACTCGTGAAGGAGTTCCCCGGCATCACCTGCCTGCCCATTGGTCAGCCGGAGGGTGGGCGAGACGCGTTGCTGCGGAACGGACGTACTCAGCATGGTCAGGATCAGCAGGTCACAATCTACCAAGTGAAGTTTGCACGTCGCGAGCTCACCGGTGCCGACGCTCGGAGGTGGGTCTTGGACGCGGTGGACGGAGAGGTTGAGAAGGTCAAACGCCTCGTCGCGCATGGTGCTACCCAGTACTTTTTCATAACAAACGTCGCGGGGACCGCACACCTCGGCGGTGGTTCCATCGATCGCTTGCAGAGCGAGCTTGGGTCGCGCCTTCCTGTGCCAGTGACCTGCTGGTGGCGTGACGACATCAATAGGCGACTCGACGGTGCCTGGGACATCAAGCTCCGCTATCCAGAAGTGCTATCTGGGCAGGATTTCCTCCGCCTATTGCTGCAGGTGTCTGCCGGAGAGGGCCACGCCCGTCGAGAACGGGCGCTAAACCTCTTCCTCGCCGCTCAGTTCGAAGAAGATGAAGAGGTCAAGTTCAAGCAGGTTGAGCTCCACAACAAACTGTTGGACCTCTTCGTTGACCTGCCATTTAGGATTTCGGTTCGACTGCCCGCCGACCGGACCCCAGCGGTAGTTTCTCCCCTATTTTCCGTTCACAGTGCTGAGGCTCAGGGCGTCGGTGTCCTTCTCCCACGTCAGGCTGCGACGCAGCTAACGACTGCTACGCTCCTCCTCATTGACTTCGAGACTGGGTTGCTCGACCAGATCGTGGTCGAGGGCGCGCCCGGTCAGGGCAAGTCGACTTTGGTTCAGTACCTCTGCCAGGTGCATCGCATGAGGTGGCTCAGGAAGAACTCCGACTTGAGCCGTCTTCCCGACGCCCACAGGAATGCTCCGATTCGTGTACCTTTCAAAGTCGACTTACGAGACCTGTCCTCCTGGATCTCCGGAATCGATCCATTTTCGGAGCCAGAACAGCCGGACCGCGTGACTGAACCGAGAACACTTGAAGCCTTTCTGGCGCGCCTCATCCGGCACCACAGCGGAGGCATCGCTTTCGACGTCAACGATCTCCATGAGGTCGCGCACATTGCTCCACTGTTCATTGCACTTGACGGTCTCGACGAGATAGCGGACATCAAGTTCCGCGCTGACGTCGTCGCGGGAGTCACCAAAGCTATTTCACGGCTGCGCGAGAACTGTCCAAATTTGCGGGTCGTGATTACATCACGACCGGCTGCTTTCGCGAACTCCCCAGGGTTCAACATTGAGCAATTCCCTCACCTAAGTCTCGGCTCCGTTACCCGACAACAGGTCCAACAGTATGCCCAGCGTTGGATGCAGGTTCGGAACCTCAGCGCAAAGGAAAGATCGGAGTTCTCGGCTGTTCTCAACGAGAAGATGGAGCAGCCACATCTCCGAGACCTTGCGAGAAACCCGATGCAGCTAGCAATCCTCTTAAGCCTTATTCATACTCGCGGCACAGCTCTTCCCGATAAGCGCACGAGCCTTTACGACGCGTACGTCGACCTCTTTTTCAGCCGCGAAGCGGCCAAAAGCGCCCTGGTCCGCAAGAACATAGATCTTTTGAAGGATATCCACCGGTACCTTGGGTGGGACCTTCACGCCGCCGCTGAGACGAGTAAGCGCGGATCCGGTGGGCGGATCTCCGCGGGCGAGCTTCAGAAGCTCCTCATGGGCTATTTGCAGCGTGAACAACATCCAACCGACGTCCTGGGCGAGGTATTCGGCGCCATGCTCGAGCGGGTCGTTATGATAGTTTCGAGAATCCAGGGCACCTATGAATTCGAGGTCCAGCCACTACGCGAATACTTCGCTGCTCGGCACTTGTACGATACCGCGTCCTACTCGCCATCCGGGGCCGAGAAGGGCGGCACAAAGCCTGACAGGTTTGACGCGATTGCACGGAACTTCTATTGGTTGAACGTGACTCGCTTTTTTTGTGGCTGCTTTACCAAGGGCGAGTTGCTGGATCTCGCCGAGCGGGTCAAGGAGCTGACGCTAGATCGGACGCTGGGCAAAACCCGCCACCCATTTGTGCTCGCAGCCATGTTGTTGGCCGACTGGGTATTTTCTCAAACTCCCAAAGCCATTACGGAAATTACGAACGTTTTGTCGGCGCGAGAGGCATTGAGGCGCCTGCTTCCGGCGAGCGCAAACCCTCGGGCAGACCACGTGGTGCAAGTCCCTGAAGCTTGCGGCGGAGCCGGCATTGCTAGCAAAGCCTTCGAGTTCTTGGTCGATCCGGACACGCGTGCGGATCTCCAGGCCCATCTGGCGGGCTGGATTTGTGCGAATGTTTCTGAGGCATATCGAGACAATTGGTGGGTTAATTCCAAGCCAAGCGGAACAGAGGCCCTCGCGAATTGGTTGCGTGCGGGCCTTTACCTGGGAGCGTTGGGACGGCTTCCCTGCCCATCAGTTCGATCAGCGCTAGGCGAGCAAATGGCGGACAGGCTGCCGATGCTAATCCTCGCGACCGCCGGGCGCTTTGACTGCCTCGTTACGGACGAGGAGAGCACGGCCAGTTTGGTCGACTCGCTGCTTTCGGTACCGTGCCGTGTGGCAGGTGAACGCGTCGGTGAGCCACCGCTCTTTCTCCTGCCGGCGCTCCTCGCAATCGGGTCCGTGGGCGACGTACGGTACACCGGGGCGTATATGATTGATCCAGTTCCACGGTTTGAATCGAACGTCCGCCCATTGGGCTCGTCGGAGCCAGACTTTGGGACATCGTTGGAACGGCAAGCGTTTGACATCAGTCGCAGCTTCCTTGACGCAATCCAACCTGCGGGTTTCCCAATCGTCTCTGAGCCGCTTGAGAACGCCGTTGAGAAGTGCACGCGCTATTGGGGTGAGCGGCCGGCCGTAATCGCGATGGGGTTGGCGGTATGCGAGGTTCCCGCTGGAAAAAACCGGAAGCGTCTCAAGCCGGTGGGTTTGTTTGAACGCGACAAGCCACTCTGCGACAGGCTGCGGACCGCGAGGCTGCGCGCGAGAAACGCCGGGTGGTGGCAGCAGCAAGCAAGGCTCTGTTCGACGACGATCGACAGTTTCCTTTTTCATAGTGCACTCTGGAGGTGGGCACCTGCTGGTATGCTGTTCGAGTGGGCAGATGATCTGGGAGGCATGCTAGATGGGCTCAGTGACAGCGAATGGAGGTCGCTCGCCGAAGTTGTCTATGCGGGGGTTACATTGGGTCCGCGGCAAATTGCGACCGCACGAGCCCAGGCGCCTTTGCCGCGAACACTGCCCTCGCGCCGCTTGGCTCTTCTGATGGGGATGCGCGACCAGGGGCGATACGCCCGTGCTATATTTTTGGATCACCTGTCCGATTCCGGGGATGGCTCAAATCTAATGGCGACATTTCGCCAGGAGCAGGCCTTCGACGCAGCCTTGGCCGGCAAACTTGATTGGCGGTCATCTCTGTCTATCATTCGCGCCACCTACGCCGAGGGGGCGGCTTACCCTCTTGCGGTTCGGGCTTCCGCGAGCCGGGTGCCCGAAACTGTTGCTCAGCAAATTCTCGGCAACGCCCGCGATTATCCTCTAAGTCTTTGGAGTGCCGCGGAGAGCGTCGCCGACGCAAATGCGCGGAGGGCTGTTCAGCCGGTCGGTAAGGTCGCCAAACAGGACCGATGGTTTACAGCATAGCGCGATCCATTGTCGGCATCTCCGGGTGGGCTAGCTGTGGAGTCTCAACAGGTTGTTCCCGGTCAGGCCGAGGCGGCTGACGGGTGGCTGTGATCCGATACTGCCATGAGGACGATGCCCGTTGTAGTGGTGCGTCCAGATGGGCAGTTCGACGGCGCGGTCGGCTGAGGTTGGATAGGCGCGGGCATAGGCCCATTCGCGCAAGGATGTCTGGATGAAGCGTTCGGCCTTGCCGTTGGTCTTTGGCGTGTAGGGCTTGGTGCGGATGTGCTTGAGGCCGAGCTGCTTGCAGAGTTTGCCGAAGGCTGCGGAACGATAGCACGAACCGTTGTCGGTCATGACGCGCTCGACCTTGACGCCGAGGCTGGCGTAGTAGGCGACGGCGGCTCTGAGGAAGGCGCAGGCACTGCCCTTGCGTTCATCGGGCTTAATCTGGGTGAAGGCGATGCGGGAGGCATCGTCGATGCCGACGTGCACGAACTCCCAGCCACTGCCGCGCGTCTTGCTGTGGCCGGTGCGATCGTGCGTGACACGATGGCCGATCCGAGTGAATTGGCCGAGCTTCTTGATGTCGATGGGGAGGAGTTCGCCGGGCTTCGCGCGCTCGTAGCGGCGGATCGGTGCGGTGGGTTCGAGGGCGCTGAGCTTGTGGAGGCCGAGCCGCCTGAGCACGCGACTTACGGTCGCCCGCGAGACACCAACCGTGGCGGCGATGGCCTGGCCGGTGAGCCGCTGCCGCCGCAACGCTGTGATCCGGTCGACGACGAGCTGGGGTGTCGGCCGATAGAGGTGGTGGGGCCGCGAACTGCGGTCGTTGAGGCCGGCCACGCCCTCCTGTTCGTATCGTGCAAGCCATTTCCGCACCGTGCGCGGGCAGACGCCGACGGTCATCGCGGAAGCCTCCGGCGTCTGCCCGCGCCGCGCCAGGTCCACCATCCGCTCTCGACCAATCGGCGTCAGGCGGGCATTCTTGTGCACGTTCATCCGGTCCCTCTCCTGGACAGCTGTGGCTTCGACACCCTCAGCTTCTCCCAGACAGGACCGGATGGACGACCTATTGAAACCTCATAGCTCCTCGATTTGGATGAAGGTCGGAGCCGGGACGAAGCTCTGCAAGTGCAGAACCGCACGGCTGGCACCGTCGGGCGCGGTTTCCATCGCTGCGAAGCCCAGCCTTGCATAATGATCCTTGACCATGCCGTTTTTCTTGGTTGGGATATACTGGCCAATGAGCCGCCGTGCGCCGAGGAGCCTGGCCTGCCGGGCGATCAGATCCAGCGTTGCCTCCTCCACTTGCCGCCCCAGTACCCGACAACTCATAAGCCAAGTGTCGATCACGAGGTCACGATCTCCGGCCTTGCGGCCGATTACGATGGCAATCACCCCGTTATCTCCGAACCGATCGATCAGCCGGAGCTGCAGCCCGAAGGCATCTGGGTCGTCCATCACCGCCAGAACCTCCGCCTCGGTATAGCGGTGCGTGGTCAGATTGAACTGGTTCGACTTGTTGATGAGCTGCACAATCCGCGCAAGGCCGATACGGTCGAACTGACGCCACAAGAGCCGCATCTCTAGACTACGTAGATAACTTTCGAGATCGGTGGCTGAGCGGCGCAGCGCATCGCGGGAGCGGTTGCCGTGGTACTGCGCGGTGCGCTCGCGGTCCTCCTCGGTAATGATGACCGCCTCGAAATACCCGGCATCAGCGATCGCGGTGGTGAACCCAACCGGATCCTCGCCCACCTCCGGCACCGCAACCATCGGCAGCTCGCGGCGAACCAGGTTACGCTCGAACGGGTTGTCATCGACAAACACGAGAGCGTCGAGCCCGATATTCAACTCAGATGCGATCGTGCGGATATTGGCCGGCTTGTCCTCCCAGTTGATGGCGAGCGCGGCAATGTCGCTGCGCTTCAACGCCATCTCCGGATGCTGTTCGAATGGCTCAAGGGCGTTCACCTCGTCGTTCTTGGAGCACACCGCCAGGATCACGCCGCGCCGAGCCAGCTCCTGGCAGTAGTGCTGGAACGCCAGGTGGGCCTCGCCTGCGGCGCTGCCTTGGCCGATCACGATGCCTTCCAGCCCATCGTCACCGACCACACCGCCCCAGAGCGTATTGTCCAGATCGAGCACTAGGCACTTGGCGGACCGGCCCTGATGCGCGGCGAGCAGGCGCGCGAGCAGCTCGCCGTACATTGGCGCCGCCGATGGCGAGACCTCCTGCTTCGCATGGTGCCAGAAAGTCGGGTTGTGCCACGCTGCGAGGCCGTCGCGTGCAGCCCGGTCGTCGAGCGCCAGCAGATCGACACGCGCCTCATCTGCCATTGGCCGCAGTACACCGTTCAGCCTGGCGACGAAAGCGGCCCGCGAGCCCGCCAGCCGGTACTCATTGGACCCGAGCAACGGCGGATGCAGCGGCAGGACAGTCTGCTGGACCACCCTGCAGCCAAACGCTTCGCGGAGCAGGCGCCAAATTTCCCGGAGGTGAGTGGTGGTCTCGTCGAGAGCCGAAGAGGCGGCCTCCATGGTCATTCCGGCGTCGATTCCCCTCAACAGGTGATGCGCATCGAGCGACACGAGCACCGTGCTGGGGCGGAACGCGTGCAGCGCCGAATGGGGGTCTGTCAGCTCCTGCCAGTACTGGCCAAAATCGTTCTCGTAGGTGTCGATCCACATGCCCCGACGCAGGCCGCCGACCCGGATCGCCGGTAACAAGTGCCCCATAGTGGCAGAGCCGAGCAGGGCAAGGCGTTCGGGTCGGGTCGCGAGACCGGGGGGCGGGTTGGGAAGCGCGTGGCGTATGGCCTGATCGAGATTGCTGGTAAGCACGAAGGAGAGGTTGGCGTTGGCCAGCGCGATCGCTTCGGCCCAAACACAATCCGGGTCGGCAGCGCGCTCGGCGCCGAGGGCGTGTACGCGGGCGCGCCAATCGTCGGAGAGGGGAGGGAGCCAGTGCAGAGCGGTCATGGCTAGTACCCAGAATCATACTTGGGTGATACGGCGGTTTTTGAACCGTCGCTGGTTGGCTTTTTTCTTGGTCCAGGCGAACGGTTGGGCGGTGTCGTTGTAGGCCGAGATGAAGGCATCGATGTGCTGCTGTAACTGTCAATCGGCGTGCAAAATTGGCTCTGACTCAATTCTGATGATCAGCAAGCCGGCTCGTTTGCTAAGGATGCCCATGCCGACGTGAGGTTCAGCGGATTGAATGCCTTTGGTGCGCCGAACGCTCCGGCGGGTGCCAATGTACGCGGCTTCCGAAGCAATATCAATATCTTCTCTTGCGTCATCCTGGAACGACCTTCACCAAAAGTGCGTCAGAGCCAAAATTGCACGCCGAATAACAGGCGGCTTATCCAAAAGCGCCAGAATGCGCCGGTTCGTCGTCGCCCCGTAGAGCCGCGGCGGCGCCCCACGCGGACGGTCCTTAAGCCCTTCCAGACCTTCCTCGGCAAAGCGTCGCCGCCACTGGCTGACCACCACCGGCTGGACACCGACCTCCTCGGCAATCGACCGGGTGCTGCGCCCCGCACCCGCCAGCAA
>JASHOA010000087.1 GCA_030041375.1 Acetobacteraceae bacterium
GCCGGTGAATGGACGCTGGTGACCCTCGCTTACAACTGCAGGCGGCTTCACCGCCTGCAGGTCGCCTAACCTCCCCCCTTCTTCGTTGACGTTCACAACGCCGCGCCAGCGCCAATCCGACACGCTGCTAGCCCGCGATCGCCCGAGGCGGAATCGTCGGAGGGCGTGAATCGCGGGCTCGAATAAAGCGCGAGACCTGTGTCGGGCTGCACAGTCAGCCCGACACAGGTCTAGGAGGCGGGCGGAGGGTTGAACCAAGCCTGCCGGGCGCGCCAGAATTGCCGCCGCGCCGCCGACTCGGCGTATCAGACGACCCCCTTCTCCGGGCTGCCTTTGCCGAGCAGGATCCGTGCGACGAGTGAACCCCTTCAGCGTGCAGACGTGCCGCCGCCCGCGGCTTTACCCCAGGCGCAGAAAGTGACCCGCCCGCTTTCCGTGGCGCTCGCCGGCCTCGGCACGGTCGGCTCGGGCGTGCTGCATCTTTTGCGCGACAATGCTGACGTCGTTGGTGCGCGCGCCGGCCGCCCGGTTGCGGTGACCGCCGTCTCGGCACGGACTCGCACGCGGGAGCGCAGCGCGGCGCTTGCGGGGCTGCGCTGGTTCGATGACCCGCTCGCTCTGGCAGCGGATCCCGCGGTGGACGTGGTGGTCGAGGTGATCGGCGGCTCGGAAGGCATCGCGCGTGCGCTTGTCGAGGCGGCGCTCGGCCACGGCAAACCCGTGGTGACGGCCAACAAGGCGCTGATCGCGGTGCACGGCGCGGCCCTCGCGGCGGCCGCCGAACGGCAGCATGCCCAACTTGCCTTCGAGGCCGCGGTCGCCGGCGGCATTCCGGTGATCAAGGCGCTGCGCGAGGGGCTGGCCGGCAACCGCATTGCCCGCGTGGCCGGGATCCTGAACGGCACCTGCAATTACATTCTCACGGCGATGCGCGAAGAGCGGCGCGAATTTGCCGATGTGCTGGCGGAGGCGCAGCGCCTCGGCTACGCCGAAGCCGACCCGACATTCGACATCGAGGGGGTCGACGCAGCGCACAAGCTCGCCATTCTCGCAGCCCTCGCCTTCGGTCGCCCGGTCGCCTTCTCCGACGTGCATATCGAGGGAATCCGCCGTGTATCGCAACTCGATATCGCCTTCGCCGGCGAGCTGGGTTATCGCATCAAGCTGCTCGGCATCGCCGAGCGAGCCGATGGCGGCATCTCCGCCCGGGTTCATCCGGCGATGGTTCCCGCCGCTGCGCCGCTGGCGCGTGTCGATGGCGTGACCAACGCGGTGGTGGCCGAAGGAGATTTCGTCGGCCGCGTGGTGCTGGAAGGAGCCGGTGCAGGAGCGGGGCCGACGGCCTCGGCAATCGTTGCGGATCTGATCGATCTTGCCCGCGGCCGGCTGACCCCGGTCTGGGGCGCCGCGGCGGACGCACTGACCCCGCTGCCCGCGGTGCCGATCCTCACGCATTACGGCTGCTATTATCTCCGCCTGATGGTGGTCGATCGCCCGGGCGTTATCGCCGATGTCACGGCAGTTTTGCGTGATCTTGGCGTGTCGCTCGAATCGATGCTGCAGCGCGGCCGCGCGCCGGGCGAGGCAGTGCCGGTGGTGATGGTGACCCACGAGACACGCGAGGAAGCGATGCGCGCTGCCCTCGCGCGGATCGCGGCACTCGAGGCGGTGCTGGAAGAGCCGGTGTTGATCCGGATCGAATTGGCTTGAGGCGGAGGAGGGGGCGATGCAGGGCGGGACACCACGGCCGGAGCAGGCGACGGACCGCAATCTGGCGCTCGAGTTGGTGCGGGTGACCGAGGCCGCCGCGCTCGCCGCCTCGCGCTGGATGGGGCGCGGTCGCAAGAACGAGGCTGACGGCGCGGCCGTCGCCGCCATGCGGCGCGCCTTCGATTCGGTCGCGATCTCCGGCACGGTCGTGATCGGCGAGGGCGAGATGGACGAGGCGCCGATGCTCTTCATCGGCGAGAAGGTCGGCTGTGGCGGGCCGGCAATGGACATCGCGGTCGATCCGCTCGAGGGCACGACGGGCACGGCCAAAGGCGGCCCGAACGCCATGGCCGTGGTGGCGCTGGCCGAGCGCGGGCAGTTCCTGCACGCCCCGGATATCTATATGCAGAAGATCGCGGTCGGCGGCGGCCTGCCGGAGGGAGTCGTGGATCTCGACGCGCCGGTCGCCGAGAATTTGCGCAATCTGGCGCGCGCCAAGAACCGCGGGATCGGAGATCTGGTGGTCTGCATCCTCGATCGCGAGCGCCATGCCGAGCTGATCGGGCACTGCCGCGAGGCCGGCGCGCGCATCGTGCTCATCCCTGACGGCGACGTGGCAGGCGTGATCGCAACGGCACAGCCGGATACCGGGGTTGATCTCTACATGGGTTCGGGCGGCGCACCGGAGGGCGTGCTCGCGGCAGCGGCGCTGCGCGCCATCGGCGGGCAGATGCAGGGGCGGCTTCTGTTCGAGAACGAAGCGCAGATCGAACGTGTGCACGGCATGGGAATTTCCGATCCGAACCGCAAATACGCGATTACCGAGATGGCCGGCGGGGACGTCATGTTCGCCGCCACGGGAGTGACCAGCGGGGCGATGCTGCGCGGCGTCAGGCGTTTCGGATCGGGAGCGGTCACCCATTCGCTGGTCATGCGCAGCAAGTCGGGCACCGTGCGCTACATCGAATCGCACCACAACTTCCTCACCAAGACCTGGTGGACCCAGATTTGACCACCCCGGCACCGGCGCTCGGCGTCGCGCGCAGCCTGAGCGGGCGCCGCTGGGTCTGGCGCGAGGCCGAAGAGCGGCTCGGGCTTGGCATCGCAGAGCAGCTCGGTGTGCCGGAGCTGCTCGGTCGCGTGCTCGCATCGCGCGGCATCGCACGCGAAGCAGCCGGCGATTTCCTCGCCCCGACATTGCGCGCGATGTTGCCCGACCCGTCACTCCTGAAAGACATGGATCGCGCCGCCGATCGGCTGGCCGAGGCGGTTCTCGCGCGCGAAGCGGTCGCCGTGTTCGGCGATTACGACGTCGACGGCGCCTGCTCGGCGGCGCTGATCACGTCCGTCCTCGGCAGTCTTGGCGTGCCCGCCGTGACCTACGTGCCGGATCGGCTCAAGGAGGGTTTCGGGCCGAACAGCGCCGCACTCCGCGGGCTCGCCCGGCGCGGCGCCAGGCTGATCATCTGCACCGATTGCGGCAGCAGTGCGCACGATGCCCTGGCCTCGCTCGAGGGAGAGGCGGAGGTGATCGTGCTCGATCATCACAAGATCGAGTCGCCCCCTCCGGTTCTCGCGTTGATCAATCCGAACCGCTTCGACGACGATTCCGGTCTCGGCGGCCTGTGCGCGACAGCAGTTGCCTTCCTCGCCGCGGTGGCGCTTCTGAGGTCCCTCCGCCGCCGCGGATTCTTTGCCGGGCGGGCCGAGCCGGATCTCCTTTCCTTTCTCGATCTCGTGGCGCTTGCCACGGTCTGTGACGTCATGCCGCTCACCGGACTCAACCGGGCGTTCGTTGCTCAGGGTCTCAAGGTCATGGCCTGGCGAGAGCGCCCGGGAATCGCCAGTCTGATGGCCGTCGCCGAGGTGATGGGCGGGCCGACCACGGAGAGCTGTGGTTTCATCCTCGGGCCGCGCATCAACGCCGCCGGGCGCATCGCCGAGGCGGACCTCGGGTTGAAGCTGCTCCTGGCACCGGACCTGGCTTCGGCCGAGCCGCTGGCGCGTCAGCTCGAGGCGGTGAATCGCACCCGCCAGGGTGTCGAAGCAACCGTGCTGGAGGGCGCGATGGCGGAAGCCGTCGCCCAGGCGGAAGCCGGCATGCCGGTGCTGCTGGCCAGCGGGGCCGGCTGGCATCCGGGCGTGGTCGGAATCGTCGCCGGGCGGATCAAGGAGCGCTTCAACCGCCCGGCCTGTGTGCTCGGCGTGGCGGGTCAGCTCGCCAAGGGCTCCGGGCGGTCGGTGCCGGGGCTCGATCTCGGTGCGGCGGTGATTGCTGCCCGCCAGAAAGGGATGCTGGAAACCGGCGGGGGCCATGCGATGGCGGCCGGCTTCTCTCTTTCCTGTAGCCGCCTCGCCGCCTTCCATGCCTTCCTCAACGAGCGGCTGGCGGCCGCGGCGGAACTGCCCGGTGCGGCCGATCTGCCGGTCGAGGGTGCGCTTTCGGTGCGCGGTGCGACCGCCGAGCTGGCTGAACTTCTCGCCCGGCTGGCGCCGTTCGGCGCCGGCAACGAGGAGCCGGTCCTGGTGCTGCCGCGGGTGCGTGTGCTGAGGGCGGACAGGGTCGGGCGGGAAGGGGGGAGCATCCGCGCTATCGTTGCCGACGAGGACGGGTCGGGCGGGCGAATCAAGGCAATGGCCTTCCGCGCCGCCAATGGCACTCTGGCGGCGCCTCTCCTGGAGCGTGCCGGCCGGCTGCTTCACTTGGCCGGCCATCTGCGGGTTGATCGCTGGAACGCGGTCAGCGCGCCCGGCTTCGTCATCACCGATGCGGCCTTGGCGTGAGCCTGGATTTCCTTTAGACCCGTGTCGGGCTGACTATGCAGCCCGACACGGGTCTCGCGGTTTATTCGAGCCCGCGATTCACGCCCTCCGACGATTCCGCCTCGGGCGATCGCGGGCTGGCAGCGGGCCTTCCGTCCCGTTCGTCTAGAGGCCTAGGACACCAGCCTTTCACGTTGGTAACACGGGTTCGAATCCCGTACGGGACGCCAGTTGCACTCCGCGCGGCACCATTTGTGATGGCGCCGGGATTCTCGACGATGGAGTCGCCAAAATTCCAGAATAATATTACGAATCAATATGTTATATGGACTGATGTCCAGGGGCGGACAGGAGGATCGGTAGCCCGTGTTATTCCTGCTCGTGCGGCCGGTAGCATCCACTCGCTCGCGCGGTGGACGCCGGGCATCGAATGATTAGCGCCGCCCTTTCTTCAGCAGTTCGTCGAGCGTCTCGGCGCCTTCGCGTTCGAGCACGGTGCCGAGCTTGGCATCGGCCCGGTAGCCCTTGGCGAAGTCTTCGCCGTATTCCTCCCGTAGCGTCCTCACCAGCGTGTCGCTCCGCTTCCTGCGAATCTCGCCGTCGGCGTCGCGCATCCGTCCGGCGAGCCCAGTAGGATAGTGCCTCTTCAGCATTTGTTTTCCCCGTCTTTCGATACTGACACTGTTGTAATTTATTCCTGACCATTGTAATTTTCAAGACCCTGCCCTATGTTCCGCCTATGAAGGCAGGAACGGGCGCCGCTATTCGCCGCTTGGGTGAGTTGGCCGTGGCCATCGCCTCGGGCTTTTCGCCTTATGGGCGGTCGCCGGCCGGCCGGGGGGAAAACGTTATCCGCATGATTGGCACCAAGGATATCCAGGGCGGTGCCCTCGAACTGGCCCATCTTGAGCGGGTGACGGTGCCTGACGCGGGAAAACTGGCGCCCTACCGCGTGGCGGCGGGCGACGTGCTCCTGATGATCCGCGGCGGCGCGTTCCGCTCGGCGGTGTGCGGGGAAGAAACGGTTGGCGCCATCGCCGGGGGCAACCTCGCCATCATCCGCCTCAGGCCGGCCGCGCCGATCGGTCCTTATCTGTTACATTCCATGCTGAGCGCGCCTGCCGGACAGGCTGCGCTCCGGGGGCTTGCCCAAGGTTCGGCCACGCTCGCCATTCGTCCGGTCATGCTGGGAGAGCTCGAAATCGCCCTGCCGGAACCGGAGGAGGCGACGCGGCTCGAGGCGCTGTGCCGCGTGCTTGTTGCCCTGCGCGCCACGACGCTCGCCGCCTTGCACGCCCGCGAGCAGGTGGTGGGCGGCATCGTCGGACGGTACGTCGCAGCAAATTAAGGAGATCGCCTTGCCCCCCACGCTCACCCGCGACCAGCTCAACGCCAAGCTCTGGGGCGCCGCCGACATCCTGCGCGGCTCGATCGATTCCAGCGACTACAAAAACTACATCTTCGGCTTTCTCTTCCTGAAGCGCCTCTCCGACCGTTTCGAGGAGGAAGCGGAAGCGATCGTCGCACGCGAAAAGAAGGCCGGCGCCAGCGAGAAGGAAGCGCGCGCCATCGCCTTCCAGGACGCCGACGAGCATCCCTTCTTCGTGCCGGCTCGGGCGCGCTGGAGCGAGATCAAGAAGCTCGCCGCCAATATCGGCGACGAGCTCAACAAGGCCTGCGCCGCGCTGGAGGCCGCCAACGGCGCCAAGTTCGAAGGCGTGCTGCTCGGCATCGATTTCAACGACGAGCGCCGGCTCGGCGACCCGAAGGCGCGCGACACGCTGCTTTCGAAGCTGGTCCAGCATTTCTCGACCATCCCCTTGCGCAACGACGACATGGCCGAGCCCGACATGCTGGGCCGCGCGTATGAATATCTGATCGAGAAATTCGCCGATGACGCCGGCAAGAAAGGCGGCGAGTTCTATACGCCGCGCGGCGTCGTCAAGCTCCTGGTCGAGCTGCTCGACCCGCGCGAGGGCATGCGCATCTGCGATCCGACCTGCGGCTCGGGCGGCATGCTGATCGAGTGCGCGCGCTACATCCGGGCCGCCGGCGGCAACCCGCGCAACATCTCGCTTTGCGGCCAGGAGAAGAACCTCGGCACCTGGGGCATCTGCAAGATGAACATGCTGATGCGCGGGCTGATCGACGCGCGCATCGAGAAGGGCGACGTGATCCGCGATCCTAAGCTCACCGATGGCGGCGAGCTGATGCTGTTCGACCGGGTGATCGCCAATCCGCCGTTCAGCCTCGACCAATGGGGACACGAGGAGGCCGAGAAGGATCGCTTCGGCCGCTTCCGCTACGGCGTGCCGCCCAAGACCAAGGGCGACCTCGCCTTCGTCCAGCACATGCTCTCGACCGTCAACGCCACCGGCAAGGTCGGCGTGGTGATGCCGCACGGCATCCTGTTCCGCGGCGGCCGCGAGGCGGCGATCCGCCAGGGCTTCCTGGAGGACGACCTTCTGGAGGCCGTGGTCGGCATCGCGCCCAACCTCTTTTACGGCACCGGCATCCCGGCGGCGATCCTGGTCTTCAATCGCGACAAGCCGCGCGGGCGCCGGGGCAAAGTGCTGTTCGTCCATGCCGCCAAGGAGTTCGAGGCCGGCAAGAACCAGAATTTCCTGCGCGAGGGGCATATCGAGAAGATCGCCGAGGCCTGTCGGCGCTTCGAAGACATCGAAAAATTCGCGAGCGTCGTCGGCCTCGACGCCATCCGCGCCAACGACCACAACCTCAATATCTCGCGCTATGTCGACATCGCCGAGGAGGAGGAACAACTCGACGTGGCCGAGGAGCTGCGCAAGCTGCGCAAGATCGAGAAGGAGCGCGCCGCCGCCGAAGCGCGCATGAACGCGCTCCTGGCCGAGCTCGGCTTCAAGGTCTAGCGCCGATGCCGTCCTTCGCCAGCGCCTTCCTCGATCGCCTCGCCGTCCCCGCGGACCTGGTGCAGACGATCCGCCAGATTGGCGAGCAAAAGGGGCGGCAGGAGCTGTATCGCCTGCAGGCGCCGGAGAAGCTCGAAAACCTGCGCCAGGTCGCGATGATCCAGAGCGTCGAGTCCTCGAACCGCATCGAGGGCGTGGTGGCGGCGAAGGGCCGTGTCGAGGCGCTGGTGCGCGAGAAGGCAACGCCGCAGAACCGCTCGGAAGGCGAAATCGCCGGCTATCGCGACGTGCTGGCAACGATCCATGCGCACGCCGCCGACATCCGGCTCGGCGACAATGTCGTGCTGCAATTCCACCGCGACCTGATGATATACGCGTCCGGCGCGGGTGGCGCGTGGAAAAGCGCGCCCAACGAGATCGAGGAGGTGCGGCCGGACGGCACGCGCCGCATCCGCTTCACGCCGACCGAGCCGCATCTGACACCGGCGGCGATGCACGCGCTGCACAGCGATTTCGCCGCGGCGATGAAGGCCGGCCATATCGAACCTCTGCTTCTGATCGCGCTCTATGTGCTGGACTTCCTCTGCATCCATCCCTTTCTCGACGGCAACGGGCGCATGGCGCGCCTGCTCACCGTGCTGCTGCTGCACCAGCAAGGTTACGAGGTCGGGCGCTATATCAGCCTCGAGCGGCTGATCGAGCAGACCAAGGAATCCTATTACGATACGCTCTACCGCGCCTCCCAGGGCTGGCACGAGAGCAGGCACGATCCGATGCCCTGGATCGCCTACTGGCTCGGCACGGTGCTCGCCGCCTATCGCGAGTTCGCAAGCCGCATCGGCCGGCTTGCCACCGGCCACGGCGCCAAGACCGACATCGTACTCTCCGCCATCAACCGGATGATCGGCAGCTTCAGCATTTCCGAGCTTCAGGCGGCCTGCCCCAGCGTCAGCCGCGACTGGATCAAGATCGTGCTCGACCAGCTCAAGAAGGAAGGCCGGCTCAAGCTCTCCGGCCGGGGCCGCAGCGCCCGCTGGCACAAGGCGGAAATGGCGGAGTGAACCGGGAAATGGCGTATAAAGAGCCAGATACTACACCATTGGCCTCCAGACTCCCCCATTTCCGGCGGGAGGTCCGTCCATGAGCCGCCGGGTGCCCGAGGGGTGGCAGCGCTTAGAACTCGGGTCGATTTTAACCGAAAGCCGCATACCCGTCGCTCAGAACGATAAATCAAAGCGACTAACAGTTCGCCTTCACCTCCAAGGGGTGGCTAAGCGGGAAGAGCGCGATTCAGATCGCGATGACGCGACCATCTATTTCGAACGAAAGGCGGGTCAATTCATCTATGGCAAACAAAATCTATTTCGCGGCGCCGTCGGATTGGTTCCAGACGATCTCGACGGCCATCAATCTACTCAAGACGTCCCCGCTTTCGACATAGCAGCCGGCGTCGATCCGCGATGGCTCCTTCATTATTTCTCCCGACGATCATTCTACGCATCACTCGAGACAATAGCGACTGGAACCGGATCAAAACGCATTCAGCCACGCGAGCTATTCGAAGTTGCAATCGATATCCCTTCGATCTTTGAACAGCGGACGATCGCCGAAATCCTCGACAGCGTCGACGCCACAATCACGGCAACACGGTGCGTGATCGAACAGACTCGCAACCTTAAGCGCGCGCTGATGCAGGAGCTTCTCACCTGCGGCATCCCCGGCCGCCACACGCGCTTCAAAGACAGCCCGCTCGGCGAGCTTCCCTCGGACTGGCGAGTCGCCAAACTTGGAGATGTTGCGACAATCACCAACGGCGCAACGCCAAGCAAGAAAGTCGCAGAGTACTGGGAAGAGGGGGACATTCCGTGGCTGCCTACAGCCAAAGTCAATGATCGCATAATCACTGCCGCCGAGAATTTCATCACTCGGAAAGCGCTCAACGAATGCCCTCTTTCCTTAATCCAGCCCGGATCAACCCTGGTTGCCATGATCGGCCAAGGGAAAACCCGAGGAATGTGCGCATATTTGGCCATAGATGCAGCGGTCAACCAAAATTTTGCTTCAATCGTTCCGGGACCGACCCTTGATGGATGGTTTCTGTTCCGCCTCCTATCGGACCAGTATGACCAGCTTCGGAATTCCGGGCGTGGCAGCAATCAAGGTGCCCTGAATTGCGCGATACTCAAGTCATACCTGATACCTCTCCCGAACTTTGACGAGCAAAGGGAAATAGCCGCACTGGCCAGCGTGGTCGCTGGCCGCGAGGAAACGGAAGCTTGTCAAGTAAAGGGCCTGACTGCACTCAAAGGTGCCGCACTATCAGGGCTTCTCTCCGGACGAATTCGCGTCAGTAATGACGATCTCCTCGAGAACATCACCGCGGGATAAAGATGCCGCCGCCACCCTTCATTAGCTTCGAGCAAGCCTTGCAGGAAACCGCCCAAACGAAGCGGCATTTGCTGCTTGGCAACGGATTCAGCATCGCACTTTTTCCGGAGCGGTTCCATTACGGCTCGCTGCTCGACCAAGCGGATTTCACCGGATTTCCCGAGGCTCGAAAGGCGTTCGATCAGCTCAGCACAACCGATTTCGAGGTGGTGATTCAAGCGCTTAGGCAGGCCGTCGCCTTGCTTCCACTTTATTCGGGCGATGCCAAAGGTCTGGCGAAGATGCGAGAACATGCCGAGGCCCTGAAAGAGCTGCTCGTAAGGACGATCGCGGGCCGGCATCCCGAGAGGCCGTCCGACATCTCCGACGAGCAATACGCGGCATGCCGTACCTTCCTCGCCCATTTCGTCGGCGATAGCCGCAATCTGAAGCCGGGCGGTAAGGATCTGCGCGGCGATGTCTATACGCTCAATTACGACCTGCTGCTTTATTGGACATTGCTGCACGATCAGGTCGTTCGCTGGAACGCCGAAGATCCGCTGGCCTCAATTGTCGAGACCGCGGAAGCCCTGCAGCATGATGACGGGTTTCGCGCGCCCGATGGCGACCCCGAAGCACCCTACGTCACCTGGGATGGCGAAGAGGCTCACAAGCAGTGCATCTTCTTTCTGCACGGCGGCTTGCATCTCTACGACTACGGTTACGAGCTTCAGAAAAAATGCTGGGAACGCTCGGGCGGCATTCCGCTGGTCGATCAAATCCGCGCCGCGCTGAATGACGGCAAATTCCCTCTCTTCGTCTCGGAGGGAGATAGTCGCGGCAAATTCGAACGTATCCGTCATTCCGGGTATCTCCATAAAGGCTTGCGCAGCTTCGCGCAAAACTGCCGAACCAAATCTGCCGCCCTGTTCATCTATGGCCACTCGCTCGCCGCAAACGACGATCACGTCCTTCGCCAGATCGCACGCGGAAAGATCGAGCAGCTTTATGTGAGCCTTTACGGCGCTCCGGACTCGGACGAGAACAAGGCAAAGATCGCCCGAGCCCAGGCATTGGCCGCCGCGCGCACCGCTCAATTCCCGCTGAATATCGCTTTCTTCGATTCGGACCAGGCAAACGTGTGGGGCGCCAATGGCTGACCGCACCCGCTGGGACGAGCTGAGCCAGTCCGAGGAGCCGGCGGCGCTTCTGCTGCAACGGCTCGGCTGGACCTTCGTGCCGCCCGAGCGGCTCAAGGCCGAGCGCGCGAGCCCGCGCGACATGCTCCTCCTTCCGCGCCTCGAAGCCGCGATCCGGCGGCTCAATCCGTGGATCTCGGCCGAGAATGTCGGCCGTATCCTGCGCGAGCTCGCCACCGTACAGGCGGCGAGCCCGATGGAGGCGAACGAACGGCTGCATATCCTTTTGACCTATGGCGCGACCGTGCGCCAGGACATCGGCGACGGGCTGGGCGTGAAGGATCGGCCGGTACGGCTCATCGATTTCGACGAGTCCATTGGCCCAATCACAAGAAATGGGGGCAACGAGTTCGTTTTCACCCGCCAGTTCCCGGTGCAGAACGTCAAGGGGCTCACCATCGTCCCCGACATCGTGCTGTTCGTGAACGGCGTGCCGCTTGCCGTCATCGAATGCAAGAGCCCGAAGATCGCCGAGCCGATCGCCGAGGCGATCGGCCAGATGCTGCGCTATCAGGAGCTGGAGGATCGCTTCGAGCATCTCGGCGCGCCCAAGCTGTTCGAGACCGCGCAGGTGACGGCGGCGATCTCGGGTGTCGGTGCCGCCTATGCGACCGTCGGCACGCCGCGCAACCATTGGGGCGGCTGGAAAGTGCCCCATCCCCTGACGCTCGACGAATTCCAGAAGCGCGAGGGCGATCCCACGGCGCAGAATGTCCTGCTCTACGGCCTCTTCCGGCGCGACAATTTCCTCGATCTCATGCGCAATTTCATTGTCTTCGAGGTCGAAAGCGGCCGGCTCGTCAAGAAGCTCGCGCGCTATCAGCAATTCATCGCCGTCAACCGCGCCATCGACCGCATCCGCGACAACGAAGGCCCGGCGCGCGGTGGCGTGGTATGGCACACGCAAGGCTCCGGCAAGTCGCTGACCATGGTCTATATGGCCTTGAAGCTGCGGCGGATGCCGGAGCTCGAAAACCCCACCATCGTCATCGTCACCGACCGCACCGATCTTGACCGCCAGATCAGCGGTACCTTCAGGGCCTGCGGCTTCCCGAATCCCGAGCAGGCGACGCACATCAGCCATTTGCAGAAGCTTCTCGCCGCCCATGCCGGCAAGACGATCCTCACCACCGTGCAGAAATTCGGCGGCATCAACGAGCGGCTGGCCGACGCCGACAACATCTTCGTCATGGTCGACGAGGCGCACCGCACGCAATACAAGAGCCTCGCCGCGCGCATGCGCCAGGCGCTGCCCAACGCCTGCTTCCTGGGCTTCACCGGCACGCCGATCGACAAGAAAGACCGCAGCACCTTCGCAACCTTCGGTCCCTATATCCACACCTACACCATCGACGAGGCGGTGAAGGACGGCGCGACGGTGCCGATCTTCTACGAGACGCGGCTCGCCGACCTGCATGTCGCCGGCGAGACCATCGACCATGTGTTCGAGCGCGTGTTTCGCGACCGCACGCCCGAGGAACGCGAGGAAATCAAGCGCCGCTACGCCACCGAGGAGGCGCTGGCGGGCGCGTCGAGCCGCATCCGGCAAATCTGCCTCGACCTCATCGATCACTTCGAGAAATACATCTACCCTAACGGCTACAAGGCGCAGATCGTCGCCGCCAACCGCGAGATCGCCGTGCTCTACAAGGAGACGCTCGACCGGCTCCTGAGCTACGAGGACGCGCCGAAAACGGCGCTGGTCATGTCGATCGGGCACAACGATCCGAAACGCTACCGCGATGCCGCCGTTCCGAAAGACCGGCAAAAGGCGGTGATCGAAGACCAGTTCAAGGTGAAAGGCGATCCGCTCGCCGTCCTGATCGTCTGCGACATGCTGATCACCGGTTTCGACGCGCCGGTCGAGCAGGTGATGTATCTCGACAGCCCGTTGCGCGAGCACACACTGCTCCAGGCCATCGCGCGCGTAAATCGCGTGACCGACGAGAAAAAGACCTATGGGCTGATCGTCGACTATTGGGGCGTGTCGCGGAACCTCCAGGACGCGCTGGCGATCTTCAATCCGGCCGACGTGGCGAATGCGCTCAGGCCCAAGAGCGACGAGCTGCCGCGGCTCGAATCGCGCCACCAGACCGTGATGCGCTTCTTCCATGGCGTGCGCAAATCCGACATGGAAGCCTGCCTCAAGGTGATCGAGCCCGAGGATGTGCGGGCGGAATTCGAGCAAGCCTTCAGGCGCTTCGCCGCAAGCCTCGATATGGTGCTGCCCGACCCTGCGGCGCTGCGCTTCACGGCCGATCTCCGCTGGCTCGCCGATTTGCGGGCGACCGCACGCAACCGGTTCCGCGACGATACCTTCGACCTCGCCGGCTGCGGCGAGAAGGTGCGCCAGATGATCGAAGAACACGTCCAATCGTCCGGTGTGCGCGGGTTGATGGAGCCGGTCTCCGTGTTCTCACACGATTTCGACGAGGCGGTCGAACGGCTCACCAGCACCGAGGCCAAGGCGAGCGAAATGGAATATGCGCTGCGCCACGAGATCAGCGTGCGGCTGGAGGAAAACCCGGTCTTCTATCACTCGCTCCGGGAGCGGCTCGAAGCGCTGATCGAGGCGCGGCGGCGCGCCCAGATCGATGCGGCCGAGCAGCTCAGGCTGTTCGGAATGCTGCGCGAGGAGATGCTCGGCGCCGCGCGGAAGGCCGAGAGCCTGGGCATGAGCGAGGAACAATTCGCCTTCGCCAACCTGTTCGACGGCGCGATCCCTACGGAGCAGGCCAAGGACCTGGCCGGCGCCGTCATCGACGCGCTCAAGCCGCTCACCGTCATCGATTGGCAGAGCAAGGAGGATGTTCAGCGCGAGATGCGCCGACAGGTCAAGCGGCTGTTGCGGGTCGCGGGTATTCGGGACGGCATCGAGGGGACCACCAACGCCGTCATCAATCTGGCGCGGGTGAGGCTGCGGTCATGAGCGGCACCAAGCGCACACTGATGCTTGGCAAGACCGCGATTCCCTATCGCGTCAGGCGCAGCCCGCGGCGCAAGCGCACGATCGCCCTTATCATCGAACCGGGTACGGACCTGACGATTTTGGCGCCCGCGACGGCGGAAGTCGCGCGCATCGAGGCTGTGGCGCGGCGGCGAGCCGGATGGATACTGCGCAAGCTCGCAGACATCCGTGAACGGGCCCATGCACAGCGTCCGCGTGAATTCGTCGACGGCGAGAGCCTGACCTATCTTGGCCGCCAGTATCGTCTGCACGTCACCTACGCGGCGGCCGCAAAACCAAGCTGCAAGCTACGTGGTGGCTGGCTGGAAGTGATCGTCCCCGCGTCCGTCCGCATGCGCGATCGCCAGCGCGCGGTCGCTCAGGCGGTTCAGAGTTGGTATCGTGCCCAAGCCCGTTCCCGGCTCATGACCCGCGCCAGGATCTGGTCCGCGCGCCTTGGAATCACCTTTGGCCATCTCCTGGTTACAAACCCCGCCAAGCGCTGGGGAAGCTGCGATGCCGTGGACAACATCCGCATCAATTGGCGCATCATGATGGCGCCGCTTTCCCTGGTCGATTACGTCGTTGCGCACGAACTCTGCCACATCAAGCACCGGAACCATTCTGACGAGTTCTGGCGACTTTTGGGGTCGGTCATGCCGGATTGCGAGCGCCGGCGAGCCGCACTGAGAAAGCTCGGCGCCCGTTACTCTCTGTGAGGAGCCGATTGGCGCTCCCGGAATTCGACCACCGGAAGGAACGGATTTCACGGACGGACGAAGCCAATGGCCACACTGACGAGAGAAGAACTTTACGAAAAGATCTGGGCGACGCCGACGCATAAGCTCGCAAAGGAATTCGGCATTACCGGCACCGGCCTCGCCAAAATCTGCAAGCGAATGGATATGCCGGTGCCGCCGCGCGGCTACTGGAACAAGCTTCAGGCGGGCAAGCCGGTGGTCAAATATCGACTGCCGCCAGCCGGGCAGGGCACCCAGCTCCGCGTTGCGATCAGCCCGACGCCGCCCAAGCCGGCACCGCCCGGCCCGCCGAAGATTCCTGAAACCGTTGCCGCCGAAATCGCGACCGAGACCGCGAAGATCGGCCACGTGCGCGTGCCCGAGACGCTGTCCCATCCACATCCTTTGATCCGTAAATGGATCGATGAAGATCGCGGGCGGGAGCGCGAAAACCGCCGCTCGCGATGGCCGATGCCGCACGATCCGATCGACGGCTCGGAGATCCAGAAGCGCGGTTTGCGGATTCTCAGCGCGTTGTTCGGCGCCTGGGAGCGACTCGGACATCGCGTCAAAACCGACGGCTACGGGCATCGTGCCTATTTCGAGGCGGACGACCGCAAGATCGAATTCGCGCTATTCGAGTACGAGCGCCAGCGCCGACGCCCGCTCACCGACGAGGAGAAATACGATCCCCTCTATCAGCACAGCAAGTGGCGGCAGATCAAGGAACCGACCGGGCAGCTCGTCTTCCGCATCAAAACGCAGATCGGCATCGGCGGGAAAACGGAGTGGCGAGACCAACCAGACGGGCCGCTCGAACAGCAAGTCGAAGTAATTCTGGCTGAATTGGCCGCAGTGCCGGCGCTCCTCCGAGAAGAGGAAGCACGTCGGCGGGAAGCCGAGCGACGCCATTGGGAAGAGCAGCGGAGACGCGAGGAACAGAAGCGCCTACGCCGGCTCGATGCCGCTCGCTGGCGACATTTTGTTGACCTTGCGATGGGCGCCGAGCAGGCACGAAGCGCCCGCGCCTTTCTTGCCGAACTCGAGCAAAAATGCCGTTCTGAGGCCACCGAGGACGGCTCGAAAGAGCTTAGAGAATGGCTCGAATGGGCGCGCGAGAAGGCGGTGCGGATGGATCCTCTGTCGCGCCCGCCTAGCGATCTCTTGCGCGAAAATCAGTCGGTCGACGAGTGGACATATCGCTGAGCAAGAGCGAAGTCCACTGTTTGACTGCTGAACCCGGCCAAGCGCGCGAGCGATATGAGCGTGGATTGGTGCAGATGAGCGCAATCGGAAGGCCGCAGCACGAAGCGGGGCAAGATAAGAGAGACCCTCCAAGGGGTAATCAAGGCAAAACCTGGGGCACCCGGGGTGAAGTTCGGCTTTGTAGCAATCTCCATCAGCGCAACAACGCCGGAATTCGGCCGTTTCGACAGCCCTCCCCAGAGCTGTGCTGCACCTGCGTGCCCGGGGTTTTGCCCCGCTTACCAATTCGAGCTCTAACCGATTGAAAACACTATCGCAGGAAAAGGAATGGTGCCCAGGGGCGGAATCGAACCACCGACACTGCGATTTTCAGTCGCATGCTCTACCAACTGAGCTACCTGGGCAGCAGGAACCTAGGCTCCGATTAACCGATGCCCCAGCCTCGATCAAGCTGGCCGGGCTTCTCGCTCGACGGGATGCGAACCCGGCGCCCGGGATCGACCTCGGCCCAATGGCGGCCGTGCGAAGGACGAAATCACGCAACCGCTGCTCTGCTACAGAACAGGCGGACGGTCATGACAGGTGCTTCAGAACCCAGCCTGCCGGCGCCAGCGCCGGCTCACTCTCAAGCATCAGCGCGCGCCCCGTGTGCCGTGCAAGCTCCGCGAGCGCGACCGGATCACGCTCCAGCGCGCCGACCACGCCCGGCGCAGCCCGGAGCGCGAACATCTGCGCCGGTGCCACCCGGCTCTCCCTCGCAACAACCCGTAGCGCTGCCAGCCCGGCGGCATGGGGGCCGGCGAGCAGTTCGTGCAGTGGCGGAGCCACGCGTGGCCGAAGGATCTCCGCGAGGCCGAGAGCCGTGAAGCCGAAGAATCGCGGCCGCAAAGGATCGCGTGCGAGGGCGGCGACAAAATCAGAGGCGAGCGCCTTGCGCCGGCGTGGGGAAAGGCCGGCGAGATCGATCAGGATCGCCCCGGCCAGGTTCCGCAGTCTGATCTGGCGGGCGAGTTCGGGGATCACCGCCCGGTTAACGGCACCATGCGATGACGTCGTCGCGAAAGCCGTATCGACATCGATCGCCACCAGCGCGGAGGTGCTGTGGATGTGCGCGACCGCCCCACCCGGCAAGGCGTGCGTTTCCGCGGCAAGCCCCGCAAGCTCGGCCTCGAGATCATCGTCGAAGCCCGGCCCCGAACGCACGCGGCCGAGCAGCGCCAAGGCCAGGCGGGCCTGAACGGCAGGATCGTCCACCAGCAGGGGTGCCTCCGGCCAACGTGCCGCCAGCCGCAGCACAGGATCCGGCCCGCGGCTGATCAGGCCGACCGGACCGGCCGCTTCCGCTTCGGCTATAGCCAGGCGCGGCCCCTTGCCACCCTGTGCGGCCCGAGTGATGCGGACCGCAACGCACGCTCCCTCGGTCAGTCCGGCGGCACCTTCGGTATCTGGCAGGAACCCGTGTTGCTCAGCGCCAACTCGCACGAACGCCCCGGCCATCGTCGGAACGCGCCGAGCCATCCGGCCACAATAGAGATCACCGATCCCATCCGGCGCACCGGGTCGTGATATTGCGAAATCGGCAAGCTGGCCGGTGCGATCGATCGCCGCCGCGCGGAGCTCACCCGGGCTCGCCGAAACCAGGATCACGGAAGCTTCCACCCGAAGCCTCTCAGAAGCTGTGATGTCTCGTAGAGTGGCAGCCCGACGACATTGGAATAGCTGCCCGAAAGAAAGCGCACGAACATGGCTGCGCGGCCCTGGATCGCATAGCTGCCGGCCTTGCCGCACCACTCTCCACTGTCGAGGTAGGCCTCGATCTCTCTGCCGGGAAGCCGCGCGAAAGCAACCAACGTCTCGCATACGCGTTCGGCCAGCCTTCCGTCCGGCGCCGCAAGCACCACCGAAGTGATCACGCGATGGCGCCGGCCAGACAGGAGCAAAAGCGCAGCGTGCGCCGCCGCCCTGTCTTCAGTCTTGGGCAGGATGCGCCGGCCCGCCGCAACCACCGTGTCGGCGGCCAGCACAAAACATCGATCTGTCGTCGCCGTGGCGAGCTTTGCGTGAGCCAGGCGGACCGCCAATGCGCGTGGCTTTTCGCCTCGCCTGGGCGCCTCGTCGACGCTCGGCCTCAAAACCACTGCCGGGACGATACCGATCTGCGCGAGCAGCGCCGCCCGCCGCGGGCTGGCAGAAACCAGCACCAGCGAACCAGCGCTCACTTGAAGCGGAACGTGATCCGTCCTTTGGTCAGATCGTAAGGTGTCATTTCCACATTCACCCGATCCCCGGCAAGCACGCGGATACGGTTCTTGCGCATCTTGCCGCTGGTATGGGCGAGAATCACGTGTTCATTGTCGAGCTTCACGCGGAACATCGCATTCGGCAACAGCTCGGTCACTGTGCCGCTGAATTCGATCATGTCCTCCTTCGACATCGCGCCCCGTGTCCGCCCAGCGAAAAGCGGGGCGGAACATGAGCGTGAGCCCTCGGAAGGTCAAGTTGCCCGAGGCAGACGACGAGTGATGCTCTCGGCGTGGGCGGACAGTCCTTCGGCGGTGGCGAGAGTGACGGCCGCGGGGCCGAGCTCGGCAAGGGCATGGATGTCGGCGGCGATGAAGCTCGTCCGCTTGAGAAAGTCGAGCACCGAAAGCCCGGAAGAAAAACGTGCTGTCCGGGCCGTAGGAAGCACGTGACTCGGGCCGGCCACGTAATCACCGAGTACCTCGGGCGTGTCGCGGCCAAAGAAAACCGCGCCGGCGTGACGGATCTGGGCGAAGATGCGCTCCGGCTCGCTCAGCATCAGCTCCACGTGCTCGGGGGCGACCCGGTTGACCAGTTCGGCAGCTTCTTCCCAGTCTTTGACGACGATTACGGCGCCATGCCCGGCCCAGCTCGCGGCGGCGATGGCAGCGCGATCGAGACGGACAAGGGCTTCGGCGACTGCCCCTTCGACGCGGTCGGCGAAGGCGGCGTCGTTGGTGATCAGGATCGCCTGGGCTGCCTCGTCGTGCTCGGCCTGCGCCAGCAGGTCGATCGCGACCAAGCGTGGATCATTGTCCGAATCGGCCAAAATCACGATCTCGGAGGGGCCGGCGATGGAGTCGATGCCAACCCGGCCAAAGACCTGGCGCTTTGCCTCGGCGACGTATGCGTTGCCTGGGCCGACGATCCGATCAACGGCCGCGATGGTAGGGGTGCCGTAGGCCATGGCGGCGATCGCATGGGCGCCGCCCAGGCGGTAGACCTCGGTCGCGCCCGCATAGCGCGCAGCGGCGGCGACCAGCGGGGGAATGGTCCCGCCCGGGCAGGGAACGCACATCACGATGCGCGGCACCCCGGCGACCCGGGCCGGAACGGCGTCCATCAGAACCGTCGAGGGATAGGCGGCCTTGCCTCCCGGCACGTAGATGCCAACCGAGTCGAGCGGCCGCCAGCGGAGCCCCATGCGCATTCCCACCGGATCGGTCAACGCCAGGTCTGGCGGCAGTTGTCGGCGATGGAACGCTTCGATCCGTTCGGCGGCAAGCCGAAGCGCCGTCGTCTCGGATTCCGGGGCCAGGGCGGCGGCGGCCAGCAGTTCGCGCGGGCTGATGCGGAATTCTGCCGGCTCGATCCGCACATTGTCGAACCGGAGGGCTGCTTCGCAGAGCGCCGAATCGCCGCCGGCGCGGATCGTTGCGATGATCACACCCACGTGAGCTTCGACGGAGGCCTGCTCGCCGCGCGCGGCCGAGAGCAGCGCTTCGAAGCGGTCTGAAAAATCCGCTTGCGAGGTATCGAGACGAACCGCCATCAGTCGGCACCGAGCGCGCGGCGGAAGGCTGCGAGCAGGGAAAAGAGCGCCTCGCCGCCGGTTTTCAGTGCGCTGCGGTTGACGATCAGGCGGCTCGTAACGGGGGCGATCACGTCGGTGATGACGAGGCCGTTGGCAGCCAGGGTGGCACCCGTCTGAACGAGATCGACGATGCGGCGTGCGATGCCGAGGCCGGGGGCGAGTTCGACGGAGCCGTTCAGGGTCACCACGTCGGCCTGCACGCCGCGAGCGGCGAAGTGGCGGCGGGCGACGTTCGGATATTTCGTGGCGACGCGCACGCGCGAAAGCCGGCCGAGGCCCTGGAGCGCGGCCTCCTCGGCCGGTTCGGCAACGACCATGCGGCATCGGCCGATGCCGAGATCGAGAGGCGCATAGATCTCGGGGTAATCGAACTCCATCAGCACGTCGGCACCGCAGATGCCGAGCGCAGCGGCGCCGAATGCGACGAAGGTCGCCACATCGAAAGAGCGGACGCGCACCACATCGAGGCCGGGGTCATCGGTCGGAAAGCGGAGGCGGCGGCTTCCTTCGTCGGCGTAGTCAGGGGCCGGGCGGATGCCGGCGGCGGCCAGCAGAGGCGCACATTCCTCGAGGATGCGGCCCTTCGGCAGTGCGAGCACGAGCGCGGCGGGAGGCGGCGGCGCGAGGGCCGAGGCGGGGTGGATGGCGGTCATGGGTGCTCGCAATGAGTGGGCGCCGTCTAGCCCGCGATCGCCCGCGGCGGAAACGTCGGAGGGCGTGAATCGCGGGCTCGAATAAAGCGCGAGACCAGTGTCGGGCTGCACAGTCAGCCCGACACGGGTCTAGCATCAGGAATACCCGGCAGGAAGGGCAGCCGGTGTGAAGGATCAGCGGCGGAAGCCTGGACCTGCCGCCGGCAACAGACGATCAGGCAATGGTGCAGCACATGGCGCCGAACCAGGATGCGCAAGGCGGCGATCGCCTGAAGGGTCTTGCCCCGTCCCATCTCGTCGGCGAGCAGCAGTGGAGCCGGCTATTCCGGGCCGTAGCCTACGGTGCTGGTGCGGGCGGAGACTTCGCCGGCGATCGTCATCCTTCGCCTTCGTCGGGCGGTTGCTCCAGGCCGCCGCTTTCGCTGTAGTCGGACTCGATGGCGTCGATCGCGATGTGCGGATTCTCACCGTAAAGGCGCTGGATATCCCAGGCGATGATCCAGGACTTCACGTACTGGCGCATGAACCTGGTGGCCTGCGGGGGCACGGGCTCGGTCGCGAGGGGGTGCCAGCCATAGGCATCTTCGTACAGACTGCGAATCTTGCTGAAAGCCTGGCGGACGTGCCGTTCATCCGGGGAATGGAGACGGTAGTCTTCGCGCTTCAGACGGGTGATCGCCCGCTCGGCCAAGGTTGCCTGCTGCGGCAGTCCGTGCTGCTCGAGGAGCGGGGGAACCTTCTCGTGATCGCCCTTGTTGTCGAACATTTCAGCGGCAAAATCTTCGGTAATGGCGGCGACCGTCAGCATTCCGGGAATGCCGGTCTTCTCATCCATGCCGAGCCACCGCGCCAGTTCACTATAGCTTTTGCCGCGTTGCAGCCGGCTGTAGCGGCCGATGAGTTCGACCTCGTCGAGGAGGATGCACCAGCCGGCGAACCCGGCGGCCGTCAACAAGCGTGGCGTGAACCGAAGGCGCTGCGGAATGAGGTCCCGGGCGCGAACGGGAGAGAGCGGGAACAGCTTGGATGCGCCGGCCTCTTTCAGCCACCGCTTGACCTGGCTCAGGTTCAGCTTCCCGCCTCCGAAAAAGCGGGCGATCTGGGCAAGATCGTCGGGTTGGACATTCCCTTTCGGGAGCAGCCACAGGAGGGCGGCAAACAGCGGAGCAAGCCGGTCGCTTTGGACCTCCTTGCCGGTCCAGAGCGCGAGGTTATCGTAGCCGTTGTGCTGCTCGCCAAGCCGCTGCATGGCCGCGGTCATGAGGTCGTCATTGGCGTCGGGAACAATCGCCGCGCGAACGGCGGCGGCGAAGAGCTTTGCCGGGTCGAAAAGCGGCGTCTCCTTGCTGATCGGCAGCAGGCTGACGATCCAGTTCTCCTGCCTTGCCAACTCGGCAAGAAAGCCGAGTTGATGGGACTTGCCCGCTCCGAATGCGCCGGCAATGATGATCCCGTCCACCGGCCGCTCATCCCGGAGTCCCAGGCGGCAGGTGCGGAGGCGCTTCTGGAATTCCTCGGCGAGAGAGCTGTCGGCGCTCGCCAACAAACGGATGGCCGGTCTGTTCGGGACGCCGGCGCGCAACGCTTCGATCGCGCTCCGTGCTTCGAAAGCTCCCTCGGCACTCATGGCAGCGCTGCGGAGGCGGTCGGTGCTGCGAGCGGTGACGCCGCGAGGCGTACCAGCGGGGCCAAGGGGTCATCGTGATCTTCGGCCCGCACGTCGTCCCAGACCCGCCACTTGAGCGCGAGATACGCATCGAGGGATCGGCGTCTGTCGCCACCGGTCAAGGTATCGTCGGCGAGGACGACGAACAGCATCCCGGTGAAGTGCTCGGCGTCGTCGATGACCTGGCGGAGCACTTCGAAGCCGTCCATGACCGCACCCGGGCTGTAACGGAAGCGGCCGTCGCCGGACCTGTCTGCTTTTCCGAACTGGCGGATATCGAGTGCGAGGCAAAGGCCGCCCTTTCCGCACTTGCGCAACCACTGGCAGGCAGAGCGCAGCATTGCCCGTCCGTTGTAACGGGTGACCTTCGCCGTGATCGGAGCGCTCTTCAGCGTGCTGATCGTGCGCAGCCTGCCTGTGAGCCATTGGATGATCGGGGCCTCGATTGGGACCTCGGACGAGCGAGGTTCCATCTGCAGGAGACAAATCTGGGTCATGGCGATGCGGAAATCCTGGGTCATGCGGTTGTCGCGCATGATGTCCCGGGTCAGCCATTGCTTTATGTCGCGGCGCAAAAGCGTGATGTCGATACGGTTGGCGGTTGCCAGATCCTGCATCGAGACCGGGCGTCCGGGTTCCGACCAGGCGTAACCGCTCCCGTTGAACAACGCTTCGACGAAATGCCGGGCCAGGGCATTCCAATCCAGGGCGCGAGCGATGGCAAAGAAGACGTCCTGAATCATGTGCAATCTGGTATTGCCGGCATCGATGGAGATGAAGGTCAGATTGTGCCGCTCGGAGGCTTCCCGGAGGCGGCGCTGCACGAAAGCCAACCCACCGTTGTCACCGACGACAAATTTGACTGCGGCGCCGCCGGCGGTGATGAAGTTGGCCAGGTACTCCCGTTCCAGGATCTCGAGCCACTCTTTTGCGGAGACGGTCATATCAGCCCGTCCCTTACGAACCGGAGGCCGATATAAACGTGCTCGCCGCCTTGTTCGTCATAGGCAATGATTCGCTTGGTTCTGCCTTTGCCGAGCGTGGAGGCAGGCAGCTCGAACCGGCAGCCATCCCTTGTCCTGAGATCAGGCCTGCGATCGAGCAGGAGCAGGTCGCGTGCAAATTCCTCGGGCGGATATTCGGTTCCGGGGAAAAGGGTGAACATCTCACGGATGTCGGAGAGGGCGACCACCGGTCCGGGGCCGGCGGCCGACCAGGCGCTGCCCGCCAGGCGCCGCCAGGCCCGGTAGAGAAGGTTGAGAAATTGCTCTTCGCGGAATCGTTGCGGAGCCTTCTGCGCACGAATCAGCAATCGCACCAATTCGGCTGGGTTGATGCGGCGCTCCACCTTCCCGGCGATCTTGACGCCCAGCTCCTTGGGCTCGATTCGCAACAGCAGGGGGAAGCAATAGATTCGCCCGTCTCTCTCGAAGATGGAGAGATCGGCTTTCGCCGCGGCCTCCTCCAGATCCCCGACGAACCGCCCGTCGGAGAGATACGCGACGGCATCGAAATTCCATTGCGCGGGCAGATCTTCCGCTTGGGCGCGGGCTTCGGCCATCCGCTGGCCGATCGCCGCGAGGGCTTTCGGTATTTCCGAAAGCTCGCCGGTCCTGGCGGCGTTCCGCGCGCGGGTCACAGCCGAGACAACGGCCTTTCCGAGCTTCTGGATTTTCTCCAGCCGCGCATCGAGCCCGAGCAGGCTTTCCTGAAGATCCGACACCAACGTTCCTCGTTCCTTGCCAGGGCTGTCCTGCAGCCAGAAGGTGGATGACGTGACGCGGCCTTGATCTTGCGCTTCGGTCCGATCGGGTAAAAGCGGGTTGGCGGCCCGCGCGGGGCGATCGGCAGCATACGGAATGCAGGCGATGAGGCCAAGATGCAACCCTGGTGGGTCTTGCGCGGCGGAGCGGGCCCGGCGATCAACCGGACAGGCGTTCGATATCGGCGCCGCAGGCGGCGAGCTTCTGTTCGACAGCCTCGTAGCCGCGGTCGAGATGATAGACCCGGTTCACGGTGGTTTCCCCGCGGGCGCCCAGGCCCGCAAGCACGAGCGAAACCGAGGCGCGAAGATCGCTTGCCATCACCGGCGCACCGGAGAGCTGCGGCACACCGCGCACGATTGCCGAGGCCCCGTGCACGTTGATGCGGGCCCCCATGCGGTTGAGCTCAGGCACGTGCATGAAGCGGTTCTCGAAGATCGTTTCGGTAATCATTGCCGCCCCTTCCGCCATCGCCATCAGGGCCATGAACTGCGCCTGCATATCGGTCGGGAAGCCAGGATACGGCTCGGTCATCACGTCGGTGCCGGAGAGAGCGTTGCGCCGCACGACCCGCATGCCTGCTTCGGTTTCACTCAGATCCACGCCGGACTCGGCAAGGGTGCGGCTGACCGCCGAAAGATGCTCGAGGCGGGCATGGCGCAACAGGATATCGCCGCCGGTAATCGCAGCGGCGCAGGCGTAGGTGCCGGTTTCGATCCGGTCCGGGATGATGCTGTGCTCGGCGCCGGACAGGCGCGCCACGCCCTCGATGACGAGACGATCGGTGCCGATGCCGTCGATGCGGGCACCCATGGCGTTGAGACAGCGCGCGAGATCTTCGATTTCGGGCTCTCGCGCGGCGTTGACGAGCTCGGTCTGGCCGTCCGCGAGGACGGCGGCCATCAGCAGGTTCTCGGTCGCGCCGACCGAGACGAAGGGAAAGACGATGGAGGCACCCCGCAGCCGGCCGGGAGCAAGGGCCTCGATATAGCCGCCCTCCAGGCGAATCTCGGCTCCCAACTGCTCGAGGCCCTTGAGATGCAGGTCGACCGGGCGCGTGCCGATGGCACATCCGCCCGGAAGCGAGACGCGCGCCTCCCCGACGCGGGCGAGCAGGGGCCCGAGCACGAGGATCGAGGCGCGCATCTTGCGCATAATGTCGTACGGAGCCACGGGGTTGCGGATCTGCCCGCCGATCGCAAGCCGGCGCCCTTCGGGATCGACCGGCGTGATGTCGAGGCCATGCTGGGCCAACAGCATCGCCATGGTGCGAATGTCGTCGAGCCGCGGTACGTTGGCGAGGATCAGTTTTTCCTCGGTGAGGAGACCTGCGGCCATCAGCGGTAGCGCCGCGTTCTTGGCTCCGCCAATGGCGATCTCGCCTGAGAGCGGCCGTCCGCCGCGGATCCGGATCCGGTCCATCTTGCCCCTTTCCTGGTCAGAGGCGCGGCAAGGCCACGCCACGCTGGCGCATGTATTTTCCGGCGCGATCGGCGTAGCTCGTTTCGCACGCCTCCTCGGCCTTGAGAAACAGAAACTGGCAGATGCCCTCGCCGGCGTAGATTTTCGCCGGCAGCGGGGTCGTGTTGCTGATCTCGATCGTGACCTGGCCCTCCCACTCCGGTTCCAGGGGGGTCACATTCACAATGATCCCGCAGCGGGCGTAGGTCGATTTGCCAAGGCAGATCACCAGCACCTCTCGCGGCACACGGAAATACTCGACGGTACGGCCGAGCGCGAAACTGTTCGGCGGAATGACGCAGCAGTTGCCGCGCCGGTCGACGAAGCTTGCCGTGTTGAAGGCCTTCGGATCGACAATCGGCGAATCGACATTTGTGAAGAGCTTGAATTCGTCGGCAACGCGGGCGTCGTAGCCATAGGATGAGAGGCCGTAGCTGATCACCCCGCTGCGCTGCTGGCGCTCGACGAAAGGTTCGATCATCCCGCGTTCCTCGGCCATGCGGCGGATCCAGCGGTCGGGCAATACCGGCATCGGTGCCTGTTCGGTTCGGAAGACCGCTCGTCTAGCGCACCGGGCCGCGCCGGGGCAATCCGCGCTGAGCATGGGTTCTCTCAGAGAGCGGGTGCATCGGGGCTCTTGGCCCGCGATCGCCCGAGGCGGAATCGTCGGCGGGCGTGAATCGCGGGCAAAAGCTCTGCTGTGACAAAGCCTTTGCGGCGTAGCAGAGAAGTCCCCCGGCGCCGAACGCCCATCATCGCGTTGGTATCCGGGTCATAGCGGCGGCAGGGTGACTCCGATTTGCTCGAAGATGCCGCGCGGCGCGCCACCAGGCACCGGGTCGGGCCTGATCTCAACGAGACGGGCATCGTCGATCCGGTAGTGGAAGTCGTGCTCCGGGATGACGACCCGGCGATAGGTCGGCTCCACGGGCGGAAAGCCGGGGAAGGCCAGCACCCCGGTGTGCGTCCCGCCCTGGCGCCAGCGGACGGCCCAGCTCCCATCGGGGCAGGGGGCCGGGGGCGCATTGTCATAATGCCAGTCGGGGAAGGCGGCGTAGAGCGCGCCCAGGAAATTGAGTATCTCGGACTTGTTCATCGTGCGGACGGGGGTGACAAAGCGGACCGTGTCTGCCATCGCCTCGCCAATCCGGCTGATATCATGCGCCCGCAGGCCGTCCATGTACGCCAGGAGAGCAGCCGGCGGATGCGTCAGCATCTGGCAAGCATCCTCAATCTGGCGGTCCGCCGCAATCGCGACCATGGATGCGCCGGCTGCCGCGCGACGATACCTGACCAGGCTGATCGGCGGATGTGCCGGCGAGCGCCGCGGGAACGGAGGGGCGAACATGGTCACCATCGAACAAGCGCGGAGCGATCACCAGATCGACGCGGTGCGGGAACTCTTCCGCGCCTTCGTCGCATGGCACCGCGCGACGCATGTCCAGGATCTGGCGCTGATCGACCGCTACTTCGACAACGGCGCCTTCGAGGCCGAGCTACGCGATCTTCCCGGCGCCTACGCCCCTCCAAGGGGCAGCCTTCTGGTCGCCTTTGCCGACGACACGCCGGCCGGCTGTGTTGCGCTGCGTGACCTCGGCGAGGGGTGCTGCGAGATGAAGCGGATGTTCGTTCAGACGGCGAGACGGGGCATGGGCATCGGTCGCCGGCTTGCCGATGCGGTCGTCGCTGACGGGCGGGCGGCCGGTTACCGCAGGATGCGGCTCGACACCGGCCCGCGGCAGACCGCGGCCATTGCGCTCTACGAGAGTCTCGGGTTTCGCCGGATCTCGCCCTACTATGAACTTCCCCGCGATCTGTCCGACGTCCTCCTGTTCTTTGAGCGTGACCTCTGAACCGCCGGCGATTTGTTCCCCGGCGATTTGTTCCTAGACCCTTGTCGGTCTGACCGGGCCGTCCGACAAGGGTCCAGGGCATTGTTTGAGCCCGCGATTCACGCCCTCCGACGATTCCGCCTCGGGCGATCGCGGGCTAAGTCTTGCGGTCGTCATGCCCCGGGAGGTCTTGCTCCGTGGCCTGCGAAGCACCGCTTCCCGGCCGCGCGCGGGGCGTAGCCTGCCGGCGGTTCGCCGGCCGCTTCAGGTGCAAACCCGGCGCCTCCGCAAGACCCAGCCAAGGCCGGCAAGGCCGGTGCCCAAGAGGGCCAGGGAAGCGGGTTCCGGGACAGGAGCCACAGAAGCGTAGGTGGCGTTGATCGTGTCGTAGGCGAGGCCCGCTCCCTTCATCACGATCGTATATTCCTCGGTGATCGAGAACGGGTTCCCGCTGAAGTCCACTCTTGCGAAACCCTGTCCGCGACCCGCGGCGGTGAATTTCCTGGAGCCGAGCGAGGTCGCGGTCGTGTAGAGACCATCTGCGGCATCGTAGAACGTCTGCTCCGTTATCGACGCCACGCCCCCGATCAGTGAGTTGACGGCGAAGGCGCTCGTCAGCAGCGCCAGGCCGACAGGAACCGTCAGGCCCTGGGCCGTGATCCAGATATTCAGCGTGCCCGCCGCACGTGCCAAGGCGTTGAAGCTGGCGGAGTGCAGCAACTCCGGCAGCCCGCCCGCTCCCACCGTGTCCTGGGCCAGCGCAGCGTTGAAGATGAAATTCCCGTAATTCAGGGCAAGGCTGCCGCTGGTTCCGATACCGGAACCAACTGTGGTGATCTGCCCGCCCTTCACCCCCGCCTCCTGCAGGCCGATCGAAATCAGGTCGGCCCTGGCCTGGGAGGCAGGGAGCAGCACGCCCGCCGAGAGCAGGGCCGCAGCCGCGAGGGTCGCCTTGGTCATTGCCATTGAAGAACGTTCCGATCCGATAACATAAAGATCAACCTCGTGCCGACTATACGCAGATCACGCGGCGCCGGGCCTTCACTTAGTGGTGAAGGCCCGCCGCCGAGGCGGCCGATCCGCCATATCGGAACGGAATCGCAATATTGACCGTCCCGGCGGCCGGGAAGGCAGGGAGGCAAATCCGCGGCACCGCCGAAGGCCCCGGGACGTGACGGCGCCGGCCTCCCCGTTCTCACATTTAATGTGCGTATTAAAACTGGTTGCTCTGTGCCAGTCAAGTCCCCGATGAGCGAATCGGGCGAATCGGGCGGACGGGCCCCGTTGCGCTGGAGCGTCGAGCAGCGCCTCGCGTTTGCCGCACGCCGCCTCTACTGGGATGGCACGATCAACCGCGAGGACCTGGTGCGCCGCTTCGGCGTCTCGCAGAACCAGGCAACCGCGGATCTGGCCCACCTCCGGCAGGCCTATCCGGACGGGTTTGCCTACGACACCGTTGCCAAGTGCTACCGCGCGCACCCCGCCTTCCGGCCGGCGGAGGCGGACGCCGCATCGCTCCTGACCGAATTCCGGCTCCTGGCAGAAGAATACCTCTCGCCCGGCGATTCGGTCCTCAGCACGCCGCCGCCGCTGGCGCTGGCTTCGGTTCCGGAGCGGGCGGTCGATCAGGGGGTGCTGCATGGGGTGCTCTCCGCGATTGGCGAGAAGGTGGCGGTGGCAGCCCGCTACGTCTCCTTTCAGAGGCCGGGAATCTCCCGCCGCGTGCTATCGCCCCATGCCCTCGTGTTCGACGGCTTCCGCTGGCACGTCCGCGCGCATGATGCCGGCGATGACGGCTTCAAGGACTTCGTGATCGCCCGGCTTTCAGACCTTCGGGCGACCGGCAAGCCCGGTCGGGCAGCCGAGGCGGACCTTGCGTGGCAGCGGCAGGTGACGCTCGTGATCGCTCCCCACCCCGGGCTCGACCCGCACCAGCGGCAGGTGATCGCCCGGGACTACGCGATGGAGCGGGGGCGCCTGCGGGTAACGGTGCGCCAGGCGGTGCTGTTCTACGTGCGGCGGCGGTTCGGGCTCACCGAAGGCCACGAACAGCGCCCGCCGCAGGAGCAGCACATCGTGCTCGAGAAGTTGATCGAGGGCACCTGAGGCAACCGCCCACCCGGCGGCAGCGCAAGCTGCGTCACGTGCGTTCGATCGCCTGCGCCGCTTCGTCGAGAATGCCGATGACGCGCCGCAGCTCCTCTTCGGACAACCGGCCCCGGGCCAGGCGAAGGCGCAGCGCCGTGCGCAGATTGTGCATCGCGCGAAACAACTGGGCACGCCCGGCCGCACCTCCGGCACCGGCCTCCGCCATGCGGGCAAAAATGGCGCTGACGTCGGTTTCGTTCTCGGCCAGAAAGCGCTGGCCTGCCTCGGTGATGGCATAGCGCTTCTTGCCGCCCTCCTCGGCGGTTTCAGCGCCACCGGGGGTAAGGCGAATCAGGTCCTGCTCCTCGAGCAGGGTCAGGGTGGGATAGATCACGCCCGGGCTCGGAGTGTAGGCGCCGCCCAGGCGGCCCTCGATCTCCTTGATCAGCTCGTAGCCGTGCCGCGGCTGATCGGCGATCAGGCGCAGGATGACAAGGCGCAGAGCACCTTGGCCGAACATTCGCCCGCCCCCATGGCCGTAGCGGGCGCGGAACATGGCCCGCATGTAGCGGCGCCCGGGGTGGCAGCAGCCATGGGACTCATCGGAAGTGGGGTTGGTGTACATGGAAGCTCCTGGAGAAGCAGTTTCGATATATCTATAACTAAGATATATCAGCGGCATGTCAAGACCGTTCGGTCGCTTTAGACCCTTGTCGGTCTGACCGGGCCGTCCGACAAGGGTCTAGGACATTGTTTGAGCCCGCGATTCACGCCCTCCGACGATTCCGCCTCGGGCGATCGCGGGCTAAGCAGTCAGGCGGTCGATCTCGGCCAGATCCTCGGCCGTCAGGCGCCAGCCGCCCGCCATCGCATTCTGCTCGACCTGCTCTGGCGTGGTCGCCCCGGCGATGACCGAGGCCGTGACGGGGCGGCCAAGCAGCCAGGAAACGGCCAGTTCGAGCAGGGTGTGGCCGCGCGCGGCGGCGAATTCCGCGAGCTTTTCGGTGCGCTGCCAGTTGGCGTCACCGAGGAACTTGCGCCGCAAATTCTGCATCTTGGCCAGCCGCGCGCCAGCCGGAAGTGCCGCGTCGCGCCGGTATTTTCCGCTCAGGAGGCCCGACGCGAGCGGGAAGTACGGCACCAGCCCCAGCCCGAAATGCTCGATCGCGGGGATCAGATCGGCCTCTATCCCTCTGACAATGAGTGAATATTCATCCTGGCAGCCAATGAAGCCAGCAAGGCCGAGGGCGCGCGCGGTGGCGTGCGCCTCGGCAACCTGCCAGGCCGGGAGATTGGAGCAGCCGAGATAGCGAATCTTGCCGGCCCGCACGAGATCGTCGAGCGCCCTCAGCGTTTCCTCGATCGGGGTCAGCGGATCCGGCTGGTGCAGCTGGTAGAGGTCGATCCAGTCGGTGGCAAGGCGCTTCAGGCTGGCCTCCACGGCCTGAAAAATGTAGCGCCGCGATGCGCCCTGAAGCCTGCCCGAATCATCCATCGGCAACGCGAACTTGGTGGCGAGCACGATCTCCTTCCGCCGTTCGCCCAGAATCCGGCCGAGGCAGGCCTCGGAGCCGCCGCGTCCGCCGTACACGTCCGCGGTATCGAAAAAGGTGATGCCGGAATCCAGCGCTTTGTGAACGACGCGACGCGTTGCCTCGAGGTCGATCCGGCTACCGAAATTGTTGCAACCGAGCCCGATCGCGGAGACCCGAAGGCCGGAGCGGCCGAGATTGCGCAGTTCCATGCCGAATTCTTTCCGGATGCCGTCCGCAAGGATCGTGGCGTCTTACTGGCTTGCCCAGACGATGCGATGCAGGAATGCGACCTCGGACGGATCGACCGGAAATTCGGCCGGCGCGGGAAAGAGACGGCGGAGCACGAGTCGCCGCGCGGCGCGTTCGATCAGTTCGCGCACCACGAGCGCGCCCTGTGCAAGCCGCACCACGACGCGGTCGCCATGGCGGATCGGCGCCGCCGGCGAGGCGATGACGATGTCGCCAATGCGGAAAACCGGCGCCATCTCGTCGTCTGCCAATGCCACCGCGTAGGCGGCGGGATCGCCAACTCCAGGCAACGGAATCTCGGTTGCGGCGCCGCCAACGGGGCGGCCGGCGGCGTCGAAGAAGCCTTCCGCTTCGGCGGGGTTCGACAACAGCGGAAGGCGCCGGGTTCCGCCGCGGGGAGAGGAGGTGGGTAGCGCACGCGCCCCGCTGACCAGCGCCGTGAAGGCATCGATCGGAGTCCGGGTCGCCTCCAGCACCTTGGCCAGGCTTTCCGTACTCGGCCAACGGGCGCGGCCGTCCGGCAGGCGGCGCTTGGCGGGCGTAAACGTGGTGGGGTCGAGCCCTGCGCGACGGGCGAGACCGGAGACCGAAAGGCCGTGTTCGGCCGCGAGCGTGTCGAGCGCTCGCCAGATGTCCTTGTGCTGCATGGCTCTCGCCTAGGAGGGTACGGTGCAGGCGGCCAATAGGGGGTTGAAACTCTTGGGGCCGATTGCGGCGCGATTGTGGCAAGAACGATTAGAGTATCCGTGATGCTCAGGCGATAGATTCCCGCCGGCAGCAAACGTCGGGGGCAGGACACTTGCCCGCGATCGCCCGAGGCGGAATCGTCGGAGGGCGTGAATCGCGGGCTCGAATAAATCGCGAGGCCGGTGTCGGGCTGCACAGTCAGCCCGACACGCTGCTAGCAGCGTGTCGGATTGGGGGGTACCCAAATTCTCGATAGCTGGATAGCATCCAGCTATGTCGAACTTCGTACCGTTCAACCGTGACCAGTCTTTTCTGCTGCCGCCGGACCTCAAGGACTGGCTGCCAGCGAATGATGTTGCCCACTTCATCGTCGCAGCGGTGGATCGGGTGCCATTGGCCTCGTTCCAGGTG
>JASHOA010000088.1 GCA_030041375.1 Acetobacteraceae bacterium
CGGCGTCGCGAAACCACCGCGTGCCCAGCGGCTGCGACACGCCGCACGCCAGCGCGGCGTCCTCGCTTGACAGCCCGGCAGCGATGCGCCCCCAAAACGCCCGTTTAGCCTCCCGCTGATTGACGCTCGGCCGCCCAGGCGAGCGCATCGGCGCCCTCCCTGTCTTCTCAGTTCCCCAACCTCGCGGTCGCCCCATCAAACACCTCCGATCTCGGGATGTTGCGACGACCAATAGAATCCGCCCAGGAAGCGTTGGTTTTAATCGCCAGAGACAGTGTGCGGCGCGTCCGGCATGGGATAGCGTCTAACATTGATCGAACCGGCGCGCTGCTTCGCCTGCCAGAGATCATAGGCAGTCTGCACGCCCAGCCAAGTTTCCGCGTTGCTCCATCCGGCCTTTTCCAGCCGGATCGCCATGTCGGCAGACACGCCGTTATGTCCATTTAGCAACTCGGAGAGCGACTGACGCGATACGCCCAGCCACTCGGCCGCCGCCGTTACCGAGAGGCCCAGCGGCTCAAGGCAATCTTCCCTGATAATCTCGCCCGGATGGGGCGGGTTGTGCATCTCCATCGGCCCTACCCTCCTTTCAATGGTAATCGACTAAATCCACGTTCGTGGCGTTCTCGCCGTCGAACTCGAACACCAGCCGCCAATTCCCCGACACCGTTGCCGACCATTGCCCGCTGCGGTCGCCCTTGAGCGGATGCAGTCGATAGCCGGGCATGTTCAGGGCTGACGGGTCTTTGCCCTTGTCCAGCAGGATCAACATGCGCCGCAGCTTGGGGGCAAGCTGCGGATTGACCCCGCTTGTATCACCACTCGCGAACAGCCGTTCGAGGCCCTTATGTTGGAACCGCTGAATCATCGCGCAACGTAAACCGTCAGCCGACGGTTGTCAATCTAATTCTTGATACGAAGGGTAATTGCCAGCAACTCTTATTGCCGTATTGCCAGCAAATTGGCAACGACTTTTCCTTTTGGGATTGGCCGATCGGCGATATATTGCCAGCAATGAGGCAAGACGCATTGCCAACTTGCTGGCAATACGGCAAACTGGCAACGAGGATACCCCATGCGCACGGTTGCGATCTTGAGCCAAAAAGGCGGCACCGGGAAAACCACCATTTCGTTGCACCTGGCCGTAGCGGCTCAGCAAGCCGGGCAAGCCGCCGTCGTGATCGACCTCGACCCGCAGGCCAGTTCGGCCGGATGGAAGGACAGCCGTGCCGCCGAGGAGCCGGTTGTCGTGGCCGCGCCGCCAGCCCGGCTTCGCCAGGCCTTGCAGGCGGCCGAGACCGGCGGCGCTGATCTGGCGATCATCGACACCGCGCCGCATTCCGGCGACGTAGCGCTTGCTGCCGCCGAGGCCGCCGACCTTGTGCTGATTCCGTGTCGTCCCGGCATCCTCGACCTCCGCGCCATCGGCACCACGGCCCGCGCGGTCAAGCTGGCGGGCAAGCCCGCTTTTGTCGTGCTCAACACCGTTCCGCCGCGCGCGTCCCATGTGCTGGCCGATGCCCGCGCCGCAGTCGCCGTCTATGGCCTCGACGTGGCCCCCGTCGCCTTGCAGCAACGAGCGGCCTACGCCCACTCGCTCACGGCCGGGCAAACTGCGCAGGAATACGAGCGGGGAGGGAAGGCGGCCGAGGAAATCGCCGGTTTGTATGACTGGCTTTCGGGCGTCGTTGCCTGATTGCCAGTTTGCCATATTGCCAGCAATGCAGCAACATGGCAGTCTGGCAATGATGATTCGAAAGGGGACGCCATGAACGGCAAGCGCCCAAGCTTGGCGGAGAGCATGCGGCAGGCCGTGCGGCCCGAACCGGAGCCGCCGCCAACTCTGCCTCCGTCCGGACCGCCGGCCGCCGGCCCTCAGGTTTCGGCGGCGCGGCCCGCAACCGGTTTCTATGCGGCGACGCGGGCGGGCAAGAAGAAGGTGACCGCCGCCCTCGACCCCACCATGCACAAGCAGCTTAAGAGCTTGGCCCTAGACCGCGACACGACGACCGAGGCGTTGCTGGTCGAGGCAATTGCCGACTTGTTCGCCAAGCACGGCATAAACCGAAGCGCGTGACGGGAAGGGGTGAGGGCGAGCCCGGTGTTGTGGCCCCGGGCTGACGCCCTGGAGCGGAAGAGGAGCGCAAGACAAACGCCAGGGGGACGCCAGAGCAAAGTGGTCCATATGGACCACCGAGCTGTTGCGCTCCTGTCTCGCTGGCGGCGCGCTTCGGGAGCGCTTGAGCCTGGGTCAGACGGCGACCGCCCTGGCCTGCATGACCGTCCGGGCATACCAGAGTGGCAGGTGTGGATCACACACAATTTGCGTAGGTCTGTGCGAGACGCGGATGGCTGACCGTCCATTGGCGTAGGGATTCCCAGGCCGGGGAGGTGAAGAAGTATTCGCGGCGGAGCTGATCAGAGGGCTCGGAAAAGTCGTCACCAAGGACACAGAGACCGAATTGGTCGGAGAGTTCGCGGATCGCGGCAGGGTCGAAGCTGGGCAGGAAGATCCGCTTCGCTTTTCAACCCCGCCCGGTGATCGCGGTATCGGACGCGATGGCTGAAGATGACTCGTGCCAATGATGTGAAGTGCCGCGCAAGCCCGCGGTTTCACAGGGAACGTCATGACTGCTAGGTTCTGGATTAACGCTTTCTTAACGTACTGTTTGTCAGGCAGGCCACTTCAGGTGCGCAGGCGCTGGAGGCGGAGTGGACGACGATCTGGATGGGCGGTTGCGGGGGTTGGAAGCCGGAGTACAGCGAATCGGCGAACAGCTGGAGCAGCAGAGCGGCCAGCAGCGGCAGATGTTGCGGGTGCTCGAGGCGCTCTTGAGCTTGCTGAGGGAGCCTGAAGAGGACGAGGCGAGTCTATTGGAGGTGCTGGCGCAGATCCGGCGGTGATGGAGGCGAACATGGCGCCGCTACCCCGCCCCGAAGCGGCCCTCGTCGCCAGCCTTGGCACGCTCGACCGCCGGAGCGCAGCACGGGCCGCAAGCTCAAGACGATTGCGGCCGAATAGTTAGGCCGGTGTGCTTCCTTCCTCTTGCCCGAGAGGTTGTTGCCTGACAGCAGCCGCTTCGCGGTCGGCGTCGAAGGCTTTGAGGCCTTTGCGGCGCCAGCGGTCTGTGAGATGGCCGGGGTCGACGCCGGTTTGAGCGAGAGCCTGCAAGCGATCGGCGAGTTCGAGGAAGGCGCCGAGGAGGGTGGCGCGGTCATCCTCCACCAGTTCAATCAGGCCGGCCTTGTGGACGAGGCCGCCGAGCTCGATGAGGTGACGGGTGCGGGCGCGGCGTGCCTTGGCCCAATCGCGCATGTCGGTGCGGGTCATGATGGCGGCGAGCCTATGACGCTGGGCTATGGCCAGCCGCAGCCGGCGCGCCGTGGCCTGAAGCTCCCGGTGTAGCGTCGCCGGTGGCACCGGCATTCTTGCCCCGGGTGCCCTGTTTTCCGTTCCCGCGAAAGAACTTCTCGCCGCGTTCGGCCCACCTCGCGAGGGCTTCGGGTTTGTCCTTGGCCTGCTCGACGGTGGCGAGGAGGGCGCCGGCGAGGGCTTCGAGCGGCAGGGAATCGGCGCCGGTAGCGGTGACTAGCTCGCCGAGCTGAGTGACGCGCCGTGCCTTGAGTTCCCGGGTGCGTTCCTCGAGAGTCTTGAGTTCGGCGTCGATATCGCGAGGCTTGCGCATAGAGGGCTCCGTATCGGGACCGATAGTGCCAATCTACAGACCGCCGCAAGCTGCGTCACTCTCGGTGGAGCGCAGCGGAACCGCACTCAAAGTGCGCACTTTGAGTGC
>JASHOA010000089.1 GCA_030041375.1 Acetobacteraceae bacterium
CGCCAAACTCAACGAGGTCGATCCGCGCGCCTGGCTCGCCGACGTGTTGGCGCGGATCGCCGATCATCCCGCCTCCCGCCTCCACGAGCTGTTGCCCTGGCATTGGCCGAGGCCGAACGAGCGCCGTAGCTTGGCCGCTTGAGCATCCCAGACCTTGCCGGCGAATGTCCGACCCACGGGGCTCGGCGAATGGTTACCTTGCAGCGCGCCAGTGGAGGTCATTACTCGCAGGGAGCGGCGGCGAGTATGGCCTATCGAGCAGAAGCGCGAGATCGGGGGATGTCCCGTTTGCTGTTGAAAAAGGCGAGGCGAGCGTCACCTGGTTGCGGCATTATGCGGCGAGGGCGTTGGGTTCAAGTGCGCGCTGATGGAACTGCGCCTGATGCGCAAGCAGGGCGGTGCGAAGCAGCGGCATGGGATCGGCAAGCTGCCCGACACCGAAGGAGAGAAGACGCCGAAGAAGTGCTTCAAAGCCTACCCAATCGGGTTCTTTCACATCGACATCGCCGAGGTGCAGACCGAGCAGGGGCGCCTCTACCTCTTCGTTGCCATCGATCGGACCAGCAAGTTCGCCTTCACTCAGCTTCATCCCAGAGCAACGACACGGACTGCGGCAGACTTCCTTCGCGCACTCGTCGAGGCCGTTCCCTACAAGGTCCACACCGTCCTGACCGACAACGGCATCCACTTCACCGACCCGAAAGGCGAAACCTGGAGCCCGGCCGAGATCCGACAGAGGCTCGCCGATAAGCAGCTCTTCAGAGCCCACGCCTTCGAATATGCCTGCGCGCTCCTCGACATTGATCACCGGCTGACCAAGCCGGCTCATCCGTGGACTAATGGGCAGGTCGAGCGCATGCACCGGACCATCAAGGAGGCGACCGTCCGTCGCTTCCACTACGACACCCACGATCAGCTCGCGCGGCACCTGGCCGACTTCGTCAACGCCTACAACTTCGCCAAGCGGCTCAAGACCCTCAAAGGCCTCACACCCTACGAATTCATCTGCAAGGCCTGGACCTCGCAGCCAGAACGATTCATCTTAAATCCGCTCCACCAAATGCCGGGACTAAACATCTAGAAACTGTGGACCCTAATTGTGAGTTCAGCACTGACCGGTTGCTTTGACTTTGTTCGCGCTACGCACAATTCACGACATGGATTTTTGGCGCTGAACCTCGGTGCGCTACCTATAGGGAAGCATCGGAAAGTGTGGGGTGGCAGGGACAGACGGCGGAGTAGGCTTAGCCTGGACGGACGAGGCGACGGCCAGGGCGGCCCGAGGCGGACGCGAGCCGCAGGACGAGCCCTAAGGTCCCTGCCGACGAGGCGATCCTGCACGCTATGGTTCGTGGGAGTTGGCAGTGTCTGCGCCGCCAACGTCACGTCAGGTGAGGCCGCCCACAGTTCCGGCGAGCCAAAGCACCCGGCGCGGAGGCGGGGCTGGAAGAGGTGAATGTCCTCCCATCCCATTGCCACCTGGATAACGCCGTGCAGCTCCCGCAAAGTAAAGGACGCCGGCGCCAACACGCGCCACCAAATCATCGGGCTGATCTCCTCCAGCCAGACCTTGATCTGCAGGATCGCCCCGGTAGGAGCTTCAGGGGTCGCCCCGCCGCTCGCGCCCGCCTCGGGCCGCCCTGGCCGTCGCTTCATCCGCTCAGGCTACCGCTCACCGCGTCGCCCGTCCCAGCCACCCCACACTTTGCGATGCTTCCCTGCACGGCGGGCGGCACGCCGGTGATAATTGAAATATTGTTCGGGTTGGTGAACCTCGGCATCGCCGCTTCTGCCCGGAGGTTCGATCCTGTTCGCATCAGGCGCTCGAGATTGGGGGCGAGACCCGACGCGATAGCCATTTTCATGTAGTCTGGCTCGGACCCATCGACGCACACCACGACGGTGGGGCGGCGCGGCCACGCATAATCCCGCCCGTTGACTGCAACGGTCTGGCGCACGGAAGTCCTGATGGCCCATCACTCCCTCAGGCGGCTTCGAGAAAAGCCGGCTTCCGCCCGATGAAATTGCGGCCACGCTCGCCTTCCATCGCGGCATTGATTACGCCAGCCCATTCCGCATCCCCGGCACCATGGTCTGTGGGCCGCGTCGAGACACCGAGATCATTGAGGAACGCCGAAAGACGCCTGGTCGCGCCCGCGAGATCAGGGCCGAAGATGCGGGAGAGCGTCCGATCGCAGGCCGCATCGCAGCCAACCACGCTCGCCATGACGGCCGGCAGGCTGAACGAGCAGGCGATGCCGTGTGCAACGCCGTAATGCATCGTGAGGTGATAGGAGAGCGAATGGGCGAGCGCGGTTTTCGTATTGGAGAATGCCAACCCCGCGAAGAGGGAGGCGCGCGCCATGCGGGCGCGGTGATCAATGTCGTCGAGCTTTCGGGCAAGCAGTGGAAGCGTTTCCAGAACCTCGGTCGCGGCGAACACCGCGTAATTCGCGGAGACCGGGTTGGCATTGACATTCCATATGCTCTCAAGAGCGTGCGAGAGCGCGTCGAGTCCTGTGCTGATCGTGAGGCCGCGCGGCGCCGCGCGTGCGAGCTCGGGATCGACGATTGCGCATTCGGGATAGAGATTGGGCCGCGCCAGCGAGTATTTGCGTTTGTTGGCGGTATCCCAGACCGTCGCCCAGGATGTGACCTCGCTGCCGGTCCCGGCGGTGGTGGGAATGGCAATAATTGGGGTATCGCCCAATCGTCCCGGGTCCGTCCGGCCTTCGAGGTAGTCCTGGACCCGGCCGAAATCGCCGCCGCCGGCCGCCAGGACTTTTGCCGTATCGATCACCGACCCGCCGCCGAGGGCGACGATCACCGCGGGCCGTGAACTGGCCTGGCCGTAGCGCTGCGTAGCGGCGCGCAGCCCCGTATAGCTCGGGTTCGGCTCGACCTCGTGCAGAAAGGCAACAGGCTCCCCGGCCGCAGCCATCAATCGGCCGGCCAGGTGCTCGAAGGCTGGATTGTCGCCGTAGGTGACGAGGCAGTAGGGACGTCCGGCTATCTCGCGGGCGGCGGTGCCGAAGGAGCCGGGGCCGAAGATGATCCGGACCGGGTTCGCGTAGTGCCACACGGGTGTCATGTTCTTCTGTCCTTCGTCGTTCATCGGCGTCCGACTACTCGCCGGCGGGTGTGGCCAGCCCCGGCATCACCGGTGCCGTACCCTCGACTGCGGTCGGGTTGCCAAGCAACACGGCGATGATGCCGGTTACCAGAACCCCGACACCGCAAGCGATCAGGCCGTAGGCAAAGTTGTGCGTGGAGTTCTTCACGATGCCCATGATGTACGGGCCGAAAAACCCTCCGATATTTCCAACCGCATTGATGAGGGCGATGCCGCCGGCCGCTCCCGCGCCGGTGAGGATGGCCGAGGGCAACGTCCAGAAGATTGGGAGAACCGTGATCGATCCGGCGACGCCGAAGGTGATCGCAATGACGGAAAGGAACGGATAATCGGCGAGAAAAGCGGAGGCAACGAGCCCGCAGAACGAGACGAACGCAGCAGCCATGATGTTCCAGACGCGCTGCTTCGTTCGATCCGAGTGTCGCGACCACACGACCATGACGATCGCGGTGATCGCGTAGGGGATTGCCACGGCATAGCTGACACCGGTGGTTGAGAAGCCGAGATTCTTGAAGACCTGCGGCAGCCAGAGGAGGACGCCGTAGAGGCACACTTCAACACCGAAGTAGCACAGGCACAGGAACAGGACCCGGGTGCTGAAGAATGATTGCAGTAGGGAGAAGCCGTACTCCGACTGCCGGCGAACGTTCTCGGCGTGCAAGACCCCCTTGAGCCAGGACTGCTCGGCGGGCGAAAGCCAACGGGCGTCCTCGGGCTTGTCGCTTAGATAGAACAGGGTGAGGACGCCGAGCACCAGCGAGGGCACGGTCTCCGCGATGAAGATCCATTGCCACCCGGCGATGCCGAAGGTGCCGTCGAGGTGGAAGACCGCACCGGAAAGCGGCCCGCCGATCGCGGCCGAGATCGGAATCGCCGTCATGAAGCCGGCGATCAATTTGGCGCGGTGGGAGGCAGGCACCCAGTAGGTGAGGTAGTACACGATGCCCGGGAACAGGCCCGCCTCGGCAACGCCGAGTAAAAAGCGCATAATGTAGAAGCTGGTGGGCGTCCTGACCAACGCTGTCGCCCCGGCGATGATACTCCAGGTGATCATGATGCGGGCGATCCAGCGCCGCGCGCCGAAGCGGTGCAGCAAAAGATTGCTCGGGACCTCGAAGAAACAGTACCCAGCGAAGAAGATCCCGGCGCCCAGGCCATAGACATAGGGCGAGAAGCCGAGATCCTTGTTCATCTGCAAGGCCGCGAAGCCAACGCTGATGCGGTCGAGAAATCCGGCAAAATACAGCAGTACAAGGAACGGAATGATCCGCCACATCACCTTTGCGATGACGAGGTCTTCCATGGAATTCTGCATCGAGTCCTCCCATTGGACGATCGGCCCGCCGGACCGGCTGTGCCCTCAGTAGGCATTGACGGCTTCTTTCGCGAGAGGAACGTGCGGACGGCTTGACCGAGCGGCCGCAACGCTAAAGAGGGAATTGCGGCCCGTCTAATTATAGTTTCGCGGCAGACATAGGCTTTCTCAATAGTGGCCCAGGCGGAGCCCGCCATGATGTATTGAAGAAGTCGATGCGCGGTCGGATAATTGCAATTTTGCCGGCCGGATCGCACCCGATAGGGTCCGGCGCAACGCCTGCTTTTGCATCAGTGAGGCGGGTGGAGCATGGAATCCTGCCATGGAACCGGTGGTGATGGACGACGATGAGCCGAAGCTGAATTTTTCCGCGAAAGGGCTCTATATCGGGGGAAGTTACGTCGATCCCGCAGACGGCAAAAGCTTCCGCTCGGTCAACCCGGCGACCCAGGGCCGACTCGGCGATGTTCCGCTCGCTGGCGAACGCGACGTCGCGCGCGCTGTCGTCGCGGCACGAAGCGCATTCCCCGCCTGGTCGCGCATGACCCTACGCGAGCGAGCGCGTTGCCTTACTTTGCTCGCCGAGCGGTCACTCGAGCACGCCGAGGAAATCGCCCACATGGACGCCGTCGACTCCGGCAACGCCATCGCTGGCATGCGAGGCGATGTAGGCTGGGTCGCGGAATCGCTCCGCTACTTCGCCGGCTTGATGACGGAGATCAAGGGCGAGACCTTCTCGCAGGGACCGCGGCATCTTAATTTCACTCGCCGCCAGCCCTACGGGGTAGTGGCCAAGATCAACCCCTTCAATCACCCGTTCCGCTTCTGTGCGGAGAAGATGGCGGCCCCGCTCGCCGCCGGCAACTGCGCGGTGATCAAGGGATCGGAGCAGGCACCGCTATCAAGCCTGAAGCTCGCCGAGCTTTGCGAGGGCATCTTCCCGCCGGGGGTGGTCAACATCATTACCGGCGACGGTGCCGCTGGTGCCGCGCTGGTGAGACAGCCGGAGGTGCGTCGTATCGGCGTCGTGGGCTCGGTGCCGACAGGGCGCGCTATCGCGCGAGAAGCGGCCGAGGGCCTGAAGACGGTGAGCCTGGAACTGGGCGGCAAGAACCCAATTATTATCTTTCCGGACGCCGATCCCAAGAAGGCGGCACTAGCCGCGGTTAAGGGCATGAACATGAACCGGCAAGGCCAGTCATGCGGCTCGACCTCACGCGTCCTTGTGCACGCCTCGCTGCACCACGAGGTGCTCGCGGAACTCGTGCGACAGGCCGAGGCGCTGCCCGTGGGGCTGCCGTGGCTCGAGCAGAACGAGGTCGGCCCGATCGTCTCCGAACGCCAGTTCGAGAAGGTGATGGGCTATATCGACGGGGCCAAGGCACAAGGGGCGGTGCTCGCCACCGGCCGCGGCAGGCCCGCCGATCCCCGCCTCGCGCGCGGCTGGTTCATCGCGCCGACTGTGTTTGACGCGGTCCGCCCGGACATGCGCATCGCCCAGGAGGAAATCTTCGGTCCAGTGATGTCGGTAATGGAGTGGCGGAATGACGACGAAATGTTGCGCCTCGCCAACGCGCTCGACTACGGCCTGACAGCCGCGATCGTGACCAACGACCTCACCAAGGCTATGGAAACTGCCGAGCGGATCGAGGCGGGCTATGTCTGGATCAATTCCAACGGACGCTATCTCGGAGCACCCTATGGCGGGTGGAAGCAAAGCGGCATCGGCCAGGAGGAATGTTTCAGCGAACTGTTGAGCTACACCCAGGTGAAGAACATCAATCTGCGCTGGTAGAGCACGGAGCGAGATGGCATTCTGCCGCCAGAGGCGCTGCCCCAACTCTGTTTTCCGCGGGGCCATTGGGCCACAGTCCATCCGCCCGGGCATCGCGGCAGCAGGCGAATTCTGAGGCGAGATCGTAAACCGCCTTGATGGGGGGCCGCTCACGCCGTTCCTGGAGGCAGACCAGGAAGGATCTGACGTACATCTCGGCATCCGACACCGCGAAGGCGCGGAGCTTCGGATGGCGGTTGAATTCCGACTCCGCGATCACGCTGAAGCCGAGCCCGAGCGAGACCGCTTCGATGACGGCTTCGCGGCTGTTGATCTCCATTGCAACGTTGACGGCCACGCCGTTCCGCTTGCAGGCGTGAGCAAAAGCCTGTCGCGTCGTCGAGAGCGATTCGCGCATGATGCATCGCTCGCCCTGCAGTTCCCGGATGCAAAGGATAGGTCGGCGGCGTCCGGCCAGACGATGCTCCCGGTTGACGATGACAAGCACGCGATGGGTGTCACGTTGCCCCTTAGACGGAGAAAAGCGCCGGCAGCCGGTGGTGATGCCGTTTGGAATGAGAAGACTCGGTGCGGATTTCCTCGATTTTGCGGCAATAAACGAGGAATTGCGCCAAAAGCCCTACGTTGGCATCGATGCTTAAGAGACGCCAGGTTCCCCGATCGACCGTCAAAGTTGGTGCAACGTGCAGAGACGATATCCTCAAAATAAGGGCAATGCCCGAGCGATATTCGCATTCCAAACGGCAATTTCGCAATTTAAGGACAACACTCAAGTTGCTCAAACCATTGAAGAAGCGCTTCTCACTCCAAGCGGCAACGTGACACCGGGGGCCGAAGTCTTCGTGATGACGGCGATCAGCGTTGGCTGATCCCGCCGGCGCGTCAATCAAGCCCGAAATAAGCGGCCTTCACGGCGTCATTCTCGGCGAGTTGGGCCCGGGTGCCGGTCAACCTGACATGCCCGCCTTCGATCAAAACGCCACGGTCGGCGAGCGCCAGGAAGGCCACGTTCTGCTCCGCGATCAGCAGCGCCGTGCCACCGGTGATCGCACTTCTCAGAGCTTCGATCACCTGCTTGACGAACACCGGGGCCAGGCCCGACGACGGCTCATCCATCAGCAGAAGTTTGGGCTCGGAGACGAGCGCCTTGGCGATGCCGAGCATCTTGCGCTGGCCGCCCGAAAGGCTTGCGGCAAGCTCGCCCTGGCGATTCGCGAGATCGGGAAACAGCTCAAACAGCCGGCGGGACCGCCGTCTCACCTCGCCACCGTTCAGGAAGTAGCCGCCCAGACGGATATTTTCGGCGATGCTGAGATCGGGGAACACGCCGAGTTCGGACATGAAGGCGATGCCGCGACGAATGCGCGCCGCAGGCCGCAACGTCTGCATCGGGGCGCCTTCGAACCGGATCTCGCCCTGCCAGCAGGGCAGAAGCCCGATGATGGTACGGAGCAGGGTGGTCTTGCCGGCGCTGTTGGCGCCGAGCAACAGCACCGTCTCGCCGCGCTCGACCCCGAACGCGATGTCCCAGAGAATCTGCATCTGTCCGTAGCCGGAGGCGACAGCGGCCAGTTCGAGCAGCGCCATCTCAGCCGCCGAGAAACGCCGCGACCACCTCGGGATCCGCCGAGGCTTCGGCAAGCGTGCCCTCGAACAGCCGCCGGCCGGCACTGAGCACGAGCACGCGATCGGTGATGCGGTTGAGGAACTTGAGCAGGTGCTCGACGACGATCAGCGCAATGTTGCGATTAGCGAGGCGGAGCAGGAGATCGGCGACCACGTTGAGCTCGGCCGGATTGAGCCCGGCCCCGATCTCGTCGACCAGCAGGATCTTGGGCTCGGTCGCCAGCGCCCGCGCGAGGTCGAGCATCTTCTGATGGTTGACGGTGAGCGAGCTGGCGACACGGTGCCGTTCGGCCGTCAGGCCGACTTCTTCGAGGATCTGTTCCTGGTCGGGCTGGCCGCCGCCGTACTCGGCTGCGACCAGGATGTTCTCGGCGACCGTCATGCCGCGGAACGGCTTCGGCACCTGGAAGCTGCGGTTGATTCCGAGATGGACGCGGCGGAACGCCGCGAGCTGATCAATCCGCCGGCCGCCCAAGTGGATCTCGCCGGCATCGATCGGATAGACGCCCGAAATCAGGTTGATCGCCGTCGTCTTGCCTGATCCGTTCGGTCCGACCAGACCCAGGATCTCACCCGGCTTGAGGTTGAAGGCGAGGTCCTGCACCACCGCCAGTCCATGGAACCGCTTGACCACGCCCGCAAGTTCGAGCAGCGCTTCAGAGGACATCGACGCCTCTTCGCCGCAGCAGGGAAAGCCCACCTTCGGGCAGGAACAACACCAGAATAACGATCAGGAACCCGTAGAGTAGCTCGAAATATTGCGGCACCGTGATGCCGATCGCGTTGTAGAGCGCATAGAGGAGGATCGCGCCGACGATCGGGCCAATCACCGTTCCGACACCCCCGGCAAGAGCGAACACGATCGCGAACACGCTGATGTTGGTGCCGAACACCGCATCGGGATAATAGACCGAGATGCTCCACGCATAGGCGCCACCCGCCAAGCCCGCGATCGCGGCCGAGATCAGCCAGACGATCAGCCGCGCGCGCACGATGTTGATGCCGGCCATCTCGGCGCTCACCCGATCGTCGGTCATCGCCCGCAATCCGAGTCCGAAGCGGGAGCGGCGGAAATAGACCGCGATCACAGTGGCGAGCAGCATGATCACGAGCATCGTCAGGTAGGCGGCCCCGGGCGCGAACACCTGCTGGAGCTTGAGGCCGTAGGGGCCGCCGGTGAGTGGGGTGAGCGACGGATTGGCGACCGCGAGCAGGAGAATCTGCGCCGTCGCCAGGTTGGCGATCGAGAAATAGGCGCCGGAGAGCCGGAGCAGCGGGCCGAGGATTACGCCGAAGATGACGGCGACGATGCCGCCGCCGATGACCGCCGGAATCGCTGGAACGTGCGCATGCAACACCAGAATCGACATGCCGTATGCGCCGGCACCGAAAAATCCGACATATCCGAACGGCAGATAGCCGGTGAAGCCGTAGAGCAGGTTGAGGCCTTGCGCCAGAGCGACGAAGGTCATCATCACCAACAGCAGCGACTGGTTGCCGTAAACCTTCGGCGCGACGAGAAAGATGACCGCCAGCACGACGATCAGGATGATCCCGTCGCGCAGCGGCGGCTGACGTATTTGATCAGGTCTGGCGGACGGCACGACCGAGCAGACCCGAGGGACGAACCAGCACGATGATCACCAACAGCGCGTAGGGGACGAGGTCGGACCAGGAAGGGAGATAGGTTTCCATCAACATCGTACCGAGGCCGAATACGAGCCCGCCCACGACCGTGCCGATCGGCCGGCCAAGCGAGCCGATGATGATGATGGCGAAGGAGGTCGTCGTCAGCCCGTCACCAAGGCTCGGGCTGACGGATCCGAGCAGGAAGGGAATGAATACGCCGGCGACGCCGGCGAGCGCGAGCCCGATCACAAAGGAAAGCAGCGAGATCCGATCGACTTCGATGCCGCTCGCCAGCGCTTCCGCACGGTTCGCGGTCACCGCCCGCGTCGCGAAGCCAAGGCGCGTGCGGGTGAGGAAGAGGTAGAGCCCGAGGATGGCGAGGACGGCGACGGCCGCCGCAACCCACCAGCTATCGGGAAAGGTTTGCCCGAGCAGCCCGATATTGCCCGCGCCCAGGGTCTCGGTGGGCACCGAGCGCTGGCTGACGCCAAATCCGAGAATCATCGCCGCGTCGATCATCTGCGCCAGGCCGAAGAAAAGAATGAAGGAGAGCATCTCCGGGTCGGCGCTCTTTTGCAGTCGCGGCACGACCGCCCAGTAGAGCGGGTAACCGATAATGATCGCGCCGATGATCGAAAGCACGATGCCGAAGGCCGGGTTGAGCTTCAGATACTGATAGACGATCCAGGCTCCGAACCCGCCGAGCACGATGAACTGTCCGTGCGCCAGATTGATCATCCGGAGCACGCCGAAGATCAGGTTGAGGCCGACCCCGACCAAGCTGAAAAAGATGCCGTAGAGAATGCCGCCGATGATCGCGTATTCGAGGAGCGCCATGTCCCCCCCGTGCCGGCGCCCTTGCGGCTGGCTCTTTTGCTTAGCGGCGCGGTGCCGGATTGACGAGCTTGCCGGTTGCCTTGTCCGACGGATAGACGACCACGATCTTCAGCCCCCGGCCTTCCGGCTGGAGTTGCGCCACCGGCAGGAGTTCGCCGACCTGGGCGCCGTTTTCGTTGATCTTGAAGTCGCCGACGAGCGTCGTCGTATTGCCGGACATCTCCATCAGCGCCGAATGGAAGGCAAGCTGGCTGAACTCGGTCGCGGTTCCCAGCATCTTCTCGATGATGACCCCGGCGTTGTAGCCGGCGACATCGAGGAAGTTGGCATCCCGCCCGGTTGCCTTCTTGAAGGCGGCAACGAAGTCCGCGGTGTTGAGGCCGTTCGTCACCTTCTCATAGGTGACGAGCGGCGCGGTCGGGTAGGTCAGGGTGTACGAGAGGGTCTTCACGCCCACGTTCTTGATCAGGAGATCAAAAAGCTGGCCGGGGAAGACGGTGAACACCATGTCGAAATGCAACCCGCTGGAAGCGAGCGCGCGCAGGAACGAGATGTCGTTGCCGGCGTACCCAAACTCGATCACCGCGTCGGGATGGCTCGCCGCGAGCGTGTGCAGCAGCACCTGGTAATTCGATTCGGTGGTCGGCACGGCGTGGAAATAGACGGGGCTCACCTTGCCCTTCTCGAGCAGGGCTTTCAGAGTTTCCGCCTGCGAGGCATCGAAGTCATTGGAGCCGAAGATGACGGCGACGCGCTGGATCTTGTGGTCGAGCAGGAACAGCGCCAGCGGCACCGGCCAGACGCTCGAGGCTGGCAGGCTGACTTCGGCCAGATAGTCGGTCTTCTGGGTGAAGAAGTTGGCGCCCGAGCCGGTCGGGTCGATCAGCAGCATGTGATGCTCGGCGGCGAGCGGGACGGCCACTGAAGTGAGGACCGATCCGAAATCGGCGACCAGGATATCCACCTTGTTCTGGGTGATGAGCTGGTTGTAAAGCGTGGTCGCGGTCGAGGTGGAGCTTTGGTCGTCGAAGGCCGTGATCTTGACCGGGATCTTCTTGTCGAACGCCTTGACGAAGACGCCGCCCTCTTTATTGACTCCCTCGGCCCAGAACTGGAGGCCGCGGTATTCGCTTTCGGAGGAGACCGCGAACGGCCCGGTGCTCGCGTAGAGCGTGCCGATGTTGATCTCCGAGGGTGGGCTCGCGGCGCGGCCGGTGCCGAGGCTGGCAACGAGGATCGCAGCTACGGCGGCCAGAACCCAAGCCATCCGTCCTCTGATTAGGCTCCGCATCGTTGCCTCCCGTCTCAGACCAGCACGTGACAATTCCTCGCCTGACTAAAGCACCATCGTCCCCGTCGGCCAAGAGGGGGCCCGAAAGCCTGGTTTGCGCGTCCAGAGCGGTGAGGCCGGACGCTCGGGACTTTTCCTTGAGACTTCGCGCGCGGGTCGTCTCATCTGCTGCGCGAGCTTTCCATCCACGGCAGCGCCGCCCGGTTTCGAGCAGGCTTTTCAGGCTCGACAGGATCTGCGGCCAACCCTTCGAGACCGCGTCGATCACCTTGCTGGGGTGATCGGCCTCATGGAGAATGTTGAGCTTGACGATGTTTTCTCTTAAGCCGCCGATCACTTCGATTTCGAAGCGGCAACGCGTTTCGCCCTCGGTTTTGGTGTTGATTTCCACTGAGATCTGACCCGGGAGGGGTGAGTTTTTCCACTGAGAATTGACCCATGTTTGAACACTTCCCCGTTGGGTTTTGGCGGGGACGAATGGAGTGTTGGACATGGCGTTTTTGAGTATCATCCGGCGGTGGCATTTGCGCGAGCATGTACCTATCCGTGAGATTTCGCGGCGCACGGGGGTGTCGCTGTGCAGCAGGCCGAGTGCCTGCCGCCGGTTATTGCGGATGAGATCGCTCAGCTCGCGCGTGCCCTTCACTGCCTGCTCGGGCTCTGGTGCCAATAGGGTGAAGGGCAAGAGGTTCCGCTGTTGGTCGCTGGTGTTCTCGGCTCTCGGGGGCTGCCAGGACTGCCTCCCAGACAGCGGGCGCACTTCGATCCCGAGGACGTAGCTGTCCAAGATGGAACTGCTCCTTGCGAATCCGTCGCAGCAGCTCAATCCCGGCGATGGTGATTGCCGCAGTCCTGAACCGCTTGAACCCGGGCCTCGGACCGATCCGCAGTTTCACGCCCCGATGGTCTTGCTCGATCCTATTGTTCGGGTATTCCGATGAGCGCAGCTTCGTGTCGGCAGGCAATTCACCGTCAGCCTTCATCTTGCGCACCGCGCGGTGCGATGCGGCGTAACTGTCCAAGGTTACAGTCCGTGGGCTCGATCCCTGACCCTTGATGGCCTTGCGGAAGAAGGCCTTGGCCGCGGCAACGTCACGCCGGGGGCTGAGACGGAAGTCGACGATGTTCCCTGTGCGATCAACTGCTCGATAGAGACAGACCCATTCGCCGCGGACGTTCGTGGAGGCGCGTCGCCGATGGAGTGGCGACCAGCGCATCGTGCTCGACGCTCTTTCGCCAGCCCCTATCGCGACCCGAACCGCTTTTTCGCGGCATCCGTAACCGGCGTATACAGACCCACGAGCGTCCCTTCGGGATCGCGGAACTGCGCTGCCCGGTTTCCCCAGGGCATCATCTTTGGCTCATGGACCACCTCGACCTTGTCTTTCAGGCGCGCGAACTCGGCATCGACGTCGTCGACCTGGAACTCGATAATAGCAGTGCGATTAGCGCCGGGCTCAGCGCTCCCTTCCTTGAATAGCGCCACCGTCTCGGCGCTCCCGATAGCAAGCGTTGCGGAGGACGTGACGATCTCGGCGAATACAGGAGCAAGCCATTCCGCCGGCTGGCCCGTTACCATTTCGTAAAAACCGACCACGACCTTGATGTCAGCAACGATCAGACGTGTAGAGGCAAACTTCATAGCGAATCCTTTCGATTGGGCCGCAATGTCGCTGCGGTGTCGCGAAGCTCTTGTCGCACAAGCCTGCTGACACCATTCTGGAAGCACCCTAGAGTGACGTCAAAAGCCGTCGTCCTGCTTCAACCACCCACAGCAGACTGACCCCACCAGCCCGATCGGATACACTGTAGCTAATAGTGTAACAGAACCGGTGCTCATTCTACGCGCGCAGGGACGTTGACCAGCCGCCCAAACGAATCGTGGACGTAGAACCGCCGCACTCCCAGGGTTCGAGCACCGGCCCGTACGCGATGGCGAAGCCGCCGACGTGCTGGTCTTCGCGAGCCTGAAGAAGCGGCGCATCGGAATCTTCCGCGCCGTGCCCGTGCCCCCTGCCCTGCTCGATGCGCTTAACCTGGTGCACGGCGTCCGCGAACTTCGGGCCCGCCGTGGCAAAGGGCGCGGCGTACGCCTCTGGACCTGGAGCCGCATGACCGGCTGGCGCGCCGTGCACGGAGTGCTGGAATACCGGCGCACCGTCCCGAGCACGATCTCACCTCCAAAGTGGCACCCCCTTGAAGTTCGACACGGCCCAACCCCCTCGCTCGAGCCCTACATCGCGGGGCGCCGAGGACTTTGCAACAGAACCCGTCTGGTAGTACGCCCGCAATGGCGGTCTCCGTAATCCCCGCCAGTCCCGACAATGCCACCACTACCGCAAAACTGCCCCGGTCAAGGGGGTCAATCCAAATCGCTCGTCCTGTCCACCCCAAGGGGCGCGCTCCACCGCGAAGCGATATCGCGTAAGTCTTCGTCAGCTCGACCCTTATTTTCGAGGCAAGCCCTTGCCTACAATCGTGGTCGCCGCAATCGCGGACTATGTTGAACTCCGCCAAAAGGATGGTGCGACGAACGCGACAATTCGCCGTGATCTCACCACCATGAGCCGAGTGCTCGCGTTTGCCCGTCATCGCGGCATCGTCGAGGCGAATGCAGCCGAGGCGTTCGACCGCTCTATGATCCGGGAACGCCGGGAGCCGATTCATGCCCCTGACGATCTGACAATAGCCGTCGCCGCCAGCGCGATCGAGACCGAGCATCCGCAATTGGCAGCGCTGATCCGGTTTCTACGCGCGACCGGAATGCGATCCGGAGAGGCGCTTCGCGCCCGCTGGGCAGACCTGCGTGGAAGCAGCCTCACCATACCAGAGACTAAGAGCGGGCGCATCCGCACGATCGAGTTGCCGCATTCTGCGCTGCCGACAAAGAGCGGTGAGCGCCTGTTTCCGAGCTTGCCGATCGGCGCGGCTGATCTCGCGAGCCGCTGGCAATGGGCGCGCCGAGACTTGCCGCCCGGGCAGCGCTTCCGGCTGCATGATCTTCGCCATGCCTATGCGATCGCGGAGATTCGGGCTGGCCGGGACATCTATGACCTCTCGCGCCACCTTGGACACAGCAGCGTCAAGGTGACGGAAATTTACCTAGGGTACCGGCCGACCGGCCGCAGCGAGGAACCCCAGAAGCAACCCCACAGCGCCGTGAAAAGGCCCAAAACGAGGCGCCGCGCCATTCCTAGAAAGAAGAAATAATGCAGCCCAGAATTGAGATTATCGGAGGGAGGGGGATTCGAACCCCCGATACGGTTGTTTAACCGTATAACGGTTTAGCAAACCGCCGCCTTCAGCCGCTCGGCCATCCCTCCTCACCTGCGGCGCGAACCTGCCGGACTCCGAGAACAGGGCGATAGATCGCAACCAGCGGAGACTAGGACAATTCCGGCCTTATTGGAACCGCCCGCCGAAGGGCGGCCGATGGCAACGGCCCGGAAGATACCTGGCGCGTCTTCCGGAGTCGGTACAGTTTTCGAGACGGGAGAGCGGCACACCGATCGGCGCCAAGCCCCCTGCCCTCGAGAGAGCCTGTCCCATAGTGCGCCACGCAGGCGAAAAGGCTGGCGTATGTTCGCACCGTCATGACCCGAAGCGGGAATCATGGCGTCTTCTCCTGACCGGATCCTTGATAGGCCTGCTGCAAGGCCGCGAGGTCGAGCTTCGTCATGCCCATGATCGCCTGCATGGCCCGGCTTGCCCTGACGGCATCCGGGTCCCGCAGCATCGCGCCGAGGGCGGCCGGCACGATCTGCCAGGAGACGCCGTAGCGATCCTTGAGCCAGCCGCACACCTGCTTCTCGCCGCCGGCGGACAGATTCTCCCACAACTCGTCGACCTCCGCCTGGGATTCGCAGGATACGAAAAGCGACATCGCCGGAGAGAAGACGTATTGCGGCCCGCCGTTCAAGGCGATGAAGCGCTGACCCGAGATTTCGAACGTCACAGAGAGAACAGAACCTTTGGGGCCGGGACCGCTGTCCGTGCAATACATCAGATCGATGATCTTCCCTTGCCTGAAAGTCGAGATATAGAAATTCGCGGCTTCCTCGGCCTTGCCATCGAACCACAGGCATGGAGCGATTGCCGGCATCGCCATTCCCCTCCGTAATGAGTGCGCAAGATGCAACATAATACCCGGCTAGGTCTGCGGCACGCGCAGCGCGAAGGCTGGCGAGGCCCGGCAGGATGTGGATGTGCAGGGCGGCGAGGTCTCGTTGCTCGACAATCTCCCGGGCCGGGAGGCGATCACCGGCACCGAGACGCTGGTGAATGTGAGCGATACCATCGAGGGTGCAGGTTCGATCGAGAACACCGGTGCGACCGGGGGTGCTGCTTTGCGCGGTGCGCTGTAGACGAGTGTCGATGGCGGGAACATCACCAATCCCGGGCTCTCCGGAAACGGTGTGACAGCCGCCAATTTCACGCCGATCGCCGCGGGCGGAACGAGCGGCGTCTTCACCATCAACTATCATACGACGGACGGAACGCTGAGCGGCTAGTACCCGCTTTTCTTCTTGGGTGAGTCGTGATTCAAGATGGGGATGATTCCCGAAGCGAGAGAAGTTCGGCTGAAGCCGAAGGAACGGAAGGTGCTTGAGGCCCGCTGCCGGTCTGCGCTGACGGCACAGCGCGACGTGAGGCGGGCACGGATCGTGCTGCTGGCGGCGACCCGGCGCAGCACCCGCTCGATT
>JASHOA010000090.1 GCA_030041375.1 Acetobacteraceae bacterium
CCTGCGATCGGCTCTACGAGCTGTCGGCTGCGGGCGACGTCGAGGGGTACGGCGCGTGGTCCAGAATATTGGCCTTGGTGAATCAGATGCGGCCGGCAGAATGGCACACGGGGAGAGGGCACTGCAAAGGGCTAGTTGCATAGCCGTAACGTAATCGGCGAGAAGGGCAGCGTGCACGAATATCTATATATGATAATGTCCTTTCTCATTTGGAGAGAAGACTACTTCGCATGCTAAGTGTCCATCCGGCAACTTTGCGAGTCATTTGAGTCGGTTACCGGTCGTCGAGGTAATCGGGGCAAAACCTGGGGCGAGCCGGGCGGGGTCAGGCGGGGTGGCCGCGGCAGCGAACTAGGTCTGGAAGGTACGGCACGTTGGTGCGGACTTGGGTATCGAGCCTGGCGCCGAGGTAATCCCAGAAGACGATGCCGAGTTTGCGGCAGGTTTTGGCGAGGCCGAGGAAGGCGTCGCGGCAATCGCGCCCAGCTGCGCTTTTGGTACCGCCGCTGACGTGACGCTTGGTGACTTGGCAGCGGATATCGTTTTCCGAACTGTTGGTGTGGAGCGGGGTTTCTGGACGGTCGAGTACCCGCAGCAGTTCGGATTTGTTGCCGTGCAGCCGCTGGAGTAGACGATCGAGAGTGGCAAAGCCTGTGCGGCGATCAAAGATGCGATCGAAACGGACGCGCAGTAGAGTGCGCCAGTGCGACGTCGGGTCGGCGCGATAGGCCTTCAGATCCGCAAAGAAGCGCCAGATCAGCCAGCGCAGATGCTGCTGTGCCGCACGATCATGCTCGGAGAATGCGTCGAGCTTGTGCACCAGCCTCTCCGCGTGGACCCAACACAGCGCGTGGCGAGCAATGGCGAACTGACCGGCGTCATCGCTGACGATCACTGTCTGTTGCAGAAACCCGTGCGCCGTGACGGCACCCCACAGTGCGCCCTCGGTGGCAATGCAGACCGGATCCGGCGTCACATGCAACGCCGTGATGCCGAGCCGTTCGAGATGGCATTGCCAAGCGGGTTGGTCTGCGAACTGCCGCTCTGGATCGGCGGCGAGGAGGCGGATGACCGGAGCGGCCAGGGCGCGCTCGCGCATGTAAGCAAGCGCCGGCTCGTTGATCACGTAATCGCTGTGCCCGGCACGCAGGAGATCGAGGAAGTTCAGCCGGCTCTTGCTCGGCGTGGTGCCAAACCAGGCGAAGTCGTCATTGCCGATCTGGGTGCAGAAGCCGTTCTTGCCGGCGTGCCGGGCGCCGGTGTCATCGACGCTGATCCACCGCGCCGTTTGCAAGCCGGCCCGCAGCACCTCGCGGCTCTCGCTCAGGAAGGCGTCATGGCCGGCGATCAGCAGACGCATCACCTCACGTTTCGAGATGCTGATCCCGATTCCCTGCAGCATCGTGACCAACCGCTCGACCGTCACCTGACCCTGGTGATGCTGCATCAACACGAAGCGGCGCAACTCTGGCCCGCAATGCCCGCGCACCCCGCCAGGCAGCGGCGCCACCAGCGTCTCGCCCGCCGGCGTCAGCCAACGCTCGCGACGGTAGCGCGCGACCCGCACACCAAGCATCAACTCCTGCACCAAGTAGGGCACGTAGCCCTTGAACCGCGAGCCGGGTGGCGCTGTGACCCGCAGAATCGCCGTCTCTATCGCCACCTGCAGCGCCACTGTGCCGCGGCCTCGTCGCTTGCCGCGCTTGTCGCCAGGCTTGGCATTGGTACCCTTCTCCATCCCGCTCGGCTTGATGTCCGGCCGGCCCTTCAGCCCTTTCAGCCGCGTAATCTCTTCGCGCAGCTCCGCAATGACGCGTCTCTGCTCGGCGTTCTCCTCTAACAGCTTGGCCACCAACTGCCTCAGCTCGGCCGGTGGCAGACCATTGATGTCGGACGGGGCGACCATACGGAGCTTGAATCGAACCGCCCCGCGTCGGAGCAAGAAAAAAATAGACCGCCGCCCCGACTTTTGCCCCGATTACTCGTCGAGCGGGCCACTTGAGCGGCTCGAATCGTGTATGATTCTATGAGTGGCACCGATTGGCGAGGTGCCTGATGTGGACGATCGAGAACCGCAGCCACACCCAGGATCTGCCTGAGCCGCGCGCCGAAGGCACGCTGCACGCCGGTTTGCACCATGCGCACGCCCCAGAGCAGCAGAGCCACCATGCCGGCGAGATCGAGCAGGGTCAGCGTGGTACCCATTTTCAAGCGGAACTTTTCCACTAGCGACGCCAGGGCGAGCAAAGGAGCCTGGCCGTCTGAGATGCGCGGAGCCTAAGCCGACGACAAGAGAAGTAAGGATACGCGCAGCGAACAGGGGCTCAGCCAGCTACCTCTTCCTGCTGCTCGCGAAGGCAGCGATCAGCGTCTTCAGCCTGCTGTCGGTCACCGCTTCCATTGCGCCGGAGACTGAAAACCATCGGGCTTCTCGTTGCTCGTACTCGGGCCACGCGTTCTCTTGCCGCCTAACCTGCAACACGAACACGCGTACTTCACAGGGTATAGCGATTGTCCTCTCATTCAGCATCTTGCTGTACGCATATCTGCCGATCGGCTTGTTCCGGATGGCGCCCCGGATGCCCGCTTCCTCGTACGCCTCCCGGGCCGCCGACTTGCTGGGGCTCAGCCCTCGGATCGGCCAACCCTTGGGAATGATCCACCGCCTGGTTTCCCGGCTGGTGACCAGCAGCAATTCAAGGCCCGTCGCCTTGTTCTCGCGGTAGGGGAGAGCGCCATACTGCACGCGGGTCGCCGGTTTCCGCACCGACTGCTTCTTGGCGGAATGCTTCTTGCTCGCTGACACGGCGCTTTCGACTCTCCGGGAAGGCGGTCCAGCCGCCGGGCACTCCGTTGCCCAGCACCCCTGGGCCACTACGCCTGATGACCGAGTCGAGGCCACCCGATGCGGGGACCGAGAGCCAGCAATGTAAAAGCTGCGCTCCACAGACCTCGCGCCGCTCTGTGGCGGGCCAAGATCAAGCGCCCGGCTGTAGCGGTCGGCGACCTTGCATACGCTGCCGCTCGCGAATGAAGATGGCGTGCCAGTGGCCGAAGCTCTTCCAGTCGCGGCGGATGAATGTCTCCTCGCATTTGTCGAGAGCATATTGGCAGAGCGGGCTGCGGCAGGCCTGCTCGCGTCGCCGGTGCCATTCCCAGAAAAAGTCGATCACATCGCCGCCAGGCATACGCTTCATCCCCATAACGGGCCCCGTCTTCCCAAGGCAGTGTCCTTACCGAACCAATTATATCGCAGCCGGGTCGGCGTCTTCCACCGATGCGGCGTGTTGCGCACGGGCTGGCCGATCGGCGGCGAGGAGGTGCTCGTTGGCACTGAGTGCGAATGGCGGCTCTCAGCGCTAATCGAGTGCGCGATGAAATTCTGGCGCGACAAGCTCGGGTTTCCTGTGGCGGTAGAGCGAGCGGATTGAGGACGTCAGTTTCGGCGCCAGCCGTCAGGCGCGGCGAGCAGCAGTTCCGTGGCCTAGCGCACGCAGCGCTGCCCGCGGATTAGCCCAGATCACCCGCATTAGGGACCGTGCGGCAGGGTCGAGCTGGCGGCGTCCCTGTTCCCAGTTCCGCAGTGTCGCCACCGGAATCCCGATCGCCGCGGCGAACTCGCTCTGCGACATCCCGAGCTTCGCCCGCACTGCTGCGACCGAGATATACGGGTGCAGTTCGCGCGGTAGCGGCGCATCCGGGTCCTCGCCATCCTCGATCATATGGCGGCGGATGTCGGTCTCGGTTGTGGCGGCGACCTTGGCCCGGTCGATCCGGCCGGTATTGCGTCGGATTTCATCTAGCGTGCGACGAACGACTGCCATTGCCTGCGCTCCTTCCTATTCGCCCGCTGGGCCGAGATGATCCAGTGCAGGTCGCCACGTATCGTGAACACAACGACCAGCACGAGCCCGTCGACTTCGCCCATGACCTTCTCGCGGACCTCGCCACCTCGGTGCTGGCTCTCCAGGTGTGCGACATTCGGGAAAATCCGGCTGGCATAGGCGAAGTCGAAACCGCGCTGCTGACACGTCGCCTCGCTCTTTGCGGCGTGCCAGCCGAACTCCATGCTCTGAACTATGCGCCATTGGCGCAGTCCGATCAAGGCTGATCGGGCCGCATGCGCGGGATCCGTCTCTCGGCGATCCTCGATGACTATCCCTAGAAATCTAGCGCGCTCGGCGAGCAACACGCGGAGGGCCGCCTCCCGGGCACGTCAAGGCGGCCGTTAGTCCGGCGTGTCCGCCGCCGCCCGTTCACGCCGTTTGTGGCGCTGATACACTATGGCTCATAGTGTATCAGCCCGGTGCTATAACCTGATCCGTTCGACCTCCTCGCGGGTCAGCCGTTCCCGTGTCCGGTCATAGAGTTTAGTGGTGCGCGGGCTTTCGTGCGCGGCCATGGCCTGCGCATGCTCCAGCGAGCCGCCATTGAGCAGGTAGGCGGTGATCCCCGTGGCCCGGAAGGTATGGCAGCCGATCGGCGCCGCGATGCCCGCGGCCGTGGCGCGCCGGCGGATCATCCGCCAGGCGTCGGCCTGTGTCAGGGGGGCCGACGACAGCGCGGTGCCGCGCCGGCCCCGGCCGGTGCGGAACAGAAGTCCCTTGCGATCATCACCGAAGCTGGCGGCGGCGACATAGGTGTGCAGCGCCTCCGCCAGGGCGTGGTGGCATGGCATCGCATGCCGCTTGCCGTCCTTCTCGTGCAGCCGAAGCTCCCAGCCGGCGCCTTGTGCCCGGAAATCCCCCACCCGCATGGCCAGCGCGGCGCCAATCCGCGCGAAGGAATAGGTCAGCACAGCGATGAGCGCCCGGTCGCGCAGATCCCGCACAGTCTCGGTCGGGATCGCGTCCATCAGCTGGCGCCACTCGGCACCCTCGAGCACCGGCGTCTTGCCGGTCTTTACCACGTGCTTTGGTCCGCGCACCGAAGCGGCCGGGTTAACCGGCATGATCTGGCCGACCACCAGCCGGTCGAACAGCATGCGGATCGCCGCGAGCTGCTGTTTCACTGACGGCGCAGCGGCGCGACGCTGCAGCTGCTCGACATAGGCGGCGACATCGAACGGCCGAATCGCAGCCAGCGTCAGCCTCCGCTGATCACACCATTCGAAAAAGGATGCGCAGGCACGGGCATAGGCCCGGCGCGTGTTCGGATTGCGGATGTTGGCCGTGAAGAACTCGACATAGCGCCAGCTAGCCAGCGCACCAACCTCGGCGATTAGCGCCGGAACAACGCGCACAGGGGCCGGGCGCGAGAGAACCGCGGGTGCCGGGACTACAGGCACCAGGCTCGGCACCGTCATCGTGTCGGCGTGTCGCGCAGGAGATCGTGGATCGCCGCGCCGGCGGCCTCGTTATGGGTCGGCCGCTTTTCGAGGCGTGAGGCGGCCCGCCCAGCCTGCTGCGCGGCTTCAAACACCTGGTCGGCGGACTGGATGCGGCGTTCGGCTTCCAGGATGCGCAAAAAATCCATCGTGCTCAGCTCGACGATGCGTGTCCTGTCGCGCACTATGACGCGACGGAGCACCGCACTTTCTTCGCACAGGAGCACCGCGCGTTCCTCGCCAGTCAGCCGGTCCGGTTCCTCGATGACCTCGACGGCAGCGCGTTCGCCGAGCCCGGGCTCCTTCAGCTTCGGCATGCTGGCTCGGGCCGCCGTGAAGATCGCATAGGCTTGCGTCGGCGCGAGCTCGATTCGGGCACGGTGCGCCTTCACCCAGTCGATGATGTCCTGCGCGCCGAGCTTCGCCGCATCGTGCGTCGCTTCATAGAGCACCGCGTCGGGGATGATGATGTCGACTCGGACTTGCAGGAGGGTATCGAGCGCGCCGGCCGCCGCAAGCGTGATCAGCGGGCCGGTGTCGATGACGAACAGCTTGAGGCTATGCGGCATGTGCCGGGAACAGCCAGGCGCGGGCGCGCGCCAGTTGCTCCTCGCGTCCGTGCTGCGGTGCCCGCGGCAGCGGCAGGTCGTGTTCGCCGAGCAGGCGGAGGACGTCGCCATAGGTCGCACCGTCGAGGCGACGGCGCAGGTCGATGGCGGTCAGCTCGCCCTGCGAATAGGCCCGCAGGGCGGCGAGCTGGGGTGGGTTGAGGGCGAGGGACATAATGCGCTCCTGTCAGGGCGGCATGGCTTCCGGAAGCGTATCCCAGGCGAGGACCGGCCGCAATATCACGTATGATAAAGGACGTTATCATGCGTGATGTACGCTCAACTTGACTGCTTTGAAAGCGGGTCTCATCGTTTTCGAGCAAGTCGGCCCGGCACTCCCGCGCCACCTCGCCGGGGATTTCGCCCATGGTCTCAAGATCATCCATGGCCTCCAGCGACAGCAGATCGTCCCGAGCGGCCATGAAGCCGGCCGGCCCGCCCCAATCTTCCGGCGGGCAGGCACCGCTGCCACCAGTGCAGGTGGGAAGTTCCTTGCCGATCGCCGCGGCCATCCGATCTTCGACGCGGACCTCGTGGCACCAGGGGATGTTCAAGTCGTACTCGTAGAGGAACCGCGCTCTCGTGCGAAACCGCAATGCAGCGAGCGTCACGTCGGGGGAACCGGCCGCCAGCTCCGATGAGCCAAAGCGAGCGGTGCGCAGGCGGAACTGATAGAGGTGGATGCCCTCCCAGCCCATCGCGACCTGGAACACGCCGTGCAACTCGCGCAGGCTGCAACCCGATGGCACCACAACCCGCCGCCATACCATCGGACTGATTCCTGTCAGCCATACCTTGATCTGCAGGACCGCGTCCGCTTCCGACACGGACAGTTCGGTGTCTTCTCTCGCTCGGGATGGCTTCGGCCGCCGCGTCATCCCGACAGATTACCGCCGGTCTCCCGGTCCGTCGCCTCGGCCCACCCCTGAGATCCTCATGCTCTCCAGGTACCGCTGGAAGAAGAAGGACAAGATAACCGGCGGCCCGATAGCGATCAGGGTGTTCACGGCGGCCAGATTGAAGTCGATGTCACGCGTGCCACGCGAGGCGAGGATGAAGGAAGCGAACGTCTGGGCGTTGCGCGACGTGAAGGCCGAAGAGAACAGGGCCTCGTTCCGGCCAATTGCCTGCGTAGAGGTCTTGCCGGAGAGAAGCGGGTTCGCACACTGGCTGCGCTCCCGGCGCATCGCCCTACGCCACGGCGGGACGGAACGGCGATGCCCTCAGCCCTTCAGTCCCCGAATCACGCCTTGGTAGGTGAACAGCGGCGAGTTGTCCAACGCCGCCACCAGCTTCCCCGGTAGCGCGTCCTTCGCTGCCAGCGGAAACGAAAACGCGACACGCAGCTTCTCGGCCGTCTTGACATACATCCACACCATGAACTGCGTGCAGAAGAAATTCAGATGCTCTCGCCGGGCGGCGGCCAACACGCTCTCATTCTCGTCGATGTAGCGAAACTGGCCCGTCTGCGCGCTCGTATTGGGACCGAATAAAGAGCGCCATCCCGGGGTGGACTTCACCGCCGCCCCCAAGTTGTAGCCGAAGCTTTTGTCCACGCCACGGCGGGCGAAAGGATATGCCTCAATGGCGACCTGCTCCCCGAGCGCCGTATCCGCCGGGCGATAACAGACATAGGTGACATCCCGCAGATCCTCGAAGAGGTCGGTCAGGTAGATGTTGGCGAGCAACCGTCCCTGCTTGGAATGCCGGTTGTCGGCGAGCCCGCCATTGACCTCGACGAGCCGGTTCTGGCCCACCGCGAGGCCCCCGTGGACAAACTGCGAGCCACCGCTGACCCCCTTGATTAAGGAACCGATGATTCCTCCGGTGAAGACACGGATCAGCATGTCGCCTGGCTTGGTCGTGTCGCGCAGCATTCCGATGTTCATGTTGGGCATGTGGGTTGGCCTCCTCCCGATCGGGGGATGTCCCGTTTGCTGTTGAGAAAGGCGAAGCGGGCGTTACCGGGTTGCGACATTATGCGGCGAGGGTGGCGGATTCAAGGTTGCACACACATAAAGCACCTTATCGGCTTTTTGGTCTGCTTCCGTGAGCCGATAGTTGCTGGTGTGTGCACGCTGCGCGATAGGCGGACGCAATTTCACTCTGTAAAAGTAAGTCACCATTCGTAAACAACGTCTCGGATGCTTCAGAAACATGGAGCTGCAGTCGCCCTACTTTCGCAAAGACGTAGCATGCGGCATAGGTCGTTACCCGTAAGTGGAATACGTCGAGAAAAGCACAGGGCACGTAAATCGGGCCGTTGCTCTGCCACATCGCGCCATCGCTCGCATCCGGCCGTGAGTGCGCGTATGCGCACAGTTCGTCATAGAGCGTGTCGGGCCATCCATTTTCCTGAAAGACAGAAGGTTCTAATCTCCTCCGCGTCGCGGCGCGAAGTTTTTTCATGCATGTGGAGAAAGGGAAGCTTCTCACAGGCTTTTCGCTCCATCGCCGATAATCGGCATCTGCTGGTGAGAGGTTCCCGAGTGCCCCGATCGCCACCAATTCGAGCGCGGCGTGTAGATTGGCGATCGCCGAGCGGTAATAGCCGTGCAGCGCATCGAACGCACTTCCTTGCAGGCAATCGACGGCGTCGAGCATGCAGCTGAACAATGCGTCATGGTCGTCACTCATGGCCTCGATCCAGTCGCCCCACAGCGTGCAGAGACGGGCAAGATGCGAGCCGTGGTGGTCTGACGTGATGAGCGCCACATGGTCAGCGAGATGCAAGATTTCTGCCCATGTGTCTTTAGCAACGGGATCAGTGGGCTCCGGCCACACAGCTGGGCCGAGAGCGAAGACAAAGGGGCGGAGATATGCGCGCCTTTTGCGGAAGTCTCTGGGGCGTAGGGACTTCGCCATGAACCCGGCTCCTCGGGCTGGAAATATCCAGTCTCAGCGCCGCATGGTTTAGCCCGCCAGCTGGGGTGCCGGTTTAGAAATCCTCGACACGAATCAGTTTTTGAATCAGGCTGAATAATTGCCGACCGGAGTCGGCCGGCGTCCCGTCTCCTATCGAGGGTTCGTCAGCTCCCCCGAAGATAGGCTTCTGCTCTCAGACAGGCTCGGCCAGTGCATTTCAGGCTTAGGGCGGCCTCACGTAACGGCAGCTGACTACCTGCACGCGCTTCAGCCCCATCAGGCAGGTATCGAACCGGAACGGGCCGCTGCATAAGGAGTTCCGGGCGCACAAAAAAGCCCGCCGTGTCGCCACGGCGGGCTCAATTTCCTTGACGGTCATCGGCTTCCCAGCCTGTACCGTGTGTACAGCGTAGCACGATTCGCCCGGAAAGCAGTGGAAAATTTCCTTGGGAAAGTATCCTAGCGGGGTGCGGGGCCGGCAATGAGGCCCCGCGTGCCGCGCAGCGGCGCACCTGCAATCCCCTGCAACTGAATCTTCGTACTGCGCGCGAGGATCTTCTCGACACGACTCACGGGACGCGGCAGGTTGGACGCCGGCAGCGCGACCGATGCGAGTCGTGCCGCCGTAGCGTCGACCATTCTGGAGATTCTGAGACCCAGAAACAGCGAACCCCGCCGAAAGCGGGGCTGCATACCGGCCGGGGCCGACGAAACTCTCATGCGTGCCTGCACAAAGCTTCCCCGAACTCAGGTTCCTAGTCAAGCGAAAATCCTGTTTCCGCTAGCGGGGGGTTTTGCGGCGAATTCAGACCCACCCGGCGGGCTGCTGGCAGCCCGAACGGAGAAGCCATGCCTTCGCTCGCCTATGCCTTTCCTGCCTTGCCCGGCTTGGCCTGGCCGCAGACCTACGCCGCTTGGCCGGTATGGTCCGAGAGCACCACCCAGGAGATTCGTTTCCAGCCGCTGCGGAAGAAGGCGGTAGTGCGGCTCTGGCACTAGGCCCGCGATTTCGGCCGGCGCACGCATCAGCCTGGGCGCCATGCCGGCGCGGTAGGCCACAGCGCCCTGCAGGTGCTGCACGCTTTGATCTTCGACTTCCTCAACTTCCGGACCGGCCGGCTCGATCCATCCTATGCGGCGATCGCCCGCAAGGCGAACGTGTGCGAGCGCACGGTGGCCACGGCGCTCAAGCGGCTTAGGGAACTCGGCATCCTCAACTGGGTGCGCCGGTGTGCAAAGAGCTGGCAGGATGGACGCTTCACCCTCGAGCATGTGAATCGGTGCGGCGTTTGACCCCACTTCTACGGCAGCAACGCCTTGAGGAGATTGTCAGATTCGCCCGGAAGTTGGGGTTGCGATTGGAAGCCGAAAGGGGTCAAAGTTCGGAGCCGGTCCACACCTTTGCCGACAGCGGCTATCAAGGCCCGCGGGTCGCAGGCGCCACTGCCATCCGCGTCGAGATCGCCCGCAAACCCGAAGGTCAGGTCGGCTTTGCCGTCCAGGCTCGTCGCTAGGTGGCCGAGCGATTCTTCGCCTGGATCAACCGCAACCGTCGTCTCGCCAAGGATGTCGAGGCGACCATCGCCTCGGCAGAAGCCTTCCTCTACGCCGCTTCCGCTATCCTGCTGCTTCGCAGGCTGGCACGTTGAGAAACCGATTCGAGACAGACTCTCATACTTCCGTCAGATCGCGAACAATTCCTTCCCGACGAATTCGCCCTTCGCGATGCCCCGCGGGCAGGCGAATAGTCCGCTCCCGACATGGGTCGTGAACTGGTTGAGAAGATCGAGCTTCGCCATGTTCTCGAAAATTCTGATGAAGCCGGTTCGCGGATCCCGCTGGAACGCGATGAACAGCAGCCCGGCCTCGTATTCCAGGCCCTGCCGCCAGGGCGGCCAGCGCTCGGCGATCATGGCCAAGCCGTCATTGTAGGAGTAGCTGCGCCTGAGGATGCGCACGCCGCCATTGCTGGAAGCCGCGCCCAGCCGGACATGCGCGTTGTCGCCGATCACCAGGTTCCCGTCCTTGTCCGTGGCATCGAGATCGAGCGGGGCGAATTCGCCTCCGCCCGTCAGCGGCCCGCCGCTGAGCTTCCGCCGCCCGATCACCTGTTCCTGGAAATCGAGCGCGACATTGTCCCAGTGCTGGAGCGCGATCCGGATGCGGCGCACCACGAGGTAGCTGCCGCCTCGCATCCACTCCGGCCCCTCTTCGCCGACCCACACCACGTCCTCGAAAGTGCCGTTGCCGGCGAGCTTGCCGCCCGCGCGCGCCGCCGGGTGAGGACTGCCGGGATTCTCGGTGCCGTCCTTGAAGCCGAGCAGATTGCGCGGCGTCTCGCCGGGCGGGCCGCCCGGCAGGAAACCGGCCTGGATCCAGCGCAGGACTGCCGCACCTTGATGGGCATCGTACGGAGCCGCAACACCCGCCTGCCTGCCGCCATAGCCGTTGGCGGCATCATTCGGGGCGGCCATCCGGGCAAGCTCACGGATCGCATGGAACGCAACCGCGCCGTCGTCGGCGCAAGCCTGGATGCACAGATCCCCGCCGGTGTGCGCCGGATCGAGTTGATCGCCGTTGAA
>JASHOA010000091.1 GCA_030041375.1 Acetobacteraceae bacterium
AGCCGCGCGGAAAGCCCGGCCAGATCACCACGCCATAGCTCTTGTTCCGGCCGGCTCAGCGCCCATGCGACGACAACCGGCGTCTCGCCGCCTGTCCCGGCCGCCATCAGTCCCTCGGCGATCCGAGAGCCGGTCCTGCCAGCCATGTAGAAGATCGTCGTCGCCGCCGGATCGGCGAGCGCTTTCCAGTCGAGATCGTGGGGCAGATCGCCATGTCGGGAATGGCCGGTCACGAAACCGACGGACCTTGCCCCGTCGCGATGCGTAAGCGAGAGACCAAGAGTCGCAGCGAGCGCGATGCCTGCGGTGATGCCGGGCACCACCTCGGCGGGTATGCCTTCGGCGTCGAGACGCTCGATCTCCTCGCCGGCGCGGCCGAAGATCATGGGGTCGCCGGACTTCAGCCGTACGACGAGTTTGCCTTGCCGGGCGAGCGTCACCATCAAATCGCCGATCTCACCCGGCCCGCGGCTCGGCCGACCGCACCGTCTGCCGACCCGGATGCGCTTTGCTTCACGTCGCGCCAGCGCGAGCACCTCGTCGGATACGAGATCATCGAACAGGATCGCGTCGGCGGCCTGCAGCGCGCGCACTGCCTTCAGCGTCAGAAGCTCGGCATCGCCGGGGCCGGCGCCAACGAGCACCACACGGCCTCCGGGATCGGTATCGCCTCGGCCCATGCGCTCCAGCTCCTCGGCAAGATCGTTTTCGCCGGCGGTTGCAGGCGGCGGCCCGAAGGCGCGATCGACAAATCGCTCCCAGAAGGCGCGCCGCCGAAGCCCTGGTTCGACCCTCGTATTGACCAGTGACCGCACGCGCCGTGCCAGACTGGCCCATGCTGCAAGAGAGGGCGGCAACAAGGTTTCGATCTTGCGCCGGATGGCTTGGGCGAGAATGGGTGCCGCGCCCCCCGTGGATATGCCGACGACCACGGGCGAGCGGTTGACGATGGAGCCGAACTGGAAGTCGCAGAAGCCCGGCTTGTCGATCACATTGACAGGAACGCCGGCACGTCTGGCCGCTTGCCGGAAGGCCTCGGCGTCGGCATCCGTTGCCGCATCGGCGACCGCCAGTAGAGCGCCTTCGAAAATCTCCGGAGACCAGCATTCTCCGCGATGAGAGATCGACCCTGCTTGCCCCCTTGACCGAAGGAGCTGCCGGAAGCGCTCGCCGAGCGATTCCGGCCGGGCATAGACAGCCACGCTGGCCCCGGCGGCCGCGAGCAGCTCGGCTTTCCACGCCGCCGCATCGCTGCCTCCCGCCACCACGACGGTCCTTTCCTGCAACCCGAAAAAAACCGGAAGGACAGCAAGCGGCGCCACGGCGCCGGGTCGGCGGTCACCCGGCGGGCTGGAAATGCTGCGCATCGATGATATTTTTGATCTCGGAACGGCAGGAACCGCAGTTGGTGCCGGCCTGCAACGCCTGTCCGATGGCTTCGAGCGTGTTGCAGCCCTGCTTGACGGCGGAGACGATCTGCTTGACGCCGACACCGGCGCAGGAGCACACCGTCGCGCCGCGATCCACCGTGCCGGCACCTGGGCGGCCGGCGATCACCGCCAGCCGCGCGCGCTGCTCGCGGAACGCCGCCTCGAGCTGATCGACAGCCCAGTCGCGGGAGACGGCAACCGGCTCGGCGGCGATGTAGAGCGCACCGATCAGGCGATGATCCTCGAAGCAGGCGAAGCGGTGCCGTTGGCCCGCCCTGTCGTGATAAGCCAGCATGTCGGCGCGGTTCCCACGACCGAACAGTGAGGCGGCGAACTTCGCCCAGTCGCCCGCTTCATTCGAAAAGGCCAGCTCGATGCGCCAGCCTCCGCAGCACTTTGCCAGGGCCCAGTAAGTTGCCTCGGGCGCCGGCGGCTTCTCGCGCAGCACCGCGAACCCGTGGAAACGGGCTTCGAAGCGAGCAATGCGCGCCGCGATGTGCTTCGCGGCCGGCTGGCCGGAATGAGGATCGGTCAGCGCGGGCGCGAGCGTGCCCACCCGTGCTTGTGCGGCGAACTGGTCATTCCAATGCATGGGCAGGAAAATCGAACCGCACGCTTGTCTCTCTGTGAGCAGCGCGCGCACCAGGATCGCTCCACAGGCGGTCTCGACGCGAACGATATCGGCCTCGCCGATCCGCCATCTCGCCGCATCCGCCGGGTGGATTTCGACGAATGGCTCGGCGAGGTGCTGCGAGAGAAGCGGGCTTTTGCCGGTTCGCGTCATCGTGTGCCAGTGATCGCGCACTCGGCCGGTGTTCAGCACCAGCGGGAAGTCCGGGCTCGTGCGCCTGTCCCGGCCCGCGACGACAGGCACGAAGCGTCCCTTGCGGTCGGGCGTGAAGAAACCTCCCTGGTCGAAAAAACGGGTCTCGGCGCGGGCGCCTGGCGCGGTCCGGGGCCATTGGAACGGTGCCATCGCATCGAAGGCCGCCTCGTCGATCCCCGCGCAGGCACCGATGTCGAAGGCGCGTGCGCCGTCGTTCTCGAACGCCGAAAGCGCCGCGTGCTCGGCGAAGATCTCGGCCGGCGACTCATAGGTGAAGGCCTGCCGGAACCCCATCCGGCTCGCCACGTCGCAGATGATGCGCCAGTCAGGCCGCGCCTCGCCGGACAATGCCAGGAAGGGACGCTGCCGCGAGATCCTCCGCTCGGAGTTGGTGACGGTGCCGTCCTTCTCGCCCCAGCCGGCTGCCGGCAGCTTCACATGCGCATGGCGAACCGTATCCGTCTCGGCGATGATGTCGGAGACGACAACGAAGGGGCAAGCCTTCAGCGCCGCCTCGACCGAGCGCGCCTCGGGCAGGGAATCCGCTGGATTGGTCGCCATGATCCAGAGCGCCTTGATGCGGGCGTCGGCAGCAGCCCGGAACATGTCGACCGCCTTGAGGCCGGGCTTCCCGGCGATCCGCGGCGCTCGCCAGAAGCGGCGGACGCGATCGCGCTGCCATGGGTCTTCGATATCCATGTGCGCCGCCAGCATATTGGCGAGCCCGCCGACCTCGCGTCCGCCCATGGCGTTCGGTTGGCCCGTAACCGAGAACGGGCCTGCTCCGGGCTTGCCGATCCGTCCCGTCGCCAGATGACAGTTGATGATGGCGTTGACCTTGTCCGTGCCGGAGGAGGATTGGTTGACGCCCTGGCTGTAAACCGTGACGACCTTTTCCGTGCGCGTGAAAAGCTCGTAGAAGGCGGCGAGCTGTTCGCCAGCGAGCCCCGACAGCTCCGCCACTCGATCGATGCCGGCCGCGCTCGCGGCTCCCACCGCTTCCTCGAACCCCGTCGTATGCGCCTCGACATAATCGCGATCGATTGCCTCGTGTTCGTGAAGCCAGGCGAGCAGGCCATTGAACAGGGCAACATCGCCGTCGGCGCGGACCGGAAGATGCATCTCCGCGATCTCGGCCGTCATCGTGCGGCGCGGGTCTATCGTCACAACCCGCATCTCCGGCCGCTTTTGTTTCGCGGCGGCAAGGCGCTGATAAAGGACGGGATGGCACCACGCGAGGTTCGAGCCGGCCAGTACCACCAGCTCGGCCAGTTCCAGATCCGCGTAGGTTCCGGGCACGAGATCGGCCCCGAAGGCACGGCGATGCCCCGCCACCGCGGACGACATGCAGAGGCGCGAATTGGTGTCGATATTGGCCGCGCCGATGAACCCTTTCATCAGCTTGTTGGCAACGTAATAGTCCTCGGTCAGAAGCTGGCCGGATACGTAGAAGGCGACCGAATCCGGCCCGTGCTCGGCAATCGTCCGGGAAAAGGTGGCGGCCACGAGGTCGAGCGCCTCATCCCAGCCCGCCCGTTGCCCATTGATCTCCGGATAGAGCAGCCGGCCTTCGAGGTCGAGCGTCTCCGCGAGCGCCGCGCCCTTCGAACAGAGCCGCCCGTCATTCGCGGGATGTTCGGGATCGCCACGCACGCCAACCGTTCCGTCCGCCTTGACTTCCGCGAGGATGCCACAGCCGACGCCGCAATAAGGGCATGTCGTGCGGACCGGATCTCGTTCGCCGGGCTCGGTCACCTCATCCGGCCCACCCGGCGAGCGCCTCCGCGGAGATGAAGAGCTGCCCCTCCTCCACCTTCAAAGCGAAGGTGCCGACCGAGCCTTCATCGGCGCCCTCAGCCTCGCCGCTCTCGAGCGAGATCACCCAGTTGTGGAGCGGGCAGGTGACCGCCCTGCCGTGGACGATGCCCTGGCTGAGCGGCCCCGCCTTGTGCGGACAGCGATCCTCGATCGCGAAGTAGCGGTTCTCGATGGTGCGGAACACCGCGATCCGGCCCTGGGGTGTCACAACACAGCGCGCGCCGCGACGCGGAATATCGTTGGCGGATCCAATGCCGATCCAGCGCCCGGGGCCTGTCTCCCAGGTGGGGCCGTCGTTCGCGGCCACGCCCGTCACGCCGCTGCAACCGGCAGGCCGATCTCCGCCATCGGCTGGAACTCGTGCTCGTCCTTGCCCGCAACGCGTTCGGCCCAGGGATCGGCCTGCGCGAATCTCTGGCTGAAGACGAAGCGATCGAAATATGCCTTGCGCTTCTCGCTATCTCCCATGATCTGCCGGCGGATTTCATCGAGGCCGACGCGCCTGGCCCATTTGTAGATGCGTTCGAGATAGCGGCCCTGCTCGCGATACATCTCTACCAGCGCCACGATATGCTCCAGCGCCTCGTCCTCGGTCTTCACCACGCCGAGCACTTCCGTGCCCTTGATGTCGAGACCGGCGGCGCCGGCGAAATGGATCTCGTAGCCGGAGTCGACGCAGATCACGCCGACATCCTTGCAGGTCGCCTCGGCGCAGTTCCGCGGACAGCCCGATACCGCCATCTTCACCTTGGCCGGCGTCCAGGAGCCCCACATGAACTTCTCGATGCGGATGCCGAGCCCCGTCGAATCCTGCGTGCCGAAACGGCACCAGTCGGTGCCGACGCAGGTCTTCACCGTGCGCAACCCCTTGGCATAGGCGTAACCGGAGACGAAGCCGGCCTTGCCGAGCTCCGCCCAGACCGCCGGCAGGTCTTCCTTTCTCACCCCCAGCATGTCGATCCGTTGGCCGCCCGTGACCTTCACGGTCGGGATCTCGAACTTCTCGACGACATCGGCGATCGCCCGCAGTTCCTTGGCGCTGGTGACCCCGCCCCACATGCGCGGAACGACCGAATAGGTGCCGTCCTTCTGGATGTTGGCGTGCACGCGCTCGTTGACGAAGCGCGACTGGTAGTCATCCGCATATTCGTCGGGCCAGTCGCAGACCAGATAGTAATTCAACGCCGGCCGGCACTTCGCGCATCCGCAGGAGGTCTTCCACTCCAGCTCCTGCATGACGGCAGAAATCGTCTTCAAGCTTTTCGCCTTGATCAGCCGGCGCACCTCGTCATGGCCGAGCGCGGTGCAGCCGCACAGGGGCTGGACGGCGGCCGGGTTGTACTGGCCGCCGAGCACGAGCGTCATGAGCTGCTCGACGAGACCCGTGCAGGAGCCGCAGGAGGCGGACGCTTTGGTGTGGGCCCGGACATCCTCGAGCGAGGAGAGCCCCTTGGCGCGAATAGCGCCGGTGATCTTTCCCTTGGAGACGCCGTTGCAGCCGCAGATCTCCGCATCGTCCGCCAACGCGGCAACGGCCGCCATGGGGCTGAGGGCGGCACCTCCCTGATAGGCTTGGCCGAAGATCAGCGACTCGCGCATCTCCGCAACGTTCGCCGCCTTCCTCTTCAGCCCGGTGAACCAGGCGCCGTCGGAGGTCTCGCCGAACAGCACGGTGCCGATGATCCGGTTGTCCTTGAGGATGACGCGCTTGTAAACGCCGGCCGCTGCATCGCGCAGCACGATCTCTTCGCGGTCTTCGCCATCGGCGAAATCGCCGATCGAGAACAGATCGATGCCGCTCACCTTCAGCTTCGTCGGCGTGTCGCTATGGACGAAGCCAGCCGTCTCCCGCCCGGCGAGATTGGCTGCCGCCACTTTCGCCATCTCGTAGAGCGGCGCGACGAGGCCATAGACATGGCCGCCGACCTCGGCGCACTCGCCGAGAGCGAGAATATCCGCCTCGGAAGTCTGCAGATGGGCATCGACGAGGATACCGCGATTGACATGGAGTCCTGCATCCTTCGCCAGCTCCGCATTCGGTTTGATGCCGGCCGCCATGACGACGAGGGTTGCCGGCACGACCGAACCATCGGCCAGCACCACGCCCTCGACCCTGTCCGCACCCAGGATCGCCCTGGTATTGGCCTTGGTCCTCACCTTGATGCCGCGCTGCTCGATCGCGCGCTCCAGGAGGTAGCCGGCGGCTGCGTCGAGCTGGCGTTCCATCAGCGTCGGCATCAGGTGCAGCACGGTGACCTCCATGCCGCGCGCGTTCAGGCCGGAAGCCGCCTCGAGGCCCAACAGCCCGCCGCCGATGACGACCGCCTTGGCGCGCGACTGCGCCGCCAGCAGCATGGCATTGACGTCATCGAGATCGCGGTAGGTCAGGACGCCCGGCAGGTTGTTGCCGGGCACCGGCAGGATGACGGGCACCGAGCCGGTCGCGATCACGAGCTTGTCGTAGGGCTCCGTGATCCCGCGATCGGACCTGACCGTCTTCGCTGCCTTATCGATCGCGACGATCCTGTGGCCCTTGTACAGCGTGATGCCGTTCTTGATGTACCAGCCGTCGCCGTGGATGATGATCTGCTCGTAATCCGTCTCGCCGGACAGCACCGGCGAAAGCATGATGCGGTCGTAATTCACGCGCGGTTCGGCATTGAAGATCGTCACCCGGTAACGGCCGGGCGTTTCTTCCAGGAGATGTTCCAGCATCCGCCCTGGCGCCATGCCGTTGCCGATGATGACGAGTTTCTCGGCCATGCCCGATGGCTCCCCGTTCGGCACCGGAGAGGTGCCGGCGGGCCCCACGCAGCAAACCTCGTGCCAGGCATGAAGCCGGTGACTTTAATGGCCGACCAGGGCGATCCCGCCATCGCCGGCAAACGCGGCTAGCCCGCGATCGCCCGAGGCGGAATCGTCGGAGGGCGTGAATCGCGGGCCCGAATAAACCGCGAGACCCGTGTCGGGCTGCACAGTCAGCCCGACACGGGTCTAGCGGAATTGCCCGCCGTTGGAGCACAGATTGCCTAAATATGGTGCATCGCAGCAAAAAATGAGGATCGGGGTTCTTCTCGATGTCCTTGCTCCAATGCGCCTCCCTCCCGGAGAACGGCGCGATGCACCACGCCCCCACTCCGCCGACGCCACGCGACGCCCTGCTGTTCAGGCGAAAAAGCCTGCTGCTGGCCGCTCTTCTCTCGCTGTTTCGCGCCGGCCCGAAGGCTCTGCCCAAGCGTCTCTGTTCATTGCCGAATTCTCGCCTGCAGGCCGGCCGGCCCCGCTGTTCCGCCGCTGCTATCAGCGGCCGTGCGAGCCGTTCCGAAAATCGCGCCGCCAGCAAAGGCCGCGACCCTGCTGGCTCCCGGAGTAGGACTCGAACCTACGACCCAGCGGTTAACAGCCGCTTGCTCTACCAACTGAGCTATCCGGGAACCGTCAGCCGGCGGCGTATAGCACTTGCCAGCCGGCCGCGGGAGGGGGAAGGATCGCGGCCAGGCGAGAGTGACGGAACCGGTAGACGTACGCGACTCAAAATCGCGCGGCCGCGAGGCCATGGGGGTTCGAGTCCCCCCTCTCGCACCAGGCCCGCGAATCAGCCTCCGGGAGTGGGTTGCTTTTCGCTCTTGAGCTGCACTCCCGCGCCAAGCGCCGCCGTCTCCAGGAGCGCCATGAAATCCTGGGCCAGCCATGCCGCCGGATCGGGCTTCAACGTCGCGGCGCCGAAATGCGCCTGCAAAGCCTCGCGCGCCGTGGCCGCCAGCGGCATCGGAACGCCGAGCCCATGCCCGAGATCAAGGCCGAGATCGAGGTCCTTGCGCAACAGCACCGGCGTGAACGTGGTGGTCCAGTCGAGATTGACGATCGCCGGCGTTTTGTATCGTGTGAAGATCGATCCCAACACGGAATTGTTGATGAAGCTCATGAAGGCATGGCGCGGAATGCCGGATTTTTCCGCCAGCAGCACGATCTCGGCAAGGCTCTCCGCGATCACGCCGAGCAGCACGTTGTGCGCGATCTTGCAGATGCGCGCCCGCTCGCCCTCGCCGACATAGGAGACGCCCGCACCCGCGATAATTTCAAGAAAGGACCTGGCGCGCTCGAAAGCCTCCGCCGGTCCCGAGGCAACCGCGCTCAATTCGCCTCTCTGCACACAGCGATTGTTGCCGCTGACCGGAGAGCAGAGCAACTGCACGCCATGGGCGGCGAGGCGCGCCCGGATCTCACTCGATTCATCGGCACCGATCGACGAAAGATCGATGACGACGCCGGGGGACTTTGCCTTCCCGGATGCGCCGCCAAGCACGCCCCGAGGACCGAAAGAGACCTCTTCGAGATCCTTGCCGGTGGAGACGATGACGAAGAGCAGCTCGGCATCGGCAAGCGATGCAGGCGCGTCAACGATCACCGCGCCCCTGGCAGCCAACGGCTCGGCCTTGGCCCGTGTGCGATTCCAGATCCGAGGCTTGATCCCGGCATCGAGCAGCCGCTCGACCATCGGGAAACCCATTCGGCCGACACCGATCCAGGCAATATCAGGCTGGCGAGAAGACATGCGCGCGATCTCCTGAGCAGGGAAGGGAAGGTGAGCGGATGGGCTATCTGGCGCCGCCGGTGAAAATGACGCAACACTCCGGCCGGCTTCCCGGTCGACGGTACAAGCTCGCCAAGGCGATTTCTCATGCAGCGGTTCTCCGCCCTTTCCCTGATCCGACATTCCCTCGGGGGCCATCTGGGCTGGCAGCCGCAATGGCGCTCGCCCGAGCCGAAGGCAGAATACGATGCGGTGATCGTCGGCGCCGGCGGGCATGGGCTCGGCGCCGCTTATTATCTTGCGAAGGAGCACGGCATGCGCAACATCGCCGTGCTGGAGAAGGGCTGGCTCGGCGGCGGCAATACCGGGCGCAACACGACGATCATCCGCTCCAACTACCTCTACGATGAGAGCGCCGCGCTCTACGACCACGCGCTCAAGTTGTGGGAAAATCTCTCGCGGGAGCTGAACTACAACGTCATGTTCTCGCAGCGCGGCGTGATGATGCTCGCGCACACCGTGCACGACGTGCAGATCTTCAAGCGCCATGTCCACGCCAACCGGGCGAACGGCGTGGACAACGAATGGCTGACCGCGGAGCAGGCCAAGGAATTCTGTCCGCCGCTCCATATCGGTCCCGGCCTGCGCTATCCCGTGCTCGGCGCCGCGCTGCAGCGGCGTGGCGGCACCGCCCGGCACGACGCTGTCGCCTGGGGCTACGCCCGGGCCGCGGATGCGCTCGGCGTCGATATCATCCAGAACTGCGAGGTCACGGCGATCCGCCGCGGCACCGCGGGCGCGGTCGAGGCAGTGGAGACCAGCCGCGGTGCCATCCGCACCCGCAAGATCGGCGTCTCCGCGGCCGGCAATACCAGCGTCGTCATGGCGATGGCCGGGCTTAGGATGCCGCTCGAGAGCTACCCTTTGCAGGCTCTGGTGTCGGAGCCGGTCAAGCCGATGTTTCCGTGCGTGGCGATGTCGAACACGATCCACGCCTATATCAGCCAGTCCGACAAGGGCGAGCTGGTGATCGGCGCGGGCATGGATGCATACGTCTCGTACAGCCAGCACGGCGCGCTGCACATCCCGGCGCAAACGCTGGAGGCCATCTGCGAACTCTTCCCGATGTTCCGCCGCATGCGCATGCTGCGCAACTGGGGCGGCATCGTCGATGTCACGCCGGATCGTTCGCCGATCCTCGCGAAAACCGAGGTCGCGGGCCTCTATGTGAACTGCGGCTGGGGCACCGGCGGATTCAAGGCGACGCCGGGTGCCGCGCATCTCCTGGCCTGGACGATCGCCAAGGATGAACCGCATCCGATCAACGCCCCTTTCACCATCGAGCGGTTCCGCGACGGCGTCGTGATCGACGAGGCCGCCGCTGCTGCGGTTTCGCATTGAGGTAACGCCCCATGCTGCTGATCGTCTGCCCCTATTGCGGCGAGCGCCCCGAGATCGAATTCAGCTACGGCGGCGAGGCGCACTTGGTGCGGCCGAAAGATCCGGCTTCGCTCGGCGATGCGGAATGGGCCGACTATCTCTACGCGCGCAGCAATCCGAAAGGTGTCCATGCCGAGCGCTGGCGCCATACGCATGGCTGCGCGCGGTTCTTCAATGCGCTGCGCGACACGCTGAGCGATCGGTTTCTGGCGACCTACAGGATCGGCGAGCAACGGCCAGACCTCGCATGAGCGCAAATTTCCGCACCGCCGAAGATGGCCGCATCGACCGCAGCCGGCCGCTCGGTTTCCGCTTCGACGAACGGAGCTACCAGGGTTTCCCCGGCGATACGCTGGCGTCGGCACTGCTCGCAAACGGCGTCCATCTCGTCGGGCGATCGTTCAAATACCACCGCCCGCGCGGCATTCTCTCTGCAGGTGCGGATGAACCGAACGCGCTGGTCGCGGTGCGGCGGGACGAGGCGCGTTATACGCCCAACTTGCGTGCGACGCAGGTGGAGCTCTATCAGGGCCTCAGCGCCGAAAGCCAGAATCGCTCGCCTTCGCTGGCATTCGACATCGGCGCGGTGAACGACCGGTTGTCCCGGTTCTTTCCCGCCGGCTTCTACTACAAGACCTTCATGTGGCCGCGGAAGGCGTGGGAGCGTTGGTACGAGCCCTGGATCCGCGCCATGGCCGGGCTCGGCCGCGCGCCGACGTTGCCCGACCCCGACCGATACGCGAATCGCTTTGCGCATTGCGACGTGCTGGTGGTGGGAGCGGGGCCGGCCGGGCTTGCCGCCGCGCTGAGCGCAGCGGAAGCCGGCGCGCGCGTCATCCTGTGCGACGAGCAGGCCGAGTTCGGCGGCTCCCTCCTCGCCGAAAGCGATGCGACCATCGAGGGAAAACCGGCTGCGACCTGGCTCGCGGAGACGGTGGCGCTGCTCGCGCTTAAGCCTCGCGTCACGCTTCTCCCCCGCACGACCGCCTTCGGATATTTCGCGTACAACATGGTCGGGCTCGCCGAGCGCCTCACCGAGCACCTGGCCGAGCCCGATCCCGCTCTGCCGCGCGAGCGGCTCTGGCAGGTGCGGGCAAGAGAGGTGGTGCTGGCGGCGGGCGCGATCGAACGGCCGCTGGTGTTTCCCGGGAACGACCGGCCGGGGGTGATGCTCGCCGACGCGACGCGCACCTATCTCAACCGTTACGGTGTCAAATGCGGCAGCCGCGCCGTCGTCGTCACCGCGCACGATGCGGCCTATCGCGCGGCGCTCGAGCTGCATCGCGCCGGCGTTGCCATCGCCGCGATCGCCGATCTGCGAACGGCAGCGAACGGCCCGCTTCCCGAAGCCGCTCGCGCCGCCGGACTTCCCGTGCGCCCGGCCACGACCATCACCGGAACCGGCGGGCGGCTCAGGGTCACCGCGGCGAGCCTTGCGCCGCTCGCGGCGGAAAGCGACAGGCGCGGAGCGGAGCCTCTCACCTGCGATCTCGTGCTGATGTCGGGCGGGTTCACGCCGAGCGTGCATCTCTTCTCCCAATCGCGTGGCAAGCTCCGCTTCGATGGCGAACTGGCGGCCTATGTGCCCGGCCACTCGGTGCAGCAGGAACGTTCGGCCGGTGCCTGCCGGGGCGTATTCGGCCTCGCGGCGGCGCTGGCCGACGGTGCGGCGGCCGGCGAGGCGGCGGCGCGGGCGGCAGGATTCTCCGCCGCGCGGGCCCGTTCGTTCGCCTGCCACGCATCCGGGTTCGGCACCGGCGGCATCCGGAGCGTGCTACCCAATGCGCACGGCGCCAAGGCATTCGTCGATTTCCAGAACGATGTCACGGCGGATGATCTCGTGCTGGCGACCCGCGAAGGCTTCCACTCGATCGAGCATGTCAAGCGCTACACCACGACAGGCATGGCGACCGACCAGGGCAAGACCTCCAACATGAATGCGCTCGGAATCGTTTCTGAAGCGTTGGGGAAGCCGATTCCCGAGATCGGGCTGACCACGTTCCGGATGCCCTACACGCCGGTCAGCTTCGGAATCCTGGCCGGGCCTTCGCGCGACGAGTTGTTCGATCCCGTGCGGACAACGCCGATTCATGACTGGGCGACAGCGCATGGGGCCGTGTTCGAGGACGTGGGCCAGTGGAAGCGGGCCCGCTACTTCCCGGCACCAGGCGAGGACATGGAGCGGGCGGTTGCGCGCGAATGCCGCGCCGTGCGCCAAAGCACAGGCATCTTCGATGCTTCCACGCTCGGCAAGATCGAGGTGGTGGGGCCGGATGCAGTCGAGTTCATGAATCGCATCTACGTCAACGCGTGGAGCAGGCTTGGCGCCGGAAGGTGCCGCTATGGCCTCGTGCTCCGGGAGGACGGGTTCATCGCCGACGACGGGGTGGTCGGGCGACTCGCGGAGAATCGTTTCCACGTCACCACCACCACCGGCGGTGCGACGCGGGTGCTCGCGCAAATGGAGGATTACCTGCAAACCGAGTGGCCGGAACTCGAAGTGTGGCTGACCTCGGTCACCGAACAATGGGCGGTGATCGCAGTGCAGGGGCCGCGCTCGCGCGCGGTGCTCGAGGGGCTGGTCGAGGGGATCGATATCGCATCGCGGGCGATGCCGCACATGAGCGTGGCGGAAGGGCGCATACGCGGCGTGCCGACGCGCCTTTTCCGCGTCAGCTACACCGGCGAACTCGGCTTCGAGGTGAACGTTCCCGCCGATTACGGCCGGGCCGTCTGGGAAGAGATTTTCGAGGCTGGTCAACCGCACGGCATCACGCCCTACGGCACCGAAACTATGCATGTGCTGCGCGCGGAGAAGGGCTACATCGTCGTCGGGCAGGAAACGGACGGCACGGCAACGCCGGACGATGTCGGCCTGACCTGGGCGGTGGGAAAAACGAAGCCGGATTTCGTCGGCAAACGTTCCCTCGCGCGCCCGGCCATGCGTGCGCCGGGAAGAAAGCAGCTCGTCGGGCTGCTCACCGAGGATCCGCACTTTCTGCTGGAGGAGGGTGCGCAAATCCTTGCGGCCCCGAACCAGAAGGCGCCGACGAAGCCGCTCGGCCACGTCACCTCGTCCTATCGCAGTGCCACTCTCGGCCGGACGATCGCGCTGGCGATGATTGCCGGCGGCCGCGATCGGATGGGCGAGATGCTCTATGTGACGACGGCGGAACGGCCTGTGCCGGCCAAGGTGACCTCGCCCGTATTCTATGATCCGGAGGGAGCGCGCCTCGATGCCGCCTGACCGTGCTGCTTTGGCAAGGCTGCCGGCGGCATCACGCTTCATCCTGCGTGGTAAACCGGCGGCCGTCACCGCGGCGGGCAACGTGTTCGGTATCGGCTTGCCTGAGCAGGCGTGCCGGGCCGCTGTTGCAGCCGATCGTGCCGCGCTCTGGCTCGGCCCGGATGAGTGGCTGCTGCTGGCGCCAGAATCCGAAGGCGCGGAACTCGGCGCAACACTCGCGCGGGCGATGGCAGGGGCGGCGCATTCCCTGGTGGATGTGTCGCACCGGCAGATCGCGATCGAGGTCTCCGGACCCAATGCCGAGGCGATGCTGAATGCAGGCTGCCCGCTCGATCTCGATCCGGGTGCGTTTCCGGTTGGAATGTGTACACGAACGGTTCTGGCCAAGGCAGAGATCGTACTCTGGCGGACGATGCCGCTTTGCTTTCGCGTCGAGGTCTCGCGCTCGTTCGCTGCCTATGTCTGGCGCCTGCTCGAAGGGGCCTCGCGCGAGTTCGGGCCTCAGCCGAAACGCTGCGGAGAATAGGGCTGAGGGTCGATCTCCGGCCGCCTGCCGCCGATCAGGTCGGCGACCAGCCGACCGGTGGCCGCTCCGGCCGCCAGGCCGACATGGCCGTGGCCGTAGGCGTGCACGATATCGGGAGTTGCCGAAGCGGGCCCGATGCAGGGCAGGCTGTCCGGCGTCGCCGGGCGATGGCCCATCCAGAAACGCACGCGCTCGGGCGGCAGAGAACGTGGCAAGCCCGGATAGGTTTTCAGCGCGAAGTCCCTGAGAATTTCCGCACGCCTCCAGTTCGGGGCGGCGGCGAGGCCGGCGAGTTCTACCTGTCCGGCGATTCTCAGGCCGCGCGGCGTCATCACGTGCGACATCCTCCCGTCGCTCGGCATCAGCGGCGTGCGCGGTCCGCTCTCTGCGCCGAGAATCATGGCGTGATAGCCGCGTTCCGTCTCCAGGCTCACTTCGTCTCCCGCCGCGGCGGCCAGCAGCCTCGAGAACGCGCCGGCGGCGATCACCGCCTTGTCGCAACGGATTTCGCCCGCCAGGGTCAGGACGGCCGCCAGCCGCCGTCCTTCGAGGGCGAAGCCTGTTGCGCGTGTGCGATGAAGTTGCGCGCCGCGCGCAACGGCATGGTCCACCAGCGCGGCCACGTAGCCGCCGGGATCGGTGCAATGCCCGCCTTCCTCGATAAGGACGCCGAAGCGGTAGCGTCGGTCGAGCTGAGGCTCGCGCTGGCGAAGTTCCTCCTCCGGGATCTCGATCCAGCGGATCCCGTTCTCTCTTCGCAATCGCCACGCCAGCGCATCGGCCTCGAAATCGGCGCGGCCCGGAAAGACGGAGAGAAGTCCCTTCCGCTCGATCAGATCGGCAACTCCCGCTGCCGCCGCCAGTCGAAGGTGGCGTTGCGGTGCATCGGCAAGAAGTGGGCGGAGCGCGCGCGCGATTGCCTGCACCTTGCCGATCGTTCCCCCGGCGCGCACGTAGCGGACAAGCCAGGGCGCAAGCCGCGGCAGATAATTCCAGCGTATCGCGAGTGGCCCGAGCGGGTCGGCAAGAAAGCCCGGAACCTTGCGCCACAATCCGGGTACCGACATCGGGACGACGGAGCCGGGGTTCAGCCAGCAGCCGTTGCCGTAGCTTGCCTGCTGCTCTCCGCCGGGCGCGCCCGGCTCGATGATGCTGACGCGATGCCCGTCGCTCAGCAGTTCCGCGGCCACCGCGGCGCCGACGATCCCGGCGCCGATCACCACGACAGAGTGCGACGCCGGTGCCTCACCCACGAGGCTGGCGAGACTCCCCTCTCAGCCGGCGGCGGCGACGGCGCGCCGGGCCATGACACCGACCAGGTGGGCCCGATATTCGGCGCCGGCGTGGATGTCACTGTTCAGCTCGTCAGCCGGTGTCGCGATATCCGCAATCGCTGCCTGGGAGAAGGATTTTCCCAGGGCCGCTTCCATCGCCTTCTGTCGAAACACACCGTTCTGACCGGCTCCCGTCACCGCCACGCGCACCCCCGCCGGACCCTTGGCGACGAACACGCCGACGAGTGCGTAGCGAGAGGCAGGGTTCGGAAACTTCATGTAGGCCGCCTTCTCCGGCACCGGGAAGGAGACGGCAGTGATCAGTTCGCCCGGCTCGAGTGCGGTCATGAACATGCCCTGGAAGAAATCATCCGCTTTGATCGATCGCTTGTTCGTCTCCACGGTGGCGCCGAGAGCAAGCACCGCCGCAGGATAATCGGCTGTAGGGTCGTCATTGGCGAGCGAGCCGCCGATGGTGCCGCGATGCCTGACCTCCTTGTCACCGATGCCGCCGGCAAGCTTCGCCAATGCCGGGATGGCCTTCTTCACGTCGGCGGAGTTGGCGACCGTTGCGTGAGTGGTCATGGCGCCGATTCGGACTGTGCCGCCTGCCACGCTGATGCCCGCAAGTCCGGCGTCGGCGAGATCGACCAGCGCCGAAGGCTTGTTGAGCCGCTGCTTCAGGACCGGGATCAGGGTCATGCCGCCCGCCAGCGCCTTGGCCTCGGGATCGGCGCCGAGCAGCTTCACCGCATCCGCGACGCTGGCCGGCTTCTGGTAGGTGAAATCGTACATCGTGCTTTCCTCGTTACTGACGGATGCGCCTATTCAGCGGCCTTGCGCTTCGGCCCGGCGGCGACGATCGACCAGATCTTCTGCGGGCTGAGCGGCATGTCGATGTGCCGCACGTCGTACTCGGACAGCGCATCGATGACCGCATTCACGATCGCCGGCGGGCTGCCGATCGTACCCAGTTCGCCGCAGCCCTTCACGCCGAGGGGATTGTGCGTGCAGAGCGTGACCTCGTTGCCGGTCTTGAACGAAGGGAGATTGTCCGAGCGCGGCATCGTATAGTCCATGAACGACCCGGTCACGATCTGCCCCGAGACGTCATAAGTCGCGCTTTCCAGCAGCGCCTGGCCGATACCCTGCGCCACGCCACCATGCACCTGGCCTTCGACGATCATCGGGTTGATCAGACGGCCGACATCGTCCACGGCGACGAAGCTCACGACCGAAGGCACACCCGTGTCGCGATCGATCTCCACTTCGGCAACCATGCAGCCGGCCGGGAAGGTGAAGTTCTTGGGGTCGTAGAACGCGTTCTCTTCCAGCCCCGGTTCCAGCTCGTCGATCGGATAATTGTGCGGCACGTAGGCAGTGAGCGCGATTTCGCCGAACGATTTCGACTTGTCGGTGCCGGCCACGGAGAAGCTGCCGTTCTTGAACTCGATGTCGGCGACCGAGGCCTCCATCAGATGGGCGGCAATGCGCTTGCCCTTGGCAATGATCTTGTCCATCGCCTTGACCATCGCGGAACCGCCGACAGCGAGGCTGCGGCTGCCGTAGGTTCCCATCCCGAAGGGGATTTTCTCCGTATCCCCGTGCACGATCTCCACCTGGTTGAACGGTATGCCGAGCTGATCGGCGACGAGCTGGGCGAAGGTCGTTTCGTGTCCCTGGCCGTGACTGTGCGAGCCGGTGAAGACGCTGACACTGCCGGTCGGGTGGACGCGGATGTTAGCAGCCTCGTAGAGCCCCGCCCGCGCGCCGAGCGCGCCGGCCACCGCCGAAGGGGCGATACCGCAGGCTTCGATATAGGTCGAGATGCCGATCCCGCGCAGCTTCCCTTTTGCCGCCGCGGCCGCCCGGCGCGCGGGAAATCCGTTCCAGTCGGCTGCCTTGAGCGCGGACTCGAGCGTCGCCTGGTAGTTGCCGCTGTCGTATTGCAGGGCGACCGGCGTCTGGTAGGGAAAAGCGTTGGCAGGAATGAGATTCTGCCGCCGCAACGCGACCCGATCGAGCCCGGTATCGTGTGCGATGACGTCGGTCAGGCGCTCCAGAAGATAGGCCGCTTCCGGCCGGCCGGCTCCGCGATAGGCGTCGACCGGAACGGTATTGGTGAAAACCGCCTTCACCTCTGCATAGATGGCGGGCGTCTTGTACACGCCGGCGAGCAGCGTCGCGTAGAGATAGGTTGGAATGGAGGTCGCAAAGGTGGAGAGATAGGCGCCCATGTTGGCGAGCGTCTTGACGCGCAGCGCCAGATAGTTGCCGTCCTTGTCGATCGCCATCTCGGCAGTCGTGACATGGTCGCGGCCATGCGCGTCCGAGATGAAGCTTTCGGTCCGTTCCGCGGTCCATTTCACCGGCCGCCCAAGCTTGCCGGCCGCCCAGGTGACGATCGCCTCTTCGGCATAGTGATAGATCTTGGATCCGAATCCGCCGCCGACATCGGGAGCGACGACGCGCAGATGGCTCTCCGGGATGTGCAGGACGAAGGCACCCATCAGAAGGCGAATCACGTGCGGATTCTGACTGGTCGTAAAAAGCGTATGCTCGCCGGTCGCACGGTCGAAATCGCCGATCGCAGCGCGCGGCTCCATGGCATTCGGAATCAGCCGGCTGTTGGTCAGGTCAAGCCGCACGACGCGGGCCGCCTTGGCGAAGGCTGCGTCAACGGCCTCCTTGTCACCGAGGTGCCAGTCATAGCAGACGTTGCCCTCAACATCGTCGTGCACGAGCGCCGCACCGGGTGCGATCGCATCCTGCGTCGAACTGATGCTCGGCAGATCCTGCCATTCGATCGCCAGCTTCTCGGCCGCGTCCTTCGCCTGCTGACGTGTTTCGGCGATCACCACGGCGAGCGGGTCGCCAACATGCCTGACCTTGCCGACCGCCAGCACCGGATGTGGCGGCTCCGCCATCGGCGTGCCGTCCTTGTTCTTGATCAGCCAGCCGCAGGGCAGTCCACCCACGTTGTCGGCCTGCAGATCTGTGCCGGTGTAGACGGCCACCACGCCGGGCATCTCCGCCGCCGCTTTCGTGTCGATGGAGACGATCCGCGCGTGCGGCCGGTCGGAGCGGCGGATGATGGCGTAAAGTTGGCCGGGGCGATTGATGTCGTCGGTGTAATTGCCGCGCCCGCTCAGGAAGCGCTGGTCCTCCGTGCGCCGGACCGAGGCCCCGATTCCCTCGAAAGCCATCTCCACACCCTCCCTGCCTTCTTCGATTCCTTTTCTGCGCCCTTCCTTATTCCGCAGCCGCCGGCATGGTCTTGCCGTGCATCAACGGCCAGGCAGCGGCGATCGCCTTGACGATGTTGTGATAGCCGGTGCACCGGCAGAGATTGCCCTCGAGCCCGTGCCGGATTTGTTGCTCGGAGAGTCCCTCCGGGTGCGACTGCACGAGGTCGATCGCGCTCATCACCATGCCCGGGGTGCAGAAACCGCATTGCAGTGCGTGATGCTCGCGGAACATTTCCTGCATCGGGTGCAGCGTCCCGTCCGACTTCGCCAGCCCCTCGATCGTGGTGACCGATCGGCCCGCCGCCTGCAAAGCGAGCATCGTGCAGGATTTCACCGAGGCCCCATCGAGATGGATCACGCAGGCGCCGCACTGGCTCGTGTCGCAGCCGACATGGGTGCCCGTCAGGCCGAGTTTCTCTCGCAAGAGCTCGACGAGCAGCGTCCGGCCTTCGACATCGACCGTCACCTTCTTTCCGTTCACCGTCAGGGCTACTTGCGGCATCGTCCCCCCCTCCATCGGCAGTATTCGCGCAATCGCATGATCGTGCGAGTTTGGGCCGGGCCGCGGCCGATGGTCAAGCCGGCCCACCCTCCGGTCCGCGTGGCGGCCGGGATGGCGGCGCACGAAAGCCGAGCAGGTTGAAGGTTTCGGCCATGTGTGCTGGCAGCGACGCTTCGACGGTGATTTCGCCGCCCTCGGGATGCGGCAAGGAAAGCGCGCGGGCAAGCAGGTGCAGAATGTCGGGCAGTCCTCGCGGCGCCGACTCTCTTCCCCCGTAGGTTGCATCACCGAGGATCGGGGTTCCGAGCGCCGCGCAATGCACGCGGAGCTGATGCGTCCGGCCGGTCAGCGGCGAGAGTTCGAGCCAGGAAAAACGCCGACCTGCGTGATCGCGCGTGACGTACCCGGTGACCGCGCGCGCGCCTTCTCCCGCCGCCGCAACCGTTGTGCGCCCGAAACGGTGGTCGCGGGTGCGGAGCAGCGGGAGATCGATCGTTCCCTCCGGCGATGGGGGGAATCCCACGACAACGGCCCAATAGCGCTTCTTGACCGCCCTTCCGCGGAATGCCTTGGCGAGCTTCGCTGCCGCCGCCGCACTCCGCGCTAGCACCAGGACCCCCGCCGTATCCTGGTCCAGCCGATGCACCAGCCGCGGCCTTTCCGCCGCGCCAAAACGCAGTGCCTCGAGCATGCCGTCGAGATGGCGCTTGATCCCTGGTCCGCCTTGCACCGGCAGGCCGGCCGGCTTGTCCAGCACGAGAAGAGAGTCGTCGCGGTAAAGAATGCGCTCGGCGAGTTCCTGTGCCGCTGCCGGATCAAGCACGGGGGGCGGAGGGGCTGGTGTGGCGGGCAGAATGAGCGGAACGCGCACCGCCTGGCCGGGCGCAAGGCGCGTTGCCCCCTGCGCGCGCCGGCCGTTCACGCGCACCTGGCCGGTGCGGCAGAGGCGCTCGATGGTACCCTGCGTCACGCCGGGGAAATGGCGGCGAAACCAGCGATCGAGGCGAATTTCTGCCTCGTCCGCGGCGACCAGCCTTTGGTCGATCTTCACTTCCGCCGCTCCGCGCGAAGCCGCTCCCATGCGGCGAGCCGCTTGCCGATTTCCTGCTCGAGCCCGCGCCCGGAGGGCTGATAGAACAATCGGCGAGGCATACCCGGCGGAAAATAATCCTGCCCGGAAAATGCATCTTCCTGAGAGTGGTCATAGGCGTATCCGGCGCCGTAGCCGAGATCGCGCATCAGTTTCGTCGGCGCATTCAGAATATGCGCCGGCGGCATCAGGCTGCCCGTGGACCTCGCCGCTTCCCGCGCTGCATCGAGAGCGCGATAGACTGCGTTGGATTTCGGCGCGGCTCCGAGATAGATCACGGCCTGGGCGATGGCGAGCTCGCCTTCCGGCGTGCCGAGACGCTCATAAGCCTCCCATGCTGCCAGCGCCTGCACGAGCGCGCCCGGATCGGCCATGCCGATGTCTTCGGTGGCGAACCGGATCAGGCGGCGGGCGATATAGCGTGGGTCCTCGCCGCTGGCCAGCATGCGCGCCAGCCAGTACAACGCGGCATCGGGATCCGAGCCTCGGAGCGCCTTATGCAGCGCCGAAATGAGGTTGTAGTGCTCTTCCCGGTCCTTGTCATAGAGAGGAGCCCGCCGCGCCAGAATTTGCGTGAGCTCTGCGGCCTGGAGTGGCGCGCTTCCGGAAGGCAGCGCCAGAAGCTGCTCGACCATGTTGAGAAGGGCGCGGCCGTCGCCATCGGCCATGGCGCAGAGCGCTGCGCGGGCATCCCCCGTCAGCGGCAGCGCGCGGGTCATCGCCTCGGCCCGGGAGAGCAGCGTTTCCAGCGCGGCGTCGTCGAGCCTCAGCAGCACCAGCACCTGGCAGCGCGAAAGCAGTGCGCCGATGAGCGCAAAAGAGGGATTCTCGGTCGTCGCGCCCACCAGCACGATCGTGCCGTCCTCGACCACGGGAAGAAACCCATCCTGCTGAGCGCGGTTGAAGCGATGGATCTCGTCCACGAAAAGAAGCGTGCCTTCGCCCTGCCGGCGCCTTCGTGCTGCTTCCTCGAACGCCCGCTTGAGGTCCGCGACCCCTGAGAAAACCGCCGAAAGCTGTACGAAGGCGAGGCCGGAGCTTGCTGCCAGCAGGCGGGCGATCGTGGTCTTGCCCGAGCCTGGCGGTCCCCAGAGAACAAGGCTGGCAAGCGAGCCCTGGGCCAGCATGCGCGTGAGCATACCATCCGGGCCAAGCAGGTGATCCTGCCCGACGACCTCGTCGAGGGTGCGCGGCCGCAGACGGTCAGCGAGCGGCCGTTTCGTGCCCGGCCGCTCCGGAGGTGTTGCGGGCGGCGCGCCGAAGAGGTCGGTCAACGGGTCTTGCGAGGCCGTCATGTTCGCATCATAGCCGAACCGGCCGGGCAGTGCCGGAACGGGAAAGGAATGCGCGCATGGATCTCTTCGACCTTCGCGGCAAGGTCGCGGTCGTCACCGGCGGCAACGGCGGCATCGGGCTCGGCATGGCCAAGGGCCTTGCCGAGGCCGGGGCGAGCGTCGCGATCGCGGCACGCAATGCCGAAAAGGCCATTGCTGCCGTCGCCGAACTCGAGAGTCTCGGTGTCAGATCCGGCTTTATCGACTTCGACGCAGCGGAAACCGATTCCTGCCGCGCGATGATCGAAACGGTCAGCGCCCGGTTCGGCCGGCTCGACATCCTGGTGAACAACGCCGGCATGTCGATCCGCAAGCGGCCGGAAGAATATACGCCGGAAGAATGGCGCCTGGTCATCGATGTCAATCTCAACAGTGCCTTCTGGTGCGCGCAGGCAGCCTATGGCGGGATGCGCGAGCGGGGCGGCGGCAAGATTATCAATGTCGGCTCGATGATGTCGCTGTTCGCGGCGCCCTATTCGGCACCCTATGCCGCGAGCAAGGGCGGTATCCTGCAGGCGACGCGCGCGCTCGCCACCGCCTGGGCGAAGGACAATATCCAGGTCAACGCCGTGCTGCCCGGATGGATCGACACCGAACTGACGCAGACGGCGAGGAGCCAAGTGCCCGGCCTCCATGAGCGTGTGCTCGCCCGCACGCCGGCCGGAAGATGGGGAACGCCCGCCGATTTCGCGGGCATCGCTGTGTTCCTGGCCGGGCCGGGGTCCGACTTCGTGACCGGCGCCGGCATCGTCGTGGACGGCGGCTACTCCAGCCTCGCCTGAACGCGCGATCCGGTCATTCTTCCTTGGCTTCTTCCTCGTCGGCCTTCTGCTTCGGGCCGCTGTCCTGCCCCTTGGCGGCGGGATCGCGATCGACGAGTTCGATCACGGCCATGTCCGCGGCGTCGCCATAGCGCACGCCCGCCTTCAAGACGCGCGTATAGCCACCAGGGCGGGTCCGGTAGCGCTCGGCCAGCGGTCCCAGAAGCTTGGCCACGACCTTTTCGTCGCCCAGTGCGGCGATGGCCCGGCGGCGGGCGGCGAGGCCGCCCCGCTTGCCGAGGGTGATCAGCCGCTCCGCCACCGGGCGCAGTTCCTTCGCCTTGGGCAGGGTGGTCGTGATCTGCTCGTGCTTCAACAGCGCCGCCGCGAGGTTGCGGAACATCGCCCGGCGATGGCTCGAGGTGACGCCGAGCTTGCGGCCGGCCAGACCGTGACGCATGGAAGCTTCTCCCCTCTCGCCCGCCGGGTCAGAACGGCTCTTCGAGCTGCTTGGTCAGGCCCTCGATATTTTCCGGTGGCCAGCCCGGTACCGTCATGCCCAGCGAAAGCCCCATCGCCGCCAGCACTTCCTTGATCTCGTTCAGGGACTTGCGACCGAAGTTCGGCGTGCGCAGCATTTCCTGCTCGGTCTTCTGCACCAGATCGCCAATGTAGACGATGTTGTCGTTCTTCAGGCAGTTCGCGCTGCGCACCGACAGCTCGAGATCGTCCACCTTGCGCAGCAGGTTGCGGTTGAACGGCAGATCCTCGGTCGGCTCCTCGTGGCGGAGTTCCCTCGGCTCGTCAAAATTGATGAAGAGCTGAAGCTGGTCCTGCAGGATTCGCGCCGCCAGCGCGACCGCGTCCTCCGGAGTCACCGTGCCGTTGGTTTCCACGGTCAAAAGGAGCTTGTCGTAGTCGGTGACCTGCTGCACGCGCGTCGGCTCGACGCGGTAGGAGACCCGCCGCACCGGGGAATAGACGGAATCGACCGGGATGAGGCCGATCGGCGCATCCTCCGAGCGATTCGCGACCGCCGGGACGTAGCCCTTGCCGCTATTGACCGTGAACTCCATCCCGAGCTTCACCCCGTCGTCCAGCGTGCACAGCACGAGGTCCGGATTGAGGATCTCGATATCGTGGCCGGTCTGGATTTGCGCTGCCTTCACTTCGCCCGGGCCGTTTGCGGTCAGCACCATGCGCTTCGGCCCCTCGCCGTGCATCCGGAGCGCGAGCTGTTTCACGTTCAGCACGATATCGGTGACGTCCTCGCGCACCCCGGGGATCGAACTGAATTCGTGCAGCACGCCATCGATCTGCACAGCTGTGACGGCCGCGCCCTGCAAGGAGGAGAGCAGAATGCGGCGGATCGCGTTGCCGAGCGTCATGCCGAAGCCACGCTCCAGCGGCTCGGCGATCACCGTTGCGGTGCGCTGCGGATCCGCGCCGGATTCGACGGCGAGCTTCTCCGGCCGAATCAGCGATTGCCAGTTCCTTTGGATGATCACGCTTGCCTCATTCAGTCAGTCCGTCGGCCAGGCGGCCACGCTCTCCCGCCCAACGCTCCGGGTGGGTTCCTCAGGCTAGACTCTCCGGCGCTTGCACGGCCGGCAGCCATTGTGCGGGATCGGCGTCATGTCCCGGATGGCCGTGATCGAGAAGCCGACCGCCTGCAGTGCACGGAGCGCGCTTTCCCGCCCGGAGCCCGGGCCGCTGACCTCGATCTCCAGCGTCTCCATGCCATGCTCCCGCGCCTTCCGTCCGGCATCCTCGGCGGCCACCTGCGCGGCGTACGGGGTCGATTTGCGGCTCCCCTTGAAGCCCTGGCTGCCGGCGGAGGACCAGGCGATCGTGTTGCCCTGGGCGTCGGTGATCGTCACCACCGTGTTGTTGAAGGTGGCGGCGACATGCGCCACGCCAGCGGTGATGTTTTTCCGCTCCTTCTTCCGTGGACGGGCAGCGGTGGCCGGCTTCGCCATGTCATTCGGTTCCTTTGATCCTGATCCGCCACGCGCGGCGAAGCGGCGCGGCTCTTCTCCTCGGGAAGGTAGCGGCCTTACTTCGTGACCTTCTTCTTCCCGGCGATCGGCACTGCCTTGCCCTTGCGGGTGCGGGCATTGGTGTGGGTGCGCTGGCCGCGGACCGGCAGGCCGCGCCGGTGGCGGAGCCCCCGGTAGCAGCCGAGATCCATCAGCCGCTTGATGTTCATCGCGACTTCCCGGCGCAGGTCACCTTCTACCCGGTAGTCCTTGTCGATCAGCTCGCGGATGCGCAGCACCTCCTCGTCGGAGAGCTGATTCACCCGCTTCGCCTCCGGAATGGCAAGCTGGCGGCAAATTTCGTCAGCCTTCGTCGGGCCAATTCCGTAGATATATCTCAGTCCGATCGTCACCCGCTTGTTGGTCGGGATGTTCACGCCGGCAATTCGCGCCACGCCGTTCTTGCTCCTGCCCCGAACGGATGCCCGCTTGCCGGCATCCGCACCCCCGATTTCCGCCTCACCATGCCAAAACGAACCACGCCCCGGGCCATCGGTGCCGCAGGGGTCAGGTTCCTGGCTTAAGATAAGCCAGGGTCCGGGCGAGTCAATCGGCCCGCATCACTTTTGCGTGAACTCCGCCTCGCGCAAATCCGGAAAGGATCCCTTCGATCGCCGTGGTAACAGCCTCGATCCCCGCCATTCCCTCCACCAGGTAGAGCTTGCCCATCTTCCGGTAGTAGGGCAGCAGCGGCGCGGTCTGGGCGTGATAGGCAGCCAGCCGCGCCAGGACCGTCTCTCTCGTGTCGTCCGCACGGCGCACGAATTCGTGGCCGCCACAGCGGTCGCAGACACCATCGATCCGGGTCGGGCGAAACTTGTCATGATAGCTCGCCCCGCATGACGCACAACTGAACCGCCCGACGATCCGCTCGGTGAGCGCCTCTTCGTCCACCTCCATCACGATGACCCCCGAAAGCTCGAGTTCCCGCTCGGCGAGCAGGCGATCGAGGGCCTCTGCCTGGGGCACGGTGCGCGGAAAGCCGTCCAGGATCAGGTCGTGGCCATCCTCCGCGGCGAGCCGCCGGTCCAGCATCCGGACGATCACGTTATCAGGCACCAGCTCGCCGCGATCCATGATCGCCTTGGCCTCACGGCCGATCGCGCTTCCGCTCGCCACCTCCGCCCGCAACATGTCACCGGTCGAGATCTGCCGGAAGCCGTGCCGGCTCACCAGCCGCTCGGCCTGGGTGCCCTTTCCGGCACCGGGAGGGCCGAGCAGGATCAGGATCATCGGCTTCGCCCCTTGATCCGGGCCTTGCGTATCAACCCTTCGTACTGATGGGCCAGGAGGTGCGACTGGATCTGGGTGACCGTATCCATGCAGACCACGACGATGATGATCAGGCTGGTGCCGCCGAAATAGAACGGCACCGCGTAATAGCTGATCAGGATCTGCGGCAGCAGGCAAACCGCCACCAGGTAGAGCGCGGCCAGCACGGTGATGCGGGTCAGCACATAATCGAAATAGCTCGCCGTCGCGCTGCCGGGCCGGATTCCCGGGATGAAGCCACCATACTTCTTCAGATTGTCGGCCGTCTCCTCCGGGTTGAACACCACCGCGGTGTAGAAGAACGTGAAGAAGAGGATCATCGCCGCGTAGAGCACGAGGAAGAGCGGCTGGCCCTGGCCGAGCATGGTCGAGATGCGGAGCAGCAAGGAATTCCCGCTGCCCTGGGAAAAGCCGCTGATGGTCGCCGGGATCAGCAGGATGGAACTCGCGAAGATCGGCGGAATGACCCCGGACGTATTCACCTTGAGCGGCATATGCGTCGAATCGCCGCCAAACATCCGGGTGCCGACCTGGCGCTTCGGATATTGCACCATGACGCGGCGGTACGCCCGCTCGATGAATACGATGAAGGCGATCACGGCGATGGCAAACACCAGGAAGAAAATGATGAAAACGGTCGAGAGCGCACCGGTCCGGCCGAGCTCGAGGAGCGAGATCAGCGCCTGCGGCATGTTGGCGATGATGCCGGCCATGATGATGAGGCTGGAGCCGTTGCCCACGCCGCGGTCGGTGATCTGCTCGCCGATCCAGGTGAGGAACATGGTGCCGCCCACCAGGATGATGGTAGCCGAGATGCGGAAGAACCATCCCGGATCAGCGACCGCAGCGCCCATGCTGCCGCGCACGCTCTCCAGCCCGACTGCGATCCCGTAGGACTGGAAGAGGGCGATCACCACCGTCAGGTAGCGCGTGTACTGGTTCAGGGTCTTGCGCCCGCTTTCGCCCTCCTTGCGCAGCGCCTCGAGCGAGGGAACCGCTGCCGCCATCATCTGAATGATGATGCTGGCGGTGATATAGGGCATGATGTTGAGAGCGAAGATCGTCATCCGCCCCAGCGCGCCGCCCGTGAACATGTTGAACATGCCGAGGATGCCGCCGCTCGAGCGCTGCATCAGCTCGGCCATCACCGCGGGATTGACCCCGGGCAGCGGAATGTACGTGCCCAGGCGATAGACGATCAGCGCGCCGAGCGTGAACCAGATGCGCTTCTTGAGGTCGGTCGCCTTCGCGAACACGCCGATATTGAAGTTCGCAGCAAGTTGTTCGGCGACCGATGCCATTCGGGATCCTCGGCTTCAGAAAACCGGCGCCGCCCACTCACGGGTGCCCCGCGAGGCCGCAACGCCAGGCAATCAATCTGCTGCTGCCAACCGCACTCCGCAAGGTCGGCAACGCGCGGCCGGTTCGGGTAGGCTGGTACCCGCCTTTGGCGATGAATGATCGACCCTCATCCCGGCCCAGAGGGAGAGAGGAGAAGAACGGCGATCGGGCACGCTAGCTCTCGGCAGGCGGCTGTGCAGGCAGCGCCACACTGCCGCCCGCCGCCTCGACAGCGGCGATCGCAGACTTCGAGGCGCGGTCGACCGTGATCCGGATTGACTGCTCGATGCGGCCTCCTCCAAGCAGGCTGACGCCCGCCCACTGCCTGCCCTTGGCGATCAACCCGGCATCGCGGAGTGCCTGCTCGCCGATCGGCTGCGCCGGGTCGAGCCGCCCGGCGGCGATGGCGCCGGCGAGGGCGCCCAGATTGACCGGCGCGTAGATGGTGCGGAACGGGTTCCTGAAACCGCGCTTCGGCAGCCGGCGGTAGATCGGCATCTGCCCGCCTTCGAAGCCATTCAGCGCCACGCCGGTGCGCGCCTTCTGCCCCTTCACCCCGCGCCCGCAGGTCTTTCCCTTGCCGGAGCCGATGCCGCGCCCAAGCCGCTTCGCAGCGTGCCGCGCCCCCGCCCGGTCGGTCAGTTCGTTGAGCTTCATCGGCAATTCTCGCATCTCATGACAGCTCTTCAACCCGCAGCAAGTGCGCCACTTTGCGCAGCATGCCGCGCACCGCCGGGGTCGCCGCCAGGACACGGCTCCGGCCCAGCCGGTTGAGGCCGAGCCCGATCAATGTCTCCCGCTGGCCGGGCTTGCGACCGGCGGCGGAGGCGATCTGTGTCACCCGCACCTGCTTCGTTTCAGGCATCGGCCGGCGCCTCCGCCTGCCCCTGGCCCTCGCGCCGGCCCAGGAGGTCGGAGACCTTCCTGCCACGGCGCTGCGCCACCATCCGCGGCGCCGCCGAGCGCCCGAGTGCGGCAAAGGTCGCCTTCACCATATTGTGCGGATTGCGACTGCCGACGCACTTGGCAACCACATCGCCGATGCCGAGCGATTCGAACACCGCGCGCATGGCCCCGCCGGCGATGATCCCGGTGCCTGCCGGCGCCGCGCGCAGCACCACCCGCCCGGCGCCGTATCGCCCCTCGACATCGTAATGCAGGGTGCGACCCTCGCGCATCGGCACGCGGATCATCGCCCTTTTCGCCCGGTCGGTGGCCTTGCGGATCGCTTCCGGCACCTCGCGCGCCTTGCCGGCGCCATAGCCGACGCGGCCCTTCTGATCGCCCACCACGACCAGCGCCGCGAAAGCGAAGCGCCGGCCGCCCTTCACCACCTTGGCGACACGGTTGATGCTGACCAGCTTGTCCACTAGCTCGTCGCCCGCATCGCGCTCGCGGCCGCGGCCTTCCCTCGGTTCCCGTGCCATGATCGTTACGTCCTCAGAAGGCGAGCCCGCCCTCGCGGGCCGCATCGGCCAGTGCCTGCACCCGGCCGTGATAAAGATAGGCTCCGCGATCGAACACCACGTCCTTGATTCCCGCGGCGAGCGCGCGTTCCGCGATCAGCCGGCCGACGGCCGCGGCGGCGGCGCGGTCGGCGCCGCTTTCGAGCGAGGACCTGAGCGCCGCCTCAAGGCTGGAGGCGGCCGCCAGCGTTCGCCCCGCCGCGTCGTCGATCACCTGCGCATAGATATGTCGCCCCGAGCGGAACACCGACAGCCGAGGCCGCCCGCCGCCTTTCTGGCGGAGCCGGAAGCGCAGCCGCGCCCGCCGGCGCGCGCGCAGATCCCCAATCGCGCTCATGCTACTTCTTCTTGCCTTCCTTGCGGCGGATCACTTCGGCCTCGTACTTCACGCCCTTGCCCTTGTAGGGTTCGGGCCGACGGAAGCCGCGGATCTCCGCCGCCACCTGTCCCACCAGCCGCTTGTCCGCCCCTTTCACCCGGATCGCCGTCGGCTTCTCGCAGGTGACGCGAATGCCATCCGGCACCGGGTAGGTGATCTCGTGCGAGTAGCCGAGGTTGAGCACGAGGTTCTTGCCCTGCACCTGCGCCCGATATCCGGTGCCGCTGATCTCCATCGCCTTCGTGTATCCGGCCGAAACCCCGCGCACCATGTTGGCAACCAGCGCGCGTGTCGTGCCCCACATCATGCGCGCACGCCGTTCCTTGCCCGTAGGGGCGATCACCACCCGCCGCGCCTCGATTCTTGCATCGACATCCGGCCCGAGCTCGAGCGAGAGAGAGCCGAGCTTGCCCTTTGCCGTCAGCATCCGTCCGGCAAGCGCGACCTCGACGCCCGCCGGAATTTCGACCGGATATTTGCCGACGCGTGACATCTTCCGTTCCCTCAGAATACGCGGCAGAGCACCTCGCCGCCGACATTGGCGGCGCGCGCTTCAGCATCGCTCATCACCCCGCGCGGGGTGGAAAGGATGGATACGCCGAGGCCGGCATAGACCCGCGGCAGTTCGCGGATCTTCGAATAGACACGCCGGCCCGGCTTGGAAACCCGGGTGATTTCCTTGATCACCGGCTCGCCTTCGCTGTACTTCAACTCGATCCTGAGCCGCGCCACTCCGGGCCGCAGCTCCTCGGCCGAGAAGCCGCGGATGAATCCCTCGCGCTTCAGGACCTCGAGCACGTTCGCCTGCAAGCGCGAAGCCGGCGCCACGCAGACGGTCTGCCCCGCCCGCTGGGCGTTGCGGATGCGGCTCAGCATGTCACCGAGAGGATCTGAAACCGCCACCGGACCCCTCCCTCACCAACTCGCCTTGACCAATCCGGGAATCTGCCCGGCACCGGCAAGCTCGCGCAGCGCGATACGGCAGAGCCGGAACTTGCGATAATTGCCGCGCGAGCGCCCCGTGAGTTCGCAGCGCAGCCGGATGCGCACCTTCGCCGCGTTGCGCGGCATCGCCGCGAGCCTGATCGAGGCCTCGAAGCGGTTTTCCACCGCGGCTTTGCGGTCCATGACCATCTTCTTCAGCGCCCCCCGCTTGGCGGCATCCCGTGCCGCCATGCGCTGGCGCTTGAGATTGCGGTTGACCTGGGAGATCTTCGCCATTCTCTTAGTTCACCTCCGCCCCTCAACTCGCGAACGGCAGGTCGAAGCCGCGCAGCAGCGCCTTCGCCTCCCGGTCCGTTTTCGCGGTGGTCACGAAGACGATGTCCATGCCGCGGATAGCATCCACCTTGTCGTAATTGATCTCGGGAAACACGATCTGCTCCTTGAGGCCGAGCGCGAAATTGCCCCGCCCGTCGAAACCCTTCTCGCCGATACCGCGGAAATCGCGCACCCGCGGCAAGGCGATATTCACCAGCCGGTCCAGGAACTCCCACATGCGTGCCTTGCGCAGCGTGACCTTGCAGCCGATGGCGAGACCCTTGCGAATTTTGAACGCGGCAATCGCCTTCTTCGCCAGTGTCTTCACCGGCTTCTGGCCGGCGATCAGCGCCAGTTCGGCGAGTGCCGAATCGAGCTTCTTCTGATCCGAAGCCGCCTCGCCCACTCCCATGTTGATGACGATTTTTTCGAGTCTCGGCACCTGCATCACGTTGCGGTAACCGAACTCTTTCCGCAGCGCCTCGCGCAGCACCTCCTGGTAGCGGCGCTGCAGGCGCGGCATCTCCCGAACCTCTTTGACGGCCGTTTCACTCATGTCGGGCGCTCCTCACCGGTCGATCGCCTGGCCGCTCTTTCTGGCGAAGCGCACCTTCCGCCCATCCTCCAGGCGCCGGAATCCGACCCGCGTCGGCTGATCCGTCGAGGGGTCGATCAACGCCAGCTTCGAGAGATGGATAGGCGCCTCCCGCTCGATGATGCCGCCGGGCTGGCCGACACCGCGGGGTTTCTGATGGCGCATCGCACGCTTCACCCCTTGCACCACGGCGCGGCTCTCCTTGGGAAGTACGCGCACCACCTCGCCGCGCTTGCCCTTTTCGACGCCGCTGATCACCTGCACCTGATCGCCCTTGCGGATTCTGGCCGCCATGTCGCTACAGTACCTCCGGGGCCAGGCTGATGATCTTCATGAACCGCTTGGCGCGCAGCTCGCGCACCACCGGCCCGAAGATGCGGGTGCCGATCGGTTCCTGCTGCTTGGTGATCAGCACGGCGGCGTTGCGATCGAAGCGGATCGCGCTGCCGTCGGAGCGCCTGACCGGAAACGCGGTGCGCACGATCACCGCCTGGTGCACGTCCCCCTTCTTCACCTTGCCGCGGGGAATCGCCTCCTTGATCGAAACCACGATCACGTCGCCGACCGAGGCGGTCTTGCGCCGCGATCCGCCCAGCACCTTGATGCACTGCACGCGGCGCGCGCCCGAATTGTCCGCCACGTCGAGATTGGTCTCAGGATGGATCATCGCCTTTTCCTCAGCTGCTCGCTTCCGGCGCGAAACGCTCGCCGTTGCGCTCGATCACCAGCCAGGCCTTCCGCTTGCTGATCCGCGGACACTCCTCGATGCGCACGACATCGCCCACCTTGCAGGAATTACCCTCGTCGTGAGCGGCATATTTCTTCGAGCGGCGGATGAATTTCTTGTAGAGCGGGTGCATCACGCGCCGCTCGACCAGCACCGTCACCGTCTTGTCCATCCGGTCGCTCACCACGCGGCCGCTCAGCACCCGCCTCGGCATCGGCCTCTCCTTCAGCCTTCCGGCGCCGAGTGCCGGCGCTCCGCCATCACCGTCTTCACCCGCGCGATCTCCTTGCGCACCACCGGAATGCGCGCCACTCCCTCCTGCTGGCCGGTCGCGCGCTGGAAGCGCAGGTTGAACTGCTCCTTTCTGAGATCGAGGAGCATGGTCTGAAGCTCATCCGGGGTTTTCGTGCGCAGCTCGGACGCCTTGCTCATTGCCTCAGCCCTCACCGATCCGGCTCACGAAGCGCGTCTTCATCGGCAGCTTGTTCGCACCAAGCGCGAGCGCCTCGCGCGCCACCGCCGGGGGAACGCCGTCGAGTTCGAACAGGATACGGCCCGGCTTCACCCGGCAGACCCAGAACTCCGGGCTCCCTTTACCGGAGCCCATCCTGACCTCGGCCGGCTTGATCGAGACCGGTACGTCGGGGAAAATCCGGATCCACACGCGGCCGCTACGCCGCATGGCGCGCGTGATGGCGCGCCGCGCTGCCTCGATCTGCCGCGCCGTCACCCGCTCCGGTTCCACCGCCTTGAGGCCGAAGGCGCCGAAATCGAGACTGGTCGCGCCTTTGGCGAGGCCGTGAATGCGGCCCTTGTGAGCCTTTCGGAACTTGCTGCGCTTGGGGGATAGCATCGCTCTTCCTCGCTCAGCGCTGCGGCGCCTGCTCGGCGGCGCGACGGTCCTGGGCCATCGGATCGTGCGCCATGATCTCGCCCTTGAAGACCCAGACCTTCACCCCGCAGGTGCCGTAGGTGGTCTTGGCGGTGGCGGTTCCGAAATCGACATCGGCGCGCAGAGTGTGCAGCGGTACCCGGCCTTCGCGGTACCATTCCACCCGCGCAATCTCGGCCCCGCCGAGCCGCCCGCCGCACTGGATGCGGATGCCCTGCGCGCCGAGGCGCATCGCCGACTGTACCGCCCGCTTCATCGCGCGGCGGAAGGCGACGCGCCGCTCGAGCTGCTGGGCGACATTCTCGGCGACCAGCGTGGCATCGATCTCGGGCTTGCGGATTTCGACGATGTTGAGGGCAACATCGGTCTTCGCCATCGCCGCCAGGTTCTTGCGCAGCACGTCGATATCCTGACCCTTCTTGCCGATCACCACGCCGGGGCGTGCGACATAGATCGTGACGCGCGGCTTCTTGGCCGGCCGCTCGATGACGACACGCGAGACACCGGCGCCGGTGAGCCGGCTCCGCAGATGCTTCCGGAGCCTGAGATCTTCATGCAGCAGGCCCGCATAGTCGGCGTCGCTGGCGTACCAGCGGCTGTCCCAGGTCCGGTTGATTCCGACCCGAAGCCCGATCGGGTTGACCTTGTGCCCCATCCTAGCCGGCCTCCTCTCCGGGTGCCCTCTCGCTCCGCTCGGAGACGACGATCCGGATATGGCTGAACCACTTCTCCACTCTCGAGGCACGCCCGCGCCCGCGGGCGTGGAAGCGCCGCATGACGGCCGCGCGCCCGACATCGGCGTGCTTGACGACTAGGCGATCGACGTCGAGCTGGTGATTGTTCTCGGCATTGGCGATCGCACTCTCGAGCGCCTTCCGCACCGCGTGGGCGATGCGCCGGCGGCTGAAGGTGAGGCGCGAGACGGCCTCGGAGGCCGGCAGATTGCGGATCAGGCCGGCCACGAGGTTGAGCTTGCGCGGGCTGACCCTGAGATTGCGGATGATCGCCTCGGCTTCGCTATCCTCGAGCCGGCGCGGTTGTCTCGGCTTGCTCATCTCAGGCTCGCTTCGCTTTGCGATCGGCGGCGTGGCCGGTGAAGGTGCGGGTCGGCGAGAACTCGCCGAACTTGTGACCGACCATGTTCTCGGTCACCTGAACCGGCAGGAATTTGTGGCCGTTATAAACACCGAAGGTCAGGCCCACGAACTGCGGCAGGATGGTCGAGCGGCGCGACCAGATGCGGATGATCTCGTTGCGCCCGGATGCGCGCGCGGCGTCCGCCTTCGCCAGCAGATAGCCGTCGACGAACGGACCCTTCCAGACCGAGCGTGCCATGCTCTCAGCCCTTCCCCTTGTTGCGCCGCCGGATGATCAGCTTGTCGGTCCGCTTGTTGGCGCGCGTCTTGTAGCCCTTGGTCGGCTTTCCCCACGGCGTGGTCGGGTGGCGTCCGCCGGAGCTTCTGCCCTCGCCGCCGCCGAGCGGATGATCGACCGGATTCATCGCCACGCCGCGATTGTGCGGCCGGCGGCCAAGCCAGCGGCTGCGCCCGGCCTTGCCGATATGCTGGTTGGAATTGTCGGGGTTGGAGACCGCGCCGATGCTCGCCATGCACTCGGAACGCACGATGCGCAGCTCGCCCGAGCCGAGCTTGAGCTGGGCGTAGCCGGCGTCTTTGCCGACGAGTTGCGCATAGGTCCCGGCGGCACGCGCGAGCTTGCCGCCGGCGCCCGGCTTCATCTCGATATTATGCACGATCGTGCCGACCGGGATCGCGGCCAGCGGCATGGCATTGCCGGGCTTGATGTCGGCCCGTGCCGCGGCAATCACGCTGTCGCCGGCAGCCAGGCGCTGCGGCGCGAGGATGTAGGAGAGTGCGCCGTCCCGGTAGCGGATCAAGGCAATGAACGCGGTGCGATTGGGGTCGTATTCCAGCCGCTCGACCACCGCTTCGATATCGAAGCGGCGGCGCTTGAAGTCGATCAGCCGGTACGAGCGCTTGTGACCGCCGCCGCGGAAGCGGCTGGTGATCCGTCCGTGATTGTTGCGCGCGCCGGTCGCCGTCTTGCCGACCGTCAGCGCCTTGACCGGCTTGCCTTTCCAGAGCCCGGCCCGGCTCACCAGGACGGTGCCGCGCAGGCTCGGCGTGATCGGGTTGAATGTCTTGAGTGCCATCCCCCTCTCCCGGCTCAGGCAAGCTTCGAGGTGAAGTCGATGTTCTCGCCCTCGGCGAGCCGGACGAACGCCTTCTTCACATCCGACCTCTGGCCCGGACGGCCGCGAAACCGCTTGACCTTGCCCTTGCTGTTCAGGGTGTTGACGGCAACGACCTTGACGCCGAACAGCCCTTCGATGGCCGCCTTGATCTCCGGCTTGGTGGCCTCCGGCGCGACACGAAAGACCACCTGTCCGCGCTCGCCGAGCGCGGTTGCCTTTTCAGTGATGACGGGGCGCAGGATGATCCGAAACATCGCTTCCCGCGATAGCCTGCGCGCGCTCATGCCAGGCGCTCCTGAAGCCCGGCGACCCCGGCCCGCGTGATCACCAGAAGCTCGTGATTCAGGATGTCATAGACATTGGCGCCGATCGTCGGCAGCACGTCGATGCCGGCAAGATTGCGGGAGGCGCGGAGGAAGCCGGCATGCACTTCGCGGTCGATCACCAGGCAGGAATGCCACCCCAGCGCGGCAAGCCGCCCCCTCAGTTCCCTGGTCTTCGGTTCCGAGGTCGCCGCCTCCAGCACGACCAGCTTGCCTTCGGCCAGTTTCTGCGACAGGGCGGAAATCAGCCCGAGTCGCCGCACCTTCTTCGGAAGCTGATAGGCGTGCGAGCGCGGCAGCGGGCCATGCACCACCCCGCCGGTGCGGAACTGCGGCGCGCGCAGGCTGCCTTGCCGCGCCCGGCCGGTCCCTTTCTGCCGATAAGGCTTCCGCGTTGTCCCGGAGACCTCGCTCATCCCCTTTGCCTTGTGCGTCCCGGCACGGCGCCTGGCCAACTGCCAATGCACCACGCGTGCCATGACATCGGCACGCGGCGAGGCGCCGAACAGCGCGTCGGGAAGCTCGATCTCGCCGGCCTCTGTATTGTCGAGCGTGGTCACCGCGATCTGCATCACGCCCCCGCACCACCTGCGAGACCTGCCGGAAGCGGGGCTTCCGAGGGCAGCTTCCGCTTCACGGCATCGCGCACCCTGACGAAGGCTCCCTTGGCCCCGGGCACCGCGCCGCGCAGCATCAGGAGCCCCTTCTCGGCATCGACTGCCGCCACTTCGAGATTGAGCACGCTCACCCGCTCGGCCCCGAGATGTCCGGCCATCTTCTTGTTCTTGAAGGTCCGCCCCGGATCCTGGCGATTGCCGGTCGAGCCGTGGCTGCGATGGCTGATGGAGACGCCGTGGCTTGCCTCGAGGCCGCCGAAGTTCCAGCGCTTCATGGCGCCGGCGAAACCCTTGCCCTTGCTCTCCGCCGTGACATCGACCCGCTGGCCGACGACGAAATGCGCCGGCGAGAGCACTGCCCCGACTTCGAGCACGCTCTCGGCCGCGACACGGAACTCGGCCAGCTTCGCTTTCGGCTCGATCCTGCTCTTGGCGAAATGGCCGCGATTGGGCTTGCTCACGCGCTGCGCCTTGGCGCTACCCCAGCCGAGCTGCAGCGCGTCGTAGCCATCCTTCTCGCGGCTCCTGACGCTCACCACCTGAAGCTGGTCGAGATGCAGCACCGTCACCGGGACGTGCGCGCCGTCGGCGCGGAAAATCCGCGTCATCCCGAGCTTGCGGGCCAGGAGTCCGGTGCGCATGCGACGCTCCTCAGATCTTGATCTCGACATCGACGCCGGCAGCCAGATCGAGCTTCATCAGCGCATCGACCGTCTGCGGCGTCGGCTCGACGATGTCGAGGAGCCGGCGATGGGTACGGATCTCGAACTGCTCGCGGCTCTTCTTGTCGATATGCGGAGAGCGGTTCACGGTGAAGCGTTCGATATGCGTCGGCAGAGGGATCGGGCCCCTGACGCGCGCCCCCGTCCGCTTCGCGGTGTTCACGATCTCCTTCGTGCTGTTGTCGAGCACGCGGTGGTCGTAGGCCTTGAGCCGGATGCGGATATTCTGGTTGTCCATCGGGATGCCCTTCGCGTCCGCGTCCGATCCAAGCTGCCCTGCCGCCGCCTCAGGCGACCACTTTCGCGACCACTCCGGCGCCGACGGTGCGGCCGCCTTCGCGGATTGCGAAGCGCAGCCCGTCATCCATCGCGATCGGTGCGATCAGCTCGACATCCATCGAGACGTTGTCACCCGGCATCACCATTTCCGTGCCGTCGGGCAGCTTCACCACCCCGGTGACGTCGGTGGTACGGAAGTAGAACTGAGGACGGTAGTTGGTGAAGAAGGGGGTATGCCGGCCGCCTTCCTCCTTGGTGAGGATGTAGGCCTCGGCTTTGAACTGCGTGTGCGGCGTGATCGAGCCGGGCGCCGCCAGCACCTGGCCGCGCTCCACCTCCTCGCGTTTGGTGCCGCGCAAGAGGGCGCCGATATTGTCGCCCGCCTCACCCTGATCGAGCAGCTTGCGGAACATTTCGACCCCGGTCACCACGGTCTTCTGGGTCGCGCGGAGGCCGACGATTTCCACTTCGTCGCCCACCTTCACCACCCCGCGCTCGATCCGCCCCGTGACCACCGTGCCGCGCCCGGAGATCGAGAACACGTCCTCGATCGGCATCAGGAACGGGCGGTCCTTCGGCCGGTCCGGCTGCGGGATGTAATCATCGACCGCATCCATCAGCTTGAGGATCGACTGTTCGCCGAGTTCCGGGTTGCGATCCTCGAGTCCGAACAATGCCGAGCCCTTGATGATCGGGATGTCGTCACCCGGGAACTGGTAGCTCTTGAGAAGCTCCCTGACCTCGAGCTCGACCAGTTCCAGGATCTCGGGGTCGTCCACCATGTCGACCTTGTTGAGATAGACCACGAGTGCCGGCACGCCGACCTGCCGCGCCAGCAGGATGTGCTCGCGGGTCTGCGGCATCGGCCCATCGTTGGCGGAGACCACCAGGATCGCGCCGTCCATCTGCGCGGCGCCGGTGATCATGTTCTTCACGTAGTCGGCATGGCCCGGGCAATCGACGTGCGCGTAATGGCGCTTCTTGGTCTCGTATTCCACGTGTGCGGTCGCGATGGTGATGCCGCGGGCGCGCTCCTCCGGCGCCTTGTCGATCTGGTCATAGGCGGTGAAGGTGGCGCCGCCGGTTTTCGCCAGCACCTTGGTGATCGCGGCGGTGAGCGTGGTCTTGCCGTGATCGACGTGGCCGATCGTGCCGATATTGCAGTGCGGTTTCGTCCGCGCGAATTTCGCCTTGGCCATCTCAGTTCTCTCCGTTCGGCCGCCTCCGGCCCTGCTTTCTGCCCCGATCTACCAGCGGTAATGGCTGAAGGCCTTGTTGGCCTCCGCCATCCGGTGGGTATCCTCGCGCTTCTTCACGGCCGCACCGCGGTTGTTGACGGCGTCGTGCAACTCGTTGCAGAGGCGCTCGACCATCGTGTGCTCGCCTTTGCGCTTGCGTGCGGCATCGATCAGCCAGCGAATGGCCAACGCCTGGCGTCGCTCGGTGCGCACCTCGACAGGAACCTGGTAGGTGGCACCGCCGACGCGACGGGAGCGCACCTCGACGGCCGGCTTCACGTTGTCCATCGCCTCGTGGAAAAGCCGGACCGGGTCGGCGGAGGAGGGGCCGCGCTTTTTCAGCAGATCCAGCGCCCCATAGACGATTCCTTCGGCGACCGATTTCATGCCGTCATGCATCAGCGCGTTCATGAAGCGGCTGATCACGGCATCGCCGAACTTGGCGTCGGGCAGGATTTCGCGGCGGACGGCGCGGCGGCGGCGGCTCATCTCACTCTCACTTCGGCCGCTTGGCGCCGTAGAGCGAACGGCGCTGGCGGCGCTTGACGATGCCCTGGGTATCGAGCACCCCGCGCAGGATGTGGTAGCGCACGCCGGGCAGATCCTTGACCCGCCCGCCGCGGATCAGCACCACGCTGTGCTCCTGCAGGTTGTGGCCCTCGCCCGGGATGTAGCTCACCACCTCGTAGCCGTTGGTCAGGCGGACCTTGGCGACCTTGCGGAGCGCCGAATTCGGCTTCTTCGGTGTGGTCGTATAGACGCGCGTGCAGACGCCTCGCTTCTGCGGGCAACCCTGGAGGGCCGGCACCTTGTTGCGCGCCGAACGCGGCTCGCGCCCCTTGGCAATCAACTGGTTGATCGTCGGCATCCGTCCAATCCGAAAACCCTGTCTCTCCACGTCGGCCGCAACGAAGTTCCCCCACGGCGTGAGTGGCCCCACGCAGCGGGGTTCGCCCGTGCCCGCGGCCTTGGCTGCCGGGATCCCGCCAGCGGCGCCGCAAACCTGATCGTCCTTGCAGACAACGCCCGGCCCGCACTTGCGGTCCGGGCGGTCGAGGGCGCGGAAACTAGGATCGGGCCGAGATCAAGTCAAGCGCCCGCAATGCGTCACAGCCCGACCCATTTCGCTCCCTGCTCGGAGGAACGGACTGCCGCCTCGATGAAGGCAACGCCGGCAATCCCATCCTCGAGGCCGGGAAATGTCACCGCCGCATCCGCCTGGCCGCGAATAGCCGCGGCGACCTCCGAATAAATCGTCGCAAACGCCTCGATATAGCCCTCCGGATGGCCGGGAGGAATGCGGGTTACGCGCTGCCCGGCAGGTCCGACCGAGGCCGTCGCCCGAGTGACGATTTCGCTCGCGCCGCCGAAGCGCGAAAGGCGCAGTGCGTTCGGCTGCTCCTGCCGCCACTCGAGGCCCGCCTTCGCCCCGTAGATCCTGAGCCGGAGATTGTTCTCGTTGCCCGGAGCGACCTGGCTCGCCCACAGCATGCCGCGTGCACCCGAGGCGTAGCGCAGCATGACATGGACATTGTCATCGAGCCGCCGCCCGGCGACGAACGTCGCAAGGTCGGCCGCCAGCTCGGCGGGCTGCATCCCGGTCACGAAGCCGGCGAGGTGGAAAGCGTGGGTGCCGATGTCGCCGAGGCATCCGCCCCGGCCGGCTTGAGCAGGATCGGTCCGCCACGACGCCTGCTTCTGGCCCGTGGTCTCCAAGGGCTCGGTCAGCCAGTCCTGCGGATACTCCACCTCGATCAGGCGGATTGCGCCCAGGGCCCCCTCGGCCACCAGCGCCCGCGCATGCCGCACCAGCGGATAGCCGGTGTAATTATAGGTGACCGCGAACACCCGCCCCCTGGCCGCCGCAAGCTCCCTGAGCGGCAACGCCTCGGCCAGGCTCGTTGCCAGGGGCTTGTCGCAGATGACGTGGATTCCGGCCTCGAGGAACGCCGTTGCTGCCGCGGCGTGGAGGTGGTTGGGGGTGACGATCGCGACCGCCTCGATTCCATCCCCCCGCTCCGCCTCGCGGCGCGCCATCTCGGCGAAGCTCCCATAGCTGCGCTCCGCCTTGAGCCCGAGCCTCACCGCCGAGCGATGGGCCTTTTCCGGCGAGGCGGAAAGCGCGCCGGCGACCAGCTCATAATGCCCGTCGAGCCGGGCGGCCATCCGATGCACACCGCCGATGAAGGCGCCCTCGCCACCGCCGACCATGCCAAGGCGGATCGGCCTGGGACCAGGCGCCGCCCCAGCCCCTTCGATCGTCACGGCCTGGCCCTCGCCTCGCCAAGCCCGAGCGCACGCGCATTGCGGGCGCGGTCAGCGGAGCGGGCCATGAATTCCTCGAACGACCGCTCGGCCATGCGGATCATGTGCCGGCGAATGAATTCGGCTCCCTCCTGGGCACCCTGCTCGGGGTGCTTGAGGTAGCACTCTCACTCCAGCACCGCCCAGGAACCGTAGCCGTATTGCGCCATCTTCGAGAAGATCGCGCCGAAATCCACCTGCCCGTCGCCGGGCGAGCGGAACCGGCCGGCCGTTGGTCGGCGCATTCAGCTATGGCGATGGCTGCCAGCGATATGGCCTTCCGCATTCCAGCCTCCCACCAGAAGATGCGACTGTGTGACGAACAGAGTGGTCCCACAAGCGTGCGGTATCAATCAGTGCACCGCGCACGCATGCTTAACCTCGGCGTCAATTTCAAACTGCGTCACTACCCAGTCTCGGCCTTGCTTGACGGTCGCGCAACGCGCCGCCCATGATGACGTGAAGCGGGCTGACGAATCGCACCGGCGCTCGCTGCCGCGACCGCCAACACCGCGCCGCCGACGGATGCCATCGCCAGCGCCTGGTATCGGCGCAGAGTGCTTCCGGTCCATCTCGGCCGGCTGCTCGCCGGGTGAACGGGGAAGGAGCATGCCCAAGATTGCGATCCGGTTCGCGCTCAATGGCAGCGAAGCAGCGGAGTTTGTTGAAAGTGGCACGACGCTGCTCGGCGCGCCGCGCGACAAGCTCGGTGAAATCTCCGTCAAGGGCGACTGCCCGCAGGGCACCTGCGGTACCTGTTCGGTGATCATCGACGCAGCATTGAAACTTTCCTGCCTGACGCTGGCCGAACGCCGCTCCGGGGGACGCACGGTTCGTGCTCTCCCGTGCGCATCGTTGCCACCGCTTCCATGGTGCCGGCTCCATGGAACGGCTGCCCGCGGAGCGGGCCGTCGTCGAGCAGACCCGCGCCTTCAAGGCGATCAGGAATTAACCGCTTCAGGGAGAAGGAAGACATGGCAAGAGCCTACGCGAGCGCGATCATCGCCGCCCCGGTCGAGGCTGTCTGGCAGATTGTGCGGGATTTCAACGCTCTTCCCGCCTGGCATCCCGCCATCAAGGAAAGCCGCATCGAGGATGGCCGTGATGCCGACACGGTCGGTTGCGTGCGCGCCTTCTCCCTTGCGGACGGTACCCGGGTGCGCGAGCGCCTGCTGGAACTCGACGATTGCCGCTACCGCTTCCGCTACAACTTCGAACTGCCTGCCTTCCCGGTTGAGAACTATGCCGCGACCTTCACCCTGATTCCCGTCACCAACGGCGATGTCACCTTCGCCGCATGGAAAGCCAAATTCGACGAGCCTGCCTCGGAAAAGGGGCGCTATGTCGACATCATCTCCAACGCGGTCTTTGGCGGCGGCCTCACAGCGCTCGCGGCAAAGGCGGCCGGCCGGAAGAGCCCGGATGGCGCCACCCGCTGGCAGGGCTCCCGTCCTGCCAAGGTGTTCTGCTCATCGGTGATTCATGGACCGCTGCGGGCAGTGTGGGAAAAGGTCAGGGATTTCGCCGGCATGGGCGGCTGGCATCCCGACATCCACGACATGCACATGCTGGACGGTGCCCGGCCCGACAAGGTCGGCGGCACGCGCGATTTCCGTGTCGGCGAAGAGGCGCTGCAAGAGCAGCTCACGGTCCTCTCCGACCACCGCCACACCTTCCGTTATCGCATGACAGAAAGCGCCATGCCGCTGCTCGACTACCACGCCGGCGCCGCGCTCCACTCGATCACCGCAACGAACGAAACCCTGGCCGTCTGGACGGCGGACTGGACGGCGGCACCGAATGACGATCTCGCGCTCATTCCAACAATCCGAGACGCCGTCTTTCAACGGGCATTCGATACCTTGAACGAGCGGTTTTTCTCTCGGAACGGGTGAGCCGGCTCCGGCATCTGCCCTGGCGCGTGCGTTGACGCTTCGTTAGGCAAGCCACCGCAAAACGGGGTCATGCCGGGCCCGACGCGCCTCCCGCTGCGCTGCGACACGCTGCGATTCTATCTCGCTTTTGCAGTGCTCGGCGCAAGCATTTCACTGTTCAGCGACCCGCACGACTGGCTACTGGTGCTGCATGGCGGGCTCGTCGATCCGGACAGCTACATGCGCCTCGTGCGCATCCTTCAGGGGCTCGGGGCCGGTCACCTCACGAATCTCGTGAAAGGGGACGATTCGGGGGCGCCGCTCATTCTCGAGTGGTCCCGCCTTGTCGACGGGTTGCTGATTCTGCTCGCTCTGCCGCTTGCTCCTTTCTTCGGCTGGCGCGTGGCGCTGCTTTCCGCCGGCATTGCCTCCGGACCGCTCTTCAGTGGCCTTCTTGGATTGGCGCTTGCCTTCGCGGCCCGCCCGTTCAGCAGTCGGGGCTGGCTTTGGACCGCAGTTGTCCCCGGACTTCTCTTGTCCGGCATCAGGGGATTCAACGCCTTCGGCGTCGTTCACTACCACACGCTGCAACTCGCGATGGTGGCGCTCGCCGCCGGGTTTGCTGCCCGGCGGGCGTTCACAGCCGTCGGGCTTGCTGCAGGCATCGCGATTTGGGTGACGCCCGAAACCATGCCCTTTGCCCTCCTCGTCTTCGTGGCACTTGGCTGGCTCTGGTGCTTTCGTCCCATCGGCGCGGGCCTCGCGCGGGCCGGAGCGGCGTTCCTCGGCGTGCTCGTACTCGCGGTCCTGCTCGACCCGCCGCACGGCGGACCAACCGCCGCCGAACTCGACCGGGTCTCGATCGTGTACGTGGTCCTCGCGGCCGTGGCGGCTGCGGCCGGGCTCTGGGCTGCGTCCCTTGACCGTCTCCGGCTTGAACCGAGGACGCGGTGGGCGCTCGGGGCGGGCGGCGCGCTGGTGCTGTTCGCCCTCTGGCTCGCCCGCTACCCTGCCGTGGCACTCGGTCCTTGCGCGCTGATGCCGGCAGCGGAACAACGCATCTTTTTCGGTGGCATCATCGAGACGCGGCCGGTGAGAAGCTTCGCCGATGCGGCCCTGACGCTCGGACCCGGCCTCTTTGCGCTCGCGTATGCGCTGTGGCGATCCTGGCGAGAACGTCGCGATGTGATCGCTGCGGGGGTCTGGCTTCTGCTCACGGGCGGCATCGGGCTCGGGATCGCCCTCACCGTGGGCTGGGGCCTCTTCCAGGAATATCCGACGGGCGCAGCGGCCGTGCTCCTGCCGGTCGCGCTCACCGATCTTTCCGCCCTGCTTGCGGCCCGGCCCAGGTTGGGCGTGGCGGCCCGGGTCGGATTGATCGGCGCTCTTCTGGTGGGACCCTATGTACCCCGGTTGGTCGAGGCGGCACTCGCAACGAACGGCATGCGGTCGGCTTCATGCCCGCTCCGCGACGCCGCGCCGCTCCTCGCCCCGGCAGCAGGAGAGATCGTGCTGACGAGGCCCGGCGAGGTGCCCGAACTCCTCTGGCGCACACGAATTGTCGCGGTGGGCTCCCTCTACCAGCACGGGGTGGCAGGATTTTTGCGCCTGCGCGCTGCCTGGCGGGCGCCAGCGGGCGCCGAGCCGTCTCCCGCTTTCCAGGCAAGCGGGGCACGCTTCGTGCTGTTTTGCGACACCGGCCGCAATCACCCGGTCGGCTTTGGTGGTTCGCGCGGGTCGCTTTGGAACCGGCTCGCGGCCGGCCGGCCGCCGTCCTGGCTCCGCCTGATCGGGCAGGAGAAAGCCCAGCACCTCCGCCTCTACCGGGTAGCGAACCCGGCCAGCCCGCGATCGCCCGAGGCGGAATCGTCGGAGGTCGTGAATCGCGGGCTCGAATAAAGGGCGATTCGCTCATTCTCCGGCGCTGCAGCACCGGCTTTCACGGGTGAATGATTCGCCCTCACCCATTCCCCTCTCCCACAGGGAGAGGGGTAGAATTTGGTACTATTCCGCGGCGACCTCGGCCTCCTGTCCGGCGAGCGCCGGTACCTCAGTTTGAAGCCGCTGCTGCTCGCGGCCGGCCGCAATCGACCTGAGCCGGTTCATCACGCTTCCGGTACCGGCCGGGATCAGCCGCCCGACGATCACGTTTTCCTTGAGCCCGGAAAGGCTGTCCACCTTGCCCGCCGTCGCCGCTTCGGTCAGCACGCGGGTCGTCTCCTGGAACGATGCCGCGCTGATGAAGCTGTGCGTCTGCAACGACGCCTTGGTGATGCCTTGCAATACCGGCATCGCCACGGCCGGCTGCTCGCCGGCCACCTCCCGCTTGGCGTTCTCGGCATCGAAGTCCAGCCGATCCACCTGCTCGCCGGCGAGGAAGGTGGTGTCTCCCGGCTCCAGGATCTCCACCTTCTGCAGCATCTGCCGCACGATCACCTCGATGTGCTTGTCGTTGATCTTCACGCCCTGCAGCCGATAGACGTCCTGGATCTCGTTCACCAGATAGTCGGAGAGCGCCTCCACGCCCAGCACCTTCAGGATGTCGTGCGGCACGCGCGGCCCATCCACCAGCGGATCGCCGCGCCGCACGAAATCTCCTTCCTGCACCGATACGTGCTTGCCTTTCGGGATCAGGTACTCGCTTTCCTCGGTGGTCTCGTCGTTTTTCACGATCACCCGGCGCTTGGCCTTGTAATCCTTGCCGAACTCCACCCGTCCGTCGATCTCGGCGATGATCGCATGGTCTTTCGGCCGGCGCGCCTCGAAGAGTTCCGCCACGCGCGGCAGGCCGCCGGTGATGTCGCGGGTCTTGCTGCCTTCCCGCGGGATGCGGGCCAGCACGTCTCCTGCATTCACCCGCGCCCCGTTCTCGACTGACAGGATCGAGTCGGGTGCCAGGAAGTACCGGGCATCCGAGCCGTTGGCGAGCTTCACGACCTCGCCTTTCTCGTCCTTGAGCTGCAGCCGCGGCCTGAGATCCACACCCTTCGCCGCCTGCTTGTAGTCAACCACCACCCTCGAGGCGATCCCCGTCACCTCGTCCAGCCGGTCGACCAGCGTTGCGCCGTCGATCAGGTCGAAATACTCGACCACGCCCGCCCGCTCGGTGATGATCGGCAGAGTGAAGGGATCCCATTCGGCGAGCTTCTGTCCGCGCGCCACCTGCTGGCCCTCGTCCGCCAACAGGCGCGCCCCGTAGGGAACGCGGAAGTGTGCCCGCTCGCGCTCGCGATCATCGATCAGCACCAGTTCGCAATTGCGGCTCATCACCACCGGCGTGCCCTGGCTGTTCATGACCACGCTGCGATTCTTCACGCTGATCGTGCCGTCATGGCTGGCTTCGATGCTCGACTGCTCGACACCGCGCTGCGCCGCGCCGCCGATATGGAACGTGCGCATCGTGAGCTGCGTGCCAGGCTCGCCGATCGACTGCGCGGCGATGACGCCGACCGCCTCGCCGACATTCACCGGCGTGCCGCGCGCGAGATCCCGCCCGTAGCAGTGTGCGCATACCCCAACCTTGGACTCGCAGGTCAGCACCGAGCGGATGCGGATCGCTTCCACTCCCGCCTGTTCGATGGTCTCGGCAGCCTCCTCTTCGATCAGGCAGTTCTGCGCCACCAGGACCTCTCCGCTCGCCGGGTCAAGCACATCCTCCGCCGTGGTCCGCCCGAGAATCCGCTCGTAGAGGCTGGAGACGACCTCTCCGCCGTCCATCACCGCCCGCACGGTAAGCCCTCGCTCGGTGCCGCAATCCTCCTCGACGATGATGCAGTCCTGCGCCACGTCGACCAGCCGGCGTGTCAGATAGCCGGAGTTGGCCGTCTTGAGGGCGGTATCCGCGAGACCCTTGCGGGCGCCGTGCGTCGAATTGAAATACTCCAGAACCGAGAGCCCCTCCTTGAAGTTGGCAATGATCGGCTGCTCGATGATCTCGCCCGAGGGTTTCGCCATCAGCCCGCGCATGCCGGCAAGCTGGCGCATCTGCGCCGGGCTGCCGCGCGCACCGGAGTGACTCATCATCCAGACGCTGTTGATGGGCTTGTCCACATCCTGGCGCCGGATCTCCTCCATCATCGCTTTCGCCACTTCATCGGTGCAGCGGGACCACGCGTCGACCACCTTGTTGTAGCGTTCGCCCGACGTGATCAGCCCATCCTGATACTGGCTCTCGAAGTCCTTCACCTCCGCCTGCGTGCGCCGGATCAGCTCATCCTTCTCCGGCGGGATGATCAGATCCTCCTTGCCGAAGCTGATGCCGGCCTTGCAGGCCTGGGTGAAGCCCAGCCCCATCAGCCGATCGGCGAAGATCACGCACTCCTTCTGGCCGCAGTGCCGATAGACCTCGTCGATGACATCCGAGATGTTCTTCTTCGTCAGCTCGCGATTGACGAGGCTGAACGGCACGTCCGGGTGGCGCGGCAAGATCTGCCCGATCATCATTCGCCCCGGCGTCGTCACGACCACCTGGCGGATCCGCTTGCCCGTCGCGTCCACGCTCTCGAAGCGGGTCTTGATCTTGTCGTGCAGCCCGATCGCCCCGGCGGCCAGGGCGTGCTCGATTTCGCCCATCCCGGCCATTGCCGGCGCATCCTTGTCCTCCACCCGCAGGTAGGCGGGCGTTTCGACGGAGAGATAGTAGAGCCCAAGGACCATATCCTGGGTCGGCACGATGATCGGCTTGCCGCTCGCCGGACTCAGGATGTTGTTGGTGGACATCATCAGGACGCGCGCCTCGAGCTGCGCCTCGAGTGACAACGGCACGTGCACCGCCATCTGGTCGCCGTCGAAGTCCGCATTGAAGGCCGTGCAGACGAGCGGATGAAGCTGGATCGCCTTGCCTTCGATCAGCACCGGCTCGAAGGCCTGGATGCCCAGCCGATGCAGCGTGGGCGCCCGGTTGAGCAGCACCGGGTGTTCGCGAATCACCTCCTCGAGGATATCCCAGACCTCGGGACGCTCCTTCTCCACCATTCGCTTGGCGGCCTTGACGGTGGTCGCGTGGCCGTATTTCTCGAGCTTGGCGTAGATGAACGGCTTGAACAGCTCGAGCGCCATCTTCTTCGGCAACCCGCACTGATGCAGCTTCAGCTCGGGTCCGACCACGATCACCGAGCGGCCGGAATAATCGACCCGCTTGCCGAGCAGGTTCTGGCGGAACCGGCCCTGCTTGCCCTTGAGCATGTCCGAGAGCGACTTCAGCGGCCGCTTGTTCGCCCCGGTGATCGCCCGCCCGCGCCGGCCGTTGTCGAACAACGCATCGACGCTCTCCTGCAGCATCCGCTTCTCGTTGCGGACGATGATGTCGGGCGCCCGGAGCTCGATCAGCCGCTTCAGGCGGTTGTTGCGGTTGATGACGCGCCGGTAGAGGTCGTTCAGGTCCGACGTCGCGAACCGTCCGCCATCGAGCGGCACCAGGGGACGCAGCTCCGGGGGAATGACCGGCACGACCTCGAGGATCATCCATTCCGGCCGCGCACCGGAATCGGCAAAAGCCTCGATCAGCTTCAGCCGCTTCACCAGCTTCTTGCGCCGAGCTTCGCTGGTCGTCTCCTTCAGTTCCCCGCGCAGCCGGGTCTTCTCGGCATCGAGATCGATGCCGCTCAGGATCTGCTTGACCGCCTCGGCGCCGATTCCCACCCGGAATTCGTCCTCGCCGAACTCGTCCTGCTTGGCCGCCAGCGCGTCCTCGGTAAGAAGCTGGTACTGCTTGAGGTCCGTGGTGCCCGGCTCGAGCACGACATAGCTCTCGAAGTAGAGGATCTTCTCGAGGTCCTTGAGCGAAAGATCGGCCATCAGCCCGATACGGCTCGGCAGCGATTTCAGGAACCAGATATGCGCCACCGGCGAAGCCAGCTCGATGTGCCCCATGCGCTCGCGCCGGACCTTGGCCAGCGTCACCTCGACGCCGCACTTCTCGCAGATGATGCCGCGGAACTTCATCCTTTTGTACTTGCCGCACAGGCACTCATAGTCCTTGATCGGCCCGAAGATCCGGGCGCAGAAAAGCCCGTCCCGCTCCGGCTTGAAGGTCCGGTAGTTGATGGTCTCCGGCTTCTTGATCTCGCCGTAGGACCAGCTCCGGATCTGCTCCGGCGAGGCGATCTGGATCTTGATCTGGTCGAACGTCATCGCCTGGCCGGTCTGACCAAGGATCTTCATCAGCTCGTTCATGCGCCCTTCACTCCTGCCCGGCCGATCTCAGAGGCCTGAGAGCGGGATGATTTTCGATCATCCCGCGCTCCGTTTGTTCTCTCGATCAATGTCATGGCCTGGGCGGTCAGAGAAACGATTCCGCCAGCAGCCATATTGATCCAGCAATCGATCGACTACCGCCTTTGCCTATGCAGCCTTGTTGTCGAGATCGACATTCAGACCCAGTGACTTCAACTCCTTCACCAGCACATTGAAGCTTTCCGGAATACCCGCCTCGAAATTGTCCTGCTCGCGGACGATCGCCTCGTAGACCTTGGTGCGGCCGGATACGTCGTCCGACTTCACGGTGAGCATCTCCTGCAGCGTGTAGGCAGCCCCGTACGCCTCCAGCGCCCACACTTCCATCTCGCCGAAGCGCTGACCTCCGAACTGCGCCTTGCCGCCGAGCGGCTGCTGGGTCACCAGGCTGTACGGCCCGATCGAGCGGGCGTGGATCTTGTCGTCCACGAGATGGTGCAGCTTCAGCATGTAGATGTGGCCGACCGTGACCTTGCGCTCGAAAGGCTCGCCCGTACGGCCGTCCACCAGTGTCACCTGCCCCGACGTGTCGAGGCCGGCCTTTTCCAGCATGTCCTCGATGTCCGAGAGCCGGGCTCCGTCGAACACCGGGGTCGCAATCGGGACGCCCTTCTTCAGGTTCTCGCAGAGTTCGACGAGTTCGGCGTCGTCGAGGTTGGCGATTTCCGCCTCGAACAATCGCGCGCCGTAGGCTTCCTTGAGCCGTTCCAGGAGTTCGCGCCGGGTCGTGCCCTGCCGGCGGTATTCCTCGACCAGCTCGCCGATCTGCCGGCCCAGCGCCGCGCAGGCCCAGCCCAGATGGGTCTCGAGAATCTGGCCGACATTCATCCGGCTCGGCACGCCGAGAGGATTGAGGACGAGATCGACCGGCGTGCCATCCTCCAGGAACGGCATGTCCTCCACAGGCACGACCTTCGAGACCACGCCCTTGTTGCCGTGCCGGCCGGCCATCTTGTCGCCGGGCTGCAGCTTGCGCTTCACGGCGACAAAAACCTTGACCATCTTCATGACGCCCGGCGGCAGTTCGTCGCCGCGCTGCAGCTTCTCGACCTTGGAATCGAACCGCTCCTGCAGCCGCGCCAGTGCGGCGTCGAATTCACGCTTCAGCGTCTCGATCTCCGCCATCACGGCATCGTCCTGGAGCGCGATATGGCGCCAGCTCCCGCGCGGGTGCTCGGCCAGCACCTCTTCGGTGATGGCGGTTCCGGACTTGATCCCCTTGAAACCACCGGCGGCCTTGCGCCCCAGCAGCTTCTCGCGCAGGCGGTTGAGGAAGCTACGCTCCTGGATCGCCCGCTCGTCGTCGCGGTCTTTCGTCAGCCGCTCGATCTCGGCCCGCTCGATCGCCATCGCGCGCTCGTCCTTCTCGACTCCGCGGCGGCTGAACACGCGCACATCGACGATCGTTCCGTTGACGCCCGGCGGCAGCTTGAGCGAGGTGTCGCGCACGTCGGAAGCCTTCTCGCCGAAGATCGCTCGCAGGAGCTTTTCCTCGGGCGTCATCGGGCTCTCGCCTTTCGGCGTCACCTTGCCGACCAGGATGTCGCCCGGAATGACCTCGGCACCGATATAGACGATGCCTGCCTCGTCGAGATTCTTGAGCGCCTCTTCGCCGACATTCGGGATGTCGCGCGTGATCTCCTCCTGGCCGAGCTTGGTATCCCGCGCCATCACCTCGAACTCCTCGATATGAATCGAGGTGAACACGTCGTCGCGCGCGATCCGCTCGCTGATCAGGATCGAGTCCTCGAAATTGTAGCCGTTCCACGGCATGAAGGCGCAGAGCACGTTGCGCCCGAGTGCCAGCTCTCCCAGCTCCGTCGAGGGGCCGTCGGCGATGATATCGCCCTCCGAGACCCTATCACCCACCTTCACCAGCGGCCGCTGGTTGATGCAGGTGGACTGGTTGGAGCGCATGAACTTGCGCAGCCGATAGATGTCGACGCCCTTGGTGGTGCCGTCGTCTGCGGTTGCCCTGACGACGATCCGTGCGCCGTCGATCTGATCGACGACGCCGGCGCGCCTGGCGACGATCGTTGCTCCGGAATCACGTGCCACCGCCGCTTCCATCCCGGTTCCGACAAGCGGCGCATCGGCCTGGATCAGCGGCACCGCCTGACGCTGCATGTTGGAGCCCATCAGCGCGCGGTTGGCGTCATCGTTCTCGAGGAAGGGAATGAGCGCCGCGGCCACGGAAACGAGCTGCTTCGGCGAGACGTCGATCGCCGTCACCTCCTCGGGTAGCGCGAGACGAAAATCGCCGTTCCGTCGCACCGAGACGAGTTCCTGCGTGAAGCGGCCGCCTTCGTCGAGCGGGGCATCAGCCTGGGCGACGACCAGCTTCTCCTCGTCCATCGCCGAAAGATACTTCCACCCCTCTTCCACCCGCCCGTTCTTGACCAGGCGATACGGCGTCTCGATGAAGCCGTACTTGTTGACGGTCGCGTAGGTGGCGAGCGAGTTGATCAGCCCGATATTCGGACCCTCCGGGGTCTCGATCGGGCAGATGCGCCCGTAATGAGTGGGATGGACGTCGCGCACCTCGAAGCCGGCCCGCTCGCGGGTGAGCCCGCCCGGGCCGAGCGCGGAAAGCCGCCGCTTGTGCGTGACCTCGGAAAGCGGATTGGTCTGGTCCATGAACTGCGAGAGCTGGGAGGAGCCGAAAAACTCGCGCACGGCCGCCGCCGCGGGCTTGGCGTTGATCAGGTCGTGCGGCATCACGGTGTCGATATCGACACTGCCCATCCGTTCGCGGATCGCCCGCTCCATGCGCAGGAGCCCGATGCGGTACTGATTCTCCATCAGCTCGCCGACCGAGCGCACGCGCCGGTTGCCGAGATTGTCGATGTCGTCGATGCTGCCGCGCCCGTCCTTCAGGTTGCAGAGCGTCTTCACGGTGCTGAGGATGTCGATCTTGCGCAGCACCCTGACCGAGTCATCGGTTTCGAGCTCGAGACGCTTGTTCATCTTGACGCGCCCGACCGCGGAAAGATCGTAACGATCGGGATCGAAGAAGAGCCCGCGGAAGAGTGCCTCCGCTGTCTCCGGCGTCGGCGGCTCGCCGGGTCGCATCAGGCGGTAGATGTCGATCAGTGCGTCCTCGCGGTTCGCATTCTTGTCGACCGCCAGCGTGTTGCGAATCCAGGGCCCGTTTGCCTGGTCGATCGCCAGCGTGGGCAGCCGCTCGAGGCCCGCCGCCTCGAGCGCGGCAAGCTTCGCCTCGGTCAGCTCCTCTCCAGCCTCTGCATAGATCTCGCCGGTCTCGGCATTGACGAGATCCTCGGCCACGAACCGGCCGAGAATGTCGGCCCGGCCGACCAGCACCTCCTTCGTCTTCTCGGCGATCTTCTTCACCGCACGCTGGCTGAGCTTGGCCTCGGCCTCTGCCACCACCTCGCCGGTCTCGGCATCGATCAGCGGATCGAACAGCTTGATGCCACGGAACGCATCCGGATCGAACGGCCGCGCCCAACCCTTGGCCAGCCGCACGAACGCCACCTGGCCGTAGAAGTAATGGAGAATTTCCTCCGCATCCATGCCGCGCACTTCGGCGGGCTCGAGCGCTTCACCCAAGGCCTGCCGTTCCCCGCGTTGCTTCTCCGTCGCCGCACTGTCGAGGGCGTAGAGAAGCGTCGTCACCGGCAGCTTGCGCTTGCGGTCGATGCGGACATAAAGGAGATCCTTCGCATCGAACTCGAAATCAAGCCATGAGCCACGATACGGAATGACACGGGCCGCAAAGAGGTATTTGCCGGAGGAGTGCGTCTTGCCCTTGTCGTGATCGAAGAACACGCCCGGGCTGCGATGCATCTGGCTGACGATGACCCGCTCGGTGCCGTTGATGATGAAGGTGCCGTTGTCCGTCATCAGCGGCATGTCGCCCATATAGACGGGCTGTTCCTTGATATCGCGGATCGAGCGCGCCCCGGTGTCCTCGTCGACGTCCCACACGATCAGCCTGAGAATCACCTTCAGCGGCGCGGCGTAGGTCATGCCGCGCTGGATGCATTCCTCGACATCGTACTTGGGGTCTTCGAGTTCGTACTGGACGAATTCCAGGCGGCCGCGGCCGGCAAAATCGTCGATCGGGAAGACCGACTTGAAGACTTCCTGCAGGCCGGCCTGGGCGCGCGCATCCGGGGTCACGTGCATCTGCAGGAACGCCTCGTAGGAGGCGCGCTGCACGTCGATCAGATTCGGCATCGGCGCCACCTCGGGGATGCGCCCGAAGGTGCGGCGGATACGCTTCTTGCCGGTGAAGGAATGGACGATCGCGTTCATCACCTGCCCTGCTGCTCTCTCAACCTACGCGTGATCTCGTTGGCGTCCTGAAAACACCAATGGGGCGGGAACCGGAGCGATTCCCACCCGCCCTTTTTCCGGAGCGCCGTGGCGCCCCGGGCGTCCTGGTCGCCGATCTATTTGACCTCGACAGTCGCGCCCTGCTCTTCCAGCACCTTCCTGATCTTCTCCGCTTCCTCCTTGTTCACGCCCTCCTTGACGGTCTTGGGGGCGCCATCGACGAGATCCTTGGCCTCCTTGAGACCCAACCCGGTGATGGTTCGGATCTCCTTGATAACGTTGATCTTCTTCTCGCCGACCTTGCTCAGTATGACGGTGAACTCGGTCTGCTCTTCGACCACCGGCTGGGCGGCCTGGGCAGTGGGGGCGGCGGCAACCGCAACCGGTGCGGCGGCCGAGACCCCCCACTTCGTCTCCAAAAGCTTTGAAAGTTCGGCGGCTTCCAGCACCGTCAGGCTGGAGAGCTCGTCAACCAGCTTCGCCAAGTCTGTCATGTTCGCGTGTCCTGTTAGATTAAACCTCGATCGGGTCGTTACAAGCCCCGGCTAGCTCTGCCCATAGGCGCCGAGAACCCGGGCCAGGCCGCCGGCGGGTTCGGCCAGGATGGCGGCCAGCCGTTGGGCCGGCGTGCGCAGCAACCCGGCGAGCTTCGCGCGGAGCACCTCCAGCGAAGGAAGCTCGGCCAATGCCTCGACGGCTTTCGCATCCAGCGCTTTCTCCCCGAGCGCCGCCCCGACCACGACGAAGCGGTCATTGGTCTTGGCGAAGCCGACGGCCACCTTGGCCACGCCCACGGGGTCGGCGGACCAGGCAAGCGCGGTCGGGCCCTTGAGAAGGGGACTGAGGCCGGTGAAACGGGTGCCGGCCAAGGCCCGGGCCGCGAGGCGATTCTTGGCCACACGGTAAGTGGCCCCGGCCGAGCGCATGCGGCGGCGGAGATCGGAAGCCTCTGCGACCGTGAGGCCACGATTGCGGCTGACCACGATGATCTCCGTCCCGTCCAGCACGGTTGCCAGCGACTGGACGAACGCCTGCTTCTCTGCGCGATTCATGACCCGCTCCCGGCCGGCCCGGCGAGACTGCCGAGATCAACGCGCACGCCCGGTCCCATGGTGGAGGACAGAGCCACCTTCTTCAGATAGGTGCCCTTGGCGCCCGTCGGCTTAGCCTTCTGGATTGCCTCGACGAAGGCACGGACGTTGGCGGCGAGGCGGTCCTCCGGGAAGCTTGCCTTGCCGACCCCGGCATGAACGATCCCGGCCTTTTCGGCGCGGAACTCGACCTGTCCGGCCTTGGCGGCGGCGACCGCCCCGCCGATATCCATGGTGACCGTGCCCAGGCGCGGGTTGGGCATCAGGCCGCGCGGCCCGAGGATTTTGCCGAGCCGGCCGACCAGCGCCATGAGATCGGGGGTGGCGAGGCAGCGATCGAAGGCGATCTCGCCGGCCTGCACTTTCTCGGCCAGGTCCTCGGCGCCGACGATGTCAGCCCCGGCGGCGGCGGCCTCCTCGGCCTTGGCGCCGCGCGCGAACACGGCCACGCGGACGACCCGCCCGGTGCCGTGCGGCAGGCTCACCATGCCCCTGACCATCTGGTCGGCGTGGCGGGGATCGATGCCGAGATTCATGGCCAGCTCGACCGTTTCGTCGAACTTCGCCTTGGCGTTGCCTTTGACGAGGCGAATCGCCTCCGGGAGGGGGTAGGCACGGGTGTGGTCGAAGCTCTGGTAGGAGGCGCTGAGACGCTTGCCGATCCGGGCCATCCTCAGCCCTCCACCCTGAGGCCCATCGAGCGCGCCGAGCCGGCGAGCATCTTCACCGCGGCCTCGAGATCGGTGGTGTTCATGTCGGGAAGCTTCTGGGCGGCGATCTCGCGAAGCTGAGCCGTCGTGACCGTGCCCACGGGAGCGCCCTTGCCCGGCGCGTTGGCCCCTTTTTCGACCTTAGCGGCCTTGAAGAGGAAGTAGCTGTTGGGCGGAGTCTTGGTGACAAAGGTGAAGGTGCGATCAGCGAACGCGGTGATGACGACAGGGATCGGCATCCCGGGCTCGAGGTTCTGGGTCGCCGCGTTGAACTCCTTGCAGAAGGCCATGATGTTGAGGCCGCGCTGGCCGAGCGCGGGGCCCACGGGCGGCGAGGGATTGGCCTTGCCGGCCGGGATTTGCAGCTTGATGTAGCCGGCGATCTTCTTCGCCATCCCTGGATCTCCGACCTCCAGCGCAGCGCCCGAGGCGGGAGCCGCGCAGCCCAAGGACCGCGGTCCATACGACCGGCGCACGGCCAAACCTGACCGCAGCGCGCAGTCTCCCGCGTTCCGACAAGGGGCGGGTGCCTACATGATGCGCGGCGGCCTGTCCAGCCCTATTCATGGCGGGCGGTCAGAATCGGGACGGGCCCACACCTCGGGAGGCCGATTCGGTCAAGGAAAAGCGCGCGCAGGATTGCGGACGGCAAGGTCGGACGGTAGAGATCGGATCGCTCCGGGCGATGGAGTCCACCCGGAGCCAAGGCCCATTCAACGCCCTCTGGGCTGATGACTCCTGCCGACGCAACGTTGCGCGCAGGAGAAACGGGTGATGGATCTTCGGGACTACGGTCGGATCAAGGCCGCGCTTGCGGAAGTGCTGCGCGGGGCGACGATGGCCGAGCGGCCGGGTTCCGGGCGGGAGGCGGCGCGGGCGCTTTTCTCGCGACTGGCGGAAGATCGGTTCAACCTCGTCGTGGTGGGGCGGTTCAGCCGCGGCAAAAGCTCGCTGATGAACGCGATGCTGGGTTCGGAGCGGCTGCCGACCGGGATCGTCCCGGTGACCTCGGTCATCACAACCGTGAGTTACGGAAGCGAAGAGCGGGTGATCCTTCACTACCGGCATACCAGCCTCTTCATGGACATTCCGATTGCGGAACTGGCCAGCCACATCACGGAGCGCGGCAACCCGGGCAATGTGAAGCAGATCCGGGTGGCCGAAGTGCAGCTCCCGGCAGAGCTGCTGCGGCGAGGTTTTTATTTCACCGATACGCCGGGCCTCGGTTCCTCGATCAAGGAGAACACCCGGACCACGGAAGGGTTCCTGCCGGAGGCGGACGCGTTCGTGCTGGTGACGAGTTTCGAGGCGCCGATCTCGGAAGAAGAGGCGCGGGTGCTGAAGGACGTCGCGCGGTCCGGGCAACAGGTGTTCGTGGTGGTCAACAAGCAGGATGCGGTGGATGCCGCTGAGCGCGCTGAGGTGCTGGAGCACCTGGCGGGGCGGCTGCAGGCAATCTTCGGCGCGGCCCGGCCTGCGGTGTTCCCGCTCTCGGCGATCGAGGCGCTGGCGGCACGGAAGCGGGGTGACCAGGCGGGGCTTGCCGCGAGCGGGGTGCCGGCGCTGGAGACAGCACTCGTCCATTTCCTGCTCAACGAGAAGCGACGGGCGTTCCTGCTCAATATGTCCCGCCGGGTGGGAGAGTTGATCGAGCCGGGAGATACGTCGGGCCGGGCGCGGCTCGATGCGATCGAGGCAGAGCTTGCGAAGACGCCGGCAGCACAGGCGGCCGTTACGCCAACCTCGGAAATTCCGGCGACGATCAAGGAATGCGAGGTCTGCGCACGGGTGGCCGAGGCGACATTCAGGTTCCTGGCGGCGCAACAATACCAGCTCGGCGGCGACGAAAAGGCGCGGGCAGCGTTGGAGACGCGGGGCGGGTTCTGCGGGCCGCACACCTGGCAGTTCGAGGCGATGGCGGCGCCGAAAGAAATAGCGACTGCGTTCCCGGGGGTGCTGGAGAGGCAGGCCGGGCGACTGCGCCAAGCGGCCGGGCAGGGTGCCGACAGGGTAGGGACCTCCCGGATGGTGGCGGCAGTGCTGCCGACCGCGGCAACCTGTCCTGCCTGCGTGGTGGCGCGGCAGGCGGTGCGGGAGGGGGTCGCGGCGCTGGCGGGACGGCTCAAGCGGGACCTTGCGGGCGGCGTGCGAAGCCTCTCGGCGATCTGTCTGCCGCACCTCGCGGAACTCGTCGGGGCCATCGAAGAGCCGGAAGCGATGCAGGCGGTGCTGCAACGAGAGGCCGAGCTGATGGAGCGGCTGGCCGAGGATATGCGGGGCTTCGCACTGAAACGGGACGGAATGCAACGGCATCTGACGAGCAAGGAAGAGGCGGCAGCCGGGGAGCGCGGCTTGCGGGTGCTCCTTGGCAACCCGCGCGCGGCCATGGGGCCGGAACGGGCGGCCTTGACCGGGCGTGGGGCGGGCACGACATTGGCCCTTGGTGGGGATGGAGTTCCCCCTCGTATGCCTTCGGGCTGATGACTCCTTCAGCATCTTCGGGACGGGCCGCATGGCAGTCACGTGGCAGAGGAGTATCGGGCGCGGTGGCGGAGGAATTTCGGAGCATTCTGTTCGTCGATGGCAGAGCGGCCGCGGAAGATGCGGAGGCGCCCGACATTCTGCGTGATCTCAATCTCGACCAGATCATCGAAGGGATCACGGCGGGGAGAGAGGAGTACGCGCTCAAGCCGTTCTTCCATGCGCCGCTCATCGAACTGGATGCGATTCTCTATCGCCAGGAGGTGATGAAGGACCTGGAGGACGAGCGGATCCGTTCCCCGGTCCAGGAATTCGCGGCGGCGATGCACCGCATGCGCGAAGAACTCGTGCGCGCCGGCAAACTTTATTACAAATTTCAAAAGCACTGGTGGTTCGTCGATGCGGTCGAACTCTATTGCCGGGCGGTTGGTACCCTCGCCCAGGCGCTCTGCGGCATCGCGGTCGCTTCGCGGGGATTGAAGGGGCTTCGGGGCTATCTCGCGGAGTACACGGCAACCGAAGCGTTCAAGGCGCTGGGCGAACAGGCACGTGAGCTGAAGGAGCGGCTGGCCGCAGTCCAGTACAGCCTGATCATCAGGGACGATTCCCTTTCGGTTCGCGCCTATGATGAAGAAGCCGATTACAGTGTTGCGGTCGAAGAGACGTTCCGCAAATTTGCGCAGGGGGAAGGCAAGGACTACCGCATCCAGTTCAGGGAACCGGTCGAGCTCAATCATGTCGAGGCGGCGGCGCTCGATTTCGTCGCCCGACTCAATCCGGAATTGTTCGCCTCCCTCGAGCAGTTCGCAGTCGATCAGACGGGATTTCTCGACGCGACGATCCAGCGCTTCGATCGGGAGGCGCAGTTCTACCTGTCGTATCTCGACTATGTGCGCGGGCTGGAGCAGGCAGGGCTGCCATTCTCAATGCCGCGGCTGGCAGTTGCGGAGAAGCGGATCGCGGTGAGCGATGGGTTCGATCTGGCGCTGGCGAAGAAGCTTGCGGGTGCCGGCGGGCAGGTCGTCTGCAACGACTTCCAGCTCGATGGGCGGGAACGGATCATCATCGTCTCGGGCCCGAACAATGGCGGCAAGACGACGTTCGCGCGCGCCTTTGGGCAGATGCACTACCTGGCGCGACTGGGCTGCAAGGTGCCGGGGCGGGACGCGCTGCTGCTGCTGACCGACGCGATCTTCACGCATTTCGAGCGGGAGGAGAAGGTCGAGAATCTGCGGAGCAAGTTCGAGGAGGACCTGCTCCGGGTGCGCGGCATCCTGCAACGGGCGAGCGGGCGGAGCATCGTGGTGATGAACGAGAGTTTCAGCTCGACCAGCCTCAAGGATGCCGTGTTCATCGGCAAGAAAGTGATGCGGCGGATCATCGAGAAGGATTTGATCTGCCTCTTCGTCACCTTCGTCGAGGAGCTGGCGCGGCTGAGCGACACGACGGTGAGCATGGTGAGCACGATCGTCCCCGGTGATCCGGCCTCGAGGACATACAAGATCATCAGGCGAGCGGCGGACGGACGGGCCTATGCGATCGCAGTGGCAGAGAAGTACCGGCTGACCTATGGACAGCTCCGCGAGAGGATCGGCGGATGAAGGCGTTCCTGATGTACCCGGAGCGAGATTTCGACCGCGCGGCCGAACTGCCGGCCAGTGCCCAGGAGCTGATCCGGGATCTCGGGCTCAACACCGTTTTTGCGGCGATGGCCGCGAACGACAAATTCCTGCGCGAGGTCGTGGAGAAGGCGGTTCTCGGGAGCCTGGCCGCGCCCGCGGACATTCTTTACCGCCAGGCGGTGCTGCAGGACTGCCTGGCGCACGAGGCGGCGGTGCGCGGCATCTACGCGCTGGCGGTGGAGGTGATCGATAACGAGCGGAAGAATTTCTGGGGCGGACTGACGCGCCATCCCGGCTATGTACTGCACCGCTCCGTCGAAGTGCTGCAGATGTTCGTCGGGCACCTGAGGCGCCTTCGGAAGATTGCGGAGGAGTCGGAAGGGCACTTCGAATCGGCAGGGTTCCGGCGCTTCTTCGCCATGCTGATCGAAGAGCTGTCGGATGCGTATTTCGAAGAGATCGAGCAGCATCTCAGGCAGCTCCGGTTCCGGGGCGGGGTGCTGATGAGTGCCTCGCTCGGGGCGGGCAACAGGGGACGGGACTATGTCCTGCGCAAGCCGAACCCGGGCGACCGCGGCTGGCTCGGGCGGCTCTTCTCACGCGGCGGCCCGGTCTATACGTACCGGCTGCACCCGCGGGACGAAGCCGGCGGCAGGATGCTCGCGGAGTTGCGGGACCGGGGAATCAACCTGGTCGCCAATGCGCTGGCGCGTTCGACCGATCATATCCTGAGCTTCTTCACGCTGCTCCGGGCGGAGCTTGCGTTCTATGTCGGCGGTCTCAACCTGCACGCCGTACTCGGGGGCAAGGGGCAGAAAATGACGTTTCCGCGCCCGGCGGCTCCGGGCGAGCGGCGATTCTCCTGCCGCGGGCTCTATGATGCGGGCTTGCAGCTCAGCATGTCCGGGAAGGTGGTCGGGAACGACGTCGCGGCCGGGGAGAAGGAGATCGTCGTCATCACGGGCGCGAATCAGGGTGGCAAATCGACATTCCTGAGAAGTGTCGGACTTGGCTACCTGATGATGCAATGCGGGATGTTCGTGGCGGCGGATGAGTTCGAGGCGGCGGTTGCCAGCGGGCTCTTCACGCATTTCAAGCGCGAAGAGGACGCCACGATGAAGAGTGGCAAGCTGGACGAGGAGCTGGTGCGGATGGATGCGATCGCTGAGCACATCCAGCCCGGTGCGGCGGTGCTGTTCAACGAGTCGTTTGCCGCAACCAACGAGCGGGAGGGATCGGAGATCGCACGCCAGATCGTGAATGCGCTGCTGGATGTCGGGACAGAGGTCTTTTTTGTTACCCACATGTACGACTTTGCGAACGGGATGCGGGAGGGGCGGGCGGAGCGGGCACTGTTTCTGCGTGCGGAACGCTCGGAGGATGGCAAGCGGAGCTTCCGGATGATCGAGGCCGAGCCGCTGGAGACGAGCTTCGGAGAAGATCTCTATCGGAAGATTTTTGCCGGGGAGGAGGAGAGGCCGGGCGAGACGGAGCGGCCGTTGGCCCGCGAGAGCGGAACGCGCGTTTCGGCGGCGTAAGGGGCGGGCCGGGTCCTCGTCCGGCCCGGTGCTTGCGCGAGCGGGCGGCGTCTGCTTTCGGCTCGGCCGGCCCACGCGAAAGGAGGACCTGCGATGCCCCTTCCCCCGGAAAGTGCGAAGGCGCTCGGCGCCGTCTCGACCGCGACGCTCACGACCGTGTTGCTCAAAAAAGGCCTGTGCAATGTCTGGATGCGGGGCGCGCGACCGCTCGTGCCCGGACAGGGGCGGCTGGTGGGTCCTGCCTTCACTCTGCGCTTCGTGCCCTGGCGTGAGGACCTGGCGACACCGGAAAGCTGGGCCTCGCCGCGCTCGACGCGGGCGGCGATCGAGGCGATGGAGCCGGGCGTGATCGCCGTCGTCGATGCGATGGGCACTACCGATGCCGGCATCTTCGGCGACATCCTCTGCGCGCGGATGAAGAGGCGCGGAGTGGCCGCGCTGGTGACGGACGGGGCGGTGCGGGACGCAGCAGGAGTGCGGGCGACGGAATTTCCGGTCTGGTGCCACGGGGTCGCAGCGCCCCCTTCTGTTGCCAGGCTCACTTTCGTCAACTGGCAGGAGCCGATCGGCTGCGGCGGAGTGGCCATCGTTCCCGGCGATGTCGTGGTGGCGGACGACGACGGTGCAGTCGTGATCCCGGCGGCGCTGGGCGATGAAGTGGCCGCACTCGCTGCCGAGCAGGAACGGATGGAAGCCTGGATCATGTCCGAGGTGGAGAAGGGTGCCGCTTTGCCCGGCCTTTATCCGCCGAACGCGGAGACGAGAGCGCGTTACGAGGCCTGGTCCAGGGGAAGCTGAGCAACACGGGAGAGAAGCCGCTCCGCGGTCAAGGCAAGACTGCGTTGCCAGCCAGGGGTTGTGCCTCGCGGGGCACCGCTCTTGCACCGATCCTCGCCGCTGCGCATCTTCTCGCCAAGCCGCCGGACGCTGCCGCCGCGGCCGAAGGAGCCAGGATGGACGGCGAAGCCGATCCGCGACGGATCACGATCCACAAGCCGGAGGATTTCGAGGGCATGCGGGCGGCCGGAAGGCTGGCCGCATTGACCCTCGACATGGTCACCCCGCACGTCGTGCCGGGGGTGGCGACGGCGGCGCTCGACCGGCTCTGCCACGAATTCATCCTGGCCCACGGCGCGCAACCGGCGCCGCTCAACTATCGCGGCTATCCGAAATCGGTCTGCACCTCGATCAACCATGTCGTCTGCCACGGCATTCCGGGTGAGCGTCGGCTCGACGAAGGCGATATCGTCAATATCGACGTGACCGTGATCCTGGATGGCTGGCACGGGGACAGTTCGCGGATGTATATCGCCGGCCGCGCCTCGACCCGGGCGCGGATGCTGATCGAGGTCACCTACGGCGCGCTGATGCAGGGTGTGGCGGCGGTGCGGCCCGGGGCAAGGCTCGGCGATGTCGGGTACGCCATCCAGAACTTCGTCGAGCGCCAGCGCTTCAGCGTGGTGCGGGACTTCTGCGGCCACGGCATCGGGCGGCGGTTCCACGAGCCGCCCAACGTGTTGCATTTCGGGCGCGCCGGCGAAGGGCCGCAACTGCTGCCCGGCATGTTCTTCACCATCGAGCCGATGGTGAATGCGGGACGGCCGGAGGTGAAGATCCTGGATGACGGCTGGACGGCGGTGACGCGCGATCGCAGCCTCTCGGCGCAGTTCGAGCACATGGTCGGAGTGAGCGAAACCGGCTGCGAGATCTTCACCCTCTCCCCCGCCGGCTTCGAGAAGCCGCCCTATCCGAGCGCCTGACCGGCGGCCTGCCACGGCACCGCCCATGGCGCGTCCGCCCGAATCGGTTGCTCCGGCAGGACATCGCGAGCGGCTGCGCAACCGCCTGATCACGGCGGAGCCGGATGCGCTGAACGACCAGGACCTGCTCGAGATCATTCTCTTCATCGCCCTGCCGCGGCGCGACACGAAGCCGATCGCAAAACGTCTGCTCGAGAGGTTCAGGAGCTTTTCCGCCGCGATCGCCGCGCCGGCGGAGGAACTGGCCCGGATCGAAGGACTGGGCCCCGCCGGTATCGCCGCGCTGAAAACCGTGCAGGCCGGGGCGGTACGGCTGGCAGGCGCGGAAGTGATGGACCGGGAGTTGTTGAACGACTGGGACGGGTTGATGCGCTACCTGAACACGCGCCTGGCCCGCGAGAAGACCGAGCAGTTCCGGATTCTCTTCCTGGATACGCGGAACCGTCTCAGGGCCGACGAAGTGCAGTCCCGCGGCACGGTGAACCACACGGCGGTCTATCCGCGCGAAGTTGCGAAGCGCGCGCTCGAGCTTTCGGCAAGCGCGGTCATCCTTGTCCACAACCACCCCTCGGGCGATCCGACCCCCTCGCGCGAGGATGTCGCCATGACGAAAGAGGTCGCGGCAGCGCTCAACACGGTCTCGGTGGTGCTGCACGACCATGTCATCATCGGCAATGGAAGCTGGACCAGCCTGCGCCGCGAGGGGCTCCTGTAGCCGGCATGGGAGCAGGGTGCCTTCCGCGTGCTATGCGGCCGTGATCTCGGGCCGTGCCGGTGCGGCGGGAAACGCGGCGGCGATCAGCGCCTTGGTGTAAGGCTCGCGCGGAGCGGCGAACAGCTCTGCGGCCGGGCCTTGCTCGACGATGCGGCCGGCGCGCAGTACGATCAGCCGGTGCGCGAGCGCGCGCACCACTGCGAGATCGTGGCTGATGAAGAGATAAGCGAGATCGTGACGGCTTTGCAGATCGCGCAGGAGATCGACAATCTCCGCCTGCACCGACGCGTCGAGCGCGCTGGTCGGCTCATCGAGGACGACGAAGTGCGGCTTCAGGATCATCGCGCGGGCAATGGCGATGCGCTGCCGCTGGCCGCCACTGAATTCGTGCGGATAGCGCAGCATCGCTTCGGCGGGAAGGCCGACCTCGGCCAGAGCGGCGAGCACGCGTGCCTCGCGCTCGGCGCGGGGGAGCCTCGGCATGTGAACGGCGAGACCCTCGGCGATGATTTCTCCGACGGAAAGACGTGGCGAGAGGCTGCCGAAGGGATCCTGAAAGACGATCTGCATGCGCCCGCGGAGCGGCCTCAGTTCCCGGCGTGAAAGCCCGCCGATCTCGCGGCCTTCGAATGAGATGTGTCCGGCTGCTCTCTCCAGGCCGACGAGGGCAAGGCCGATGGTGGTCTTCCCTGAGCCCGATTCGCCGACCAGTCCGAGCGTTTCGCCGGCACGGATGGCGAAGGAGACATCATCCACGGCGCGCACTTCGGAAACCTTGCGGCGCAGCAACCCGGCGCGGATCGGGAAATGCACCGCGATCCGCTCCGCCGCCAGGAGCGGTTCCGTGCCGTGCGGGCGAGTGGCGGGGCCGCCGCGCGGCACGGTGTCCAACAGCATGCGTGTATAGGCATGGCGCGGAGCGGTGAAGATCTCGTGGGTGGATCCGGATTCGACGATGTGGCCCCCTTGCATGACAGAGACATGGTCGGCCATGCGGCGGACGATCGAAAGGTCATGCGTGATGAGGAGGAGGGCGAGGCCGCGTGCCTTCTTCTCGGCGGCGAGGAGATCGAGGATTTGCGCCTGGATGGTGACATCGAGTGCGGTGGTCGGCTCGTCGGCGATCAGCAGGGTGGGATCGTTGGCGAGCGCCATCGCAATCATCACGCGCTGGCGCTGGCCGCCCGAGAGCTGGTGGGGATAGGCGTCGATCCGGCGTTCCGCGTCGGCGAAGCCGGCGGCCTCGAGCAGGGCGAGCACGCGCGCGCGCAAAGCGTTCTTGGCGAGGCGCCGATGCAGCCGGATCGCCTCGCCGATCTGGCGCCCGATGCGATGCAGCGGATTGAGGCTGCTCATCGGCTCCTGGAACACCATGCCCGCCAACCCGCCGCGCAGCCGACGCAGGACGAGAGGCCCGGCGCCGATGACGTGTTCGCCGTCGAGCAGGACGCGACCGGCGGAATTGCGGCCCCCGGGGGGGAGCAATTGCAGCAGGGAGAGCGCGGTCAGGGTCTTGCCGGAACCTGATTCGCCGACCAGCGCGAGTGTTTCGCCGCGATCGAGCGTGAAGGAGACATCCTCCACCACCCGGCGTTCAGCAAAGGAGACTGCGAGTCCGGAAACCTCGAGCAGGCTCACGTGAGCGTCTTGCGCGGATCGAAGGCGTCACGCACCGCCTCGCCGATGAAAATGAGAAGAGCGAGTGTGCCGCCGAGGACGACGAAGGCGGTGATGCCAAGCCAGGGCGCCTGGAGGTTGTTCTTGGCCTCCTCCACGAGTTCGCCGAGAGAGGGCGAGCCGGGCGGCAGGCCGAAGCCCAGGAAATCGAGGCTGGCCAATACCGTGACCGAGCCGGAGAGGATGAAGGGGAGGAAGGTCATCACGGCCACCATCGCGTTCGGCAGCACATGGCGCCACATCACCACCGGATCGGAAACGCCGAGCGCACGCGCGGCGCGCACATATTCGAGGTTGCGGCCGCGCAGGAACTCGGCGCGGACGAGCCCCGTCAGCGTCATCCAGCTGAACAGCAGGAGGAAGACGAGCAGCACCCAGAACGTGGGCGCGATGACGCTCGAAAGGATGATCAGCAGGAAGAGCTGCGGCATGCCGGACCACACCTCGATGCCGCGCTGGCCCAAGAGATCGACGAGGCCGCCATAGAAGCCCTGCACGGCGCCGGCGGCGACGCCGACAATCGAGGAGAGGATGGTCAGGCTGAAGCCGAACAGCACCGAGATGCGGAAGCCGTAGATGACACGGGCGAGCACGTCGCGCCCCTCGTCGTCGGTGCCAAGCCAGTTCTGCCAGGTGGGCGGGCTCGGTGCCGGCGAGGGCAGGTTGTTGACGATGGTATCGTAATGATAGGGAATGAGCGGCCAGATCATCCAGCCATGCGCGCGGATGGCTTGCTGGACGGCGGGATCATGGAAGTCCGTCTCGGTGGGCAGGAAATCCGGCCCGAAATCGGTCCCCGGATAATCGGCGAGTACCGGAACGTACCACGCGCCCTGATACCGCACGAGGAGCGGGCGGTCGTTCGCCACGAATTCGGCGAACAGCGAGAAGATGAACAGGACCGAGAAAATCCAGAGGCAGGCGACACCGCGGCGGTTGGCGCGGAAGGCAGCGAGGCGGCGGTGTGTGAGCGGAGAAAGCGTCACCGGCGAACCTCGAAATCGATACGCGGATCGATGACGGTGTAGAGGAAGTCGCCGATGATCTGCAGCACGAGGCCGAGCAGGGTGAAGACGTAGAGAGTGCCGAACATCACCGGATAGTCGCGCTGCACCGCCGCCGTGAAGCCCAGCAGCCCGAGGCCGTTCAACGAGAAGATGATCTCGATCAGGAGCGCACTCGTGAACAGGATGCCCACGAAAGCCTGCGGGAAGGTGGCGACGACCAGCAGCATGGCGTTGCGGAAGACATGGCCGTAGAGCACGCGGCGCTCCGAAGCGCCCTTGGCGCGGGCGGTGAGCACGTACTGCTTGCCGATCTCCTCGAGGAAGGAGTTCTTGGTCAGCATGGTGAGGCTGGCGAAACCGCCCACCGTCATGGCGATGACCGGAAGCACCATGTGCCAGAGATAATCGCCGATGCGGGCGGGCCAGGAGAGCGACCACCAGCCGGCGCTGACCAGCCCGCGCAGCGGGAACCACTGCACGAAAGAGCCGCCGGCGAACAGCACGATCAGCATGATGGCAAGCAGGAAGCTCGGCACCGCGTAGCCGAGCAGGATGGCGGCGGTGCTGGCCACATCGAAGCGGCTGCCGTCGCGCACCGCCTTGGCGATGCCGAGCGGTATCGAGACGAGATAGACGAGCAGCGTCGACCACAGCCCGAGCGAGATCGAGACCGGCATCCGGCTCAGCACGAGCGAGAGCACCGGCCTGTCGAGGAAGAAGCTCTTGCCGAGGTGGAAGGTCGCGTAGTTCTTCAGCATTTCGACGAAGCGCGCGAGCGGCGGCTTGTCGAAGCCGAACATCTTGCGGATCTGGGCGATCAGGTGCGGATCGAGCCCCTGCGCGCCGCGATAGAGGCCGGGTCCGGAGGCCTCCGGCTGCCCCTGGCCGGTGATGCCCGAGAGAACGGCGCCCTGGCCCTTGAGCTTGGCGACCATCTGCTCGACCGGGCCACCGGGCGCGAGCTGCACGACCGCAAAGTTGATGGCGATGATGCCGACCAGCGTCGGAATGATGAGAAGCAGGCGTCTGAGAAGATAGGCTGCCATCAGCGGGCGGCGCCGGGCCGACGGCGGGCGGGGTTGGGCAACCGGCCGGGTTCCGATGGCACGCAGCCGGCAGGTGGGTGGCGCTCTGCACTGGGCATGGGGCAGACCGTAGCCTCGGCGGGCCGTCGGTGCCACCGGCGGCGGCCCGGCCTGACGGGCGGCTGCGCCGCCGGCGCGCGCAGGGCGTGAGCGGACCGGCCGCGCGAACACGCAAGCGCCGGGCGCTTTGACGATTTCAACACGACAGCTTGCAAACGGCGCATGCGCAGGTGAACAACCGCGTCGTTCGCATCGCTACCGCTGGCCCCAGGAAGATCATAGCACTGGCCAAATCCAGAAGGCGACGCCAACGAGCGCGATGAAGGCACCGCTGAGAACCTCGCCGTAGCGTTCGAATGGGCCGAGTCGGACACGCTGGAGGCCGGCGGTCGAGTAGACGCACAGCAGCACATAGGTTGCGATCGTGCTGATCGCGAAGACGATGGACATCGCGATGATGAGGCCGACGCCGAACTGGCTCGCCGCGAAGAAGGCGGGGATGCCTTCCACCATCGGCGATGAGCCGAGGATCAGCAGCAGAGCGGTGCGTGCCGTCGTTTTGTGCCGATGCTCGTGCTGGGGCGGCTCCGATTCCGAAGTTGCGGTTACGGCATGCGCCGTCTCAGGCGTATGATCGTGCCAGTGGGCATGTGCGGCACCCATGCCGTGCCGGTGGACATGGACGTGCCGCGTGAGCACGGCAACGTCACCTCGCAACGGTGCATAAAGCGGATCATCTGCGGGCTCCAGCTCATGACCGTGGCTGTCACCGAGCTCATGGCCATGGCTATGTCCGTGATCATGCTCGGGGAACGCGGTGTGGTAGCTGTGCGCGTGTCCCTCATGCTCGACGGCGATTGTGACGTCGAAGCCGTGCGGTTCGGGGATCTGGTCAACGGATTCCCAATAGGTTCCATGGTTGGCGAACAGAAAGACCTGACGCGCGCCGTCAGGACGCAGAGTCTCGACCGTGACCGAATCAGCATGCGCTCCGGTCAAGCGGAAGCACGGCGGGCTCCCTGCCTCGTAGATCGACAGCAACAGATCGCCATGACCGGTGGGGACCTGTTGCAACTCCGGACCATGGACGCTGCCGCCACCGAGGTGTGCGAAGTCATGGGCGTGACTGTGCCCGTGGCTGTGCCCATGGCCCGCGCCGCCTGGCAGCTCGCGCCAGGCCGAGATCGCGATCCAGCCGCCGAAGGCGACCAGCGCAATGCCCGCTGCGGTATCGACGATATACCCAAAGCGGGTTGCGACGGCCACGCCGACAAGCCAGACGACCAACGCGATCGCCAGTGTCGAAAGCACGTGACCTATGCCGGCCTGAAATGAGGCGCGCGCCGTTTCCGCTATGGACCAGCCGCGCTGGCGCGCGATCAGTATGATCGGCACCCAGTGGTCCGGGGCCATCGTGTGCAGAACGCCGACGGCGGTGACGGCGCCGATCAGCAGCAATTCGGGGCCGACGGTCATTTTTCATCTTCGTGATCGTGCTGATGATCGGGATCGTCGTGGCTATGAGGATGAGAATGGCGGGTTCCGTCCGCATGCACGTGCTCATGCTCGTGGAAGACGATTTCCAGTCGGCGTCCGAACGCATCGGCAATGCGGCACAGTGTGGCGAGGCTCGGGACGTGGTCGCCGCGTTCCAGGCGTGAGATCATGGACTCGGTCATCACGAGCCGCTTCGCGAGCTGTTTCTGTGTTTCGCCGATATGGGTGCGAAGTTCGAGCAGGCGGTGGGCGCATTGCGCAGCGATAGCGGCGCTATCGTTGAGCACCACCTTCCGCACGGATCGTCGGTTGGGTCGCGTCATATCTGGACCTTAGCAAGATTGCGAAGTCGTGTCACTTAGCATCATTGCGAAGTTCGGTTCAAGCCGGCCGCCTTTCCGGGCCGAGGGCGACGTTCATCTGACCGACGAGGATGTTCGCCGCCGAGCCGGGCCGTCCGTGCATCAGGGTGGACCTTGATCAAATTTGGGGATTTTGCGAGGCTCGCACCGAGCACGAAGAATCGGATGCGCGAGTTCCAGGAGGAGAAAAGTTGCCCCGCCAGGACATTATTGCCCAGGTGCAAAAATACACCAATCCCTTTCGCGTGACGAGAGGCAAGGACTTCCGCCTCAAGCACTTCGATCCTGGCGATACGCTCGGGCTGCAGATGGGCAGGACCGAAGCCGCCGATCTTCTCCGGCGGGGCTCGGAATGGCTGGCGATGGAGCAGGACATGCTGTACGCGCAGGACTCCTGGTCGGTGCTCATCATCCTTCAGGCTATGGACGCAGCGGGCAAGGACAGCACGATCAAACACGTCATGGCGCGGGTGAATCCGCAAGGCTGCGACGTGCATTCATTCAAGCAGCCCTCCCAAGAGGAGCTGTCACACGCCTTCCTCTGGCGCTATTCGGCGAGAGTTCCGGAACGCGGCCGCATCGGTATTTTCAACCGCTCCTATTACGAGGAGGTTCTCGTCGTGCGGGTCCACCAGGCTCTGCTCGATGCACAGAGGATCCCGCCGAAACTCGTGACCAGGTCCTTCTGGGACGAACGGCTAGCCGATATCGCGCGATTCGAGGACTATCTGACGCGCCAGGGCGTGCTGGTGCTGAAGTTCTTCCTGAACCTGTCGCGTAAGGAGCAGAAGAAACGTTTCCTGGCCCGGCTCGACACGCCGGACAAGAATTGGAAATTCTCGCCGGCCGACGTCCGCGAGCGCCGATACTGGGACGACTACATGCACGCCTATGAGGAGGCGATCCGGGCGACCGCGACGAAGGGCGCGCCGTGGTACGTCGTCCCCGCCGACAACAAGTGGTTCACCCGGCTTGTCGTCGCCGCCGCGATCGTTGAGGCGATCGAAACGCTCGATCTCGCCTACCCGACCGTCTCGGCAGAGCAGAAAGCGGAACTTGCCGCGGCGCGGACAGAGCTCGCGGCTGAAAAGTGAGCCAATAGCGCGGGAGGACCACCGGCGATGTCGACCACGATCGCAGTTCTCGGCGGAGTGGGCCTCTTCCTGATCGGCATGACCGTCATGACTGACGGGCTCAAGGTCATGGCCGGCTCGGCCCTGCGCGGGGTACTGAGCAAGGCGGCGGCGACGCCGCTTTCTGGCGCCTTCTGGGGCGCCATCGTCACGCTGCTCGTGCAATCCTCGAGCGCCACGACGATGACCACGATCGGCCTCGTCAGTGCGGGACTGCTGACCTTCCCACAAGGCCTCGGACTCGTGTTTGGCGCGAATGTCGGGACGACCGGCACCGGCTGGCTCGTGGCGCTGATCGGGCTGCGCGTGTCGCTCTCCTCTTACGCGCTGCCGATGATCTTCGTCGGCGCGCTGACGAAGCTTCTCGCGAGCGGACGGATCGCGGCGGCGGGCGCGGCGCTCGCGGGCTTCGCGCTCGTGCTTTACGGCCTCATGAGCCTGCAGCAAGGCATGGGCGGGCTGGCGGAACGAATTCATCCCGCCGACCTTCCGGCGGTGCTTGGCGCGCCCGGTGTCGGCTGGATTTCCGGCTGGATTGGCCTTCTCACGCTGGTCGTGGCGGGTCTTGCGATGACGGCGGTGATGCAGTCCTCCACAGCGGCGATCACGGTCACGCTCGCTGCCTTCGGAGCCGGGGCGATCGGACTCAGCCAGGGCTGCGCGCTGATCATCGGGCAAAACATCGGCACCGCGACGAGCTCGGCGATGGCGGCGATCGGCGCGAGCGCGACCGCGAAGCGGCTGGCGGTCGCCTATGTGCTGTTCAAGCTGATAGCGGCGCTGATCGCACTGGCCACCTTTCCGCTCACCATGCCGCTGATGCAACGGTGGCAGCGTGCGGTTGACGGGTTAACGTTGCTCGCTGCCTATCACACCGCCTTCAACGTCGTCGGCGTCGCGGTGCTGCTGCCCGCGGTCGACTGGTTCACCCGTTTCGTCGAGCGGCTGCTCCCCTCGAAAGGCTCTGCGCTCAGGCGCAGCCTCGATCCGGCCGCGCTGGGCAATCCGGTCGTTGCCGTGGAAGCAGTGCGGCGGGCGGTAGCAAATGTGCTGAAGGCCGCATGCGTCTCGATCGTTGCCTCCCTGGCAGGCGAGGGCGGGAGGTGCGGCGAGACGTCGGAAGCCGCCAGCACGCTCAAGGAGGCGCAGGAGTTCCTGTCGGAATTGAAGGAGCCGCCAGGCTCCGAGGAGGAGAGCCTGCGCCTGACCCACACGCTGCACGCGCTTGATCATACATCGCGGCTCGTCGAGATCATCGGCGCGGGCGACGGGCTGGCGCCGGCAAATGGCGGTCCCGAGGACCTGCGCGCGGCAGAAGTCTGCAAAGGCGTGATGCGCAGGTCGGAAATGGTTGCCGGATCAATCATCGCGGAGTCTGCTTTGAGCCCCCGTGCCCAGCCGATCGGATGGGAGGCCTCACCCGAGGCGGAAGCGATGCTGGCCGAGCTCGCAACCACTGCAGGGGTGCTTAACTCGATGCAGCGCGAACATCGCGCAGCGACCCTTGTCGCGGTCGCGCCGGGAAGGCTGAGCGCGGTGGAAGCCTTCGCGCGGATCGACGCGATGCGGCGGCTTGACCGGATGACACATCACGCCTGGCGTGCGGCAGCGCATCTTCTGGGTCGTGACGAATAGCAATGGAAGTTGGGGGGAGAGAGGGCAATGAGCGTCACGGCGAATGCGGCGCCAGAGGAGGAAGCTGCGCCCTGGCATGCGATGCCGGCGGAGGAAGCCGAACGGCGTCTCAAGACCGATCTCGCGCGAGGCCTCGACGCCGACGAAGCCGCCCGGCGGCTGAAGACTTACGGACCGAACCGCCTGCCTGCGGGTAAGAAGCGTGGAGCCTTCCTTCGCTTCCTTTTGCAGTTCAACAACATCCTGATCTACGTCCTGCTGCTCGCCGGGTTCGTCAAGCTGATGCTGAGCCTGTGGCTCGACGCTTCCATCATCTTCGCGGTGGCCATTCTCAATTCACTGCTCGGCTTCATCCAGGAGGGCAGGGCGGAAAAGGCGCTCGATTCGATTCGCAACATGCTCTCGGCGGAGTCGCGTACCGTACGCGGCGGCGAGACGCGCATGCTACCCGCCGAGGAGCTTGTGCCGGGCGATGTCGTCCTTCTCGAATCGGGCGACAGGATTCCCGCCGACCTGCGTCTGATCGAAGCCAAGAACCTGCGCACCGAAGAGGCCGCGCTGACCGGTGAATCCGTGCCGGCCGACAAGACGACGGAGCCGGTCTCCGCGAAGGCCATGGTCGGTGACCGGCACAGCATGGCCTTCTCGGGCACGACGGTCGTCTCCGGGCGCGCTTCCGGCGTGGTCGTCGCAACCGGATCCGCGACGGAACTCGGCCGCATCAACCGGATGCTCGCAGACGTGAGTCCGCTGGAAACGCCATTGCTCAGGCAGATCAAGAAGTTCGGATACGTCATCACGGCGGCGATCGCGATCATTGGCGTAGCCCTCTTCTCCTGGGGCCACTGGCTCGGTCACATGACTTTTGTCGAGCTGTTTCAGGCGGTCGTCGGCATCACCGTGTCGCTGATCCCGGAAGGGCTGCCAGCGCTGATCACGATCACGCTGGCGATCGGCGTGCAGAGGATGGCCCGCCGCAACGCGATCATCCGGCGCCTGCCGGCGGTGGAGACTCTTGGCTCCGTTTCGCGCATCTGCTCCGACAAGACAGGGACCCTGACCCTGATGGAGATGATGGTGACATCCGTCGTCACCGCCGGGCAGGCCTTCGAAGTCACCGGCGACGGCTACGCGCCTGACGGCGAAGTGCGTCGTGACGGACAGCGGGTCGAGCAGGAGCCGGTGCTCGAGCTCATGGGCCGGGTGTCCGCTCTGTGCAACGATGCCGAGCTTTTCCAGGAGGACGGCCATTGGAAGGTGGAGGGTGACCCGACCGAGGCCGCGCTCTATCCTTTCGCGGCGAAGCTGAGGATGGACCGTGCCGCGGAGAGCGCCGCCGCACCGCGCCTGGACGCCATTCCTTTCGAGTCCGAGCACAAGTTCATGGCGACGCTCAATCGTTCCGCGAGCGGCGAGGAGATGCTGCTCGTCAAGGGCGCGCCGGAAGTGATCCTCGACCATTGCGACCGCCAGCAGACCGCGACGGGGCCGGCGCCGCTCGACCGCGACCGTTTCGCCCGGGAAGGCGACCGGCTCGCGGCGCAGGGCGAACGCGTGCTCGGGTTTGCGTGGTTGGCTTCGCCTGGCCTGCAGGCGGGCGGCCTCACCGCCGCCGACCTGCCGAAGACGCTCGTTCTGCTGGGCCTCGTTGGCCTTATGGATCCGCCGCGCAAGGAGGCAATCGAAGCGGTAACGGAATGCCACGGCGGCGGCATTCGCGTGACGATGATCACCGGTGACCACAAGATCACGGCGGCGGCGATCGCAAGAATGCTGGGCATCGGCGACGGAAAGACCGCGGTGGCGGGGACGGAGATCGAGGCAATGAACGACGCCGCGCTTCAGGAATGCGTGCGCGACGTCGACGTGTTTGCGCGCGCAAGTCCGACGCACAAACTGAGGCTCGTGAAGGCAATCCAGGCGAGCCGGCAGATCGTGGCGATGACCGGCGACGGCGTCAACGACGCGCCGGCGCTGAAAAAGGCGGACATTGGCGTCGCCATGGGAATCAAGGGCACGGAAGTGACGAAGGAAGCGGCCGGCATGATCCTGGCCGATGACAATTTCGCCTCGATCTCCGCTGCCGTGAAAGAGGGCCGCACCGTTTACAACAACATCGAAAAGGCGCTGCTCTTCCTGCTCCCGACGAATATCGCACAGGGCGCGGTGATCGCGGTCGCCATCCTCTTCGCCTTCGCTCTGCCGATCACTGCGCCGCAGGTGCTGTGGGTCAACATGGTGACTTCGGTCGCCCTCGGCCTCGTCATCTCTTTCGAGCCCCATGAGGACGACGTGATGCTGAGGTCGCCGCGCGCGATCGACAGGCCGATCGTTACCGGTTTCGGGATCTGGCGCATCCTCTTCGTGGGCGCGATGCTGGTGGTTTATACGCTTTGGGCCTTCTCCTGGCTGAAGGTGAACGGCGCGTCGGACGGCATGGCGAGGACGGCCGCGGTCAACGCGATCACGCTCGGGCAGGTCTTCTATCTCTTGAACAGCCGCTACCTCATCGACTCATCGCTGACCCCGCATGCCCATGCGGGCAATCCCTATCTCTGGTGGGGGATCGGCGCGGTCGTCGTGCTGCAGCTTCTCTTTACCTATGCCCCACCCTTTCACGCTATCTTCGGCAACGAATCGCTGCCGCTCCGGGCCTGGCCCTGGCTGATCGCTGGCGCCGTCGCGTTCTTTCTCGCGGTCGAACTGGAGAAGTTCGTCATCCGCTCGGTTCCCGCCTTGCGGCGAGCAGCGACCCATACTGTCAGGGTCCCTTAACAGCCTCTGATTAATCACCCTGATCCAACCGGGACTTCGGCAGGTCCCGGAAAGCCTGCAAGGGAGAGGAGTCTCAGATGGTGGCAGGAATTCGGTTGATGTCATTGACGGAGCGGAAATCAGGGTAGAGCCGGCGGAATGACCCCACCAGGGACTGCCCGAGAAGGCGGCGCGGACGTCGAGGACGGGTTGCACGGTCTATCGGATTGCCAAATTACCGGCTTGCGGTCGAAACGAGGGCCTGGGGCCGACTGGCGCTGTGGCCCCGAGGTCGCAACCTATCCAGATCACCGCCTCCCGGCCGACATCATCGGCCACGCCGTGCGGCTTACCATGTGTTCGGCCTGAGCCTCCGTGACGTGGAACGACGATGTCAGCTTTGACACGCTGTTCGCCCGGAACCTGCCATTCTGCTTCCGGCCCGATTGTCCGGTGAGACGAATGTCCGGTTTCGTTGCCGCCGGCCCCGCCGACGGTCCGGGCGCGAAGCTATGGTCGACTCCAGCCGCCTCCGGACCGGACGGCGCCGATCATTGGGCGCGCTCGTACGGTCACCGTTCCCAGGCCCACCTGATCGATTCCTGTTCGGGGCGCGCCCGCGGGCTGAAAATGCATCTTGCGAGGACTTGACGCGAGGTTGGCGAAAATGACCTGAGCACCATCGCGTCATCATTTTTTCCGCACCCTGCGGGAGCGGCATCTTGTATCGTTGCCCCCAGATCTGAGCTCATTCGCGCCCGGCGGAGGCCGATGATGGTGAATTCCCCGCAGGGCCGCCCCTGGCGGAGTTCCGTTCGGGACCTGGCTCTCAGCGCGGTGGCAAAAATGCTGCCGCCCGATCCCGGCCGGCTCAGGACGCGCCAGGCCACCCGCGCCGTGGCGGCCGGGGCGCTGACGCTCGCCCTTGCCAAGCTGCTCGGGACCGTGACAGCCGTCGGCCTTGGGGAGCAGATGCTCGGCTTCGTCGTCAGCCTCTACCTGGTCGCGTTCGTGCGCGACGCGACACCAGCCGCGCAGCGCGTGACCATGCTCCTGGCAATCCTGCCTGCCGTCGCCGTGGGCACGCTGGCGGCCATGCTCCTCCCCGTGCGCTGGCTCACCGATGCCGGGCTCGTCGTGGTCATGACGTTCACTGCCTATTTCGCCGGGCGAGGCCCACGTGCCATGGCGCTCGGAATGGTCGGGCTGCTTGCTTACATCGTGAGCGTGCTCGGCCAGGCGATGATCGGCGAGCTTCCGGTGCGTGTCGCGGTGGTCGTGCTTTCCGTTGCGATCGCGCTGGCCTTGCGCGAGACCTTGTGGTCGGAACGGCCGCCTCTCGTGTTGAAGCGGATCGACGCCGCCATGCGGCGGCGAATCGCTACGATGATCGCGCGCATGGACGCGGCACTCGATCAAGGGTCCTGGCCGCTCGGCGCACGGCGCTGGTTGCGAGAAGCAATCCGGCGTCTCGACGAGGCGACCGTGCTCGCCGAAACGCTCACGGGTGCGCCGGGTGTCACGCGCGAGGCCGTGTTGCGCCTCATCGAACTGGATGTTGGCGCGACAAGCCTGGCGCGAAGACTGCTTGACCGGCTGCCGGCATCCGACGTGGAACGGTCAACCGTCCGGGCGGAGGTCGCAAAGCTTCGGGCGGCAATCGAGGTGCCGGCAACGGCGCTCGGTTCAGGTTTGCCGCGGACTGATCTCTCAGCGGCAATCGGCGGACTCTCCGAGATCATCGAACCCGTTGCGCTCGAGGCAAGCACCTCCGGAAAGCCGCCGCACTCGCCGGCCGACGCCCTGGGTGCCACGCCGCGCGGCAGCGGACAAGCCGGAGCGCCCCGGGCAGGCTTCTGGCTTGACCCGGCTTTTCGTCGCGCGGTCCAGGTGGCGCTGGCGACGAGTGCTGCGGTCCTGCTCGGCCAGGTCATCCCGACGCGCTGGTACTGGGCAGGCTTCGTCGCATTCGCGGTGATCGTCGGCACGCGCTCGCGCGGCGAATCCATCCGCAAGGGAATACAGTTTCTGATCGGCACTCTCTTTGGCGTGGTCGTCGGGGTGCTGCTGGCGACCGCTTTGGCAGGCCACCCGTACGCCTTGTTCGCAATGTGTCTTGCCACGCTGTTCCTCGCCTTCCAGGTCTGGATGGCTGCCTATTCCCTGATGATTTTCTGGACCACCGTGGCACTCGGCCTCGCCTTCGGCGTGCTCGGATATTTCGCGCCCGGCGTCCTGTTCGACCGCCTCGTGGAGAGTGTGCTCGGCGCATTTGCGGGAATCGCGGTGAGTACCCTCGTTCTGCCGATGCGAACGGTGGACGTCGCGCTGACGATGCAGCGCCTTTATTGGCGGGCCCTTGGCGCGGTGGTCGCGGCCGCCGTGCCGGGAATGCTCGATGGCCGCGGCGACACAGCCGTCGTTCCCCTGCTGGTGACGCTCGATGCCCGCCTGCAGGACCTGCAGACCGCCCTCCGGCCGGGCTGGCGTCCGCCGCTCGCGGGTCCGCGTGTATGGTCCGAGCGACCGCTTCGCGTCCTGCTCGGTTGCCATATCGGGGCGCACGCCGTGGGGCGGCTGGCGGCGGAGGCGGGGCCGCCGGTGCCGGCCGCGGCGAGAGCGCCAATCCAGAGCGAGGCAGAGGGTATCGAAGCGCGCATCCGTATGCTCTTAGGCGACTCCGATGCGTCGTCTCCGTCGCCTGTCGCGGAGTCTGCGCCACCATCCTCAGCGGGAACACGGGCTGAGCTCGCGTTCGTCATTCTGCGCAGGCTCGACGCCGGACTCGATCGTGCCGCGCGCCTGTTCTAGCCCGCGATCGCCCGAGGCGGAATCGTCGGAGGGCGTGAATCGCGGGCTCGAATAAAGCGCGAGACCCGTGTCGGGCTGCACAGTCAGCCCGACACGGGTCTAGATTCGTATGACGAGAGGTGATGGCCATTTCTCAAGGTGTGGTGCAAGCTTCTGTCCGGAGACGGCGCCCGGCAACAACCGCAACCAGATGACAGAGGCTCCGGGCGCTATAGCCCGGCGCGGCGGGCGGCATCGGTGGCGGCGGCGAGTTTTTCATCGATCCACCAGGCATCGAAGACATAGCCGGAGCGCACCGGCTGCTCCGGAAAGCCGAAACGGTTCCAGTAGGCCAGGTTGAAATATTGCGTGTGCCATTGCGGCACCATGTACCAGCCCCAGAGCAGCACGCGGTCGAGCGCATGCGCGGCGGCGAGGAGAGAAGGCCGGTCGGGTGCGGCGATCAGCTTGTCGACCAGCGCATCCACCGCCGGGCTGCACACGCCCATCAGGTTCTGGCTGCCTTCGGTGTGCGCGGCGGCGCAGGTCCAGTAGTTGCGCTGCTCGTTGCCGGGGATGTCCGATTCCGGGATCACCGTCATCGTCATGTCGAAATCGAAATTGTTCATCCGCCGCTGGTACTGCGCCGGATCGATCACGCGCACGCTGGCGGTGATGCCAAGCCGCTTCAGCCAGGTCGTATAGGGCAGGGCGACACGCTCGAAGGTCGGATCGGGCAGCAGGATCTCGAAGGCGAACGGCCGGCCCGCCTTGTCGACGAGCCGGCCGGAGGCCACGTGCCAGCCGGCCGCTTCCAGCATGTGGAAAGCCGCAACCAGTTCCTTGCTGTTGTTGCCGGCGCCGCTGGTGACGGGGAGGGTGAAAGGCGCGGTGAAAAGTTCGGGCGGCAGTTCCTGACGCCAGGGTTCGAGCAGGGCAAGCTCGGCGCCTTCCGGCAGGCCGGATGAGGCCAGGTCGCTGTTGCTGAAATAGCTGAGCGTGCGGCTGTAGAGGCCATAGAAGAGGTTCTTGTTCTCCCACTCGAAATCGAACGCCCAGGCCATCGCCTTGCGGACGCGCCGATCGGCGAAGACGGCGCGGCGGGTGTTCATCGCGAACCCCTGCATTCCGGTGGGCAGCCGGTAGCGGACGCGGCGGCGTTTCACGAGCCCGCGCCGGACGGCCGGGAAATTGTAGCCGGTAGCCCAGTTCTTGGAGACGTTCTCGTTGCGGAAGTCGATGCTGCCGGCCTTGAACGCCTCGAAGGCCACCGTGTCGTCACGGAAATATTCGGTACGGATGGTGTCGAAATTGAACATGCCGCGCGCGGTCGGGCGGTCGGCGGCCCAGTAGTCGGTGTTGCGCTGGTAGGTGATCGAGCGGTCGAAGGCATAGTCGGCGATGCGATAGGGGCCGGAGCCGGGAGGCGGCGTGCTGAGCGGGCTCGAGAAGTCGCGGTGGGCGAAAAAAGCAGCGGGCAGCACCGGAAGCTCGCCCAGGATCAGCGGCAGCTCGCGGCTTTGCGTGGAGCGAAGGTGGAAGCGGACGACGCGCTGCGAGGGAGCTTCGAGCGAGCCGACGGCAGAATAATAAAGGCGATAGAACGGCTGGCCGTTCTCGACGAGGGCGTGGAAGGTGAAGACGACATCGGCCGCGGTGACGGCCGTGCCGTCGTGAAAGCGGGCAGCCGGATCGAGCGTGAAGGTGATGCTGGCGCGATCGGGGCTGATCTCCACCGCCTCGGCGAGATGGGCGTAGCCGGCGGCGGCTTCATCGGCAGAGGCGGTGAGCAGGGTATCCCAGAGCCGGCCGAGCCCATCGGCCGGGGTTCCGCGCAGGATATGGGGATTGAAACTGTCGAAACCGCCCAAGGAAAAAAGTGTGACGCTGCCGCCCTTCGGTGCGTCGGGGTTGACGTAGGGGAAATGGGCGAAACCTCGAGGCAGCGCGGGCGGCCCGAGCACGGAAACGGCGTCGGTGCGCGCGGCCTCGGGCGTGGCGGCGCGCGCAGGTGTGGCGAGCAAGCCGCCGACGAGACTCGAAGAGAAGCTGGTGAGGAGTGTGCGGCGGCGCATGGGTTCCTCCGACGCGCGTCTCGGATGACTTCAATCCGCGAGCAGGGCGAGTGCCGGCCCTTGCAGGACCGGGTCGCCGACCGCGAGTACTTGGCCGGCGCTGCCCGGGGCGAGCGCATGCCCTTCCCAGTCGGTGATCCTCCCGCCCGCGCCTTCAACGATAGGGACAAGCGCCGCCCAATCCCAGGGCTTGAGCGAGGATTCGGCGATCATGTCGATCAGGCCGAGGGCGAGCAGGCCGTACCCGTAGCAGTCTCCGCCCCACGTGACGCGACGACAGGCAGACTGCAGGCGCCGGATGCGGGCAGACTCGGAGCCGGTGAACATCTCCGGATTGGTCGCCGAGATTTCCGCCGAAGCGAGGACAGGGCAGGGGCGGCACCCGGCGCGACCGCCGAACGGCCCGGTGAACCGCGTCGGGCTGCCGGAGAGGCCAATCCAGCGCTCGCCCGTTATCGGCTGGTCGATCAGGCCGAGAACCGGGCGGCCGGCATCGAGCAGGGCGATGAGAGTCCCGAACAGCGGCCGGCCGGTGATGAAGGCGCGGGTGCCGTCGATCGGGTCGAGCACCCAGCAGAATCGGGCGTCCGGCCGCTCGTGGCCGAATTCCTCACCGGCCAGGCCATGCTCCGGGAAGCAACGGGCGAAAACCTCACGCATCGCCCGCTCGGCGGTGTGGTCCGCCAGCGTGACGGGGCTCTGGTCGGCCTTCTCTTCGACCGCGATCGGCGCACGGAAGTAAGGCCTGATCGCCGCCCCGGCTGCCTCGGCTGCCGCCTCGGCGGCGGCGAGAAACGCCTCAGCGGCCGGAAGCAAGTGTGCTACGGCTTTCCGCCCGTCGACGCCGGCAAAGCCACCGGGTTGGGAGAGAGCGTGCGCAGGAAGGCGATGACGTCGGCCCGGGTGGCCGCATCGGGGATGCCGGGGAAGGCCATCATGGTGCCGGGCACCTCTTTCATCGGGTTGGTCAGCCACTGGTTGAGCGCCGCATAGGTCCAGTCGCCGCCGAGCTTCTTGAGCCCCGGCGTATAGCCGAAGCCCTGCACCGAGGCGACGGGCCGCCCGACCACGCCGTACAGGTCTGGTCCGATCTTGGTGCCGGCGCCGACAGTGTCATTATGGCAGGCCGCACAAACACCCTCGACGAACTGCTGGCCTTTCTTGACGTTTGCATGATCGATCAGGGAGGCGAGGCTTGGCGCCGGTGCGGGTGTGGCAGCCGCCTTCGCGGCGTTCGCCGGCGCCGCCGGGGTGGCAGCCGCTTTAGGCGCGGCGGCGGGTGCTGCGGCTGCCGGCTTGGCGGCTGCCGGCGTCACCTTCGGCAACGGCACGGGATGCGACGAAAGGGTTCGCAGGAACGCAATGACGTCGGCGCGCGTTTGCGTGTCCGCGATGCCGGTATAGGTCATGCGCGTGCCGGGCGCGACCGCTTGCGGATCATGCAGCCAGAGATTGAGGTTCTCGAAGGTCCAATCCCCGCCGAGCTTCTTGATCGCATCCGAATAGTCGAACCCCTTGACCGAAGCGCGCGGGCGGCCGACGACATTGAAGAGATCGGGGCCGATCTTGGCGCCGGCGCCGGCGGTGTAGTTGTGGCAGGCCGCGCAAACTTCGTCGACGAACGCCTGGCCCTTCTTCACGTCGGCGCTGGCCAGCAGCGGCGTGATGCTGGGCACCCCCGCCGGCTTGGCAGCAGCGGCCCCCGGCTGGTTTTTCACCGCGACCATGAAAGCAGGCTTGGCAAGCTCGCCGGTGCGCACCACCCCTTCGGCAATGAAGCCGGTGACCATGAAGACGATGCCGGCCACCAATATACTGGCAATGACCTCGTTGACCTTCAGACTGTCCATGCGGCGCTTTCCGTTCGTTCTCGATCCGCCGGAGGACAGCCGTGGCCCGCTCAATTGCAGCCCCGCTGGCAACCTCCTAAGGTGCTCCGCACCATAAGGAAACCGCCGCGCCCCTTCAACCCGGGCGCCGTGCCCGGCAAATAAGCGGAAAGGTGGCGAGAACAGGCTTGCGCGACCGGCAGGATCCTACCGAACGATGAAAGGCCGCATCGCCTTCCAGGGGCGAGCGGGCGCCTATTCCGATCTCGCCTGCCGCACCGCCTATCCCGGCTTCGAGACCGTGCCGTGCGAGACCTTCGAAGCGGCCATCGAGGCGGTCCGCGAAAGTTCGGCGGCGCTGGCCATGTTGCCGTGCGAGAACAGCCTCGCCGGGCGGGTGCCGGACATCCATCGGCTGCTGCCGGAAAGTGGGCTCTATGTGATCGGCGAGCATTTCCAGCGGGTGGAACACTGCCTGCTCGGACCTCGCGGAGCGCGTCTCCAGGACGTGCGGCGCATCCACTCGCATGCGGTCGCACTCGGGCAGGTGCGCGGCCTGATCAAGGAGCTTGCCGCCACCCAGGTGGTCGAGGCGGACACGGCCGGCGCCGCCGCGCTGGTAGCAGAATGGCAGCGCAAGGAAGATGCCGCGATCGCCTCGGCGCTGGCGGCCGACATCTACGGCCTTTCGATTCTCCGCCGGAATGTCGAGGACGCGGCCCACAACACGACACGCTTCTATGTGATGGCGCCGCATCCGCTCGATCCACCGCCGGATGAAAGCCGCACGATGACGACCTTTATCTTCCGTGTCCGAAACGTTCCGGCCGCTCTCTACAAGGCGCTCGGCGGCTTCGCGACCAACGGCGTGAACATGACCAAGCTCGAGAGCTACATGCTGAACGGCGAGTTCACGGCGACCCAGTTCCTCTGCGATGTCGAGGGACATCCGGAACGGCCAGGCTTGCGCAATGCACTCGAAGAGCTCTCGTTCTTCTCGCGCGAAACGCGCATCCTCGGGGTCTATCCGGCAGCGTCGGGCCGGGGTGTCGGGGAGGCAGGCTGAGGGTTACGGCATCGGCGGCTCGACGGGCTCGACACCGCCTTCCTCAATCACTCCCTTGTCCTGCCGGCAGTGCGGCGTGTCCTCCCGGCGAAGAAAAGCAAGCTCGCCGGCGTTGGTCTTAGCCCGCGATCGCCCGAGGCGGAATCGTCGGAGGGCGAGAATCGCAGGCTCGAATAAACCGCGAGACCGGTGTCGGGCTGCACAGCCAGCCCGACACGGGTCTAGGGGCAGAGCTGAATTCGAGGGCCTGGATTTTGGGATCCTGCTCGGCCTGCCGGCGGGTGATCGGAGTCGCTTCAGCCGTTCTCCATCCAGTCCTCGATCAGCCGGCGGGCGATCGAATCGAGGCGCGGCAGGCTGAAGCCCAGGCTTTCATGGGCGGCGATCTCGGCACGGGTGAACCAACGGGCATCCCGCAGTTCCTCGGTCTGGAGAACGATGTCGGTCGTCAGCGCCTCGGCATAAAAACCGAGCATGATCGAGCCCGGGAATGGCCAGGGCTGGCTCGAGTGATACTGCACGCGGCCAACGCGGACCGAGGTCTCCTCGCCAACCTCGCGCGCGACCGCTTCTTCGAGGCTCTCGCCCGGTTCGACGAAGCCGGCGAGCGTCGAGTACATGGCCGCTCGCGGGAACCGGTGCGAGTGGCCGAGCAGAGCGCGGGAACCGTCGGTAACCAGCATGATGACGGCCGGATCGGTGCGCGGAAAATGCTCGGTGCCGCAGCTCGGGCAGCGCATCACGTTGCCGGCGGCGGCCGGCAGGCAGGCGGTGCCGCACACGCCGCAGCAGCGGCTGCGGCTCCGCCAATGCAACAGGCCGCGGGCGTGCGCGAGCAGGGCGGCCTCGCTCTCGGGCAGCAGGCCGGGCACCGTGCGCAAATCGATGAAGTGGCCCGGCAGGCCGGGCAGCAGCCCGGCCGGATCGGCGGAGCCGAGATCGACTGCGAACAGCGCCCGCTCTTCGAGCAGACCGAGGAACGCCCAGGAGAACGGGCCGGAGCCGTCGGGCGCGCAGAGCTGGCTCGCGATTGCCGCCGACAGGAAGACCGCGGTCGGGGTGTGCGGGTCCGAATCCCGGATCAGGTTCTTCGCCTGCCAGAGCGGCAGGAACAGGCTCCCTGGTGCGGCGAGCGCTGCGGCAATCCAGCTTCTGTCGTCGCGACGTTGGACGGCGCGGTCGAGCGGGCTGCCAGTGTAGGGGTTGGGACGGCGGGCGAGGGTCAGGTTCACGCGCTCAGGGCCTTGGCGATCGGCGCGACGTTCGCATGCGTTGCCGAGGCGGGCAACACGCTGACCGCGATGCGGTGGCGTGCTATGGACACACGGGGGGTCGGCGGCGGACGGGCGCCTCGCCAACCCGGTCAGGTCCGGAAGGAAGCAGCCGCAACGAGTTTCCGCCCGGGTCGCTGTCCGGCCTCCCACCCCCGCCATCCGCCGCCCAGCGGGCCTTCCTCCCTCGGGTGGGCATCCCTCGGGTGGTGCCCGGGGTGCTCCCCGGCGCATGGCGTGCCGGCGCGGGGCGCGTTCGAAGGAGGTGTGGCAGGTTCGCATGTCCGGCTTGTTCGAGGATCCGCCGCCGCCTGCCGGGCCCGGCCTGTTCGCTGATCTGCCCGCCGCGCCGGCACGCCAGGACGGGCCAGCGGTGAGCCCTGCCGGCACGGCGTATCGGGTGCTGGCGCGCAAATACCGGCCCACGCTTTTTTCCGAACTGATCGGGCAGGAAGTGATGGTGCGCACCCTCACCAATGCCTTCGCGACCGGGCGGGTTGCGCACGCCTTCATGCTGACGGGCGTGCGCGGCGTGGGCAAGACGACGACGGCGCGGATCATTGCCCGCGCCCTCAACTGCATCGGGCCGGATGGCCGGGGCGGGCCGACAGCGACGCCCTGCGGGGTCTGTGCGAACTGCACGGCGATCCTGGCCGAGCGGCATCCGGACGTCGTCGAGATGGACGCCGCCTCCCGCACCGGGGTCGATGACGTGCGCGAGATCATCGAGGCGACTCGCTTCCGGCCGCTGCAGGCGCTGAAGCGCGTCTTCATCATCGACGAAGTGCACATGCTCTCGCGCAATGCCTTCAATGCACTGCTGAAGACGCTCGAAGAGCCGCCTGCCCATGTGACATTCGTGTTCGCAACGACCGAGGTGCGCAAGGTCCCGCTCACGGTGCTCTCGCGCTGCCAGCGTTTCGATCTGCGGCGCCTCGGCACCGCCGAGTTGGCGGCCCATTTCGGGCGCATCTCGGAGGCGGAGGGCGCGGCAGTCACGCCGCAGGCGCTGGCGCTGATCGCGCGGGCGGCGGACGGCTCCGTGCGCGACGGACTTTCGCTCCTCGATCAGGCGATCGCGCGGGAGCCGGGCAGCGGACCGATCACCGCGGAAGCGGTCGCGGAAATGCTCGGCATGGCCGACCGGCAGGCCGTGTTCGACCTTCTTGAGGCCGTCCTGGCGGGCAAACCCGCCCAGGCCCTGGCAGTGGCTGACGCGGCGCATGCACGCGGCGCGGACTCCGGCCTGCTGCTGGCCGACCTGCTCGCGCTTCTGCACAATCTGAGCCGCCTCAAGGCGATTCCGGCGCTGAAGAATGATCCCGAGCTGCCCGAGGCAGAGCGTACCCGGGGTGCTCAGCTTGCCGAACGCGTCTCTGTGCCGGTGCTGGCGAGGGCATGGCAGATGGCGCTCAAGGGAACGCAGGAGGTGGAAACCGCGCCGGACCGGCGCGCGGCCGCAGACATGGTGCTGATCCGGCTTTGCTACGTGGCAGACCTGCCCTCCCCGGGCGAACTCGTCAGGACGATCACGGCAGAGCGGGCCGCGGCCGCTCAGGGCTCACCCACCTCTTCGGCCCCGGCCCCCCGGTCCCATCCCCAATCAATGTCTGCGGCTTCAATGTCTGCCGCTCCCTCGGCCCGTGGCACTGCCGCCCTCGCTCCCGCGGAGGCAGCGGAGCAGGCAGCCTTGCCGGACAGCTTTCGTGCGGTCGTTGCGTTGGCCGCCGAGGCACGAGAGGCGGTGCTGGCGGCGCAGCTTTTGCACCATGTGCATCTGGTGCGCTACGCCCCGCCGGTCATCGAGATTGCGCCCGACAGGGAAGCGCCGCGGGACCTGGCAGCACGGCTTGCCCAGTTGCTGCGGACCAGGACGGGGATGCGCTGGACGATCGCGCTCGCGGCAGGGCCGGGAGAGCCGACGCTTGCCGAGCAGGACCGCGCGGCCGAAGAGGCGCGCCGCGCGGCTGCGCGGCGCCATCCGCTGGTCAGCGCGATCCTCGATGCGTTCCCGGGCGCGGAGATCGGGGCGCGGCACGAGATCAAGACCGAACTGCCGCCGCTCGATGAAGCTGGAATGGGCGAGCCGCCGGCCGACGACGGAGAGGAGAAATGATGAAAAATCTTGCCGGCCTGATGAAGCAGGCCTCCGAGATGCAGGGACGGATGCAGGAGTTGCAGACCAAGCTGGCCGCGATGGAGTGCGAAGGGACCGCCGGCGCGGGCCTTGTTTCCGTCGTCCTGAACGGCAAGGGAGACCTCAGACGGGTGAAAATCGACCCGAAGCTTGCGACCCAGGAAGACCGCGAAGTGCTCGAAGACCTGCTGGTCGCGGCGCATGCGGAGGCGAAGCGGAAGATCGAGGCGATGGCAGCCGAGGAAATGCAGAAGCTGACCGGCGGGATCTCGCTGCCGCCTGGCCTGAAACTGCCGTTCTGAACCCAGGGCCTGGATGGGTGGTCCCGAAATCGAGCGGCTGATCGCGCTGCTCGGCAAGCTGCCGGGGCTTGGGCCGCGCAGCGCGCGGCGGGCAGCGCTCAAGCTGCTGCAAAACCCGGAGACACGCATGCTGCCGTTGGCGGCGGCACTCTCCGAGGCGGCGCGGGCTGTGCGGCCGTGCCGGGAATGTGGGAACCTCGACAGTTGCGACCCCTGCGCCATTTGCGTAGCACCGGGGCGGGAGCGGAAGCTCGTTTGTGTCATCGAAGGGGTCGGGGACCTTTGGGCGCTGGAACGCTCGGGCGTTTATCGCGGTCTTTATCATGTGCTGGGCGGAACGCTCTCGGCGCTGGATGGCATCGGGCCGGAGGATCTCAACCTTGCACCGCTCATGGCGCGCATCGCGGCAGGCGGTGTCACCGAGGTGATTCTCGCCCTGGGTGCAACGGTCGACGGGGCAGCAACCGCGCACTGGCTGACCGAGCAGTTGCGGCCGCTCGGTGTCGCGGTCAGCCGCCTCGCCCAGGGCGTGCCCATCGGCGGGGCGATCGACGTGCTCGATGACGGAACATTGGCGACGGCGCTCGTGGCGCGCCGCCCGTTCTGAAGCCGCAGCGAAGTACGCGGAGGAGAAAGTCAGCCCGCTCCTCAGCCCTCTGCGCGGTCGACCCAGGGAATGCGGGAAACGGGGATCCCTTCCTCGTGCAGTGACTCGGCCTCTTCCTGGCTCGCCTCGCCGTAGATGCCGCGACGCTCGCTCTCCCCGCGATGGATGCGCCGTGCCTCCTCCGCGAAGCCCGGCCCCACATAATCGCAGTTGCTCTCGATCTCGGCCCGCATGCGCTGCAAGGTGGCCCGCATCTGGTCCGGCATCCCCTTGCCGCTGACCGCCTTGGCAGGCTCGCCGGCAGCCGGCGGAGCAGGAGCGGGGGCAGGAGGTGCTGGCGGTGCGACGGCCCGCGGCAGGGCCGGAGCCATCAATGCCCGGGCGACCTTGCGGTCACCGCACGTCGGGCACTCGATCTGGCCGCGCTTGACCTGGCGGTCGAACGTCGCGCTGTCCTTGAACCAGCCGTCGAACTCGTGGCCGTCGCTGCAGCGAACCTGATAATGGATCATGGCTTGGCGGGCATGGCGGCGGCGATGCCAAGCATCCGGTCCAGCTCGCCATTCGCCTCCAGCAGAGCGAGTTCGTCCGAACCGCCTACCGCCTCTCCATCGACGAAAATCTGCGGCACCGTGGTGCGGCCGCCGGAGCGGCGAATCGCTTCGGCACGCTCGGGTGTTCCGTGCGGCGCGGAAATCTCGCGGAACGGCACTCCCTTGGCGGCAAGAAGGCGGATCGCGCGCGCGCAATACGCGCACCAGGGTTGGGTATAAATCTCGATCTCAGGTGTCTTTGCGTCCAAGGTTGCCGGTTCCGTCAGTTGGTTACGATGCAATAGATATGGGCTTGGCGTCGCCGGCGTCGAGCCGGGTGCGCGGCGCCTCGGCAGGGTATCTGGGGCACGGTATCTGGATGGTCAGCCCGAACGAGGGTCCGGCACGCGGGCCGCGGCCAGTACGTCGATCGCGACGGCACCGGCCTCGCGCAGCGCCTCGGTGCAGGCGTTTGCCGTCGCGCCCGAGGTCAGCACGTCGTCGATGAGCAGCACGCGCCGGCCGCGGATCCTCCCCTCGCGGGAGCGACGAACGGCAACCGCGCCCGTCAGCTCCGCCGCGCGCGCCGCAGCCCCAAGCTCGCCGAGCGGCTGAGTAGGGCGGCGGCGGACCAGGGCATCGGGCAGGACCGGGAGACCCGAGCGGCGGGCCAGCGCATGTGCCAGCAGGGCCGCCTGATTGTAGCGCCTCGCGAACAGGCGGCGCCGGTGCAAAGGCACCGGCACCAGCAGTTCCGCCGCGCGCAGCAGTGCGGCGCCGGCGCGGGCCATGTGCAGAGCGAGAACCCCGGCAAGCTCGGTGCGGTCGGCATATTTGAAGGGCAGGATCAGGCGCGCGGCTGCGGCGTCGTAGAGAAGGGCTGCGCGAGCGCGATCGAACGCGGGCGGTTGCTCGCGGCAAGCCGGGCACAGGCCGGCGCGCCCGCCCATGAATTCCGCCATGAAGGGCACGCCACAGCGCCGGCAGAGCGGCTCGGCGAGCATGGTCAAAGCGCTGAAACACTCCGCACACAGGAGGCCGGGCGCGCCGACCGGGGCATCACAGCTCGGGCAGGTCGGTGGCAGCAGGATATCGAAGGCAGCCCGGCCAGCCCCGCGCGCCAACCGGAAGAGACGAGCCGCGCTCTCAGGAGCGGCCATGTCCGATCGTCTCCCCGAACGCCACCGATGCTTCTCGCGCGATCTGGGCGGGCAAGCCCACCTCCCACGCGAGATAGGCACGCATCGCGGCTTCGATGCCCGTGGTCCGGTCGTAGGGACGAAGCTGAACATCGACGCAAGCAGAATCGGGCGGGTCGGAGGCAGTGGCGGCGAGCGGTTGGCCCGCGTCGACCCAGGCCCCGGTCCCGCCCGCGAGCGCCCCGGCGGGCGCGCGGGTGAGGGCGGAGACCTCGGCAACGCTGTGGCGGGCAAGCCAGCCGTCAGGCGACGTAACGGCAATGCGTGAGGCGCCTGCCAGAGTGGCGGCCAGCGCGGCAATGCGGGAACGGATCGCCCAGAGCGCACCCGGGATGTGGCCTTCGCGATAGTCCGGGCTCGGCGCGCAATCGAGAATCACGGTGCCCGGCTGGCTCCGCCAGGCCAGCAATTCTGGAACCGTGATGACCGGCCCATCGGCAGGCTCCGGCCGCGGTTCCGGCCCGCTCTCCAGCCGGTTTTCCGGCCCGGTCTCGAGTGCGCCCTCGACGACGAACACATCCCAGGGGGCCATCTGCCGGAGCCAGCCGCCGGCCATCCGGGCGCGTACTCCCGTGTCGTCGATCAGAACGATGCGCGCGCCGCGCACGGCAATCCAGCGGTCGGTCGCCTGGACGAGCTGGCCACCAGGGGCGCTCTGGCTGCCCGCGAGATGACCGGCGCGATATTCCCCCGGGCTCCGCACATCGAGAAGATAGAGTGTCCGCGCGGAATCGGCGGCGAGCCTCGCCAGATCGTCGGAACCGATGACTTGCACGCCCGCCTGAGCGGCGAAGCGACTGGCGCGGGAAAGAGCCAGGGCGGCCGAAGCGGGCGTGCCCGGCGGATAGCAACGCCTGGCACCTCGTTCGCAGGCGAACCCGGCCAGTTCCCAGCCCATCGTGCCGTTGCTGAGCGCGACGACCCGGTTCGGGATCCCGGCCCGGCGCAGGCTTTCGGCACCGAGGATGCTGCGCGTGCGCCCCGCGCAGTTGACGACCACGAGCGTTGCCGGATCGGGAGCAAGATCGGCGATGCGATAAACCAGCTCCCCGCCTGGCACGCTGATGCCGCCCGGGATGTTCATCCGCTCGAATTCTTCGAACGTGCGGCTGTCGAGCACCAGCATGGGAGTACCGGAGTCGCGGTGGCGCTGCAGCTCAGCCGCATCGATGCTCTCGGTGCCGTAATGATGCTCGACCCACTCTCCGAACGCCTTGGAAGGCACGTTGATGCCGCTGAAAAGTTCGAACCCGGCTTGCCGCCACGCTTCGACGCCGCCGGCGAGCAGGGAAACGTCGCCATAGCCGAGGCGGGATAGCATGGCGACGAGGCGTTCCGCGTGGCCTCCGGCCGCGTCCACGGCAACGATCGGCACGCTCTGCCGGGGCAGAAGGCAGGGAGCGATGAGGTCGGCCGTGGAAAGCGGGCAGGGGACTGCCCAGAACAGGTGAGCCGCGCCGAATTCGCCCACCTCGCGGGCATCGAGGACGGCCAGTTCCTGCCGCTCCGCCAGCCGGCAGGCAAGCGCGTGAGGCGTGATGGCGCGCATCTTCGGGCAGCGCTCCTTTCCGGCGGGCGCCGGCCAAGCTTAGAGACGGTGATCGGAGGGGTCAAAGACGGGATGGCCGGGGTGCCGGAGATTTTCGACCGCCTTGCCGTGCGCCGCCATCGCGATCGCGCGGCGAGGATGGTCGAGCGCGTGGCACCGGTGCTCAGAGAGGCGGCGGAGCGCCTGGTCGGGCGGATGGACGACACGACGAGACGGTTCGCCCTGGCGCTCGATCTCGGCGGGCGGGGAATCGTCGCACCGTTGCTGGCTGCCCGCGGCATCACGGCCGTCTCGGCTGATCTTTCCACGCGCATGGCCGCCAGGGGCGGCGCGCTTGCGGTGGCGGCGGACGAGGAGTGGCTGCCCTTCCGTGCGGCAAGTTTCGATCTCGTCACGGCGAATCTCTCGCTGCATTGGGCGAACGACCTGCCCGGCGTGCTGGTGCAGGTCAGGACCGCGCTCAAGCCGGATGGCCTGTTCCTGGCGAGCCTGCCCGTGCTCGGCACGCTCGATCCGCTGCGCACGGCGCTCGCCGAGGCGGAAGCAGCCCTCAGCGGCGGCGCCTCACCGCGAGTCTCGCCGTTTCCGACTCTCCGCGATTGCGCCGGGCTGTTGCAGCGGGCCGGGTTCGCGCTGCCGGTCGTCGATCTCGATCGCATCAGCCTCGCCTATCGGGAGCCGCTCGCGGCTCTCCACGATCTTCGGGCCGCCGGCGAAACCAATGCGATCAGAGTGCGCGAACGGCGCACACCGCCGCGTGCACTTTTCCCGGCGGCTCTCGCAGCGTTGCCCGTCGAAGAGCGGACAATCACGCTCGAACTCACGATGGCCATGCTGACCGGCTGGGCCCCGTCTCCTCCGCAACACGGTTCAGGGCGCGCGGCTGCGCACTAGACCGGTGTCGGGCTGACTGTGCAGTCCGACACCGGTCTCGCTCTTTATTCGAGCCCGCGATTCACGCCCTCCGACGATTCCGCCTCAGGCGATCGCGGGCTAAGCGCGCGAGATCGGCGAGCATGGGCTCCGGATCGATTTCGGAAGTCCCGGCGAGCAGCATGCGCCAGAGATCGCTCGTCGGGTTGAGCGCCAGCCTGCGGGCGATCGCCTCGCGGATGCGGCGCATCTGCGCGACACGGGCGGCAGCGAGCGGATCCTCGGGCGGCGATCGAGTTTTTCGCGCAGGAGCACAAGGGGAAAGAGCGCTGCGTTGCCGGTTCCCCTCGCTGCGGATGCGAGGCGTCGCGCGAGGAGGGCGATCAGCGTCGAAAGCGGCATGATGGGGCGGTTCCTGGCGTCCCGGCCCCGTGCATGCGGCTCCCTGAAACGCCATGCAGGGGTTCATCATGGCGCCGGCAGCGGAACTGTCGGCGCCATGGGGAGGCTCGAAGCGCTGGCCGCGCTGCCGTGCGCGCCACGCGGTTGTGGCACGGGCGGCACCCAGGGCCGGTCGCCGCGGAGCGATCGATCGGAGACGATTCGCACGCCGGCCCGATCGAGCCAGAGCGCGTACGGGCCGTTCCGCCAGACGCTGAAGCGATCGACGAACGGAAGCCCGCCTTCCGTGCAGCGATGCCGGTCGGGATGGGGTGAGATCACCACCGCCGCTCGAGGGCAGGGATCGGGGGTGGCGTCCGTTCGCAACAGGAGTGCTGCGGCGCCGCCTGGCCGGGCGCGGAACAGGCAAAGCCCGCGCGTGCAGCGGATCGCTCCGCCGGCCAGCACACCCGTTTCGGGAAGCGGATGGAAACGCGATCCCGGCCACAGTTCCAGCCAGGCATCGTGGGTGAAACGATCGGCGCCGCGGCCGGTCTTTTGCAGGAACACGCCCGATTCCGTGTGCAACGCGATGAGCCCGGCATCCTCCGAAACCAGGATATCGGGTGGGTGGATGAGAAAGGCGGTGACGAGCCCGGCAAGGATCAGCGGGATTCCGGCAAGTCTGAGCCGCGAGCGCCAGAGGCAGAGCCAGCAGAGCCCGAAGCCGACGATGCCGAGACCCCAGGCCGGCATGTGCGGCACCGCAATGCGCGCCGCCGGCAGCGCGGAGACATCGCGCGCGATGAGGAGCAGGAGGTGGATGCCCCATCCCATCGGCACCAGCGCCAGGCGCTCGAGATGGAGCGGCATCAGGAGCAGCGAAATGACTCCGGCGGGCATTACCCAGAAGGCGGTGATCGGCACCGCGATCAGGTTGGCGAGCACGTAGTAGACCTGGACGTGACCGAAATGATAAGCCGCAAACGGCAGCGCCGCCGTGCCTGCCAGGAGACTGGTCAGGCCCAGCGCCAGCACATGCATCTGGAGGCGCCGGCCCCAGGTGCCCGACCCGTGCAGGCGGGAAAGCCAAGGCCTGAGCGCCTCGTAGCCGGAAATCAGGACCAGCACGGCGGCGAAGCTCATCTGGAAGCTGACGCCGATCGCCTCTGCGGGAAAGAGCAGCAAAAGAATCGTGGCGGCGAGCGCTAGCCCGCGCAGCGAGATCACGCGCCTGCCCGCGATCAGCCCGCCAACGGCGAGCACGGCCATGGCGAAGCTTCGCATGATCGGCACGTGCATTCCGGTGAGCAGCATGTAGAGGCCGCCGGCGCCGAGCGCGGCGAGCGCCGCCAGTTGCTTGGTCGGCCAATAGAGCGTGGCGCGTTCGCTGAGTGCGAGGAGCGCGCGGCTCAGCATGAAAACGAAGCCCATGACGATGCCGATATGCAGGCCGGCGACGGCGAGCAGGTGGGCGAGACCGGAATCGCGGAAGGCGGCGCGATCCGATTCGGGAATGGCGGTCGAGATGCCGCTCATCAGGGTTGCCGCGATCGCGCCCTCGGATCCCGGCAGGGCGCGGCGGATGCGGTGCGCGATGCCTTCTCTGAGTGCTTCGAGCCATCGCGCCGGCCCTCCCGCGGTTTCGACGATCAGCCTGGCCGGGCCGAGTGCGAAGCCGTAGCCTCCGAATCCCGAGAAGAATGAGGAGCGCTCCACGTCCCAGGCGCCGGGATAGGCGGGCGGAAAGGGCGGCTCGAGGAGCGCGCGGACCGTGACTTGCTCGCCGGCAACCGGTTTGATCGGATCGTCGCGCCGCAACCGGATGCGCAAGCTGCGCGCGATCGGCGGCGCGTTTCCGAGACGCGGAGCGGCGATCGTGATCCGTGCCCCGTTCGGCAGCGGCTCGACCGCGGCGATGCGGCCGGTGACGATCGTGGCGTGGCGTGGCAGCACCGCAAGCGGCGGGGCGCGCTGGGTGGCGAGTTGCGCCGCTGCGATGCCGAGGCCGAAGGAGGCAGGCAGCAGCAACGGAGCGGCGACAAGCGGAAAGCGGCGCAGCAGCAAGGCCGCCGCAAACCCCGCCCCGCCGATTGCCAGGCCGAGCCACCAGTGCGGCTCGTGGTTGAGATCGAAATAAGAGAGAACGCCGCCGAGGAGCGCCACCGGCAGCCAGAGCATGAAGCGGCGGTGCTCCGCCACCAGCCAGGCGCCGAAGACGTGAGTAAGTCCCGGCCGGGGTATTTCCGGCCAAGCCTCGCCTTCGGAGAAATCAAGCGGCGTCGCCTCTTCCATCGGCGCCTCAACCCGGGATGATTTGCCGGCTGCAGGATGGCACGACGCGCGGGACAGACGAAGCGGCACCGGGAGATTTTCAAAACTGTTGCGGCAGCGCTACCCTTTTCTGTTCTTCGCATCCCAATAGCGTTCGAGATTGGCGATCAGCGCCGGGCTGAAGAGGCACTCCGCCTGCTCGCGTGCGTAGATTGCGAAGTAGCGCCGGAAGAGATCGAGCGGCTCGGCGGAGACGCGGAAGGCACGGCGGTTCCCGGCCGCGCTCACCGCCCCCGAACTGGTGAGACCTGCCACGGTGCGTGCAATCGCTTCGTCCATCTCCGCGGCAGGAACGACCTCGTCGCAGATGAGCCGTCCCTCGGCGCTCGCGCAATCGAGCCGCCGCTCGTACTGCACCAGTTGCCGCGCCAACCGCTCGCCCGTGAAGCGGGTCAGGCGCAGATTGGCCGCACCCGGAATGATGCCCTCTTTGCGCGCCGGCAGGCTGAGATAAGCGTCCTCCGCCGCGAGCACGTAGTCCACGGCAAGCAGAATCTGACAGTGCCCGCCGATCGCGTGGCCCTCGACCACCGCGATCCAGGGCTTCTCGATCCCTGATCCAGAGACGTCATCGGGACACTGCTCGGCGCGGGCAACCCCGCGGAAAAGCTTGTGGACGAAACCGAGATCGCGCTCGAGGAACCAGAGATAGGGAATCTTTCCCTGATAGAGATGGGTGAGATTGATGCCGCTGCCGAAGATGTGTCGGCCACGATATTTCGGATGCCCGGCCCTTGCCCCGCGCAGCACCGCGATCTCGCTCGCGGGATCGAGGTTCGCGACATCCACCGCGGTTTCCATCGCGGCGAGCGTGGTGGCATCCTCGGCGTTGAGGAAGCGCGGATTGTCCGCTGTGAGCAATACGGCGTTGCCCTGCCGCACAAGCCGTGCCGCGCCGAGATCGAGCGCTCCCCGCGCTCTGAACTCCTCGAGCCGGGCTCTGCTTTCCGCCCTCGGCAGCAGCATCGCGTGGCAGAGATGAAGCCCGGTCCGCCGGTTGCCGAGAAAGGCCGCCAGCAGGATCGCCTGGTCGATCTCGAGCCCGTCCTTCTCGCGCAGGAATAACCCCGCCTCCGTGCTGAGCTGCATCTCGGTCGGTACGAGTCCCGGGAGCAGCGAAGCCGCGGCGTGCAGGAGCGGCTCGAGGCGGACAAACCGGGAAAAACCATCGGTAACGGCGGCGTAGGTCTCCTCTGCGTGCGCCGCAAGAAAGCGCACGCGCGATTCCCTGGCCCGCCTCTTGACCGTCTCCGCTGCGTGCGTCTCCGCGGGTCCGCGCGCTTGCTTCCGCGGCAGGCGCGCGAGAAGCTCCTGAGAGAGCAGCCAGAACGAAGAATAGGCCTCGCCATCCTCCGCGAAGCCGCCCGTCTCCGTTTTTTCCCGCGCGAGCCAGGCGGCGATCTCCGAGGGCGGCATCCCGGCCGCCTCGAGCCCGGCAGCAACCTCCGGCGCCACTCGCGTCTCCTCGACGCTCATCGGGCTCATTGCTTCGGCCTGAGATCGAGAACGCGCGCGGCCTTGCCCTCGGAGCGCGCGATCGTCCCTGGCGCCGCTACCTGAACGCGCGCCGTTACCCCCACCAGCATCTTGATGAGCCGCGCGACATTCTCCGCGATCTCCTCTGAGAGCTGAAATTCCGTCTCTGCCCGCGCCTCCACGACCACGGCCAGTTCGTCGAGCCGCCCCGGGCGGCTCAGTTCGAGCCGGTAGTGCGGCGCCACCCGCTCCTCCCTCGCGAGCACGGCCTCGATCTGCGAGGGGAAGAGATTGACCCCGCGCACGATCAGCATGTCGTCGCTCCTTCCCTTCACGCGCTCCATCCGCCGCATTGGCCGTCCCCGCGCCGGCGGGAGGAGCCGCGTCAGGTCGCGGGTGCGGAAGCGGATCATCGGCATGCCTTCCTTGGTCAGCGTGGTGAGCACCAGTTCGCCCGCTTCGCCCTCGGGAAGCACCTGCCCCGAGTCCGGGTCGACGATCTCGGGAAGGAAATGATCCTCCCAGATCGTGAGTGCGCCTATCGCATCCGCGCATTCCTGCGCGACTCCCGGCCCGATCAGCTCCGAGAGCCCGTAATGGTCGAGCGCCGTGAGCCCGAGCCGCGCTTCGATTTCCGCGCGCATGAATTCGCTCCATGGCTCGGCGCCGAACATTCCGATCCGCAGGCTGCATCTGCTCCCATCGAGACCCTGGCGCGCGAACTCGTCGGCGATGGTGAGCGCATAGGAGGGAGTCGCCATCAGGATGTCGGGCCGGAAATCATCGATGAGCTGTACCTGCCGTGCCGTCGCACCCCCACCCACGGGAATCACCGCCGCGCCGAGATGCTCCCCGCCGTAATGGAAGCCAAGCCCGCCGGTGAAAAGGCCGTAGCCATAGGCATTGTGGACCTTGTCGCCCGGCCTGCCTCCGGCGGCGCGGATCGAGCGCGCCATGAGCCCCGCCCAGGTCTCGAGATCACTTCGGGTATAGCCCACCACCGTCGGCTTGCCGGTGGTGCCGCTCGAGGCGTGGATGCGCGCGATTTCGGCCATCGGCACGGCGAACATGCCGAATGGATAGGTCGCGCGCAGATCCTCCTTGGTCGTGAAAGGGAATTTCCCGAGATCGTCCAATTCCCTCAGATCCCCGGGATCGAGGCCGGCGGCTGCGAATTTCTCGCGATAGCGCGGCACCTGCGCGAAGGCGCGCGCCAGCACCGCCTTGAGGCGCTCGAACTGAAGCCCGCGCAAGGATTCGACGCTCGCCGCCTCGTCGAGACGCATCACCCCCTCCAGGCTTCGCCTCGCGCGATCAGACCGTAACCGGGATTTCCCGGATCGCCATCGATTTCGCCCCTTCGTCGCCGACCCTACCCTTCGCCCAATCCTGGCGACAAGGATTTCCCGGATGGTGCGTCTCCCGGTCGATGGCCGCAGACTGAACACCTCGCGTGCATGCTGCTTCAGCTCGTCACGCACCAGCTTGTCACGCACCGGGGTAACCGTTTTCCGCCACCCACCGAGATCGTTCCCTGGGATCGTTCCCCGAGGTCGTTGCAATGGACGCGCGGAAATCTCTACTCGGCGGCGATCTGCGATGCTCCCGTCCCTTCGCGGTTCCAGCGCCGGTACCATCCGCTCGGGAAAAGCCGCGCCGCCACCTCGGCATCGAGCGCCGGACGGTAAGGCCGGCCACTGGAGCGGGTGATCGCGGCCAGTTCCGCGAGCCGCCTCGCCGCTTCCGAAGCCGCCTCGGGTCGCTTTGCCGCGTCACGCGTGGCCGCGGCGTCGCGCCAGATCGAGCGCCCGGCGAGGAAGCCGGATGCACCCGCCTCGCTCGCGATCCGCACCTGTTCCCGGAACGTCTCGTAGCCCACCCCCGCCGAGAGGATCACCCAGGGCAGGTCGCCGATCCGCTCCTCCAGCCGCCGGCACGCCTTGAGTGCCGCCGCACGCTCCTCCTCGCTCCCGACCGCGCCGGGAAACTCGACCTTCAGCATATCGACGCCAAGCGCCGCCGCCTCCGCCGCCGATTCGATGATCCCTTCCACCCGCCGGCGCTGCCACGCCGCCGCGTCCCGATCCTCGCCCGGCAGCGGATACCAGATCGGCTCGACGACCAGGGGCAGCGACAGGCGTGCGCATTCTGCGGCGAGGCGACGCACCACCTCGCGCTGATGATCGGCGCTGTCGGCGTCGGGGCGGAAGAACCAGAGCAGCTTCAGCACGTCGGCCCCGATCATCTTCGCCTGCCAGACGCTCCAGCCTTCGCGCAGCCGCGTGCGTCGCGCTCCCGGCGGGATCTGGTAATCCTCGTTTTCGATGCTCGCCATCAGTCCGACGCTGCCCGGCAGTGCTCGTGACGCAATCGCCTGTGCGAGGCCGAACTCCGCATCGAGAAGAAACGCGCTGACCTCGGGCGCCAGCGCGCGGATCAAGTCGATCTTGGCCGCGACCGTTCTGCGATGGTCCACCCGCGCGGGGTCCGGATCGAGCAGCGCCTGGAAGTCGGAAAGGTGATCCAGGGCGCAGATCACGAAGAATCCATCCGCCGTGGTCACGCGCTGAAAGCTTCTGATCTTGCCAGGGTCGGTGGTGGCCGGAACGGCGCTCGTCATTCGCTTCATCTCCTGTCTCTTGCTCTCATTTCGAAACGTCAGGTGTGGCTCGATCCCGGCTCTTCGCGCGCCCGGCCCAGCACCAGCATCATTCCGGCAACGAACGTGTCGCCGAGACCGATCGTGCTCGCCGGGCGCTCGAGCCACGGTGCCGGGCAGGAGACGTGGTACCAGCCATCCTCCTCGGCGAAGGCGGGGTGTGGCAGGCGGAAGCTCGCCTCAGGCGGCGGCACATCGGGAACCACCGGCCGCCCGGAAGCGGCGCGGCTCGCGGCCAACAGGCAGCCGGCGAGCAGCGCCTGCTGCTCGCGCCAGGGATCGCCGCGCGTCACCGCGAGCGCCCAGTCATCGGCATGGATGCTCACGCGTTCCACGCCCAGCGTCTCCGCAAGATGCCGCGCCTTGGCGCGAACGGGCGCACCTCCCGGCAACAGCGCCGCCAGCTCGCTCAGGCTCATTCCAAGTGAAGTGACGCGGCCGGCCAGTGCGGCGAGCACGGCAGGGCGATCGTCGGGATTCGGAAAATCCCCAAGCTCGAGGTGAATGAGGGCAAGCCCGCCTTTACGCCAGCTCTCGGCAATCGCGGCCGCCTCGCTGAGCGTTGCGCCGCGCTCACCGGGGGGGATTGCGTTGAACCCGGCGAGTATCGCGCCTGCCGCCTCAGGGGCCAGGCGGCGGCTCGCCGCGACGAATGGTTCATCCTGATCCATTCCGTCATCGGCGAAGCGAACGATGACCCGCGTCGAGCGCTCCGGCACGATGCCGGCCACCGCCCGACCCGCCCCGTACTCGACGATGATATGAACTGGCTTTCCCGCAGCCGATTCCGGTGCGAGGTCCCCGGCACGCACCAGCCCGCCATCGGTTGCGACCAGGATCTCGGGGTGCAGGAGCGCGATCTGCTCGGCCGTCCTGTCCTCCAGGGACAGCAGCACCGGGGCGCCGAGCTGCGCCAGCGCATAGGCAGCCTGCGCGGCCGTGCCGCCCAGGCAAGCCCGGCCGCCGATCCGCTCGAGGAGCAGTCTCGCTGCGGTCGCCCCGCTGTGAAGCTCGCCGCCGATTCCTGCCGCGGCACGCCGCAGGAGTTCGTGCCCGAGCCAGACGGCATCGGAATCCGCGCTCGCGAGCAAAACCGCGACCGCCGCGTCGAGCCCGACCAGCCGGTCGATGCAGGCGCAGAATCCGGAGAGAAAAAGCCGTGCTTCCCCGCCCGTGCGTCTGAGACGCGCTGCCGACCCGCGATAGGCCTCGGCCCAGTCGGGCTCCGCGAACGGCCTCATTCCTTGACCGCTCCCTGGGTCAGGCCCTCGATGATCCGGCGCTGGAAGAACAGCACCAGCAGTACCAGCGGCAGGGTCACGACCACCGACGCCGCGGCAATGTCGCCCCACGGGACGTAATAGAGATTCGTGAAGTTCGCGATCCCGACCGGAACGGTCTGGTGCGCGATTGTCGACGTCATGGCGAGGGCGAACATGAATTCGTTCCACGCCGCGATGAAGGCAATCAGCCCGGTAGTGACCAGGCATGGAACCGAGAGCGGAACGATAACCAGGAGCAGGATCCGCAATGGGCCGGCGCCGTCGATCCGTGCCGCTTCGTCAAGCTCCTCCGGGATGGTCTGAAAATAGCCGAACAGGACCCAGATGACCAAGGGCAGGCCGAGAGCGAGATAGATGATCACCAGCACGACGTACGTGTCGAGCAGCCCGAGACTCGAGGCGAGCAGGTAGAGCGGCCCGACGATTGCGATCTGCGGGAACATGGAAACGGAAAGAATGAGCCCGAGCAGCCCGAAGCGTCTCCGCAGTTTCAGCCGCGCCAGCGCATAGGCCGCCGCGGCGCCGAGCCCGAGGCAGAGTGAGGTCGTCGCCGCCGCCACGATGCAGGAATTGAGGACGTAGAACTGGAAATGCTTGACCGAGAAGATGTTCAGGTAGTGCTGCAGGATGAACGGATGCGGGATGAGGCTCGGCGTCGGGCTCACCAGCGCCCGATCGAGCTGAAACGAGGTCGAAAGCTGCCAGAGAAAGGGACCCGCGGACCAGAGCACGATCGCCGCTGCGCCCGCGAAGAAGAGCACGTTCCGCCTGCCGCTTCGCCGGAGTCCCAAGCCGGCCACCATCATCGCTCCTGCCGCCTGAGACTGTGGGCGATCAGGATCCCGAAACAGAGCGCGATCGCCGCTTCGGTCGCGAACATCGCCGTCGCCAGCGCCGAGCCGTAACCGAACTCCAGCGCCGAGAAGAGGGTTTTGTAGGTGAGGGTGGAGAGCACTTCGGTCGAATCGGCGGGGCCGCCGCCCGTCAGCACATAGACGAGATCGAAGATGCGGAACGCATCGAGCGCGCGAAACATCGCCGCGATCAGGAGGATCGGGGTGAGCATCGGCAGGCGCACGCGCCAGAATGCCTGCCATGCTCCCGCGCCGTCGATCCGCGCGGCTTCCAGCAGGGAACCCGGAATGGTCTGCAATCCGGCCAGCAGCAAGAGCGCCATGAACGGCGCCGTCTTCCACACGTCGGCAATGACGATCGTGCCGAGCGCCGTGTTCGGCGAGCCGTACCAGTCGATGTTGCCGCCGATCAGATGCAGCGAACGCAGCATCCAGTTCACCAGGCCGTTCTGGCCGTCAAACAGCCAGCCGAACATCTTGGAAGTCACCACGGTGGGCATGGCCCACGGAATCAGCATCGCCGCCCGTACCAGCCCGCGCCCGGGGAACCACTCGACCAGCAAGAGCGCCATGCCGAGGCCAATCACCGTTTCCGCCAGGGTGGAGACGGCGGTGAACTCCAGCGTGTGCCGCCACGCACTCCAGAAATCGGGATCGGCGGCAAGCGTCCGGTAGTTGAGCCACCCGACGAACCGGTTTTCCCGGGTCGCCAGCATGGTGTTGTGCAACGAGAGCCACAGTCCACCGAGGATCGGATAGACGCAGACACTGCCAAGAGAAATCGCGGTCGGCAGCAGAAGGAGCAGCGGCGGCCAATCGATCCGCCTGGTCCGGGTGATGGCAAAGGCGGGCGGCGCCCGGGTGATGGCGCCGCCCGCCGCCGCGACCCTGCTCACGTGGGGCAGCGATGGCTCCCGCTCATGAGCCCACGATGGTGGCGATTCTTTCCTTCGCACCGGAAAGCGCCTGCTTCACGTTGCCCTCGGCAAGCGCCCGCGACACCGCGGACTGCAGCACCAGGGTCACCTGCGCATATTTCGGCGTCACCGGGCGCGGCGTTGCACCCACGAAAACGGGCTTCAGCGTCTGCATGAAGGGCTGGCTCTTCGCCAGCGCCGGCTCGTCGAACACCGCCGCCCGTGTCGGCGCCAGCCCGAGTTCGGTTGCGAAATGAAGCTGCGTCGCCGGCGAGGACATCCAATGCACGAAGTCCAGCGCCGCCTCCCGTTTCTTGGTCGAGGCATTGACCCCGTACTGGTAGCCGCCGAGGCAGGCGGAACTCTGTCCGCCCGCAAAATGCGGCAGCGGCGCCACGCCGACCTTGCCGACCACCGAGGAGACTTTCGGGTCCTGCGCAATCGTATAGACATAGGACCAGTTGCGCAGGAACGCCGCCTGCCCGCCGGTGAACGGCCGGCGTGAGGGCTCCTCGTCCCAGCTCAGGACATCCTGCGGCGAGATCTTGGTGCCGGCGATCGTATCCCGCATGAACTCCACTGCCGCCACGGTCTTCTCTTCGTCGAGCAGCACGGTCTTGCCGTCCGGCCCCAGGATCGCCCCGCCGTTCCCGGTGATGAACGACACGAGGTCGCAGACCAGCACTTCCGCCTGTTTCCCCTGCCACAGGAACCCGAACCGCGCGCCACCGGATTTCTGGGTCGCCTGCGCGATCTTCACCAGCTCGTCCCAGGTCTCGGGCACCTTCGCGCCGCCCAGGAGATCGGTCCGGTAGTAGAGCATCCCGGAATCGATGAACCACGGCAGGGCGGTGAGTTTCCCGCCCCAGGTGCAGGCCACGCCGACGCCGGGAAAATAGTCCTTCCGCACCTCGGCGCCGAACGCATCGTCCAGGGCCAAAGCCCAGCCCGCGCCGGCGAACTCGGCGATCCAGATCACGTCCTGGGTGAACACGTCTGGCGAGCCGTTCCGCCGCGCAAGCTGCTGCACCAGGAGCTGATGCACGGCTGTCGAGTCCGAGGGCGGCGGCAGCTCGTCGTAGCTCACATGCACCCGGCCCTGGCTCGAGTTGTACATCTCGACGACCTGGGCGACGGTCTCCTTGCCGAAGAATTTTGCGCTCGCGAAACCGATTTCGGTCCGATCGGCGGCCCTTGCCCGCCGCGCAGCCCCAAGCGCAGCGGCACCCAGCGCGACCCCGCCGAGAAAGGCCCGCCGCCCCGACCCGGCTCGTGGCTGCCCGGTCAGGTCATGCGGCATCGCTTCCACTGTCTCTGACGGATCGGAACCAGCCCCGGACCCTCTCTCTGCCGCGCCGCGCGGCATCTTGTCGCTCTTGGACATCCGACTTTTCTCCTGTGTCGTCCCGCTGAAACATGCTGTTTTTTGCTGTTTCTAGCGTGAATATTGACACTATGTGCAGATCGTATCAAGAGTCAAGCATGAACACGCATAGCTCGGCAGACCAACCGCCCACGCCCTCCCCACCGGAAACGGCCGGCCTCGCCCTTCCCGCCAGCCGCCGGAGCGCCCTGATCCGGTTCGTGCTCGAACAGGGCCAGGCCACGGTGCTCGAACTCTGCCAGCGCTTTCAGGTCTCTGCTGACACGATCCGCCGGGATCTCGATCTCCTGTCGCGGCGCGGCCTGCTCAGCCGCACCCATGGCGGTGCCGTGGCTGCCGCGCCGCTGGTCGGCGCGGACGCTCCCTTTACGGCGCGGCTGAATGCGCACCGCGAGGCGAAGGCAAGGATCGCCCGCGCCGCAGTGCGCCTCGTCGCCGGCGGCGAAACCCTGATCGTGAATGGCGGCTCGACCACGCTCGCCTTCGCACGCGAACTCCCGAATGTCGGCGAACTCACGGTCGTCACCAACAATCTCGGCCTTCCCTCGGTCCTCGCGCCGGGTGCGGTGCGCGACCTCTATCTGCTCGGCGGCCAGGTGCGAAACGAATCGCAGGTCACGCTCGGTCCGGTCGCCTTCGCCGGCACCGGGAGCATCCATGCCGACACCGCGGTCATCAGCGTCGGCGGCATCTCTCCGGCCGGCCTCTCGACCACATTGCTCGCCGAAGCCTCGATGATCGCGGCCATGATCGCCGCCTCGCGGCGCGCGCTCGTGCTCGCCGATGCGAGCAAATTCGACCACAACGCCTTTGCGCACATCGCCCCGCTCGGCCCGAAGCAAACCCTCGTTACCGACAACGCGCCCCCGCCGGAGCTTGCGCAGGCACTCGCCGATGCCGGTGTGGACGTCATCGTCGCCGGCACTTGAACGGCGCGGTTTCCGGCTCGCCGGCCATTATTGCTCCTTGACCAAGCTGGCTACGATTCTCCTCTTGCTGCGGGGCAAGATGCTCGTCACAGCCTTCTGGCGCCAGGCAGAGCCGCCCCACCTGATGTCGTCGTGTTCGTCGAGGATCAATAGATCGTGTGTGGAAACGCGGCCCGCCACCGTATGCGGTCAAACCCCCTTGAGCACGACGCTCGGACGCGGGGTCGGTGCGATCCAGCGCGCGACTGGTTCTCCGGTTTGCGGATCGAGTGACCACGCCAGGGACAACACCGGTTTCCGACCGGCCCCCGGGCCTGTCTCCGTATCGGTTGCGTGTTCGAGGATGGTGGGAAGCTCGAGGTGCCTGGTCATTGCTGCGCTCCTTTCGACGGCACCCTTGAACACCAGTCGCGGCTGAAGAACTGTTACCCGGGTCACAATCGCACTGAAATTTCCGCAGCGGCTCGACGATACCGGATGGCCTCTAAGCGTCCGCCACTGCCCGCCCGCCGCGGCGATCGCGCGACTCTTTGCCTTGCGCCCGCGATTCACGCCTTCGGCCTGGCTGCCTGCGGCGATCGCGGGCCGTGCGCCGCCTCGCCCCTCCGCAGGCGCTGGTCTAGAACGGCGGCATGACCGTCCGCACCCGCTTCGCCCCGAGCCCGACTGGCACGCTGCATATCGGCTCCGCCCGCACCGCCCTCTTCAACTACCTCTTCAGCCGCCATCACGGCGGGACCTACCTGCTCCGCATCGAAGATACCGACCGGGCGCGGAATACCGAGCAGGCGGTCCAGGCCATCATCGACGGGCTGGAATGGCTTGGCCTGTCGCCGGACGAACCGCCCGTCTTTCAATCGACGCGGGAAGCCAGGCACGCCGAAGTCGCCCGCGAGATGCTGGCCAGGGGGCAGGCCTATCGCTGCTACTGCACGCCTGAAGAACTCGCCGAGATGCGCCGCCGTGCCGAGGCGGAAGGAAGGCCGCCGCGCTACGACGGACGCTGGCGCGACCGGGACCCGAAGGAGGCACCAACCGGGGTGACGCCGGCCATCCGCCTCAAGGCGCCGCGCGATGGCGAAACGGTCATCGAAGATCTCGTGCAAGGGACCGTCCGGGTCGCCAACGCCGAACTCGACGACATGATCATCCTGCGTGGCAACGGCGCCCCCACCTATCAGCACGCCGTGGTGGTGGACGATCACGACATGGGAATTTCCCACGTCATCCGCGGCGACGATCATCTGACCAACGCGTTCCGCCAGATGCAGATCTACCGCGCGATGGACTGGGAACCGCCGCGCTTCGCACATATCCCGCTGATCCATGGCGCGGATGGAGCGAAGCTTTCCAAGCGCCACGGGGCACAGAGCGTCGTCGAGTTCCGTGAGATGGGTTTCCTACCCGAGGCACTGTGCAATTACCTGCTGCGGCTCGGCTGGGGCCACGGCGATGCCGAGGTGCTCTCCCGCGAGGAAGCAATCCGCCTCTTCGATCTCGACGGGGTCGGGCGGGCGGCCGCCCGCATGGACTACGCAAAGCTCACCCACCTCAACGCGGTCTGGCTCAGGCGCGCGGATGACGAGCGGCTGACCAGGGAGGTGGTGCAGCGCCTTGGCGCATCGGCCGAGGCGGCGGGGCGCATCCAGACGCTGATGCCGGCACTCAAGGAGCGGGCCAGGACGCTGAACGAACTGGCCGCCTCGGCCCGGTTCCTGACCGTCCGCCCGCCGCTGGCAATGGAGTCGAAAGCAGAGGCGCTGCTGACGCCGACCACAAGGGGAATGTTGGCCGAGCTTGCCAGGGCGCTGGGAAAGGTGGCCTTCGCCCCGCCCGCGCTCGACGCCGCGCTCAGGGACTTTGCCGCAGCACGGGGAGAGAAACTCGGTGCGGTGGCGCAACCGCTACGCGCGGCGCTGACCGGCGCGGTCTCGAGCCCGCCGATTGACGCCGTGCTGACGGCACTGGGCCGGGAGGAGACGCTGGCCCGCCTGGCCGCGGTGGCAGGGGCCCCGGTTACCTGAACAGAGGACCGTGCTATGCTTCTCACGGACATCCACGAAGGGAAGGAATGTCATGCGTATGACAAAAATCTCGGCGGGCATCGCACTGGTCGCGCTGCTCGGGTGGATTTTCTCGTTCGCCGCGGTGCAGGCGGCGCCGACTTCGTTCACGGTCGCACTCTCGGGCGCGAGCCAGGTGCCACCGGTGCAAACCGCAGGCACAGGCACTGCGAATCTCACCTATGATCCATCGACCCGCGTTTTGACATGGTCGATCACTTACAGCGGCCTTTCGAGTGCGGCGACGATGGCGCACTTCCACGGCCCTGCCGCAGCGGGAAAGAACGCCGGCGTTCAGCTCTGGATCAGCAAGAAGGGTGCGGCGCCGTCGAGCCCGATCACCGGCCAGGCGACGCTCACGCCTGACCAGGCGACCATGCTGACGGCCGGTGAACTCTACATCAACGTCCACACCAAGGACCATCCGGCCGGCGAAATCCGCGGCCAGGTAGTGCCGCCCAAGTCCTGATACGCAAGCGCACCTTTCCTCCGCTTCGCCGCCCAGCCTGACACGGCGGGGCGGAGGTCAGGCGCGCGCGGCCTCCGGCTCGGCCAGTGGCATCGGCAGATATTTCTCGTATCCCTTTGGCACCACCTGCCAGAAATGCCTGACGGTGCGCGGCCAGTCGTGCAGCAGCATCGCCGCATAGCGGCTGGAGGTCTCGGCGACATGGCGGGAGACCAGTCCCCGCAGCACCTCTTCCCAGGGCGCCGAAGCGATGCGCTGCCAGCCGATCGTGTCGGGGTTGGCAAGGCGAGAGAATTGCTGAGCCGGGTCATAGACGAACGCCATGCCGCCGGTGAAGCCGGCCCCGAAATTCTCGCCGATCCGCCCGAGCACGACCACCGTTCCGCCGGTCATGTATTCGCAGCCATTCGAACCGCAGCCCTCGATCACGGCCTCGGCGCCTGAATTGCGCACCGCGAAGCGCTCGCCCGCCTGGCCCGCGGCGAACAGGAACCCGGATGTGGCACCGTAGAGAACGGTGTTGCCGATGATCGTGTTGTCCTGGCTCTTGAGCTTGGATGACGGGGCCGGGCGGACGACGATCGTCGCCCCGGAAAGCCCCTTGCCGACATAATCGTTGGCATCGCCGAACACTTCGAGCTTGAGCCCACGCACCGCAAAGGCGCCCAGCGACTGCCCGGCGGAGCCGCGCAGGCGAACTGTTACGTGGCCGGGCTCCAGCCCCGCCATCCCGAAGCGGCGCACGATCTTCGCGGAGAAGCGGGTGCCGATCGCCCGCTCCGTGTTGCGGATGGTGTACTGAAGCTGCATCTTCTCGCCGTGTTCGAAGAACTGCGCAGCATCGGTGATCATCTGCGCATCGAGAGTGTCGGGCACCTCGTTCCGCCCCTCCCGCGAGCAGAAGCGCGTGTAGGGTCCCGGATCTGCCTGCGCCAGCAGTGGATTGAGATCGAGATCGTCGAGCAAATCCGAGCCGCGGCTGACCTGCTGGAGGAGATCGGTGCGGCCGATCACCTCTTCGAGGCGGCGGAAGCCGAGCGAGGCAAGGATGCCGCGAACATCCTCGGCGATGAAGGAAAAGAGGTTGATCACCTTCTCGGGCGTGCCCTCGAACCTGGCGCGAAGCTCAGGATTCTGCGTGCAGACACCGACCGGACAGGTGTTGGAATGGCACTGGCGCACCATGATGCAGCCCATGGCCACCAGCGAGGCGGTGCCGATTCCGAACTCCTCGGCGCCGAGCATGGCGGCGATCACGACATCGCGCCCGGTCTTGATGCCGCCGTCGGTGCGGAGCTTCACGCGATGGCGCAACCGGTTCAGCATCAGCACCTGGTGCGTCTCCGAAAGCCCCATCTCCCACGGCAGCCCTGCATATTTGATGCTGCTCTGCGGACTCGCGCCGGTGCCGCCCGAATGCCCGGAAACGAGGATCGCATCCGCCTTCGCCTTCGCCACACCGGCCGCGATGGTGCCGATGCCGCTCCGCGCCACCAGCTTGACGCAGACGGTGGCGTCCGGGTTGATCTGCTTCAGATCGTAGATGAGCTGCGCCAGATCCTCGATCGAGTAGATATCGTGATGCGGCGGCGGGCTGATCAGCATGATCCCGGGCTGCGCATGGCGCAGGCGCGCGATCATCTCGCTCACCTTGACCCCGGGAAGCTGGCCGCCCTCGCCGGGCTTGGAGCCTTGCGCGATCTTGATCTCGATCTCGCGGCAGTTGTTGAGATATTCGGCGGTGACGCCGAAGCGGGCCGAGGCAATCTGCTTGATCGCCGAAGACGCATTGTCGCCGTTCGGGCGCGGGCGATAGCGGGCCGGATCTTCGCCGCCCTCGCCCGAATCGGAGCGCGCACCGATCCGGTTCATGGCGATCGAGAGTGTCTCGTGCGCCTCCGGCGAAAGGGCACCGAGGGAGATGCCGGGCGCGATCAGGCGCTTCCTGATCTCGGTGACGCTTTCAACCTCGTCGATCGGCACCGGGGTGCGGCCTTCGGTGCGGAAATCGAGGAGATCGCGCAGGCTGATCGGCGGTAGCTTGCGCACCCCCTCGGCGTAGCGTCGATAGGTGCTGAAGCTGTCGGTGCCGACCGCCGTCTGCAGCGTATGGATCAGCCCGCCCTCGAAGCCATGCACCTCGCCGCGGCGGCGATGCTTGTAAAGGCCGCCCACCGGCAGCGTGACGGCATCGGCCGACCAGGCGGCCGCATGCAGAGCGAGAACTTTTCGGGCGATGCCGGAAAGCCCGATGCCGGAAATGCGCGAGGGCATGCCGGGGAAGAACTCGGCAACCAGCGCACGCGAAAGCCCGATCGCCTCGAAATTGTAGCCGCCGCGATAGGAAGAGACGACGCTGATCCCGAGCTTGGACATGATCTTGAGAAGACCCTTGTCCACCGCCTTGCGGTAGCGCTGCACGGCGGTCTTGAGCGGAAGTTCGCCGTACAGTCCGCGGCGATGCCGCTCGGCAATCGAGGCTTCGGCAAGATAGGCGTTGACGGTGGTGGCGCCGACCCCGATCAGAACGCAAAAGCAATGCACATCGACGCATTCCGCCGCCCGCACATTGAGGCTGGTGAAGGTGCGCAGGGACTGGCGCACCAGGTGCGTATGCACGCCGGCGGTGGCGAGGATCATCGGGATCGGCGCGCGCGCCGGGGACTGCGCCTCATCCGTGAGAATCACGTGTGTGCAGCCGGCACGCACGCCTTCCTCGGCCTGGTGGCGAATGCGCTCCAGTGCCTGGCGCAGCCCCGCCTCGCCCTGTTCAGCGGGGAAGGTGCAATCGACGCTGCAGGCAGAGCGGCCCATGTAGGCGGCCATCGCCAGGAACTCGGCGCTGGTCAGCACCGGGCTTTCGAGCTGCAGAAGATCGCACTGGCTTGCATCTTCGTCGAGCACGTTGCCGAGATTGCCGAGCCTGGTGCGCAGCGTCATCACGCGGCTTTCGCGGAGCGAATCGATCGGCGGGTTGGTCACCTGGCTGAAGGACTGGCGGAAATAATGATGCAGGCCGCGATAGTGCTCGGAAAGCACGGCCAGTGGCGCATCGTCCCCCATGCTGCCGGTGGGCTCGTTCGCCTCTTCCACCATCGGGTGGAGGATCAGCTCCAGCTCCTCGAGGCTGAGGCCCGCGCCAAGCTGGCGCCGGCGCAACTCCTCTCCCTGATAGAGCGCAGCATCCGGGGCATCGGCGCGGACGATATGGTCGATGACGATGATCCGGCGCGCCCACTCGGAGAAAGGCTGGCGGGCGGCAAGCAGCCTCCTGATTTCGGCATCGCCATGGAAGCGCTTCGTCTCCAGATCGACGCCGATGGTCTCCCCGGGCCCGACGCGGCCCTTGGCGAGAATGTCCGCCGCATCGCGCTTCACCATGCCGGTCTCGGAGCCGACGATCAGCAGCGAATCGGTGGTGATGGTGTAGCGGAGCGGGCGCAGCCCATTGCGGTCGAGCCCGGCGATCACCCACCGCCCGTCGGTGGCGGCGATCGCTGCCGGCCCGTCCCAGGGCTCCATCACCGCGTTGCAATAGAGGAAGAAATCCTGCTCCTCCTTCGGCATCGTCGTGTCGGAAGCGAAGGCGGGCGGGATCATCAGCGCCTTCGCCATCGGCGCGTCGCGCCCGGCCCGCACCAGGAGCTCGAAAACATTGTCCAGCACGGCGGTATCCGAGCCACCCGCCTGCACCACGGGCTTGATGTCGTCCATGAAGGGATCGAGCGCGGCATCGGCGAGTCGCGTCTCGTGGCTCTTCATCCAGTTGCTGTTGCCGGAGAGCGTGTTGATCTCGCCGTTGTGCGCCAGCATCCGGAATGGCTGGGCCAGCCGCCAGGTCGGGAAGGTATTGGTGGAATAGCGCTGATGGAAGATGGCGAAGCGCGAAACGAAGCGCGGGTCGAGCAGATCCGGATAGAATTCGGAGAGGTGCTCGGCAAGGAACATACCCTTGTAGATGATCGAACGGCAGGAAAGAGAGCAGAAATAGAGCTCCGGGATTTGCGCCGCGATCGCTGCCTTCTCGATCCGCCGGCGGATCACGTAGAGGTCGCGCTCGAAGCTCGCCTCGTCCGCCTCGAGCGCGTTCCAGACGATGATCTGCTCGATCTCGGGGCGCGTTGCATTGGCCTTCTCGCCGATGCAGGAAACGTCGATCGGCACCTGGCGCCAGCCGTGGATCGCATAACCGGTGCGCAGGATCTCGGTCTCCACGATCTGCCGGCAGCGTTCCTGCGCCGCGAGATCCGTCTTCGGCAGGAACACCTGGCCGACTGCGAGGCGCCCGGGCTGCAATGCCGTGCCGCCACGCAAGACAGCCTCGGCGAAGAAATCCTGCGGGATCTCGATATGAATGCCGGCGCCGTCGCCGGTCTTGCCGTCCGCGTCAACCGCACCGCGATGCCAGACCGCCTTCAGCGCGTCGATCCCGGCAGTGACGACATCGCGTCGCGGCTTGCCGTCCAGTGCCGCGATCAGGCCGACCCCGCAGGCATCGTGCTCCTGGGACGGCGCATAGGTGTCGCCCAGCAGGGCGGCATTGCGGGCGAAGGCGGAAAGGAATTGCTCGGCGCTTTCCATTTCTCTCACTCCGCGGCGACCGCAACCGAAGCGGTCTCGGCTTCGAGGTAGGCGTGGATGCCGGCTGCCGCGTCGCGCCCGTCGCGGATGGCCCAGACGACGAGGCTGGCGCCGCGCACGATATCGCCGGCGGCAAAGACGCCCGGCAGGTTCGTCATGAGAGTGCGGTGGTTGACCCTGAGCGTACCCCAACGGGTGAGCGCGATGTCCGGATCGGCCAGACCTTGGTGCAAATCCTCCGGGTCGAACCCGAGCGCCTTGATCACGAGATCGGCGGGAAGCCGGAAAGGCGGTGCATCAGCCGGCTCGACCGATTGCCGGCCCGACGAATCCGTAAGGCCAAGACGCATGCGCACACCCTGCACGGCGCCGACACTCTCGGTGCCGAGAAAGGCTTTCGGCGTGGAAAGCCAGATGAACTCGACCCCCTCGTCGATCGCGTTCGCGACCTCGCGGGCAGAACCCGGCATGTTCGCCCGGTCGCGCCGATAAAGGCAGGAGACCGAGCGCGCACCCTGGCGGACGGCGGTGCGCACGCAATCCATGGCGGTGTCGCCGCCACCGATCACGACGACGCGTTTGCCGCAGGCGTCGAGTACGCCGGAATCGAAATCCGGAACGGAATCGCCAAGCCCGACGCGATTCGCGGCAACCAGGTACTCGAGCGCGGGGACGATGGCGTCGAGCCCGGAGCCAGGCGCGGCAAGCTCGCGCGGCTTGTAAACGCCGGTCGCCAGCAGCACCGCGCCATGGCGACGGCGCAGTTCCGCCAGTGAAAGATCGCGTCCGACTTCGAAATTCAACCGGAAGCGTACCCCCTGCTCTTCAAGCAAGGCGATCCGCCGCTGCACGACCTCCTTCTCGAGCTTGAAGTTGGGAATGCCATAGATCATGAGGCCGCCGGGGCGGTCCTGGCGCTCATAGACGACGACCGAATATCCTTGTGCGCGCAGTTCCTCGGCTGCGGCGATCCCCGCGGGGCCCGAGCCCACGATGCCCACGGAAATGCCGCGCTCCCGGCGCGGCCGGCGCGGCTTGATCCAACCCTGCTCGAACGCGTTGTCGGTGATGAAGCGCTCGACGGCCCCGATGGTGACGCTCTCGTAGCCTTTCTCGATGACGCAGTTGCCCTCGCAGAGCCGGTCCTGCGGGCAGATGCGACCGCAGATTTCGGGGAAGTTGTTGGTGGCGGCGGCCAGTTCGTACGCCTCTTCGAGGCGGCCTTCGGCGGTCAGCTTGAGCCAGTCGGGGATGTCGTTGCCGAGCGGACAGTGAACCGAGCAGAAGGGCACGCCGCACTGGCTGCAGCGGCTGGCCTGGTGGGCCGCTTCACCGGCCTCGAACCGGCGGTAGATCTCGGAGAAGTCACGACGGCGCTCGGCGACCGGGCGCTTGTCCGGCGGCTGTTGCGGCAGGCTCACGAACTGCAACATGCGCTCGGGCATGATTTTCCCCACCTCGTCTCCAGCCCTCGAGCCTTGCCCGCACGAACGCCCTGCCCGCGCGGCAAGTGCGAAGGCGAGCCTAGTGGGCAATTTTCACGGGGGCGAGAGCAAATTACCGAAATACGGCAGCAATGCTGCTATGAATATTTGCGAGATCACGGATTCGTGAGATTCTACTCCACAGGTACTCGCTAATCAGGACCGATACGGGCCTTTCTTCGTCCCGTCCCGGCCGCTGCACTTGCAACGCACATCGGGGTTCCTTGACATCCTGGCCAGCCGGCTTAAGCCGGCTGGAGTTGATGCGGCGCTCTTTTCCTGGCGACGTCATGCTGCCGCTCGCACCTCTCGCGCGGCTGGCTGGTGGCCGGGCCGTGCGGCACTCCGGCAGCGGCGCGATGACGCCGCTGAATGTGCGCGACGCGGCAATGGTACTGACAGGGGCACCCTCGCCCGCCCTGGGCGCGAGCCGGACAATACCCATGTGAATACCGTGCCGATCATGCCCGGCAACGGGGAACCGCATCAGGAAAGGAAGCAGCGGAATGAGTGCTGGCAAGGCTGCAGCGGCCGGGCGGGGCAGAGGCTTGCAGAGGGCTCTCGGAAGGCGCGCACTCTTTCTGAACGCGGCCGGCCTTGTGCTGCTGTCTGCTCTGCCGAAGGCCTCGGTCGGTGCCGCCGTTGCCAGCGTTGTCGATATCGGAAGCTGGGACCTGCCGCGCCTCGCCTTGACCATGACCGACGCCGGCACGGGCCGCGCCGTCACCGCACGGGATTTCCGCGGCAAGGTCACGCTGCTCTATTTCGGCTATACCAACTGCCCGGATGTCTGCCCGATGACTCTGCACAACATCGCGCTCACGCTCGGGCGGCTCGGCGCCAGGAGAGACGGGGTGCGGGCACTCTTCGTCACCGTCGATCCTGTTCGCGACACGCTTGCGGTGCTCCGCGCATACACGCAGCTCTTTGCGCCCGAAATCGTCGGGCTACGCGGAACCGCCGATCAGCTTGCCGCGCTCGCCAGCCGCTATCACATCGGCTACTCGGTTTCTCCGGCAACCGCCTCCCACCCCTATGAAGTCAATCACTCCTCCGGAATTTATGTCTTCGATACCCGCGGCCAGGCGCGCCTCCTGATTCCCTCGCTCGACAGCGGCACCCCCGATATCGCCGGCACCGCTGCCGCGCTTGCGCGCCTGCTCGCTCTGCGCGCTCGCCAGGCTGCAATGCCCCGCCACCTCTCATGACGCCGGCGGAAAGCGTGGCGCGTCCTCATGCGATGGCAGACTTTGCGGTCCCGGCGGTGATCGTCGTGCTGGGCGCGATCGTTGACTGGGCTTCGGCGGCCCATCCTGCTGCCATGCCGCTCTGGTTGCCCTACGACTTTTCGTGGTTTGCCTGGCTCGGCACCTGGCTTTTCCTGTGGTGGTATGTCAGGGGCTTTTACCTGTTGTCTCCATCGGAGCGTCCGCACCCGTGGCAGCTCGTGTCCTTCGTGCTCGGCATGCTGCTGATCTATGCCGTGCTGCAGACCCGTTATCTCTATCTGGCGGAGCACGAGTTCTTCCTGAACCGTATCCAGCACATTGCCATGCATCATCTCGGCCCGTTCCTGGTCGCACTTGGCCTGGCGCGTGCACCACTGAGAAAGGGCATACCGGCACCGCTCGCGCGGATCGTCTTCTCTCGCGCAATGCAGCGGCTGCTGGCGCCGATCCAGCAGCCGATCGTCGCCTCGTTGCTGTTCGTCGGACTGGTCGCCTTCTGGCTGGTCCCCGCGATTCACCTGCGGGCGATGGTGAGCGAGCGGCTGCTCTGGACCATGAATTGGACGATGGTGCTGGATGGCCTCCTGTTCTGGTGTCTCGTGCTGGATCCGCGCCCCTTCCCTTTGGCGCGCGTTGGCTACGGCGTGCGCGCCGCCATGGCCTTCGCGGTGATCTTCCCGCAGATCGCGATCGGCGCCCTGATCGTCTTTTCCCGCCGCGATATTTATCCCTACTACAGCATCTGCGGGCGGTTCTTCGATTCGATCAGCCCGCTCTATGACCAGCTCGTCGGCGGCATGGTGATCTGGATTCCGCCGGCGATGATGAGCGCGATCGCGGTGGTGCTGGTCGTCAACCATCTCCGCCTGCACGAGGAGAAAGCGCCGCCGCCGCTTGATCCGCGCGCCGCCCGGATTGCCGCGATGGCCGCGAACTGGACCGGCAGGCCGTAAGTCCTGCCGCTCGCCCTCAGCCGGACCTCAGGCGCCGATTGACCTTCTGAGGCGAGCGGCTAGCTTCCAATCTCGGGGGCTCGCGCCTTTCGCTGCGCGCCGGTCCGTCATCGCGAGAGGAACCGTCTATGCCTGTGATCAATCTTCCGAAGCCTGACCACATCCACAACATGCGCCTCATCGGCTGGAGCGACCAGGGTGGCCGGCTCGACGGCGTGCAGATCATGGTCCATCGTGGCTACGCCTATATCGGCCACATGTTCTCGAAAGGCTTCAGCATCGTCGATGTGCGCGATCCGACAAAGCCCCGACCCTCCGGTTATTTCCCGGCACCACCCAACACCTGGAACATCCATCTCCAGACACATGACGACCTCCTCCTCGTCATCCACGCCAAGGATATGTTCGCGGATACCGCCTTTGCGGACGAGCACGCCTATTACAAAGGCACCATCGGGCACGCGGTTGGCACCGCACATGGCAGCGTCGGCCGGCGTGACTGGTCGGCCGGGCTCGCCGTTTACGACATCAGCTCACCGGGCGCACCACGCCAGATCGGTTTCCTTCCGGTCGATGGCGGCGGCATCCATCGCGTCTGGTACGTGGGCGGCCGCTTTGCCTATGCCTCGGCCCTGATCGATGGCTTCAGCGATTATATCCTGATCACCATCGACATGGCCGATCCAGCCAAACCGCGTGAGGTCGGGCGATTCTGGCTGCCGGGCATGAATCTTGCGGCCGGTGAGACCCCGTCCTGGCCGGCGACGACCCGGATGGGGTTGCATCACGCCATCGTCCACGGCGATGTTGCCTACGCCGCCTGGCGGGACGGATGCATGGCGGTGATCGACGTCGCCGATCGCACGTCACCTAAACTGATCGTACACAAGATCTGGGCGCCACCCTTTGGCGGCGGCACTCACAACTGCCTGCCGATCCCTGACCGCAACCTTCTCATCGTCCTCGACGAGGCGGTGCTGGATCACCAGGAGGACGGGATGAAGCCGATTTGGGTGTTCGACAACCGCGTGGTCGCGAATCCGGTCAGCATCGCGACTTTCCCCAACCCGGCAGAGGCCGACTATATTGGCATGGGCGGCCATTTCGGCCCCCACAATGTCCACGAGAACCGGCCGGGCAGCTTCATCAGTTCCGATCTGATCTTCGCAACTTATCAGAATGCCGGCGTGCGCGTCTTCGATATCCGCGATCCCTATCGGCCCGTCGAGGTCGCCGCCCTGGTGCCGCCGCCGCCGGCGAAGATGACGGACCACCGCCCGAACCGCGCCCGGGTGATCCAGACCGCCGACGTCTTCGTTGATCGCAACGGTGTGATCTATGCGACCGACTACAATGCCGGCCTTTACATCATGCAGTATACCGGCTGAGCGAACTCGCCGCGGCAGAACGATCAAGCCTCCTGCCGCGGCGGCAAGTCATTATTTGCCCCAGATCTTCTTGTACACGTCCGCATAGCCGTTGGTCGGATCGTAGAGATTCTGCGGCCCGCCGTCGCTGTCGAGATCGGCGTGCACGAACAGGTGCACGGGATCGACGAACCCGCTCGGCGGCGCGCCGGCGAAGGCACGGTTCAACTCGTCGATCGTCTGCCAGCCTTGCATCCGGAGCGGCTCCGCCACCGTCGCCACCTGGTATTGCTGGGTGCGGATACGTTGAAATGCAGAGACCGATCCGTCACCGGCGGAAATGCTGTAGGGCGGGCTGGTACCGGCGATGCCGGCCGACTGCAAGGCCGGCGCCATGAAATCGAAATAGAGATCATTGATGCCAATCGAGTAGGTCCACTTCTTGCCGTACTGCTGAAGCAGCGCTGCCGTGAGCTGCCCCATGCGCGTCGAGACATAGGCAAGCGGCGTATCCTTCACCGCCAGGACCGCGCAGGTCGTGCATTGCTTCAGCCACTTGACCATTGCGTCCGACTTGGCGATCGCGACCTTGTATTCGGAGTCGGTGAAGATCACGACGCCGGCATGGCCGTCCGATTCGGCCACCGCATAGAGGGCGGACGCCTTGCCGACATCGGGCGGATTGGTCGTCACATTCCAGAACACGTACGGATTCTGCAACGTCCCCGCCGTGCCGCCGGCGTGCCAGCCGACGACCTTGATCCCCAGCTTCTCCGCCTGCTCGACCAGCGGCGCAGACTGGATCGCATCGACGCTGCCGAGGATGATTCCGTCGGGCTTGAGCGCAATCGCCTGGGAGAGCGCGGAATTCTGCCCGGAAACCGTTCCGTGGCCGTCGATGGCGCGGAAATTCCAGCCGATCACCTTGGCTGCCTCTTCCGCGCCCGCCTGCACACCGCGGGCCCCGCCATTCCGCTCGTCGTTGGCAACATAGACGACCGTCTTGCCGGGAACGGCCTTGGGACCGGTGGTCGGGCCGGTCCAGGGAATCACGGGGTTCGTGACTTCGGCCACGTATTTCTTCGCGTACTGGACGAACGAATCATCCGCCCGCGCCGGGCTCGCGAGGAACCCGCCGGTCATGACACCGGCGAGCGCCACCCCCCATACCAGCCTGCCGTTTACCTGCATCGTCGCTTCCTCCTTGTCAGTCGGCCTGGTTGCCGCGTTGCGTAGAAAGGCAATGTGCCTATTTGCCCCAGATCTTCCTGTACTCCTGCTCGTAGCCGTTCTCCGGGTCGAACACGTTCTTCGGCCCGCCGTTGGTCGCGATATTGGCATGGATGAAGAGGTGCACCGGATCGACGAATCCGCTCGGGGGCGCGCCGGCGAAGGCGCGGTTCAACTCGTCGATGAGCTGCCAGCCCTGCAGGTGCAGCGGCTCGGCCACCGTCGCGACCTGATATTGTTGGGTGCGGATGCGCTGGAACGCCGAGGTCGATCCGTCACCACCGGATATGTTCCACGGATGCCCGTCACCGGAAATCCCGGCCGCCTGCAGCGAAGGCCCCATGAAATCGTAATAGAGATCATTGATCCCCAGTGAGTAGGTCCATGATTTGCCGAACCGCTCCAGGAGCGAAGTCGTGAGCTGAGGCATCCGATTCTGGGTCTGGCCGAGCGGCGTATCCTCGGTGGCGAGAATCCGGCAGCCGCTGCATTTGCGGATCCAATCAGCCATCGCGTTGGACTTGGCGATCGCCAGCGCATATTCGCTGTCGGTGAAGATCACGACGCCGGCATGCCCGTCGGAGGTCGCGACAGCATAGAGCGCCGCCGCCTTGGAGACCTCGGCCGGGTCGGTCGAGACGTTCCAGAAGACGTCGGGATTGGTCATCGCCCCGGCCTTCGGCCCGGCGTGCCAGCCCACCACCTTGATGCCCGCCTTCTCGGCCTGCTCGACCAGCGGCGCCGACTGCACCGCATCGACGCCGCCCAGGATGATCCCGTTCGGCTTGAGCGCGATCGCCTGCGAGAGAGCGGAGTTCTGGCCCGAGACCGTGCCCTGCCCGTCGAGGATACGGTACTGCCAGCCGATCACCTTCGCCGCTTCGGCTGCCGCCAATGACGCACCGCGCGGACCGCCGTTGCGCTGGTCAGTCGAGACATAGACGACCGACATGCCCGGGACCGCCTTCGGCCCGCTGGTCGGGCCGGTCCAGGGAATCGTGGGGCTGGTCACATCGGCCACGACTTTCTTCGCCATCTGGACGAACGCGTCATCGGCCCGGGCCGGCGCCATGGCCAATCCGATCGCTGTGGCACCGATCGCGACCGCACTGACCAGCATGCCGATCGACATTCCCTCTCCAACCTCTCGCGCAGTTCTTTTCATGCCAGAGTTCCCTTGTTTCACTGATTATGACTCTCTGCCGGCGGCTCTTCTCGTCGCCGCATAGCGGCGCTGTGCGATGCCGGCGAGCCCGATCGCGATCACCAGGGTGACGCCATTGAAGAGCGGTTCGACGAAGAAAGTACCGCCGAGCTGCTCAATCCCGGAAATCCCAACCGCAAGAATCACCACCGCCACCACCGTGCCCCAGACATTCACCCGCCCGGGCTTGATCGTGGTCGAACCGAGGAAGGCGCCGACCAGCGCCGGCAGCAGGTACTCGAGCCCCACGCTCGCCTCGCCGATCCTGAGCTTGGCCGCCAGCACGACTCCCGCGAAGGCAGTCAGGAAGCCGGACGCAACGAACACACCCATCACGTACCGGCGCACAGGAATGCCGTTCAGCTCCGCGGCCCGCGGGTTGGCACCGATGGCGTAAAGATGCCGTCCGATCGGCAGCCGCTCGGACACGATCCACAGGACGATCGCGACCACGGCCACATAGAAGGCGGGGATCGGGATGTCGAGGAACGAGAGATCGTTGATGTCGAGAAACGCCTTCGGCAGGGTGCCGATCACCTGCTGCCCGCCGGTATGCCAGAGTGCCAGCGCGTAGATGATGGTGCCGGTGCCGAGGGTGGCGATGAAGGAGTCGATCTGCGCAATCTCGACCAGCAGCGCGTTGATGAAGCCGCTGACAACCCCGGCCAGCAGCACCAGCACCACCGCCGCCGGCCATGGGATGCCGTAATAGACCTGCAGGCTGATCGCCAGGACGTGCCAGAGCACGATACCGTAGCCGACCGTGAGATCGATGCGCCCGGCCATCATCGGAATCATCGAGGCAAGCGAAAGCAGCGCAATCACCGACTTGTCGGCGAGCATCGAGCGGAAATTGAGGACCGTCGGGAAAGTCTTGGGCAGGAGCAACGAAAAGAAGATGATCAGCGCCACCGTGAGCAGCGGCAATCCGTGAACCGTGAGCCGCCGGCGCAGCGCAGCCCCCGGCGTCATCGCGCGGAACTCGGCACGGGTCGGCTCGAGCGCGTTCGATTTCAGTGACAGCATGCGCGCGCTCCTTCAGGCGATCTCGGCTTCGACCGCCAGGCTTGCCGAGGCGGCGGCGAGCAGGTTGGCAATCGAGAGATCCGCGGCCCCGATCTCTTTGGCGACGATCCCGTGATCGAACACGAGGGCACGATGGCAAACCTTGGCGATCTCCTCGAAATCGGTCGAAACGATGATGATCGCGGCCTGGGCAGCCAGCGCGGCCTCGAACAGGCCGTAGATCTCCGCCTTCGCCCCCACATCGACGCCAGCCGTCGGATCCTCGAAGATATAGACCCTGCCAGCGAGGTCGAGTGCCCGCCCGACCACGACCTTCTGCTGATTGCCGCCCGAAAGCGATTCGATCAGGAGGCCGGGATCGTTCGGCCTGAGCCCGACCATCTGTCCGAGCCTGAGGGCGGCGCTTCGTTCTGGACCCGGAGCAAGATACGAAACGAGGCTTCTTCCTTTGGCAAGCGGATTGACGAACAGGTTCTCGCACACCGTGCGATAGGGAATGATCGATTCGGCGGCGCGATCTCCCGCCACGAGGACGATGCCGTATTTCATCGCTGCCTGCGGCGACATGAGTTGGACAGGCGCGCCATCGAGGAGGATGCGCCCGGCAGTTGGCGCGGCAAGGCCGAACAGGGCCCGCCCCACCTGCTCCTGGCCGGCGCCCCTGAGTCCGGCCAGCCCGACCACTTCGCCGGCATGGATGCTGGCATCGACAGGCCCGACCTCTCCGATCCCGAGCCCCTCGAGCACCAGCCGCGCCTGGCCCTCCCGCCGCGCGGGCCTGCGAAACACCTGTGCCGCTTCGCGGCCGACGATCAGGAGAATGATTTCCTCCGCCGTCACCGCGCCGATGCGCCGCTCGCCCGCCACCCGCCCGTCGCGCAGTACCACGACGCGGTCTGCGATCTCGAACACCTCGTCCAGACGGTGCGAGACATAGATCATGCCGACACCTTCCGCCCTGAGCCTTCTCAGCGCGGCAAAAAGCCGTGCCACCTCGTCGGCGGGGAGGCTTGCGGTCGGTTCGTCCAGTACCAGCACTTCGCACTCGGCGGCCAGTGCGCGGGCGATCGCCACCAGCGATTTTTCCGTCCGGCCAAGGCGCTGGATGCGGATGTCGGGATCGATGTCGGTGCCGAGCACGGAAAGCGCCGCCCGCGCCCGCCGTTCCGCGGCGCGGAAATCGACCAGACCGAATCGCCGCGGATAACCCAGCGTCAGGCAGATGTTCTCGGCCACCGTCATCCACTCGACCAGTCCGAGATCCTGGTGGATGAAGGCAATCGGCAGACGCGTCAGGGTGCCGGTCGCGTCTTCGCCGTGCCAGAGCACACGGCCGGCATCCGGCTTGTGCACGCCGGCGAGGATCTTGATCAGGGTCGATTTGCCGGCCCCGTTCTCGCCAAGCAGGGCGAGGATCTCACCCCGTCCGAGCTTGAGATCGACCTCGGCAAGCGCCTGGGTGGCGGCAAAGGCCTTGGAAAGACCCTCCACCGTGATCAGTTCATCGTTTCTTCTTTCGGCTGCGCCGGTGACGCCCGGCACGGAAAGGCCACCCTCAGCGATCATTCTCAGACGTTCCCTGGTGGCCTGACCGTGCCGACCCGGTCCACGATTGCGACAGTATCGTTGCCGCCGGCAGCGGGCAAGCCGGCCCGCCTGGACGCTCGCCCGGCCCTGTGACAGGCTTTCGGCATGCTGCTGCACTGGTCGCCGCGGTCGCCGTTCGTGCGCAAGGTCATGATCTTCGCCCACGAGACCGGGCTCGCTCCGCGCATCGAATGCGTGCGGACCGTCGTCGCCACCGATCGGCCGCACGTCGGGCTGATGCAGGAGAACCCGCTTTCCAAGTTGCCGACCCTCGTGCTCGATGATCGCACGGCGGTCTTCGATTCACGGGTCATCTGCGAGTATCTCGACACCCTGCATGATCGGAGGAAACTCTTTCCGCCCGCTTTTCCAGAGCGGCTGACCGCACTCCGCTGGCAGGCGCTCAGCGACGGCATGCTTGACTTCCTGCTGCTCTGGCGTGCCGAACGGGACCGGCCCGCGGGCTCGCAATCCGAGCCGCTCACGGCGGCGTATCAGGCCAAGCTGGCAGCCTCTCTCGCGACGCTGGAGAACACGGTGCCGGAGCTTGCTGCCGCCCGGTTCGCGATCGGCCATATCGGTATCGGTGTCGCGCTCGGTTACCTCGATTTTCGTTTTTCCTTCGCCGACTGGCGGCAAGGTTGCCCCGCCCTCGCGCGTTGGCACGCGGCATTTGCCGCCCGTCCTTCGGTTCGCGCAACCGAGCCGGTGGACGACACGACTGCACCTCTTCCCGCCCCGGCAAGAGAGGCACCGGCGCCCATCCAATGATCATGCAATCCCGCATGCTGGGTGCCGTGCGCATCAGCCGCGTGCTCGAGTATTCCGGACCAACCCATGCGCCGGACTTCCTGTTCCCGGGCGAAGACGCGACCGTCCTCGCCGCCAACGCGAGCTGGCTCGCACCGCATCACTACGTGCCCGCCATGCAGCGCCTGGTCGTCAGCATCCAGCTTTGGGTGCTGCATGCCGGAGGCAACGTCATCGTGATCGACACCGGCGTCGGCAATCGGAAGCCGCGGCCGGCGGAGCGGATGAACATGCTGAACACCCTGGTGCTGCCCTGGCTCGAGGCGGCAGGGGCCGGGTCGGATGAGGTCACCCACGTGGTTCTGACGCACCTGCACACAGACCATGTGGGCTGGAACACCGTCCTTTCCGACGGTCGGTGGGTGCCGACTTTTCCGCGTGCGCGCTATATTTTCCCGAAAGACGACTTTCTCTACTGGAAAGAGCGGTACGACCGCGGCGAGAGCGACGTGAACGGCGGCGCGTTCGTCGATTCCGTGCTGCCGATCCTCGAGGCCGGGCTCGCCGAGATGTGCGATGGGAAGTGCGAGGTCGCTGGATTACTGCAACCCGAGCCGGCGCCGGGGCACAGCCCGGGTCAGCTCGCCTACCGTCTGCGCAGCGACGGCGAGGAAGCACTGTTCGCCGCCGATGTGATGCATCACCCGGTGCAGATCGTCTGCCCGGAATGGAACAGCCGCTATTGCATCTGGCCCGAGGTGGCGCGCGCCACCCGCGCGCGCTTTCTGATTCGCGCGGCGCAGCGCGAGGCGCTGGTCATGCCGATGCATTTCGGCGCGCCCTATTGCGGCTATGTCCGCCGCCAGGGCAACGGCTTCACCTTTGAACCCGCCGTCTGGTAGGCAGCGCGCCGTTCAGCTCACGATGATGCGCGGGCCGGGGCTCGCCGAGGCAAGCCTCCGTTCGAGTTCGTCCGAGACCTTGTGGGCAATCTCCGTGAACGCGGCAGCCGCCGGGCCATCCGGCTCGGCAGCGGCAATCGGAGTGCCGCGATCGCCGGTCTCGCGGATTGCCAGCAAGAGCGGCACCTCCCCAAGAAACGGAACACCAAGCCGGCCCGCTTCGCTGCGGGCGCCGCCATGGCCGAAGATATCGCTGCGCCTGCCGCAATGCGGGCAGGCGAAGAAGCTCATGTTCTCGACCAGGCCGAGCACCGGCACGCGGGTCCGTTCGAACATGCGCACGCCGCGGCGGGCATCGATCAGGGCAATGTCCTGTGGCGTGGAAACAATCACCGCGCCGGCAAGCTTGACACGCTGCGCCATGGTGAGCTGGGCATCCCCGGTGCCCGGCGGCATATCGACGACGAGATAGTCGAGCCGCCCCCAGACCACCTGGCCGAGCATCTGTTCCAGCGCACCCATCACCATCGGGCCGCGCCAGATCATCGGCGTCTCTTCCTCGACCAGGAAGCCGATCGACATCGCCTGGAGGCCCCAAGCCGGGATCGGAACGAGCTTCTCGCCGACCACCTCGGGCTTCTTCGCCAGACCGAGCATGCGCGGCAGGCTCGGGCCGTAGATGTCGGCATCGAGCAGGCCAACCGCATGCCCCGCCCTGGCCAGGGCCACGGCAAGGTTGACCGCGACCGTCGATTTGCCGACGCCACCCTTGCCGGATGCGACGGCGAAGATGGCGCGCACCTCCGGCAGCAGGGGTTCGCCGTGGCGCTGCGCCGCGCCGGCGCGTTCATGGCCGTGCCGGGCAGAGGGTGCCACGGCTGCGGCGGGGCGATGGGCCGTGAGAATGACAGTGGCGTTGGTGATCCCGGGCTGGCGGGCAAGCACCCGCTCGGCCTCCTTGCGCACCGGTTCCATCGCGGCTGCCTGCTCTCGCGGCACCGCCAGCACCGCCTGGACCAGCCCGCCCTTCACCTCGATCCCTTCGACGTAGCCAGCCGCCACCAGGTCCTTGCCGCTCGCCGGATCGACGATCCCGCGCAATACCTCTCGCAGCGCTTCGATGCGTGCCTCGCTCATCGGCTTGCCACCGTCCGCGGGCCGCCGGTATGTTCGGGCCCGGCGCGGGTTATGGCGCTTCGCCGGCCGGTTGCCAACGCTGAGTTGGCCGCGCGCACGATAGGAGTGCTCTCCGGCAGATGGTCTGGAACAGCGGTGGCGGCGGCCCGTGGGGCGGGCCGGGCGGTAATCCGCCGGGGGGCGGCCGTCCGCCCAGCGGCCCCAACGGGGGTGGACCATGGGGTGGCCGGCGCCGCCCGCAGGTCCCCGATCCGGAGCAGCTTCTGGCCCGCTTCATGGCGTGGCTGCGCAGCCTGCTCGCGCGCCGCCCCGCCGGCCGGCGCCGTGCCGGCGGCGGGCTCCCGGGCGGCGATCTGACCCCGCGGCGCCTCGCGGCGATCGGCATCGGCGTCATCGTCCTGGCCTGGCTGGCCAGCGGCATCTACATCGTGCAACCAGACCAGAAGGGCGTGGTGCTGCGCTTCGGCGCCTTTGTCGGCACGACCTTGCCCGGCCTCAACTATCATCTTCCCTGGCCGATCGAGAGCGTGCTGCTGCCGGCCGTGACCCGCATCAACCGCGTCGAGATCGGCTATCGCTCCGGCATCCTGCAACCGAACGGCACTACGGAGGCACAGGAAGTGCCGGCCGAAGGCCTGATGCTGACCGGCGATCAGAACATCGTCGATATCAATTTCACGGTGTTCTGGCGCATCCGCAATGCCCGCGACTATCTGTTCGACATTCTCGATCCGGCTGCGTCGATCAAGGCAGTGGGCGAAAGCGTGATGCGGGAGGTGGTCGGGCACAATCCGATCGAACCGCTGCTGACCACGGCACGCTTCGCGATCGAGACCCAGGTGCGCCAGCACATGCAGGATATCCTCGACCAGTACGCAGCCGGGGTCGAGATCACCGAGGTACAGCTTCTCAAGGTCGATCCGCCGCCGGAAGTGATCGACAGCTTCCGCGATGTCCAGCGCGCCGGGACCGATGCGGACCGTGCCCGCAACACCGCTGATGCCTACCGCAACGACATCGTGCCACGGGCGCGCGGCGATGCCGCACGCATCGTCGCCGAGGCAGAGGCCGCCAAGGCGGCCGAGATCGCCAACGCGAACGGGGAGGCCGAGCGTTTCCTCTCCGTGCTCGCCGCCTATCGCGACACCAAGGCCATCACCCTGCAGCGGCTCTATATCGAGACCATCGAAACCGTGCTCGAGCACGCCCATACCGTAGTGCTCGGCAGCGGGTCAGCCCAGGTCCTGCCGCTGCTGACGCTGCCGTCCACTCCTGGCCACCTGCCGTCGGTCCTGTCCCCGGCCACTCCGGCAGTGCCAATCACGTCAGCACCGAAGACGGCGCCATGAACGCGAGAAGCTGGACCCTGGCCGGGCTCGTCGTGGTGCTGCTGATCATCGCCGCAAGTTCGCTCTTCACCGTGCAGCAGACCGAGGAAGTGCTGATCACCCAGTTCGGCCGGCCGGTCCGGATCATCACCAAGCCCGGCCTGCACACCAAGATCCCGTTCGTCCAGGGGGTGATCCCGTTCGACCGGCGGCTGCTCAACTACGAACTGCCGAGCGAGGAAGTCATCCTCGGCGACCAGCAGCGGCTGGTGGTGGATGGGTTCGCCCGATTCCGCATCACTGACCCGCTGCGCTATTACCAGTCGGTCGGAACCGCGATGGAGGCAATCGACGCCAGGCTTGGCTCGACTCTCGGTTCCTCGTTTCGTCGGGTGCTGGGCCAGGAGACCCTTCCGGCCGTGTTGTCGACCGCACGCAACCGGATCATGAGCCAGATCCGCACCGAGGTGAACACGGCGATGCAGGGCTTCGGCATCACCATCGAGGATGTGCGGATCCGCCGTGCCGACCTGCCGGAGGCGAACACCGAGGCGGTGCTGGGGAGGATGAAGTCCGAGCGCGAGCGGGTCGCGGCGCTGGTCCGCGCGCAGGGCATCCAGGCCGCGACGGTGATCCGTGCCGACGCCGAACGCGAGCGCATCGTGCTGCTGGCGGACGCGAATGCGAAGGCGACCGCGCTGAAGGGCCAGGGGGCGGCGCAGGCGACAACCATCCTGGCCAAGGCTTATGGCCAGGACCCGAGCTTCTTCAAGATCTGGCGGACCCTCGAGGCCTACCGGCGGGGCCTTGCGAACAGCAGCACGGAACTGCTGCTCAGTCCTGCAAGCCCGCTTCTCCGTTATCTCAGTGTTCCGCCCGAGCCTGCCAGCCCGACGGACACGCATTGAGCGGGGTGAGTTGGCGCCCCGCCACCCGATGCTCGGCTTGCGCTTGCCGCCGGGTGGCGCGGCGGCGCACAATCAGCACAGGAAGGGTTCGGCATCCGGACGATGCCACCTCGGAAGGACATCAGAATGTTCAGGCTTAGACGGAATTTGCATGGCGGGGCAATCGGAGCGGTCTGGCTCTGTCTCCTCTTGGTCGGTCTTCCCGCCGCGTTTGCCGACGGCCCGCCGGCACCGCCCAGTTTCGCGGATCTGGCTGCGAAACTGCTGCCTGCCGTTGTCAATGTTGCCAGCACCGAGGCGCCGGCGCCTTCGGAATCGCCTCCTGGCGGCCTGCCGCAACTGCCGCCCGGCTCTCCGTTCGAGAAATTCTTCCACGACTTCATGAACCACGATCACGGCGGCGGCGGCAGTGCGCCGCCGACGCCCGAGCGGCTGGAAAGCCTTGGCTCCGGCTTCATCATCGACCCCTCCGGCTTGATCGCCACCAACAACCACGTCATTGCCGGGGCAACGTCGGTCACGGTCACTCTGCATGACGGCACGATACTGCCCGCCACGATCATCGGCCGCGACGAGCGGATGGATCTGGCACTGCTTCGGGTGCACGCATCCGGGCCGCTGCCTGCGGTTCAATTCGGCGATTCCGACATCGTCCGGATTGGCGACTGGGTGCTGGCGATCGGCAATCCGTTTGGTCTCGGCGGAACTGTCACAGCCGGGATCGTCTCGGCGCGTGGGCGGAATCTCAACGAAGGCCCGTACGACGACTTCATCCAGACGGACGCGCCGATCAATCGCGGCAATTCCGGCGGGCCGCTGTTCGACATGCAAGGCCAGGTCATCGGCATCAACACCGCCATCTTCTCACCATCCGGTGGCTCGATCGGCATCGGCTTCTCGATCCCCTCCAACCTTGCCAGGCCCGTGCTCGCCCAACTGCAGAAATACGGGCACCCGCGGCGCGGCTGGCTTGGCGTGCGGATCCAGGAAGTCACGCCCGATATCGCCGCAAGCCTTGGTCTCAAGCCGCCCTCCGGTGCTCTTGTCGCCGGGGTGAATGCGGGCGGGCCGGCAGACAAGGCCGGGCTGAAGACCGGCGACGTCATCCTGACTTTCGCCGGGCATGCCGTGAAGGACATGCACGCGCTGCCGTTGATCGTTGCCGAGACGTCCATCGGTGCCACGGTGCCCGTGGACGTGTGGCGGAACGGCAAGACGGAAACGTTGCAGGCCGTCGTCGGCGAATTGCCGCCGGAGGAGCAGTTGGCAACCAATGAACCCCAACATCCGGCAGCCCCGGCCGAGACCGCGATCTCCTCGCTCGGCCTCAGCCTCGCGCCCGTTTCGGGCGCGCTGAGGGACAAGTACCATCTCGGCGCCAGCCAGAAGGGTGTTGTCGTGACGGAAGTCAGCCCGGGCGGTCCCGCCTCGGAGAAGGGGCTCAGGCCCGGCGACGTCGTGCTCGAGGTGCAGCAGCAGGAAGTCAACACGCCGGCCGAAGTGATCGACCGGCTCGATGCCGTGCGACGGGAAGGCCGCCCCTCGGTGCTGATGCTCATTCAGCGTGGCAACGAGATGAACTGGGTGCCGCTGCCGCTTGGCGGCTCCGGCAAAGTCGCGCCCGGCTGAGCGGCGCGACATCCATGGCGCCCCGCGTCGATCCGGTCAGCTCCGATCCATCCCAACCACCGAAAGCCGCCGTCGTCGTCATCGGCGGCGGCATCATCGGCACCGCCACCGCATTCTTCCTCGCGCGTAAGGGAATTGCGGTCGCCCTCTGCGAAAAGGGCGAGATCGCGGCCGAGCAGTCCAGCCGCAACTGGGGTTGGTGCCGGAAGATGGGGCGCGACCCGCGGGAAATCCCGCTCATCATCGAGGCGCTGCGTCTCTGGCCGGAACTGAACACGCTGACCGGCAGAGAAACCGGCTTTCGCCAATGCGGCATCGTCTATCTTTGCAAGACGAAAAACGAACTGGCGAAGCGCGAGGCCTGGCTTGAAGTGGCACGGCCGTACCAGATCGGAAGCCGCCTGCTGTCCAGTGCCGAACTCGGCAGCGTGTTGCCCGACCTCAAGGGAAGCTGGGCAGGCGGGCTCTTCACGCCAACCGACGGGCGTGCCGAACCAACCAAGGCGGCGCCCGCCATTGCCGAGGCGGCGCGCCAGCACGGCGCCTCCGTTCTCACCCGCTGCGCCGTGCGCGGCATCGAAACGAAGGCCGGGCGCATCAGCGGCGTGGTCACCGAGATGGGCCCGATCGCCTGCGAATCGGTGGTGCTGGCCGGCGGGGTCTGGTCGCGTCTCTTCCTCGGCAATCTCGGCCTGCGCCTGCCGCAACTCAAGGTGATTTCGGCGGTGATGCGCACCGAAAAGCTCGACGGCGGCCCTGAAGTCTCCGCCGCCGGCGAAGGCTTCGGCTATCGCAAGCGCCTGGATGGCGGCTATACCATCGCCAACTGGAGCAACAACCGTTTCGACATCACACCCGACGCGATCCGCTTTTTCCCCGACTTCCTCCCCGCCCTCAGGTTGCAGCGTGACTCGCTCCGATTGAGGATCGGCTCCCGCTTCGCCGAGGAATGGAAGACGCCCCGCCGTTGGGCGCTCGATCGGCCGACACCTTTCGAGCGTGTCCGCACGCTCGACCCGGAGCCGGATCAGGTCATTCTCGATCAGGCGAAGGAAAATGCTTCCGCCGCCTTCCCGGCTTTCCGCGACATGCGCATCGCCGAGCGCTGGGGTGGGGCGATCGACGTCACGCCGGACGCCGTGCCGGTGATCTCCTCGGTCGAGAAAGTGCCCGGCCTCTTCGTCGCAACCGGCTTTTCGGGGCACGGCTTCGGCATCGGTCCCGGTGCCGGACTGCTGATGGCGAATCTCGTCAGCGGGGAAACTCCGGTCGTCGATCCGACGCCATTCCGCTTTTCGCGTTTTGCCGACGGCTCCCGCCCGAAGCCATCGCCTCTCGTCTGAGCCCACCGGCCACGTCGGAGAAGAGCAAAAAAGGGCGGGACGCCGGGCCGGCCGGGTTGTAGGCTCCGCCGCCTCAGCGGGTGCGGAGGCGTCATGCGCGTGGTCGTGATGGGCGGGGGCGTGGTCGGCGTCACCACCGCATACCAGCTTCTGCGCGACGGTCACGAGGTCGTGCTGATCGAACGCCAGCCCGAGGTCGCGTCCGAAACGAGCTTCGGCAATGCGGGCATGATCGCGCCCGGGCATTCGTTCGCCTGGTCTTCGCCCAGGGCGCCGCTCATTCTTCTGAAGTCGCTCGTCCTGCCCAATCAGGCGCTGCGCTTCCGCCCTTCGGCGGATCCGAGACTCTGGTCCTGGTCGCTCTTGTTTCTCGCCCAGTGCACCGCCGAGCGCGCGGCGCGCAACACGCGCGCCAAGCACCGCATTGCCGCCTATTCGCAATCGGTTCTCAAAGAGACGCTCGCAGCGGAGGCGATCAGCTACGACAGGAATACGGCCGGCATCCTCTATTTTTATCGCACCGAACAATCCCTCTCCCGCGGCGCCGCCCACATGCAGATCCTCGCCGAATGCGGCCAGCAGATGTCCGTGCTCGATCGCGCCGGCGTCATCGCGCTCGAGCCGGCGCTAGCGTCGGGCCCGGCGATCGCCGGCGGCATCCATTGCCCGACGGACGAAACCGGGGACTGCCGGCTTTTCACCCGCGCCCTTGCCGAAATCTGCCGCGCGCGCGGGGCCGAGATCAGGACCTCGACCGCCATCGAGCGGATCACGGTGGAGGGCGACCGGGTCAAGGGGGTGGCAACGTCGGCAGGCACGGTACAAGGCGATGCCTACGTGCTGGCGCTCGGCTGCGAAAGCCCGCGCCTCGCGCGTCCGATCGGCCTTAATCTGCCGGTCTATCCGGTCAAGGGCTACGCGCTCACCATTCCGGTCGGCAATCATCGCGCCCCGCCCAGGGTCGGCGCGATCGACGAGGACAACCTCGTCGCCGTTACCCCCTTCGGCGATCGCGTGCGCGTAACCGCAACCGCCGAGATCGCGGGTTATGACACCTCGCACCGCCCGGCAGATTTCGCGCACATGAAGAACGTGATGCGCGGGCTTTATCCGGACGGCGCGGATTACGAGCGGGCAGAAATGTGGGCCGGGCTCAGGCCGATGACGCCCTCCAACCTGCCTATCCTCGGGCCGAGCAAGGTGCGCAATCTCTTTCTCAATACCGGCCATGGCCATATCGGCTGGACGATGTCGCACGGCACGGCGCGCATCACCGCGGATCTGATCGGCGGGCGCGAGGCGGCGATTCCGCTTGCTGCATGAGGGAGGAAACCATGTCCGAGGCAATGCTCCGCCCAACCTGCCAGGATCTGGGCGTGCTCCCTTGCACGCTCGACGAAGGGGTCGCCGCGCGCGCAGCGATCGGGCTTCTCGTGCTGGCAACCGACCAGACGATGGAGCACGAGTTCCGCGCCCTGGTGCGGCTTGCCGGGGTCGGGCTCTACGTGGCGAGACTCCACAACGATTCCCAGATCACCCCTGAAACGTTGAGGGCGATCGCGCCCCGCATCGCGCCCGCGACCGCGCTGCTCTTGCCCGGGCTCAAGCTCGATGTCGTGGCGTTCGGCTGCACCTCGGCCAGCATGGTGCTCGGCGAGGCGGCGGTGATTGCGGAGATTCGCAAGGTGCGGCCGGAGGTTCAGTGTGCCACGCCCGCTACGGGAGTATTCGCCGCCTTCCGCGCGCTCGGCGCACGGCGGGTTGGCGTACTGACGCCCTACGCGCCGGACGTGAACAGGGCCGTGCGCGCATACATCGAGGGCCGCGGAACGGAAGTCGCCGCGTTTGCGACCTTCGACAAGCCAGACGATCGCGAGGCGGCACGGATCGACGCACGCTCGATCAAAGAAGGTATCAAGGCGCTCTCTCGTTCCACCGCGCTCGATGCGGTGTTCGTTTCCTGCACTTCTCTCCGCCTGGCCGGGATCGTTGCCGAGGTCGAGGCCGAGACCGGGGTTGCCGTCACTTCGAGCGATCACGCCCTCGCCTGGCACACGCTCAGGCTCGCCGGCGTCGAAGACCCGATCCCGGGGGCCGGGCGGCTCTTCACGCTCTGACGGTCAAGACGCGAGCAATTTTCCCCAAGCGTCCAACCTCGCTCTGTCGTAATCCTGCGCAATGCCAACGCGCCGCCTCGCCTGGGAGTGGATCAGCCTCGCCGGCCGGGAAGATCTCGTGCTGCGGTCGGAAGACGACGCCATCATCGCCGAGGGAGAGGTTTCCGGCACGATCGAGGGCCGGCCGATCCGGCTCGCCTATCGCCTGGCCTGCACGCCGCAATGGCAGTTTCGCTCAGCCGATCTCCATCTTGCGCTCGATGCGGAAAGCCGCACCTGCCGCCTGCTGCGCACCCCCGAGAACGCGTGGGAAGTGGATGGGCTGCCGCGCCCCGACCTCGATCATTGCAGCACGATCGACATCATGGTGACGCCGCTCACCAACACGTTTCCGATCCGGAACCTTGCCTTCGTTCCCGGCACGCCGGTGCGGCTCAGCGTCGCCTATGTGCCGGTGCCCTCGTTCGAGGTCGTGCCGCGCGAGCAGGAATATACGCTGCTCTCGCCGGGCCGGTTCCGCTATCGCAGCATCGAGACCGATTTCACCGCCGAACTCGAAGTGGACGGCGAGGGCCTCGTCCAACGCTACGGCGATATCTGGCGCCGCGCCTGATCCGCCCCCTTGCGCCTTCAGGCCGGCATGGCAAGGTCCGGACGAAAGGAACCCCAACATGCCTGAAGGACGCCTCTTGATCGGCACGCGCCGCCATTCCTCCTGGAGCATGCGCGGCTGGCTCGCCATCCGCCTCGCCGGGCTCGATGTGAGCGAGGAAGTGATTCGCCTGACCGGAGGCAGCACCCCGGAAGTGAAGGCGCGCTCGCCCTCGGGCCTGGTTCCTTATCTCCAGCATCAGGGCATCGCGATCTGGGAAACTCTGGCCATTGCCGAGTACTGCGCCGAGTTTTTCCCCGCACTCTGGCCGCAAGAGCGGGCAGCGCGCGCACACGCCCGCGCGATCGCGGCCGAGATGCACGCAGGCTTTGCGGCGCTGCGTTCCGCGATGCCCATGCATCTCGATCGCCACCACCCCGGGCGTGGCCGCACGCCCGCCGCACTCGCCGATATCGCGCGGATCGAGGCGCTCTGGCGGGATACACGCAAACGGTTCGCAAGCGGCGGCCCTTATCTCTTCGGCGCTTCCTTCACCGCGGCCGATGCGATGTACGCGCCGGTCGTCACCCGCTTCCTCACTTACAAGCCGGAAATCGCCTCCGATACGCAGCTTTATTGCGAAGCCGTGCGCGCGCATCCTCTGGTGCAACATTGGTACGAGGAGGCTGCGAAGGAACCCGAGGACTGGCGCATCACCAGGTTCGAGGCGGAGCTCGCATGAATACGGCGCTCGCCCTCGATCACGTCGGCATCGCCGGGCCGGATCTCGACGCGCTGAGCACGACCTACGAGCGGCTGGGCTTCGTGCTGACGCCGATCGCGCGGCATTCCGGCAGGAAGACGCCCGATGGGCCGATCGTTCCCTTCGGCACCGGAAATCGCTGCGCGATGCTGCGGGACGGATATGTCGAATTGATCGCTGTCGTCGATGCGGAAAGTTTCACCAACTCGCTCGAATTCTCGCTCGCGCGCTACGCCGGGCTGCATATCCTCGCACTCGGCATCGACGACGAGGAGGCCAACCTCGCCCGTATGCGTGCGGGAGGGGTGAAAATTCCCGGTATCGCCTATCTCGAGCGGCCGGTGGACGATGCGGATCCCGCCGGACCCAGGGCGCGCTTCGCCCGCCTGCTGCTGCCCGACGCACCGGAAGGCCGCATCTTCCTGATCCGGCATCTGACTCCGGAAGCAATCTGGCAGGAGCGCTTTCTTTCCCATCCGAACCATGCGGCGGGCCTGGCCGAGGTTGTCCTGGTCACCACTGCACCGGCCGAGAGCGCAGCGCGTTTCTCGCTTCTTTCCGGCCGCCCGGTTGCGCCGGATCCCGCGGGCGGGTTCGTGCTCAACCTGCCCCGCGGTCAGGTCCGCATCCTCCCACCCGAGTCGCTGCCGGCAGTTTTCCCAGGCGCCGCCATCCCCTCTCTGCCTTTCATCGCCGGGATCACGATCACGACCGACGACGCCAACACGGCCATCCGGCGCTTGCTGGGCGAAAACAAGATCGCGCACCAGGAACTGGCGGGCGGCATCCTGGTCGATTCCGCTGCGGCCGGGGGAGCTGCCCTGCTTTTCCGGCGGGCGTGATGGCGCGTCCGCCCCAGAAGGCGAGTTGACAAGCATCCCCCGCCGGGCGGCAAAGGCGGATGCCGCTGGCCGAATTCTTTCCCGCGCTCGCCGCACTTGCGCAGGTGCTGCTGATCGACCTCGTGCTCGCGGGCGACAATGCCGTGGTAGTGGGTCTCGCCGTCGCCGGTTTGGAGGAACGGCGGAAGCGGCAGGCGATTGCGCTCGGCGTCGGCGCTGCCGCGGCGCTCAGAATCGGTTTCGCGGTGGCAGCGCTCGGGCTGCTCGAGATCATAGGCCTCCAGCTCGCCGGCGGGCTTCTTCTGCTCTGGGTCGCCTGGAAGAGCTTTCGCGAGTTTGCGGCGCACCGTCCGGCTCAGGCGAGGCCGGCCAAGAGCAAGCCGCGCAGCATGAACGGCGCGATCGCGAAGATCATTCTCGCTGATCTCTCGATGAGCCTCGACAACGTGCTGGCGGTCGCCGGCGCCGCGCGCGAGCATCCGTGGGTGATGGTGTTCGGACTCGCTCTCTCGGTGCTGCTGATGGGGGTTGCCGCGGACCTCGTTTCCCGGCTTCTGGAGCGGCGCCGGTGGGTGGCATGGATCGGGCTCCTGATCGTGCTCACCGTCGCGCTCAGGATGATCTGGGAGGGCTCCTTCCGGGTCGCCGGGCATCTCGCCTGAACGGCCGCACACCGCGTAGGGAAAAAAGCCGATGCGTCTGATCGATATTTCCGTGCCGCTCGAGGCCGGCATCGCGAGCGATCCACCGGACATGCTGCCGGAAATCCAGTATCTCGATCATCGCACAACGGCACCAGGCATGGCCGCCTATATGGGAACGGGCCTCGAGGCATTTCCCGACGGCAACTATGCCGCGGTCGAGCGGTGCACGATCAGCACCCACAACGGCACTCACGTCGATGCGCCCTGGCACTACTTTCCGACCTCCAACCACGCCCTCAAGCCGGCCGGGGAGCCGGCGCCGCGCATCGACGAGTTGCCGCTCGAATGGTTCTTCCAGCCGGCGGTGAAGCTCGATTTCCGCCATTTCGAGGTCGGCTACGTCGCCGGCCCCGCCGATCTCGAGGTCGAACTGAAAAGGATCGGGCATTGGCTGGCGCCGCTCGAAATCGTCGTCGTCAATACCGCCGCCGGTCGGCGCTACGGCGAGGAGGACTATATCCATCGCGGCTCCGGAGTGGGGCGCGCCGGCACGCTATGGCTTCTCGAGCAGGGTGTGCGGGTGGTCGGCACTGACGCGTGGAGCTGGGACGCGCCGTTCTCGGCCACGCGCCGGAGGGTCGCGGAGACGAGTGATGTGAGCCTGATCTGGGAAGGCCATCGTGCCGGGCGCGAGATCGGCTATTCGCAGATCGAGAAGCTGCACAACCTGGAAGTATTGCCGGCGGACGGTTTCCGCATCGCCTGTTTTCCGGTGAAAGTGCATCGAGGATCGGCCGGCTGGACCCGGGCGGTCGCGATCCTGCCCCAGGGCGTGTAACGCACCTAGCCCGCGATCGCCCGAGGCGGAATCGCCGGAGGGCGTGAATCGCGGGCTCGAATAAAGCGCGAGACCCGTGTCGGGCTGCACAGTCAGCCCGACACGGGTCTAGCCCGGGGTTGTACTCGCCGACATTGACTCGGCAGCGCAGCCACGGCATCCAAAGGCTGTTCCCGGTGGCGAGCCGAGGGCAGAACGCCGCCATTACCGCCGCTGGACTTCTGGGCGGATTCTATTGGTCGTCGCAACATCCCGAGATCGGAGGTGTTCGATGGGGCGACCGCGAGGTTGGGGAACTGAGAAGACAGGGAGGGCGCCGATGCGCTCGCCTGGGCGGCCGAGCGTCAATCAGCGGGAGGCTAAACGGGCGTTTTGGGGGCGCATCGCTGCCGGGCTGTCAAGCGAGGACGCCGCGCTG
>JASHOA010000092.1 GCA_030041375.1 Acetobacteraceae bacterium
GGCAACGGTGGGGTCGGTAGCCAGGGCGGTAACGGCTCGTCCGGCCACCAGGGCGGCAACGGTGGCAACGGCTCGTCCGGTCACCAGGGCGGCAATGGCGGCAACGGCGGCTCGTCCGGCCACCAGGGCGGCAACGGTGGCAACGGCTCGTCCGGTCACCAGGGCGGCAATGGCGGCAACGGCGGCTCGTCCGGTCACCAGGGCGGCAACGGTGGCAACGGCTCGTCCGGCCACCAGGGCGGCAACGGCTCATCCGGTCACCAGGGCGGCAACGGCGGGATCGGCGGCCAGGGCGGCAACGGCGGGTCCGGCGGTCAGGGCGGCAACTGCGGAGTCGGCGGCCAGGGTGGTAACGGTGGGTCCAGTGGTCAGGGCGGTAACGGGTCGCCTGGCGGGTCCGGCGGCCAGGCTGGCAACGGCGGCAACGGCTCGTCCGGTCACCAGGGCGGCACCGGCGGCAACGGCGGCAGCGGCGGGTCCGGCGGTCAGGGCGGCAACGGGTCGCCTGGCGGGTCCGGCGGCCAGGACGGCGGCGGACATTCTCTTTCGATGTCGGCGACGACGTCCGTTTCAACGTCACTGGCGTCTATCTCTGGCGGCGATCCGGCACCGACGCCTACGGTATCGACCCCTAGCGAGACGACTTCCGGAGCGACACCAACGTCAGCAGTCGCATCTGCGAGCGGCAACGGCGGATTCTTGGACCATTGCGGCCCAGAGTATCTCTCGGCGCTCTCGCAGAACGCGTGCACCACACCAAGGTGATAGGAAAAAGGCGTAGCTTTCATCTGCGTCTCCATGACGGTCCCACCGCTGGCGCGGTGGGGTGCCGGGTCCGGCTCCGCAGGGGGCCGGACCCGACCGGGCTTAGGGTTAAAGAGGCGGCAGACCGGAAATGTTGCCGCTGAGATTGCCGAAAGTGGCGGTCACGCCCTCATGACCACCGGCACCGGCCTGAGAGCTGTAGACCCAAGCAGCGTCTTCGGTTTGTGCGTTAACGCTTGTGCAAAAATGCACGGCGTCGGGAAGACGTCGACCAATAGGTGTTCACTCTCGTGTAGTCTTTCCCATTTTTTATACGTTTGAGTGCGCCTTCCGGCTTTGCGGCACGCTCGAGGAATATCGTTCACATGACAGTGTCCCGTTGGCTTGCTGGATGACTGCGGACGCTAGACCGGTGTCGGGCTGACTGTGGAGCCCGACACGGGTCTCGCGGTTTATTCGAGCCCGCGATTCACGCCCTCCGACGTTTCCGCCTCGGGCGATCGGGGGCTCGGCGGCCTTCTCGCGCCTGCGGGGCATGACGGTGGGCGCCGAAACACCCACGCGAACCAATTGCCGTGTTCAGACGGCACTCGCCGCCTGCATTCGGTCGCGCGGATTGGCGAACGCCAGCGGCGGCACCGTTCCGTTCGGTGGCGTATCGCACTGGCTTCGCCGTCGCGAGCAGGTTCGTCTCGGGGTTCGCGTTCCCGGCGTCGGGCGGGAACACGTGCTTCGCGCCATCAAGACCGATCAAGGTGGGCTGCGCGGCGGACGGCACCCCTCGCGACGGCGCATGACGAGAGCCAACGTGCCACACCGCGATGCCGGAAGCGAGTGTCGTGCAGCGCATCGCTTTTGCACGCTGAACGATACGAACGCCAAGCCGGAGAGCAATTCCGACAGCAGATTCGGGTTTCTCAGCCTGGAAGTCTCCATGATGTTATCGCCCTCGAGGTCGGCGTGGTGCGGCGGTCGCCGCATCAGGCCGATCATGAGCGCTGTTGCGAGCGAGGGATTGCGATCCTGCTTTTGCGGACGCTCGGCACGACCGCACGACCCGCCGCCCTGCCGCAGAAGCGCTTTCGGTGGCGTGTTCGACCTGGATGCCCAACCTCCCGATGGTGATCGATCGGGCGACAAAACCAAGTGTATGTTTCTGTTTTTCTCGTATCGGCAGAGTGCGGGCGCCGCTGTCAGCCGAAAGCGGCGCAGCGTCCGGCGTTCTGCCGAACGCGAGCGGGCTACGCAACAGGGAACCAGACCATGAAAGCCGCCTCCGGCCGGGCCGTTCGATCCCGCTGAGGAGGCCAGAACCCGGCACCGGGATTGGCCCCCTTCCCTCTTGCGGGGTATGCACCGTGATGCGATATGTCGCCGATCGCCGGAGGCGATACCCCTACCCCCAATGAGGTTGGTCTTGAAGAAGAGTGCTGTCTCGGTCGCGGCCCAATCGGCGGTGGGCACCGCGCCCGCAAAGAAGAATCCGAGCCTCGAGAATCTCGGCGATTTCACCACCAGCCCCCGCGTTCTGGTCATCACGGCGATTGCGCTCGTTGTCGGGACAGCAGGCATGATCGCGGGCGTCATCCTGTTGAAGCTGATCTATCTTGTAACGAATCTCGCCTATTTCGGCCAATTTACCTTCACTGTTCAGCCGTTCAGTCACTCACCGCTCGGCTATGCAGCCGTGATCGTACCGGTCATCGGCGGGTTGATCGTTGGGCTGATGGCCCGTTACGGGTCGGAGAAGATCAGGGGCCATGGTATCCCTGAGGCGATCGAGGCGATCCTGCTGGGTCGCAGCCGGCTCGATCTGAAAGTCACCATCCTGAAGCCCACCTCGTCGGCCATTGCCATCGGCACCGGCGGACCGTTCGGCGCCGAAGGGCCCATCATCATGACCGGGGGGGCGATCGGCTCACTGATCGCACAGATGCTACCGGTCAGCGACACCGAGCGGAAGACGCTGCTGGTGGCCGGTGCGGCAGCAGGCATGACGACAGTGTTCGGCACGCCGATTGCCGCCGTGATGCTGGCCGTCGAACTGTTGCTCTTCGAGTGGTCGCCACGAAGCTTCGTTCCGGTCGCCGCCGCCGCGATCATTGCCGATGTCGAGCGAACGGCCATTCACCTGCCAACGCCGCTCTTTCCCTTTCACGGTGGCATGGAAACGTCTTTTCTCGGGCTTGGCGCCTGGATTTTTGTCGGGCTCATGTCGGGCGTTCTTTCCGGCGCCCTGACCCAGCTCGTCTATGCCTGCGAGGATCAGTTCCTGAAGCTGCCGATCCACTGGATGTGGTGGCCGCTGCTGGGCGGCCTGGTGGTCGGCATTGGCGGATTGATCGACCCGCGCGCACTCGGCGTGGGCTACGACAATATCGCCGAAATGCTGCGGGGCGATATGTTGCCGTTGTCCGGGCTGGTGCTGCTGGTGGTCAAGGCGGTGATCTGGTCGGTAGCGCTCGGGTCCGGCACTTCGGGTGGCGTGCTGGCGCCACTCCTCATCATGGGCGGGAGCATGGGTGCCGCGCTGGCATCCTTCCTGCCGCACGCAAGCCCTGGATTCTGGGCGCTGCTTGCGATGTCGGCGACCATGGGCGGCACCATGCGTTCGCCGTTGACGGCGACCTTCTTTGCCGTCGAGGTCACGGGCAATACGCATGTCCTGCTGCCGTTGATCGCGGCCACGGTCACCGCGCATCTGTTCACGGTCCTGGTGATGCGCCGCTCGATCCTGACGGAGAAAGTCGCCCGTCATGGCCATCACCTCACGCGCGAGTACCGGGTTGATCCGTTTGCGCTCATGCAGGTGCACGAGATCATGGCGACGGAGGTGACGAGCCTGCCAGGAACGATGACATTGCACGAGGCCGCCCGGTTCCTGACCAGCCCCGAGGCCCGGCATCCGAGCTTTCCGGTCATCGATGAAGAGCGGCATGTGCTTGGCATCGCCAATCCGCCTGCCGTCATCGCCTGGCGGCGGGCTGGCCGCGAGCGGGGCGAGTCCCTCGCCGCTCTGCTCTCCAACCAGCAGTTCCAGGTCGCCTATCCGGACGAGTACCTCGAAGCCGTGATCGAGCGAATGATGCAGGCCAACATCGCTCATATGGCGGTTGTATCCCGCACGGACGCCAAGCTTGTCGGTTATATCGGCTGGCGCGATCTGCTGGGTGCCCGGCAACGCGTAAAAGTGGAGGAGACGGAGCGGATCGCGTTCTACCACAAGGGTGAAGGCGGCCGGGCGCGAAAAGGCCTGGATCATGGGCCGGCACGCAGTTCATGAGATTCGCTGAAGCGCCTGATACGATCACGCAATAATACCGGGTCCCGGCGGCGACAACGGCGGCCGGTGCGGCGGCTTCTGCGAATCCCTTCCGGGCTGGCCAGCCCGGCCCGGGCATCTCAATCTGACCCAAACGGACAGCAACGTCATAAGACAAGCAGTTACCGTGAGCCATGGCGAACGGAAATTGCACTCGCCCGCGATCGCCCGAGGCGGAATCGTCGGAGGGCGTGAATCGCGGGCTCGAATAAACCGCCAGACCCGTTGCCGGCGCGTCGAAACCCATCCGATTCAGACCTGCAGAAAGCCAATGCGGTCCTCCTCCAGCACGGCGGCGGTCAGTGGCCCGCCATAGACCGCGCCGGTATCGATGCCAATTCGGGTTGCCCGCACGACAGGGGCTTTGGTCGGCGTGTGGCCGTGAACGACCACCACACCGAAATTGCCTGTGTAGGAAAGGAACGGTTCGCGAATCCAGACCAGGTCCTCGTCATCCTGATCGGCCAGCGCAACACCCGGACGCAACCCGGCGTGAACGAAAAGATAGCCGTCTTCGCGATGGAAAAGCCGCAGCGCCTTGAGGAAGCGAAGGTGCTCCTCGGGTACCGCCTTCGCCCATTTCCGGCGCGGCGAATCGGGATCGATTCGCCAACTCCTGAGTGTCGCATCCGCACCGTTCATCCGCCACAGTTCAGCCGCTTCGTCATCTCCCCCAAGCAACACGGGGAGCGCCATCCTCTCGTGATTGCCGCACAGGCAAACCGTCTCTGCTCCGCCGATCCCGATGCCGGAAGCCAGCCTCGCCAGGACCCCCGCGCTGTCCGGCCCGCGGTCGATGTAGTCCCCGATATGCAGAACGAGGGCTGCGGCGCAGGGCCGTGCGGCAAGATCGGCGGCGATCGTCTCGTGCATCGCCACCAGCCGGCGCGCCATACCGTGCACATCCCCGATCGCATAGACGCGGCGCCCAGGCGCGAGTTTCGCCGGCGCTAACCGGAAGGTAACCATGGCGGGCGAGGCTACCAGCTTCGACCGTTCGCTCCGAGACGCCCTTGCTCCAGGTTGGACAGGCGCTTCCTTTGGCTCGGCCTAGCTGGGGCAGAGGGCAGCACGCTCCGAAAGTTTTCCCCAGGGATGGCCAGTCGGTGGCAGCCCCGGCCCCTGCGCCCGAACCCGGAAGTTCCTGGGATGGCTCAGCCGAGCGGCTTTTGCTGGATGCGACCCGCCGGGCAGTGCGTGCGCCAGCCGAGCGTGTGGCTCTGGTGCTGCATCTCAGCCGTCTCGGCCCTCCCGCGCCTGAGCCGCATCACCGGCGCATTGCCCGCGCACTCCTGACGGAAGCGGCTCAGCGCCTGGACGGGCAGCTCTTTCCGCTCGGCAACGGCGACCTCGCGCTCCTCTGTCGCACCGCGCATTCGCGAACGCCGGCGGCAGACGAGCCGTCCTCTCTCCGCAGCAACCTCGCCCGCCTGTTCGGGGGCGAGGCCGCCGGACCGGAGGCTATTGTCTCGCTCTGGCCGCTCCCGGGACAAGCGGACCTGCTGCTTGCCTACGCCGCGGAACGGCTGGCTGCCGCTGAACAGTTCGGTGCCGCGTTACGTCGCGATGTGATCGAGCGGAGCAGGGCGTTTTCGGTTGCGATCCGGCCGGAGCCGGCGCCGATGACCGGCCTGCCCGATTTCCCGGAGATGTTGCAGCGGCGGACCGGTGCCCTGGTCGCCCGATCCGGCGGCACTCGTTCCCACACCCTTCGCCCGCTCTTCCGCGAGCTTGCTTTCTCGCCCGCAGCGCTCTCTGCGCACTACGCGCCAGCCAGCGATACCAGCTCCGACCCCTGGCTGTTGCGGCATTTCGACGGCCGTCTCGAGGAGCCATTGCTGGCGCTGATCGAAGCTGCCCTGCCCGGCTCCGGGCCGATCGGCATGGCAGGCACTCCGCCCGACTTCGCATTGCATCTCAATTTATCACCGAAAACCATCATGGAAGAAAGAACCGCGCATGTCTTTCGCCTTTCCCGATCGATTGGCGTGCCGATCGGCGTCGAGGTTTCTCTGGTCGAGGCGGCGGCGATGCCGGAGGCGTTCGCCGCGGCCCGAAGCGTGCTGCGCCGCGCGGGCTTGCGGATTGTCCTTGGCGCGATTTCGCATCAGGCGCTGCTGCTGACCCGGCCACAGTCCCTCGATGCCGACCTCTTCAAGCTCGAGTGGTCGGCGCGCCTGGCACGCCTGGCCGAACCCGACCGCGGCGCCCTGGCTTCGGCACTCGATGCCATCGGAAGGGAACGGGTGATCTTGAATCGGGCGGACAACGAGGAAGCCGTGCTTTGGGGTCTCGGGCATGGCATCCGGCGATTCGTGGGCCATCATGTGGAGGTCATGCTGGCCGCCGGGCGCATGCTCGCCTGCGCGGCTGCCTCCGGATGCACGCTCGGGCAGTGCAGCGAGCGGGCCGCCTCGGCAACGGCTCCGGGCCGGCGCTTCTGCCGCAATCTCTCCTTGCTCGATTCCGGAGCGCCCTCCGCCGGCCCGTCATGACGGCATTGCCGCAGCTCCCGAGCGTGGAACTCGATACGATGGCGCTCGGCAGCCTGGCGCGCGATTGCCGGCTCGCCGGGGTCGAGCGGCAGGTTCTGCTGGTTCGACTCTCCCTCCTTCCGCCCGAGTATTACCGCCCGCACCATGGCCGGCTTGCCGAGAGCGCGCTCGAGCCGCTCGCCGGCGCCGATCGCGCACGGCTCTATCGCCTGCCCGGGCACGATCTCGCGCTGGCCTGGCGTGGCGATGCCGAACGCCAGGAGAACCGCGTGCTTGCCACGCTTGCGGTTCTGTTCGCCGACCCGGCTCCGCCGCTGCCCCGTATCGCCGAGTTGGTGCGTCGCTTCACCGTGCCGCGCGACGCCGAACGGCTGACCGCGTGCCTTGCTGCGCCTGAGCCGATTGAGCCTCAGGCACCGGAACGACCTCCGCTCGACCTCGCGGCGCTCGGCGCGATCGAACGGGCGCTCGCTTCGGCGGACATGTCGCGCTTCGCCCGCCGCCGATCGATCTGCCGGCGCGATGGTTCCGGTCAATTCCGACTCGCCTGGGAGCAGCGTTTTCTGTCGGTGAGCGAGATTGGCGAAAGCCTCGCCCCCGAGCACGATCTTGCCGGCGACCCGTGGTTGTTTCGTCGCCTCACCCGCACGCTCGATCGGCGCCTGCTGGCTTTGCTCTCCGTACCCCGCGAACTGTCTTCGGCGCCGCCATTCGCCATCAATCTCAATGTCGAGTCGATTCTTTCTCCCGCCTTCCTCACCTTTGACGCCGCCCTGCCGGCCGGCCTGCGCGGAGAAATCGTGCTCGAACTTCTGCCTGCCGATATCCTGAATGATGCGCCCGCCTTCCTTTTCGCGCGCGATTTCGCGCGGGGGCGCGGTTATCGCCTGGCGCTCAGTGGCGTCGCGCCGGCGCTTCTCCCCATGTTGACACTGCGGGCGCTGGGGCTCGATTTCCTGGAGCTCCGCTACTCGTCCGAGCTTGCATCGATGCCGGCGGCGGCGCTCGAGGGCGCCTCGGAAGAGCGCAAGCGGATTTTGCTCACACGCGCCGATTCTCCGGCCGCGTTGCTGTGGGGCGAAGCGCAGGGCTTCGTCCTGTTCCAGGGACGCGCCGCGCTTCCTGTTTCGTAATTCGCCGGGCCTTGGCGAATGTCCTCGATCGGCCTATCCCGCCGGCATGGATGCAATCGTGGCGAGCGGCCTCACCAAGCGCTACGGCCGTGGCCCGCTTGCGGTCGATGGCCTGGATTTTCGCCTCCCCGAAGGCACCACCGTCGGTCTTCTGGGCGGCAATGGCGCCGGCAAGACGACGACGCTTGCCCTCCTGCTGGGCCTCTTGGTCCCGACCGCAGGCCGCATCAATGTGCTCGGCCACGACATGGCCGAGGACCGCTTTGCCGCCCTTCAGCGGATGAATTTTTCCTCTCCCTACGTTGCTCTTCCGCAGCGACTGACGGTGGCCGAGAATCTGCGGGTGTATGGCCATCTCTACTGCGTCCCCCGTCTCGAGCAGCGGATCGCGACCCTCGCCGGAGAACTCGATCTTGGTCCGCTTCTCGGCCGCCCGGTGGGCGAGCTTTCCGCCGGGCAGAAGACGCGCGCCGCGCTGGCAAAGGCGCTGATCAACCGCCCCGACGTGCTGCTGCTCGACGAGCCGACGGCGAGCCTCGACCCGGATACTGCGGACTGGGTGCGCGGGTGGCTCGAGCACTATCGTGCCGAGAGCGGAGCGGCGATCCTGCTCGCCTCGCACAACATGGACGAGGTCGAGCGGCTCTGCTCGGACGTGCTGATGTTGAAACAAGGCCGCATCGTCGATCGCGGCAGCCCCGAGGCGCTGATTGCCCGCTACGGCCGGGAAGACATGGAGCAGGTCTTCCTCGACATCGCACGCGGCCGAAAGCCGGCGAGGCTCCCGGCATGAGGTGCTCGGCACGGCGCATCTGGGGCCTGCTGTATCGGCATATCACGCTCTATCGGCGGTCCTGGCCGCGACTGATCGAGCTCGTCTACTGGCCGGTGCTGCAAATGTGCATCTGGGGCTTCACGGCGCAGTTCATCAGCAGCCGCATGGGCTCGCCGCTGGTCATGGCAGGCGGCCTTCTGCTTGCCGGAGTGTTGCTCTGGGAGGTGGCGCTACGGAGTCAGATGGGGGTTGCGGTGAGCTTTCTCGAAGAGCTCTGGTCACGCAATCTCGGCCATGTCTTTGTCAGCCCGCTCCGTCCGGCCGAGATGGTCGCCGGGCTGATCATCGTTTCCATGCTGCGCATGCTGGCAGGCGTGTTGCCCGCGATCGGGCTTGCGTATCTTCTCTATGCGTTCAATCTGTTCATCCTGGGTCCGGTGCTGGTGCTTTTCTTCGCCAATCTGATGGTCATGGGATGGTGGGTCGCGCTCGGCGTGGTTTCATTGATTCTCCGCCACGGCGCCGGTGCCGAGACGCTCGCCTGGGCGGTGCTGTTCGGCCTGACGCCGCTTTCGGCGGTGTTCTACCCGGTCACCGTCTTGCCCGCCGCCATCCGCCCGCTTGCGCTTGCGCTGCCTTCCACCCACGTCTTCGAGGGCATGCGGGCGATCGTCGTGCACCGCGAACTGCTCTGGTCCGAGATGGGCTGGTCGGCGTGCCTCAATGTCGCCTGGATGGCTGCCGCGATCGTGCTTTTCGCGCGCCAGTTCCACGCCGCCCGGGTACGCGGCGCGCTCCTTTCGATTGGCGAATGAAACCGCCGGCCCGATTCTGGCTGATCCGCCATGCGCCGGTCAGCAACGGCGCGCGGCAGATTCTTTACGGCACCATGGACGTGGAACTCTGCGCCGAAAGCCTTGCCGCGGCGGCGCCGCTTTGCCAGATTCTTGCTGCGCGCCTGCCGCGCCCGGCGCAGTGGATCGTCTCGCCCCTTTCCCGCACGAGGCTGACTGCGGATGCGATCTTCGCGGCCGGCTATCCGCGGACCGCGCCCGCCGTGGAGGCGGCGATGATCGAGCAGAATCTCGGCACCTGGCAGGGCCTCGTGCATGCCGAGCTGCCGGCCCAGCTATCCCGGCCGGCGCACCCGTTCTGGCCGCTCGCAGGCAGAGAGAGGCCGCCCGGTGGGGAGAGCATGGCCGACGTGATCGATCGCGTCGGGCCGTCGCTCGAAAGCCTGGCCGAGCGTCACGCCGGCCGCGATGTCGTCATCGTCGGCCATGGCGGTGCGATCCGCGCCGCCGTCGCGCACGCGCTTGGCATTCCCGCCGACGCGGCACTTTCGCTTTCCATCCACAATCTTTCTCTCACGCGCATCGAGCGCCACCCGAATGCCTGGCGGGTGGTATCGGTCAACGAAGTGGCGGAGAGCTGAGGCCACACGCCTGATCCGCCAGGAGGTCGGCGAACACGAAGCCGTCGCGCTCGACGATGTCGCCTGGCACGACTGCGATCGGGCTGACGAACATCGGCCCGGCCGAGACGAAGGTATGGAACTCGCCATTCTCGCCGCACGGATCGACTGTCGAGGGCAGTGAAGCGAGCAGCGCCTCATCGAGCCTCTGTCCGGCCAGGCCGCGATCGAGCTTGCGTGGATCGATCGTCACCAGATGGGCAATGAAACCGCAGCCGATCATTTCCCTGACAAGTGCCGCCGTGTCGCGGTGCCAGAGTGGGAAGATCCCGTACATGCCCGCTGCCGCGAGCCGTTGTTCGCGCCAGCCGCGGACGTCCTCCAGAAAGAGATCTCCGAACACGACATGGCGAACGCCTTCCGACCTGATGCGCTCGACCGCCGTCGCCATGCGCTCTTCATAGACCTCGTTCGGACAGGGGCTTGGCAGCGGCACCTCGCAGCAGGGCAATCCAAGCTCTGCGACCTGGCGCCTGAAGAGCGATCTGCGTACGCCGTGCATCGAGACGCGATCGTAGACCTCGTTGACTGTCGTCAGGACGCCTGCGATCTCCGCCAGTCCGAGGCGTCGCGCTTCGAGAAGTGCGAACGCGCTGTCCTTGCCGGTGCTCCAGGAGATGTAAGCCTTCGGAGCTGTCCCGCCCGGCATCAGGGCTTCCAGGCCACGAGGTCGATTTCGACCAGCGCGCCGCGTGCCAGGCCGGTCACGCCGACACACGTCCGTGCCGGCAGCCGTTCGGCGGGGAAATGGATGCGCCACACTTCGTTCATCGCGGCATAGTCGCGCTCGAAATCGGTGAGGTAGATACGCGCCTGCACCACGTCCTGCCATGCGTATCCGGAGCCCTCGAGCACGATCCGCAAATTCTCGATCACCCGGCGCGTCTGCGCGGCGATGCCGTCCGGCAGCTTCCTTGAATCATCCCAAGGGTCTGTCGGCATCTGGCCGGTCACGAACAGGAACGGGCCTGCCCGCACGGCGTGACTGAACGGGGCAACCGGTACCGGCGCGCCGGGCACCATGAGGAATTCAGGCTGGTCGGCCATCGCCTCTCGCCTCCTTTTGCGAATCTGTCATCCGGCGCATTGCCCGGGAATGGCACCCTCGGCGGCGTTGCAAAGTGCTTTGCTTGCCGGCGAGCCAATGCGCCCTACATTCTGAACGCCGAACCAACCACCCGGGAGAGCGACCAATGAAGCTGAATGCGGATCTCTCTCTTCCCGCCGTGATGGACAGCGCGGCCCTCGCCTGGGTGCCTTCGCCGATGGCCGGTGTGGAGCGGCGAATGCTCGAGCGCGACGGCGAGGAAGTCGCGCGCGCTACTTCTCTCGTGCGCTACGCGCCCGGTTCTTCGTTCGCTCCGCACACGCACGGAGCCGGCGAAGAGTTCCTGGTGCTGGAGGGGGTGTTCTCCGACGAGACCGGGGATTTCCCGACCGGCTTCTATGTTCGCAACCCGCCCGGATCGCGCCACAGGCCGGCGAGCTCTCCCGGCGCGGTGATTCTCGTCAAGCTTCGCCAGATGCCGCCGGAAGAAACGGCGCCGCTCAGGCTGGATACGCGGGATCCCGGGCTGTGGCGCGACCTTGGCAAGGGCCGGCAGGAGGCCCGACTGTTCGAAGCAGCGTGGGAGCGCGTGGTGATGCAGCGGCTGGCGCCAGGCTACGCCGGGCAGCCTGAGAGCTTTCCGCGCGGCGTGGAAATGTTCCTGCTCGATGGCGACCTCTCCATCGACGGCGTCGAGCACCATGCCGGTAGCTGGCTGCGCCGGCCGGCCGGAAGCAAACTGGCGCTGGCGAGCAAAGGCGGCGCGCTCTTCTATCGAAAGAGCGGGCATCTCGGCTGAAACCTGCGCCTGCCGATTTCAGAAGTGCTGCGGCGCCGGCACTTCGGCGAGCAGTTTTGGCGTGAGCTTGCCGATCCAGCTCTCTGCCGTCACACCCACCGGCGGCATGATCATCGCGGCCGGGAAGGTCACGATATCGTTGAAGACGGTAAACGGAAAATCGGCGCTCTTGACGGAGATTCCGACCTGTTCATCGTAGGTCGCCTGGTGATCGGTGCGGATCAGCATGGTGCCGAGCAAGGTCTTGACCTCGAGCCCGGCGAGCGCATCGGCCACCTGCGATGAGCTTGGCCAGGCGCCGCCGTTCTTGCTGATCGCGGCCGCATAGGCGTCGCGCAGTGCCAGGATCGAGCGGCGGATCGTGAAGGGGTATGTGGAGGCGGGATATTCGCCGAAGCGCTTGCGGTAGCTGGCGATGAAGGCGGCAAGCTTGGGGTTGGCGATCTTGCCGGGGTGCAGCAGATAGCTGTGTTCCGAACCCACGATGACCCCGGCCGGCAACGCCTTCAGCCCCTCTATCCCCCCCTGCGTGCCGAGCGCCAGGGCAACCAGGCTCTGCTGGAACAGGCCCTGGGCAATCCCCTGCTGGATCAGCGCCACCACGTCCCCGCCCCAGAGGCTCGAATAGACGAGTGCGGGAGAGCCGCTCAGGACACGCGAGATCTCGCTCGTATATTGGCCGGAGAACAGCGCCGGGAACAGCGAGGTGCCGACCTTCACCCCCGGTTCGAGCACCTGCATCGCCTCCGAGAAGTATTTCCACTGGTCGCGACCGAATGCGTAATCCTGGTTGATACCGGCGATGCTGGCGAGATGCGGATGCGTCTTTGCGATATAGAGTGCCATGGCCAGCGCATTGGCCGAAGCCGGAGGCTGGGTGCGGAAGACCCATTTGTAGGAATGGCCTTCGAACAGGGCGTTGGTGGTGCAATCGGAGAAGATGGTGAGGCGGGCAAGCTGATCGGCGATGGGAGCAACGGCGAGGCAGTCACCGCTCGAGACATAGCCGACGATTGCCGCGACGTCGGGGGCGAGAGAGCGGAACTCGGCGACATTCTTCGTCGACCCGCCCGATTCATCGACATAGCGGGCGGTGATCGGAACGCCGTCGATGCCGCCTGCATGATTGATCTCGTCGATGACGAGTCGGGCCGAATTGACACTCGGCCCACCGACCACACCGCCCGAACCAGAGAAGAAGGTCACGACCGCGATCGAAAGCGATTTCGGCTTCGCCGTCGCCGCTTGGCCGCTCGCCGGGGCAAGCCCGATCGCCAGCGCCAGCCCTGCCACCGCCCACCATGTCCCGGTCATGACTTTCTCCCTGATCTGCAGGTTGCGCTCGGCTCAGAAGTATAGCAGTCCACGTTGCCTGCCACACGGGGCCCCACTCTGGCCTCAGGATTTGCCGAGCCCCGCGAGCGGGGCCTGGCGAAGGCGCCGCGCCGCTTCGAGAACGGCGGCAACGATGCTCTGATAGCCCGTGCAGCGGCAAAGATTCCCGGACAGCGCTTCACGGACTTCCTGTTCCGAAGGGTCGGGGTTGCGAGCGAGGAAATCCCGCGCCGTGATCAGAAATCCCGGTGTGCAAAAGCCGCACTGCAGGCCCGAGAGTTCCCAGAAGGCCATCTGCAGCGGGTGCAAGGTTTCGCCGTCCGCCATTCCTTCGATGGTGCCGATGCGATGGCCATCCGCCTGCACCGCGAACATCAGGCAGGAACGCACGGGTTGATCGTCGAAGGCAACGGTGCAGGCGCCGCAGACGCCGTGCTCGCAGCCGACATGCGTGCCGGTGAGGCCGAGATCGTGGCGCAGGAAGTCGGACAGCAGGAGGCGCGGTTCGACCGTGCGTTCATGGTCGACGCCGTTGACGCTGACGCGGATCGGGCGGGGGCTCGCGCTTGGTTCAGTCATGGCGTTTCCCGTTCATGCGCGCGAGGGCCTCTTCGAGGGCGCGCGAAGCGAGCACTTCCGCGAGATGCCGCCGATATTCCGCTGAAGCGTGCAGGTCGTCGTAGGGATCGATCTCGGTTGCAGCGGTCGCGGCGGCGGCTGCGAAGAGGGCAGTGCCGGCAGATGCGCCCGCGAGCATCGCCTCGGCACGCCGCGCACGCAACGCGCGCCGGCCCGTCCCGAACAGTACCAGGCGGGGATCGGTAAGCTTCCCGCCCGCATCCGAGGTCAGCCGGACCATGGCACCGGCCACCGCGAAATCGCCGTGGCGGCGGGCGAACTCGAGCACCGCGTAACCGGCGCCCGGCGGAGAGGGCGGCACGCGCACCTCGCACAGCAACTCGTCGGGGGCAAGCGCTGTCGTAAGGTGCGTGATGAAGAACTCGTCGGCTCCGATCAGGCGCATGCCGCGAGACTTGCTCCGCGCGAGCAGTTGCGCGCCGAGCAGTGTCACGAGGGCCGGCCATTCGGCGGCCGGGTCGGCATGCGCGAGGCTGCCGCCCACCGTGCCACGATTGCGGACCGCGCGATGTGCGATGTGAGGAATCGCCATCGCGATCAAGGGTTGCAGAGCGGCGAGCGCCGGATCGTCTTCGAGCGTGCTCTGGCGGGTCAGCGCACCGATCGTGAGGCCCGCTAAATCGGGATGAAGTCCGGCCAGTTCGCCGATGCCGTTGATGTCGATCAGGATTGAAGGTGTGGCAAGGCGCATGTTGAGAAGCGGTCCCAGCGTCTGGCCACCGGCGAGGATCCGCGCCGCGTCGGCGTGTCCGGCAAGAAGGTCGAGCGCTTCATCGAGCGTGGCCGGCGCGCACCATGCGAACGGAGCGGGCTTCATGCGGCGGCCTTCACGGCTTGCGCCCAGCGCCAGACACGCTCGGGTGTCATCGGCAGGCGATCCACCGCGGCCGGAAGTCCAAGCGCGTCGGCGACCGCATTGGCGAGTGCCGCGCCCACTCCGACGAGGCCTGCTTCGCCGGCGCCCTTGACGCCGAGCGGATTGAGAGGCGAAGGCGAACGGCCGAGATCGTGGTGAGAGATCGGCGGCACGAAATCCGCCACCGGCAAGAGATAATCGGCGAGCGAGCCGCTCTGCAACTGGCCTGCACTGTCATAGACGAATGCTTCGAGCAAAGCGCCGCCGATCGCCTGGGCAGCGCCGCCTTCGATCTGCGCGCCAACGATGTCCGGGTTGATTACGGTGCCGACGTCATAGCTGACCCAGAGCCGGAGCGGCAGCACGCGGCCGAGGGCCGGATCGACCTCGACGGAGGCGACAACGGCGCCATGGGCATAGGCCATATGCGGGGCTGGGAAATAGACGGTGACGGCCAGTTCCGGGCCGAGAGGATCGGCCCCACGTGCCAGTTCGGATAGCGTCACCATGTTTCCATCGGCGGCGGCAACGGCGCCCGGAACGAGGTGGAGATTTGCGGAGGTCGTGCCAAGCCGGCCGGCCGCTGCGCCGATGAGCCGGCCGGCCAGTTCCTGCGCGGCCTGCCAGGCGGCATTGCCGGCAAGGACCGTGGCCCGGCTTGCGAAACTGCCGCCGCCGAATTGCAGCAGTCCGGTTTCGCCGGAGCGGACCAGGATCCGTTCGGGCGGCTGGAAGAGAGCCTCGGCGACCACTTTGGCGAGCATCGTCTCGAGCCCCTGGCCGAGGCTGGTCGCACCGGTTGCAACCTCGATCACGCCGCTTGGGTCGAGCGCCACGCGCGCGCCTTCGTAGGGCCCCTTGCCCGTTTTCTCCACGAAGCAGCCGATGCCAAAGCCGCGGCGGGGTCCGCCCACGTGCGCGGCGTGACGGTTCGCCTTGTAGCCCGAGCGCGCGAGTACATCGGCCAGTGCGGCGGGATAATCGCCGCTGTCGTAGATCACTTCCTCACCCAAGGCGTGCGTGCCGAGGCGATATGGCATCGCGTCGGCGGGGATGAAGTTGCGGCGCCTGATCTCGGCGGGATCGATGCCGATCCGCGCTGCCGCGACATCGAGCAGGCGTTCGCGCGCGGCGTTGCACTCGAAGCGGCCGGGGCCGCGATAGGTGCCGGTCGGCGTCTTGTTGGTCATCACCGCCCGCACATCGCAGCGATAGGCGGTGAAGCGATAGGGGCCGGGGAGCATGCCGGCGGAAAGCTCGGGCACGATCACGCCATGCGTGCGCATGTAGGCGCCCATGTCGTTGACGAGCTGCACTTCCAGGCCGAGCAGGCGGCCGGCCCGCGTGAGGCCGAGGCGTATCGCGTAGTGCTGCTCGCGCGAATGATTGGCGGCCATCAGGTGCTCGAGCCGATCCTCGATCCATTTCACGGGGCGGCCAAGACGCATGGCCGCGAAGGGGATGAGGAAGTCCTCGGGATAGAATTCGCCGCGCACGCCAAAGCCGCCGCCGACATCGGGCACGACGATATTCAGGTTGCGTTCGGGCAACCCGAGCATGCGCGCCAGGACGGCACGGTTGAAATGCGGTACCTTGGTGAAGCCGAAAACATCGAGCCGGCGACGACCGGGATCGAAGGCAGCGAGCAGTCCGCGTGCCTCGAGCGGCACCGCGCTGTGCCGGCCGGTGTGGAAGGCGAATTCCACGATCTCCTCTGCCTCTTGCATCGCCTCTCCGAGGTCACCGAAACCGTCGGTGAAGCGGCAGGCAATGTTGTCCGGTGCTTCGGGGAAGAGAGCGGCGGGCGGATCGGCGAGAGCGTCTGTCGCCGCCGGAAGCTCGGTTGCCTTGATCGCGATCAAGGCGGCGGCATCCTCGGCGATGGCACGGGAGGCCGCGACCACGAGTGCCAAGGGTTCGCCGACATAGCGGATTCTCCCGGCGGCGAGCGGGTATTGCAGATAGGGGTCGAGCGTGGCGTAGGGATTGAGCCGGACCGGGATCGGTTGTGGCGCGGGGCCGAGATCGGCGGCGGTGAAGATCCCGGCCACTCCGGGCAGGGAACGCGCTTCGGCAGTGGCCAGGCCTTTCAGCTCGGCATGGGCATAGGGGCTGCGCAGCACGGCTGCGTGCAGCATGTGCGGGAGGGCGAAATCGTCGATATAGCGGCCCTGCCCGCTCAGAAAGCGACGGAGTTCCGGGCGCTCCGTCATCTCCTTGCCGATATGACGGAATTCACGAACATTCATGCGGCGTCAGCCCTGAGGGCGCGCACGCGCTCGGGCGTGAGCGGCAGGCGGACCTCTTCAGGATCGACCTCGAGCGCATCGAGCACGGCGCCGGCAATCGTCGCCGGCGCGCCGATGATGCCGCTTTCTCCCACACCTTTCAGCCCGCCCGCGGTTCCCGGCGAGGCGGTTTCCATGTGCACGATCTCGATTGCCGGGATGTCGGTTGCCGACGGCAGAAGGTAATCGAGCAGGCTCGCGGTGAGGAGCTGACCTTCGGCATCGTAGATGATTTCCTCGAACAGGGCGGAGCCGATGCCCTGGGCGATGGCGCCACGAAGCTGGCCCTCGACGCCGGCGGGATCGACCATCGGTCCACAGTCCTCGGCCACGACGTAGCGCAGCACCCGCACTTTGCCGGTCTCTTTCTCGACTTCCACCAGGGCAAGATGCACCGCAGCGGAAACGGGCGTGATCGGCGAATCGTAGGTTGCGTGGACGACGATTCCTGGCTCCGCGTCGGCGAGGACCGGGGCGTCCGGCCCGTGCGCAAAGGTGGCAAGCGCGGCAAGATCGAGTTTCTCCCGTGGAGCTTCGATCTGCGTGACCGCTCCGGCTGCGTAGCGAAGCGCGCTTTTCGGCAGGTTCCAGCGCGCGGCGGCGAGTGCGATCAGGCGCTGTTCGAGATGCTCTGCCGCCGTGAGCAGGGCACCGCCGCCGCCCACCATGCCGCGCGAAGCGAACGTGCCGGAACCATATGGCGTGCGCGCCGTATCGCCAAGGATGATGCGGATGGACGCTTCGGAAATTCCCAGCTTCTTTGCAAGCAGGCGCTTGAACGCATGGCGCTGGGTCTGGCCCTGGGTGGGGGTGCTCACGGCGGCTTCGATTTGGCCGTTGCGATCGAGCGTGAGACGGGCGGCATCGGTGCCCGGCACGTGCACCATGCCGCGGCGGCGATAGACGGCGCGGTTCATGCCGGTGGGTTCGACGAAGCAGGCGATACCGATGCCGAGCAACCGGCCCGAGATGCGCGCATGTGCCTGCTCCTCGCGCCAGGCATCGTAACCGGCCGCACGGGCGGTGAGTGCGAGCAGTGCAGGATAATCGCCGCTGTCATAGAGGGCGCCGGCCGCGCTCGTGGCGGGCATGTCGGCGGGCGGAATGAGGTTGCGGGCGCGGAGTTCCAAGGGATCGATGCCGAGCTTGCGCGCTAGGCGGTCCATCAGGCCTTCCATGACCAGCGGGCCGAGAGTGAAGCCGACGCCCCGAAAGGCGCCGACGGGGCAACGGTGCGTCGCCACCGCAGCCCCTTCGTACGCGTAGGCGGGTAGACGGTATGGCCCCGGGAGGGCGCTGGCAATGGTGAGCGGCTCGAGAGCGACGGAGAGCGGAAAGCTCGAATAGGCGCCGGCATTGACAAGCGCGCGCGCCCTGAGCCCGCGCAGAATTCCATCGGGCCCGGCCGTCAGTTCTGCTTCAACCACGGCATCGCGCGCATGGAAGCTGGCGAGGAAGTTCTCCAGCCGGTCTTCTGTCCATTTGACGGGCCGGCGAAGGCGGAGCGCGAGATGCGCGAGCACCACTTCCTCCGGCGAGGCCTGCATCTTGATGCCGAAGCCGCCGCCGACGTCGGGCGCGATGACACGCACGGTAATATCGCCGAGATCGAGGCAGTCGCGGATCAGATCGCGCAGCAGATGCGGGATTTGCGTGCCGCTCCAAAGGACCAGCTCCCGCTCGTTGGCGCGGAAGTCGGCGAGAGCGCCACAATTCTCGATCGCGGCGCCGGTGACGCGCGGATGGCGGAAGCGCCCTGTGACCGAGACAACCGGATCGGCCGAGGGTGAGCCGACGTCGAGCGTGGCGGCGAACAGCCGGTTGTCGGAAAGCCCATCGTGCACGCGAGGCGCGCCAGGGCCGAGCGCCGCTTCTGCCTCGGAGACAGCAGGCTGCGGCGCATACGCGATGTCCACCAGTGCGGCGGCGTCTTCGGCAAGATAGCGGCTCTCCGCGACGACGACCGCGACCGCCTCGCCGACATAGCGGACCTCGCCGGCCGCCAGCACCGGCCAGTCGGTACGGCGATAGGTGGCGCGCGAATCCGTCGCGAGCCGTGTGCGGATCGGCCGCACTTCCCCCAGCAAATCCGCGCCGGTGAGCACCGCGGTCACGCCTTTCGCCGCGCGCGCCGCCACGGCGTCGATGGCTTCGATGCGCGCCGCCGGATGCGGGCTGCGCACGAAGGCAGCATGCAGCATTCCGGGGACATGGAGATCGTCGAGGAAGTGGCCGCGGCCGAGAACGAGGGGATGGAGTTCTTCAGGTCCGGGTGAGGGCTGCGCGGCCCCTTCAGCCATTACGCAGCGCGTCCATCAGCGGCTTTTCCTGGCCGCCATCGATCTCGATCATCGTGCCGTTGATGAAATGCGCACGGTCCGAGGCGAGGAAAACCACGAGGTCGGCCACCTCTTCAGGTTCGGCGATCCGGCCGAGCGGAATGCTGCGCGGCGCGAGCTTGTCGGCCTCTTCGTAAGAAAGGTGCATGTCGCGCGCCATGGCGCGCACCAGGCCATCCCAGCGCTCGGTGCGAACCGGGCCCGGATTGACGGCGACGAACGTGATGTTCTCCCGGCCCCACTGACCCGCCATCGAGAGAGTGAAGTTCTGCCCGGCGGCATTGGCGGCACCCGGAGCGATTTCCCAGTAGGAGGGCTTCACGCCGTCATTGCCGATCAGGTTGACGACCCGGCCTTTCCCCTGGCGGCGCATGTGCGGCAGAACGGCGCGGACGCAGCGGACATAGCCCAGAAACTTCAGTTGCAGCGCGGCTTCCCAGTCTGCATCGGTCAACTGCTCGATGACGCCGCCGCGCGCGGCGCCGGCATTGTTGACGAGGATGTCGATCCGGCCGAAGCGCTCGACGACGGCCGCGACCAGCCGGTTCGCATCATCCGTTCGCGTCAGATCGGCAGGAAAGGCGAAGGTCGGTACGCCTGTTTCCTTGTGGATCGCGGCTGCGGTCGCCTCGACTTCCGATTGCGTGCGTGCGGCAAGTGCCACGCTCGCGCCTTCGTGGGCCAGCCCCCGCGCGATCGCCTTGCCGATTCCCTTGCTGCCACCGGTGACGAGTGCGACGCGACCGCGCAATCCGAGATCCATTTTCCGACGTTTCCGTTTCAGCGGCGAGGAACAAACGCGGCGATAGCATTCGGCCGCGAGGCGGGTCAACTGCGGGGCAGCGGGCAGCGCCTCAGTCCGGATTTCCGCTCACGGCTTGAGGCGGTAGCCCGTGCGGAATATCCACCACAGCAACGCCAGGCACAGCACCATGATACCCACAACGAAGGCGAGGCTCACCCCGACGCCGACATCCCCCACTCCGTAGAAGCTCCAGCGGAATCCGCTGACGAGATAGACCACCGGATTGAACAGACTGATCGTCCGCCATGGCTCAGGCAGCATGTCGATCGAATAGAACGCGCCACCCAGGAAGGTGAGCGGAGTGACCACAAGAGACGGAATGATCGCCAGTTGCTCGAAATTCTCCGCCCAGATGCCGACCAGGAATCCGAACAAGCCGAAGCTCACCGCCGTCAGCAGGAGAAAGGCCACCATCCAGCCGGGATGCATGATCCTGATCGGCACGAAGAGCGTCGCCGTGGCGAGGATGATCAGGCCGATCAGCACCGATTTCGTCGCAGCCGCGCCGATATAGGCGAATACCGCCTCCGTGCTCGAGATCGGCGCGGATAACAGCTCGAAGATCGTGCGGGTGAATTTCGGGAAGTAGATCGCGATCGATGCGTTGGATATGCCCTGCGTCAGCAGTGTCAGCATGATGAGGCCCGGCACGATGAACGCGCCATAGCCGACGCCGCCCACCTGTTGCATGCGCGATCCGATCGCGCCGCCGAACACGATGAAGTAGAGCACGGTGGTGATCACGGGGGTGGCCACGCTCTGCCACACCGTCCGTCGCGTGCGCGCCATCTCGGTGCGGTAGATCGCCCACATTCCGCGAAGGTTCAACCCGCTCACGTCCGGCCCTCCACCAGGCCCACGAAGATGTCCTCGAGCGAGGTCCGGCTGGTCTCGAGATCCTTGTAGTCGATCCCGGCGGCGCCCAGGTCTCGAAGCAGGCGGGGGATGCCGGTGTCCGGCGCATTGGCGTCGAAATCGTAGACCAGGCGCTCGCCGTCCGCCTCCAGCCGCAACGGCCAGCCGGCGAGCGCCAGCGGGATTGCCTCGATCCGCTTCTGCATCATGATGCTCAGCCGTCGTTTGCCGAGCTTGCGCATCAGCGCCGCGGTCTCCTCGACCAGTATGAGCCGGCCGCGGTCGATCACGCCAACGCGGTCCGCCATCTCCTCGGCCTCCTCGATGTAATGCGTGGTCAGGATGATGGTGACGCCGCGATCCCGCAACCGGCGCACGACCTCCCACATGTCGCGACGCAGGTTGACATCGACCCCGGCGGTCGGCTCGTCGAGGAAGAGGATGTCCGGTTCATGGCTCAGCGCCTTGGCTATCATCACGCGGCGCTTCATGCCCCCCGACAGCTCGATCACGCGCGCGCGGCGTTTCTCCCAGAGCGAAAGATCGCGGAGCAGCCGGTCGATATGGCCGGGGGCCGCGTGCCTGCCGAACAAACCGCGGCTGTAGCGCACCGTATCCTCCACCGTCGCGAAGATATCGAGCGCGATCTCCTGCGGCACGAGTCCGATCATCGCCCGCGCGGCACGATATTCCTGCACGATGTCGTGTCCATCGACGAGAACCCGCCCCGAGCTCATCGAGACCAGGCCGCAGATGATGCTGATCAGCGTCGTTTTGCCCGCCCCGTTGGGGCCGAGCAGCGCGAATATCTCGCCCTTCTCGACGGCAAGATCGATTTCATGAAGCGCGATCTGGCCGGACCTGTAGGTTTTCGTCACGCCAGAAACGGAAAGAACCGGCGACATGGACACTCCTGCTCGGGCCTGTGACAGCCTGCTCACGGTCGATTTCGCGCCTCACTGTGGCACTGTCCATATGGCCCTGCGCGCACGCAACGGCACCCCGACCGGTCAGCCCAACGCCCTGGTGCACCATCGGCCGCTCGCTCGGTCAGCCCAATCCGCCCGACCGCGACCGCCACCTTGGCCACTGCCTCTGCGCACAGTCAGGGTGATAATGGTCCAGCCGCACCGCGATCGGGGCATGAAGCGGCGCTCGAGCCGCCTGAAACGCGGGCTGCGACCGGCTCCTAAACCACCCAAGACGGGAGTTGGAAACGCCAGGCGAGTGGCGTAGCCTGTTCGTAATGGATGAGGCAGCGTCAGAGAAAAATACCGGGCCCCTCCTGCGGGCGACCTTGCAGGACCTGCGTCGGAGGTTCATCGACCGGACACGGCGCAACCGCCTTGCTGATACCCTTGCTGCCACCCGTGATCAGTGCGGCGCGACCGCACAATCCCAGATCCATTTTCCGACGTTTCCGTTCACAAGACGAGCAACCATGATTGGGAACGCGTTCACCCGCAAGAGGGGTCAACCGCGAGGGGCGCCGTTGTGGAGCGGCCCCCAAACCAGCCGCATACCAGGCGTCCCGAACTCCTTTCGCCATTGCACCCCCCTTTATTGAGGGATAAATACCATAACTCAGGAGAAGACGGGTAGAATTCTATGGATTTGCAGGTCGAATGGCAATCGCCGATCCCACTGAGGGACGGGACGAGACAAGGACTCATCTATCTCTGCGACCTCGAAAGATTGCCCAAAAGGCCGGGTGTCTATGTATTCGGGCGGCGCTTCGGCAAGAATTTCGAAGTGCTATACGTGGGAAAAGCACATTCCATAAGTGACAGGGTAAGAAGCCAGATTCGAAATAATGTCAAGCTTATGATGCACGTTAGGAATGCGAGGCACGGGCCACGAATTCTGGTGGCTGGATGCTTCCGAGCGGCACCAGGGCAGCAGGAACAAAGATGCTTGCCTCTTATCGAGCGTGCCTTGATACGGCACTTTCTTTCCGAGGCCCACGATCTTGTGAACAAACAAGGGACGCGTCTCCAGCAGCACTCAATTGTGTCTATCAGGGCAAAACGGCTCGTTCCAAAAAAGATGCTGCTGAACCGCGGATAGGGCGAAAAATTCGACCTGAAGCGCTACGTCGCGGATATTTGCGAGCTGGCCCCAAAGTCTCCCCGCCGCAAAACTAATAGCTGCACGAGCAGTGAGGCACCACGTCAAGGCCGGTTGCCCCCGCGCATCGCGGCCAGTATTGCTCGGGGCTGAGACGTCCGCACGAGGAGCCGACCGATGAGCGTTGCCGCCAACAGCAAATCCGCGCTCGATGCCGTTCTCGCCGCGGCCGATGCCGGCCTCGAAGCAACGCGCGAGCGCCTGTTCGCGCTGCTTTCCATCCCGAGCGTCAGCACGGATCCGGCCCATGAAGCCGATTGCCGACGCGCAGCGGAATGGGTCGCCGCCGATCTCAGAGAGTGCGGCTTCAGCGCCGAGGTGCGCGATACCAAGGGAAAGCCACTCGTGCTGGCGCAACATGCCGGGCCCGGCGACAAGGCGCCCCATCTTCTCTATTACGGCCACTACGACGTGCAGCCGCCCGACCCCGTCTCGCTCTGGAAGAGCCCGCCTTTCTCGCCCGCACTCGTCGAGGGACCGAACGGGCCGAGAATCGTCGCGCGTGGCGCGGTGGACGACAAGGGCCAGGTCATGACTTTTCTGGCCGCCTTCCGCGCCTGGCATGAAGCGACCGGGAGCCTCCCGGTGCGCGCCACGGTCGTCATCGAGGGCGAAGAGGAAATCGGCAGCCCCCATCTCGAACCTTTCCTTGTCGCCGAGCAGAAGCAACTGGCAGCCGATGTTGCCGTCATCACCGATACCGGGATGTGGAACATCGACACCCCCGCGCTGACCACCCGGCTGCGCGGCATGGTGTACACCGAGATCACGCTCAAAGGTCCGGATCGCGATCTCCATTCCGGAATCTTCGGCGGCTCGGCGCTCAACCCGATCAATGCGCTGACGCGAATCCTCGGGTACCTGCACGACGCCGAAGGCCGCATTGCCATCCCCGGCTTCTATGACGACGTGCGCCCGCTCGATCCGGCGATCGCGGCGCAGTGGCAGGGTCTCGGTTTCGATGAGTCCGCGTTCCTCGGTGCCATCGGGCTTCAGCATCCGGCGGGCGAGCACCACCGCTCGGGCCTGGAAAGGCTCTGGGCGCGGCCGACCGCGGATCTCAACGGCATCTGGGGCGGCTACACGGGCCATGGGAGCAAGACCGTGATCCCCTCCGAGGCTTCGGCCAAGCTTTCCTTCCGCCTGGTTCCCGACCAGGACCCGGAGAAGATCGTGGCCTGCCTCAAGCGGTTTCTCGCTGCGCACGCGCCGGCCGATGCACGGATCGAGGTCAAGGTTTTCGCCTCGTCAGGCGCGATCGAAGTTCCGCTCGACACGCCCTTCGTCTGCGCGGCCAGCACGGCGCTCGCCGAGGAGTACGGCCGCACGCCGGTGATGATGGGCTGCGGCGGCTCGGTTCCGGTGGTCGAATCGCTCTCGCGCGCGCTCGGCATTTCTTCCCTGCTGATGGGCTTCGCCCTGGAAGACGACCAGGTCCACAGCCCGAACGAAAAGTTCGAGCAACGCTGCCTCGAACAGGGCATCCGCTCGCACGCGCGCCTGCTCGCCGCTCTCGGCTGAGAGAGGGGAATGGCCGGGTATATTCTGGCGCTCGACCAGGGCACCACTTCGACTCGTGCCATCCTGTTCGCCGCGCCCGCGCTCTCGCCGATCGCCGAGGCGCGGCGGGAACTGCCGCAGATCTATCCCGCGCCGGGGCAGGTCGAGCACGACCCGGAAACGATCTGGCGGGACTGCCTTGCCGTGCTGGCGGAGACGATGGCTGCCGCGGGGCCGGCGGAGATTGCAGCACTCGGCATGACGAACCAGCGCGAGACGACGCTGCTATGGGACCGCGCAACCGGGAAGCCGCTTGCCAATGCCATCGTCTGGCAGGATCGCCGCACAGCGGAAGCATGCGCGAGGCTGGCAGAGCACGAAAAGCTGATCGCGGAGCGGACGGGCCTTGTTCTCGATCCCTATTTCTCCGCAACCAAGCTTGCCTGGCTGCTCGATCATGTCGAAGGCGCGAGAACGGCTGCCGCGGCGGGGCGGCTCGCATTCGGCACCATCGACTGCTTCCTGCTGTTCCGCCTCACGGAAGGCACGGTGCATGCGACCGATGCCACGAACGCCTCGCGCACGCTTCTTTACGACATTCACAAGGGCGAGTGGGATGACGAGTTGCTGCGCCTGTTCGGCATCCCCCGCGCGGTGCTGCCGGAAATCCGGGATTCGGCCGCTGATTTCGGCACCACCCGGCTTGCGGGCGGAAGAATACGAATCGGCGGCATCGCCGGCGATCAGCAGGCGGCGACACTCGGCCAGGCCTGCGTAGCACCCGGCATGGCCAAGGCCACGTACGGAACCGGTGCGTTCCTCCTGCTCAACACCGGAGAGCGGCCGGTTGCCTCGAGGAACCGGCTCATTTCGACGGTGGCGTGGCAGCTTGCAGGCCGGCGCACCTACGCGCTGGAAGGGGCGATATTCAACGCCGGGACTGCCGTGCAATGGTTGCGTGACGAACTCGGCGTGATCGCGACCGCTGCCGAGGCGGGCCGGCTTGCGGCAGAGGCGCCCGCCGATTCCGGGGTCACCTTCGTGCCCGCTTTCACCGGCCTCGGCGCGCCGTGGTGGGATCCCGAAGCGCGCGGCGCGCTGTTCGGCATCACGCGCGCAACCGGGCGGGCAGCGATCGCGCGCGCGGCGCTCGAAAGCGTGGGGTTCCAGACCGCCGACCTGCTAACGGCAATGGCCGGAGACCTTGGTGGCTGGCCCGAGGCGGTGCTGCGCGTCGATGGCGGCATGGCGGCCTCCGACTGGACGATGCAGTTCCTGGCCGACATCACGGGGGCTGCGGTCGATCGGCCGGCGGTCACCGAAACGACGGCGCGCGGCGCCGCCTATCTCGCTGGCCTGAACGCCGGCCTTTGTCCGGAGCCCGCTCGCTTTGCGGAAAGCTGGGTCGCGGAGCGCCGCTTCACGCCGGCCATGGCGGCGGCGGAACGAAGCCGCCGCATCGCGGATTGGCAGGAGGCCGTGCGTCGCGCACTCACTCCCACACGAAGGCAGGGAGCGCCGCGACCGGGCTGAGCCCGGCCCGGCTTGCCAGTTCCTCGGCCGTTTCTCGGCAACCATCGAGCCGCTGGGCATCAATGCCGCCGAGCACCCAGGCCGAGGCGATCGAGGCTCTGGCTGCGCCGGCGATGTCGGTCTCGAGCGCATCGCCCACGGCGAGCACGCGCTCCCGCGGCAACCCCAGCATCGCCAGCACCGGCGCATAGATCGCGGGATCCGGTTTTCCCACTCTGCGCACAACGCCCCCGAGTTCCTGGTAGCGGTCGGCGAGCGCACCGGCGCACAGGACCCTGACACCGCCGCGAATCACGACGTGGTCGGGGTTGGCGCAGATCATGTTCAGGCGCGCCGCCCGACAGGCGCCGAGCACCGGCTCGAACTCTTCGATGAGCGTCGGGTTATGCTCGTCATCGGGGCCTGTGTTCAGCACGAATTCCGCCGCAGCGGGACGCTCTACGCGCTGGTAATCGAGACCTTCGATCACGTTGCGATCGCGCTCCGGGCCGAGATGAAAGACGCGCCGCCCGAGTGAGGCGAACCACGGATCATCGCGATCCCGCAACATGCGCCACGTTGCCTCGCCGCTCGTCATCACGCCGTCATAGAGCGCGCCCGCAATTCCCATCGCATCCATCGCGGCGGCGGCCGCAGCGGCGCGACGGGGTGCGTTGGACAGAAGCACCACTTTCCTTGCTGCCTGCCGGAGCCGCGCGAGACATTCGATCGCGCCCGGATAGGGGGTGACGCCGTCGTGCAAGACGCCCCAGAGATCGACGATGAAGCCGTCATACTCGCGGGCGATCGCCCTCATTCCCGGGAGATGCCGCATCAGGCGCTCCACTCCGCAGCACCCGTCCCGACGGCGGCGGCAACCGAGGCGAAACCTTCCGCGCGCAGAGCGGCTGCCAACTCGTTCTTGATTCGCGGGATCAGCGCAGGGCCCGTATAGGCGAACGACGTGTAAAGCTGCACGAGGCTCGCTCCGGCCCGAATCTTTCCCAATGCCTCGGCGCCGCTGGAAACTCCGCCGCAGCCGATCAGGGTGAGCCGGCCGCGGGCAAGGCGGAATGCGCGCGCGAGCACAGCGGTCGAGAGTGGGTAGAGCGGGGCGCCGGAGAGGCCGCCGGTTTCCGTCGCGTGCCGCGAGCGGAGGCCTGGCGGTCGCGTGACAGTGGTATTGCCGACGATCAGTCCCGCCGCGCCGCCGGCAATCGCCGTCTCGACGACGGCGGCCAGCTCTTCATGTTGCAGATCCGGGGCGATTTTCACGAGGATGGGCGGTTGATTCGGCGCGGATGCCCGGACCGCCGCGAGGATCGCGGCAAGCCGCGGCGCGGCCTGCAGATCGCGGAGTCCCGGCGTATTCGGCGAGGAGACATTGATCGCCACGTAATCCGCGTAGGGCGCCACGGCCGCGACGAGCGCCGGATAATCGCGTTCCGGCACGGCGCCCTCCTTGTTGATCGCGACGTTCACGCCGAGCACGGCCGGCAGCGGCGGGAGGGCTGCAAGGCGGGCAACAAACGCTTCAATCCCCTGCCCGTTCATGCCTATCCGGTTGATCACCGCCCGATCCGCGACGAGACGGAACAGTCGCGGCTTGGAATTGCCGGCTTGCGGGCGCGGCGTCACGCCGCCTGCCTCGACGAATCCGAAGCCAAGCCGCATCAGCGGAAGAATGGCTGCGGCGTCCTTGTCGAACCCGGCGGCGAGCCCGATCGGATTGGCGAGACGAAGCCCGAACGCCTCGGCGGCGAGCAAGGGATCATCGGCCGCATCCGCCCGGCCGGCGAGCCCAAGCCGGAGAGCCGCGAGCGCGAGGCGATGCGCCCGCTCCGGATTGAGCCGGGAGAGGAGCGGCAGAGCCTGAGAGGCGAGCGCCGGCGTCATCGCACGGCTTGGTGCCGGAAGTGCCGGCGATTGCAAAGCCCGCTTGCCGGGACTCGCTCCGCGCCGCAGAGTTGGATGAACGATGTGGAACGAGCCCTATCTCGAAACCTGTTGCCGTGCCTCTCTGCATCGGGTCGTACTGGCCGGGGCGCTTGGCCGGCCGGATGGGCTCAAGGACGGCCCTTGCCTCGCCCGGCTAGCCGGTATGGGCCTGGTTCGGCGACGTGCCGACGAGCGATACGAGATTACCGATGCCGGGCGAAGCCGGCATGCCGCGGAAATCCTGAAGCAGGAGGCCACGCCGGGCCGCTAGAGCAGATCGCGATCAGACGGAATCGGCTGATCGCGTGAAGATGCTCGCCAAAACAAAGAGCTAGAGCAGTTGCCGTGAGCCATGGCGAACGGAAATTGCTCTAGCAGCGTGTCGGATTGGCGCTGGCGCGGCGTTGTGAACGTCAACGAAGAAGGGGGGAGGTTAGGCGACCTGCAGGCGGTGAAGCCGCCT
>JASHOA010000093.1 GCA_030041375.1 Acetobacteraceae bacterium
GGGCTGACTATGCAGCCCGACACGGGCCTCGCGGTTTATTCGAGCCCGCGATTCACGCCCTCCGACGTTTCCGCCTCGGGCGATCGCGGGCTAGACCCGTGTTGGGCTGACTATGCAGCCCGACACGGGCCTCGCGGTTTATTCGAGCCCGCGATTCACGCCCTCCGACGTTTCCGCCTCGGGCGATCGCGGGCTAAAACCGTACCAGCACGCGCCAATAAACGGCGTCCTCCTTCAGCGGTGTCACGTTGGCGCTGGCGCCGAGAGGCTCGGTCGTGAAGCGCGTCAGTCCCACGAGGTCGAACTCGGTATTCGGAGTGAAACTAAGCCTGACGCCGCCGCCCACGGAAGCGAGCCGCCCGTTGGGCAGGAGCGGCTGGTTCTGCCAGGCATAGCCCCAGTCATAGAAGCCGAAGAACTGCGCCGCCGGTCGCGCGGGATAGCCGAAGAGATTGAAGGAAAGTGCCGTATTGAGCTGCAGTTCCGCGGTCGCGGCCACCGCCTTGTCGCCGGTTACTTCGCCGGAGTAGTAGCCGCGCGTGAAGACCAAGCCGCCGAGATAGAATTTTTCCACGGCTGGCAGGACCACCCCGCTCCATTGGCCGGTGAGCAGCCCCTTCAGCGCAACCGTCGCACCCGACCAGGGCGAAAAGAGCGTCTGCGTGCGCGTCAGCTCGCCCGCGATCTTCGTGAAGCCGGTCTGCTCACCGATCACGCTCGGGTCCGGGTTGTCGTTGCCGGTGCCGCCGAGGAACGGCATGCCGAACGAGAGGCGGACGGAGGCCGTATCGATGGCCGGGCGTGGTGTGCCGAGCCAGGTATCTTCGAGGGCGTAGTCGAAACCGAGCCGCAAGACGCGCAGCTCATCGAGGCTCGCCTGGACCTGCTGGCCCTCGGGCCCGGAATCGTCGCGCACTTCGCTCCTGATACCGTCGAGATTGACGATCAGGTTGAGATTCTGCTGGCGCGAGCGGATCAGCGGGTAGATGGCGCCGACGCCGAACACGGTGGTCAGTCCCTGGTAGCCGATGGCTTCAAGCTGCCCGTACGGGTTGGAAATGCCGTCCCCGTAATAGACGCGGATCCGCAGGCCCGAGCCGCCGACGAATGTCTCGTAGGAGGCCTGCCCGAAGTTCTGGGTATTGCCGGAGGTGTGGTAGAGGGAGACCTCGGTCTGTTCGCCGTATTGCGTGAAGCTGTTGGCGTCGAGGACCAAGAGGCCTTCGGCCGGGCCGGTTCCGGGGAAGGCGGCATTGTCGGCCGTGATGAGGCCGGAAATCATCTTGCGGTGCACTTCGGCAACCAGGGTCAGCGCGCCCGGCTCTCCGGTCGAAGGCTTGAGGACGGCGCGGATGCTGACGCCCGGGACATCCTGGGCGAGCAGCAGCCAGCGTTCCAGTGCCGCGCTGCTGATCGGGCGAACAGCGGTCAGATGATTGAGGAAGCGCAGCACCTGCACGCCCGCCGGGCCGATGTTGCCCTGCAGCTTGACCGCCGCGATGTAGGCCTCGATGACCGTGAAGCTGAGCGTTCCCGAGGAGGCGAGAGTGGCGGAGACGGTCACCAGCGGGTAGCCGTTGCGCCGATAGAGATCGAGGATCGCAACCCGTGCTTTCTCGATGGCGGCGAGCTTCACGCTCGGGCCCGTCAATCCGGCGACGAGCGGGTCAAGGCGGCTGGCGGGGAAGACGGTGGCGCCGGTGATCAGCACCTTCTGTACCTGAACAGCAACGTTCGGCACGGCGGTCGGGCCCTGCGGCAGCGGGGTCACGGCCGGGCCGCCGACGGCGGGCGGCTGCGGCGGCAGAATGCGCGGCAGCGGCGTTCCTTGCGGGATCTGCGCCCGTACCAGGCCGGGAACGCCGAGCAGGACGAGCGTGCCGAGGAGGCATGCTGCCCACCGCATCCTCCCCCTCCGGCGGCGGCGCGGCGGCATCGTTCCTGGCAACACATCTCCCCCCTGTCGCGGGCCGCCGGCCGGGGCCGCGCATGGCCTCCCGGCCGCAGTCGTTTCGCATTCCGTCACTGCCTTGAAACCATAAGCGCTTGCACCGGTTTGCGGGAAGGGGGTTGGCCGGCGTTGCTCATCCGGCGAGCGCGGCGACTTCGGCGGCAAGGGCGGCCATCTCCGCCGCCGCCGGGGAGCGCGGCGCCGCCTCGAGCACCGACAGGCCGGAGGCGAAGGCGGACGCAAAGGCCGCGCGGTTGCCGAGCACGGAGGCCAGGACGGGCAGGTCGCGGGCGGCGATCTCCGATTCGATGGCGGCGCGCAAGCGGCTGCCCGCCGGTGCGCGGTTCAGTGCGAGACGCGCCGGCCGCCGCTCACTGGCGGCCAGCCGGAGCGTTCCTTCGGCGGCCCAGAGGTCGGGCGGGCTGGGCTGGAGAGGCACCAGAACGAGGCTCGCAGCCCGCACTGCCTGGCGCGCATCGGTATCGATTTCGGGTGGGGTGTCGATCAGCACGAGATCGTGCAGGCGGGCGATCCGTTCGAGCTCGATGCCGAGACGCCAGCCGGCGACTTCCAGAAAGTCGAACGCGGCCGCCGCCTCTCGATTCGCCTCGCGGAGCCGGTGCCAATGCGCGAGGCTTCGTTGCGGATCAGCATCCAACAGGGCGAGCCGCCGGCCGGGGGCGAGTGCGACCGCGAGGTTGGCGGCAAGGGTGGTCTTGCCGGCGCCACCCTTCTGCTGGGCCACTGCGATCACGATCGCCATCGGCCGCTCCCTTGTGTCCCGATTCCCAAGTCCGGGCGGATTGCAGCGGGCTGGGATCGGGACACGCGTCATTTGTTTTTAGACCTGTGTCGGGCTGACTGTGCAGCCCGACACGGGTCTAGCGCTTTATTCGAGCCCGCGATTCACGCCCTCCGACGTTTCCGCCGCGGGCGATCGCGGGCTAGTCAGGGACAGATCACAAGCGAGGGTTGCAGAAACGACCGATTCGCGGCAACCCCAACTCCGGTTCAGCGCGTGAGTGCCGCGGCTCCGGCGGTGGTGTCGAGCGAGCGGGCGATGTCCGGCAGGGCCGGCAGGCGCTGAAGAACCGGTTGGTCTCGATTCACTGAGTGGGCGGCAGCACGCGGCGGCTCGCAGAGCCTGCGAGTGGTATGGTCGCGGGTCGGGTCCTGATAAAGCTTCCCCGGGAGGGGCGGGATCCGGATTCGATGGCATGCACGTCTTCCATTCGCCGCCGCGGCGTTGCCCTGGTCATTGCCGGGCCGTCGGGGGTGGGCAAGAGCGCACTCACGGAGGCCCTGCTTTCCGCCGAGCCGGCGGCGGTGCGCTCGGTCAGTGTCACGACGCGGCCGCCGCGGGCCGGAGAAATCGAAGGAGCGCATTACCATTTTCGCGACGTTGCGGCGTTCCAGGCACTGGTGGCGGGAAACGAACTCTTGGAATGGGCGGAGGTGTTCGACCATCGTTACGGCACGCCGCGGGCGCCTGTTCTCGGTGCGCTGGAGGAGGGAAGGGACGTCCTCTTCGACATCGACTGGCAAGGGCATCGGCGCCTGCGGGCAGTGCTGCCCGGCGATGTCGTCAGCGTATTCGTGTTGCCGGCCTCGCTTTCGGTACTCGAAGCCCGGCTCAGGGATCGTGGTGACCCGCCGGAGCGGATCGCGCGGCGAATGGCGCAGGCGACGGACGAGATCGCGCACTGGGGGGAATTCGATTACGTGCTGGTGAACGACGACCTGGAGGCTGCCGAGGCAGAGGTGAGGGCGATCCTCGCGGCTGCCCGGCTGGCAACGAAAAGGCGCCCTGGGCTGGAGGGCTTCGTCGATGCGCTCGTCCCCGGAAGCATGGATGAATGACAAGGGTCTCGCGCTTTATTTGAGCCCGCGATTCACGCCCTCCGACGTTTCCGCCTCGGGCGATCGCGGGCTAGTACCCGGAATCACACATGGGTAACACAGGCTCCCTCACCCGGCGCTCCGCGCCGCCCTCTCCCAGAGGGAGAGGGTAACGTGTTTCGAGGTCATGTGAGTGAGTCACTCATGAGTGAAAGTTGGTACTAGCCCGGCAGCAGGCTTGCGAGGCGGTCGAACTCGGCGATGGAGAGGGTTTCGGCGCGGCGATCGGAGGCGATGCCGGCGGCCTCGAGCAAGGCGCCTCCGCCGAGCGATTTGAGGCCCTGGCGCAGCATCTTGCGGCGTTGGCCGAAGGCGGCCGCGGTCAGGCGCTGCATGGCAGCGAAGCGGGAAGGGGGCGGCTGCTCGGAGTGGGGAACGAAGGCGACGACTGCCGAGGCTACTTTCGGGCGTGGCAGGAAGGCAGCGGGCGGCAAGCGGAGCACGATCGCGACCTCCGAGGTCCATTGCGCGAGGACGGAAAGCCGCCCGTAGGCCGGGCTTTCGGGGCGGGCCGTGATGCGTTCGGCAACTTCGGCCTGGAACATCAGGGTCAGGCCGGCGAAGGCGCCGGCCTCGGCGAGCCAGGCGATGAGCAGCGGGGTTGCGACATTGTAGGGCAGGTTGGCCACCACGTGGCGGGGCGGAGGAACCAGGGCGGGCAAGGCCACTTCGCGGGCGTCCGCCATCACCAGGCGGAATCGCGCCGGGTGGCGAAGGCGAAGCGCATCGAGCGCGGGAGCGGCGCGGGGGTCGATTTCGATCGCGGTGAGGCTTGCGAGCGGGGTTTCAAGGAGGGAGGCGGTCAAAGCGCCGGGGCCGGGGCCGATCTCGATCACGTTCATCCCGGAAAGATTTCCTGCCGCCGCGGCGACGCGGCGGGCGAGTCCGGCGTTGCGCAGGAAGTGCTGGCCGAGCGACTTGCGGGCCGAGAACAGCGGCGAGGCAGAGCGGGATGATGCCAGGCCGTCACGCTTCACGTTCGTCTGGCCGGGCCATTTCATTGCGATGCGGAATCGCTGTGCGCACCCGCCGGGCGTCCTTTCGATGCAATGGGCGAAGTCAGGAGGAGCGGATCTCGATCGCGGCGCGGCGGCGCAGATTGGCCAGCAGTTGGCGGGAGAGGAGTTCGGCCCGATTGTCGACGATGTCGCGCGCGACATCCTGAGGTCGCGGCGCCTCGGGGTTTTCCAGTCCGCGCGAGCAGACCATCACCACCGCCACACCGTCGTTGGCGATCAAGGGTTCGCTCACCGTGTCGAGCTTGATGTTGGTGAGGAGGGTGCGAAATGCCTCCGGGGTCACGCGGTTGAGCACGATGGGCCCCGGATCGGCCGGCTGCACGGAGCCGGCTTTCTTGTTCGCCGCCTCCATCTCATCGCAGCTGTGCACGCTCGAGGCGAGGGCGCGCGCCTGTTCGATAAGGGCGCGTTGCGCCGCGGTCGGCGCGGCCGGATTGAACGGGGTTTTGAAGGGCAGGAACACCTGGCGGAGAGAGACCATGTCGGTGGCGCTGCCGCCGATCGGCCGGCGGCCGAACAACTGCACGATCTCGAGCCCCCCCGCGACCGGGATCGGGTCGCTGATGGCGCCGGGCGGCATTTCGTTGGCGAGGGTGACGACCTGCGGATCGAGCTGGCTCGCCTGCACCCAGCCGAGGGTGCCGCCCTGCAATGCGGTCTGGCTCTGGCTGAACTGGGCGGCGACCACGCCGAACGGCGCCCCGGCGCGAAGCTCCTCGATGACGGTGGCGGCGAACTTCTCGGCCTCGGGGCGCTTGGCGGGATTGTCGATCGGGATGAAGATTTCCGAGACCAGGTATTGTGTCTGGCCGGCCTGCTGTTGCAGGGCCGCGATCCGGTCCGCGATTTGTTTCGGTGTGACCTGTGCCTCCGGACCGAGTTGCTGGCGTAAGAGTTCGGTCCAGCCGAGCTCGACCCGGATCTGATCGATCAGCGTGCGCAGCGCGACACCCTGGCCCGCCAGGCGGTCGCGCAGGGCGCCCGGGGTGAGGTGATTCTGCGCCTCGATCGCGGCGATGGCGGCGGCGATCGCCTTGTCCGGAACGACGATGTGCGCCTCTTCGATGGCCTGCAGGCGGAGCTTCTCGTCGATGAGCTGGTTCAGGATCTGCGGCTTCAGCCGATCGAGCGCATCGGGCGACATCGGGATGCCGGAAGAGAGCGCGAACAGGCGGACACGGTTGTCCACATCGGCGCGGCTGATCGCCACTCCGTTCACGACCGCGGCAATCGATTCGGTCTGCGCTCGAGCCGGCGAGCCGAATACGGGAAGGAGGAGTGCGATCAGGAACGGCAGGCAGAGGGCAATCCGAAGTCGCATGCAAGCCTCATCAGGCAGCCGGGGAGCGGAGAGAAGGCGCCCGCCGGCGAATCCGGTGATTATAGGGCGTTGAAGCCGAATTGTCCCACCGTCTTGAAGGTGATCTGGATCAGGAACAGCGTCGCACCGTTGTCACCGTTGAGTGAGGTGAAGCGGCGAGCGAACTGGACGGCGACAATCATGCACTCGTTCTCGTAGGAACCGGTAACGCCGGCCGAGTCCGGCTTGCCGTCCGCGAGATTTTCCCGCCCATAGCCGGTCAGGCGCCATGCTCCGAAATGAGACGAGGCATCGAGCGAGGCCTCGCTGCGCGGCACGTCGACCTCGGACTCCACGTCTGCCAACGGTTCGCTGTCCAGATCATAAGGATTGATCGGGGTGTAGAGATATCCGGCTGTCAGGCGGAGGAGGTCGTTTCCGAAACTTGCGGTTGCATCGGTGAATTGCAGGCTGAGCGGGTTGGTGGAAAAGCGGTTCTGCCAGGTCAGGTTGAGCCAGGGGTTCGGAGTGACGGTGAGGCGGCTCACGACGTCGGAAAAATTGTTGTTGAGGCCGGAACCGACCGGGAAGGTCGTGTCCGTGTGCAATCGCCAGGACTGGCCGATCAGCCCGTCGATGGTCGTGCCCCCGATATACCAGGCCCCGTGCAGGGCATAGTTCGCACGAATGCCGCCCTCGGCGCGGTCGATGCCGGGGAACTTGTTCCAGCCGAACAGGTTGGCGTCGGTGAACTCGAGGAAGAGGCTGTCCTCGTTGGGAACGGTCGAATAGCTGGTCCCGCCGGTGTTGGGTGCGACGATGAACTGCACGATCGGCTCGATGAGCTGGCTGCCCCAGGCACCCGAGCGCATCAGCGGCCAGCGAAAGGTGACCCCCGCCTGCGGCAGCGCACGCGCGGTCGTCTCGTTATTGAACGAAAAGAAATCCGGCTGCTGCTCGAGCTGGTTGCCGGAATAGGCGGCCGCGGTGAGATGGAGCGCGAAGTCCCAGAGCGTGCCGTCGGGCCCGACCGCAGGGCGATCCCAGTTCGCGATGGCGGAGACGCGCTGGACGTTGGCGCCGACCGGCCGGAGGATGTTGAAGTATCCGGTATCGAGCGAGAAGCGGCCGCCCAGGGCATCCGGCGCACCGAAATAACTGTACTGCCAGTGCGGCAGCACGACCGGCAGGGCGGCATCGTCGATCGAGGAATTGAGCCCCTGATAGATGCGCGTGTCGAGGCGCGTGTAGGCGCCTTGCCCGAAGCCTTCGACATAAGCCTGGCTCGTCAGTACATCAGCGCCATTGGCGATGTTGAAGTCGCGCAGATAATCGGCCGAGGTGGCCCGGTTGTAGCTGAAGCCGTAGCGGTAGGTGTCGTTGTAGTCGAAGATGCCGTTCGCAAACAGGGCGCCCTGCGGCGAACCTTCGTCGCGGGCGATATAGCCGTTCAGGTTGACCGCGCCGTTGTTGAAGTCGCGGCGATAGATGAGGTTGAGCTGCGGGCCCTGCTCTGAGGCAATGGTCGGGGAGACGACGAGGTCGGACTGTCCGTCGAGCACGAAATAGTAGGGGACGGTGAGAAAGGCACCGATGTGGGAGGCAACGCCGAAGGAAGGAACCAGGAGGCCGGTTCCCCGCTTGACCGAGGGATCGACCGTCCAGAAATACGGGAAATAGAAGACGGGAAAGCCATAGATGCGCATCATGGCGTCGTAGTACTCGATGCGCTTGTCGACCAGATCCTGCACCACGCGCGAGGCGGTGATCTGCCAGAGCGGTGGTGCGGTCGGATTCTTGGCGCAGAGATTGCAGGTGGAATAGACGGCCCGCGCGAGATCGTTGATCTGGCCGCCGGTGCGGCGGCCGCCATTGGCGATCAATCTCGCATTCTGTGGAAGCCTGACGCTCATGCCGGTGAGGACGGCGTTCAGCATGCCTTTGGAAAGCTGGGCGCGATCGGAAAACAGCACCTGGCCATCCGGTTCGAGCAGTACGACGTGGCCGGTGGCGATGGTGATTCCGGTGTTGCGATTGTAGGTGGCTTTGTCCGCCTGCAGCACATGCCCGGTCTGCCAGGCCTGGACGTGGCCGGTTGCGGTGACCACGCCGGTATTGCGGTCATAGGACAGCTTGTCGGCGAGAAAGGTGACCGGTTCGGTGTTCGAGAATTGCTGCCCCGGCCCGGCCGAAAAGATCGAGGGCTGGGCGTGGGCGGGCGGCGGAAGAAGGACTGCGAGCAGAACGAGGACAAGGGCGGCGCCCCGTCTTGCCGCCCCGAGATCAGCCATCTTCGAGATGCAGCAGCAGGGCGACGGCCAGCATCAAGCCGGATGCGGCGGGCGCCCAGGCGGCCAGCATCGGCGGCAAACCGCCGGACTTGCCGTACTCGGCGGCGACCTTGGAAATGACGAACAGGGCGAAGCCGACCGCGGCGCCGCTCAGGAGCATCTCCGACACATGGCCGCGGCGCGCCGGACGCATCGAGAAGCCGGCGGCAACGAGAGACATGGTGCCGCAGAGGAGCGGCAGGGCGAGCAGGGTCTGGAAATAGAGCCGGTGCGCGACCGTCGAGAAACCGGAGCGGGCGAGCAGGGCTATGAATCCCGGGAGTTCCCAGACCGAAAGCGTATCGGGCGAGGCGAAGCTCTCCTGCACGCGCGCGATGGTGAGGTCGGTCGGCATGCGAATGCTGGCCGGCGGGCCGGGGAGATGACCGGGCTCGAGGGTGCGGGCGTCGCCGAAAATCCAGGCACCGCCGACAAGCCGGCCGTTCTTGGCCTCGATTCGCTGGAGCAGGTGATCGCGGTCGCCAAGGCGGAACACGCTGACCTGTCGGGCGCTGAGTATCTTTCCGTGCACGCTGACCCCGGCCGCATGGATGATGGCGATACCGTCCGGGATCAGGCCGGCATCGGACTGGCGGAGCCAGAGTTGGCCGCCATTCACCGTGAGCGGCCCGGCGCCGACCTTGAGATACTGGTCGTCGAGCGCTGTTGCGCGGGCGTAGGTGACAGATGAAATCGGGCTGATGATCGTGGTTGCGAAGGCACCGACCAGGAGGGCGACCAGGAAGGGCGCGCCGAGAATCTGCCAGATCGACACCCCTGCCGCGCGGGCGACCACCAGTTCCGAGGATCGTGTCAGGCGCCAGAAGGCATAGATGCCGCCGAGCAGGACCGCGAAAGGCAGGATTTGCATCAAGAGCCAGGGCATGCGCAGAGAGGCCATCTCGCAGACGAGCGCGAAGGTCGCGTCGGGTCGCGAGGCGGCACGGCGCAAGAGATCGATCAGATCGAACAGCGAACCGAGGCCGGTCAGACCGGCGAGTGCCGCCAGTACGGCCAGCAGGAACTGACGGGAGAAGTAGGAGGAGAGGGTGGCCGGCATCGTCACGGCGTGCCGAGGGCGACCGGGCGGGCGATGCGCGCGCCACGCAGCCGCGGGCCGAGCAGCAGCCATCCGGCAACCACCCCGGGCAGGATGGCGTGCACCCAGATCAGCGGCATCAGGACGGGGTGGCGGGCCGCGAAATCGGCGATCGCGAGCCCGGCCGCCAGCAATAAAGTGACGGCGGAGACCGCTGCGGTGGGGCGCATGAATCCGCCGTGGCGGCGAAAGCGGCCGGCGAGCACCGTATAGAGGCCGATCAGCGCGAAAGAGAGCACGGTGAACGGGCCGGAGAGGCGCCGGTAGGCCTCGACGCGGAATTTCGGCACATCGACCGGGCTCACGGTCGCCGGATTGGGGTGCAGAAGCTGCGAGAGCGGGAGTTCGGAAGCATCACGGAAGCGTTGCTCGTCGGACCTGGTGGCGGTTGCAAGGTCGAAGGTGTTTTCGGCGAAAGTGAGAACGTTCAGCCGCCCGGTCTTCTGATCGATGACCTGGCGGCTGCCGTTGAAGAGCATGACCTCCGGCCCGGCCGGCCCGTCCACGAGCCGGCCGGTCTCGGCGAGGATGGTCGCCTGGTTGTTCGGGTCGCGTTCATCGTCGACCAGAATGCCGTGCAGCGTTCCGTCCAGATCGCGCTTGCGGACGTAGACCGTGAGGTTGTTCGAGATCGGGGTGAACACGCCTTCCTGGAGCAGGAAGGCGGCAATGCGGTTGCGGATTTCGAACTGGTACTGGCGAAAGGCGGCGACACTGGCGGGCACCACCATCAGATTGAGCCAGAAACAGACGATGAACGAGAGGCCGGCCAGAGCGAGAGCCGGCCGGGCGAGAGTGAAGGGCGAGCAGCCGGCGGCGCCGAGCACGGTCAGCTCGCGATCTGCGGCGAGACGCTGGTAGAGGAAGAGGACGACGATGAAAGTGGTGATCGGCAGGATGACCGCGACGAAGCTCGGGATCAGAAGACCGGTCAATTCCAGGAACACACCAAGGCTGAGGCCCCGGTCGATGACGAGGTCGAGGAAGCGGAGCGACTGGGTGAGCCAGATCAACGCCGCCAGCCCGCCCGTGCTGACCAGGAGGCCGGCCAGAAGCTGGCGGAAGACGTAGCGGTCGAGCCGGCGGATCAGGGGACGGCGGTACAGGCGCATGCGAGAGGGTTTGGCTGGTTTCAGGGGGCAGAGTCTACCGCCAAGGCGCGGGGCGGCGCAGTCGAAGCGCGCGCCGCCAGCCGGATCTCGATTCGGGTTGCATGCAGCGGCGCCCCACCGGCCAAGCGGGCGAGCAGGTATTCGGCGGCCAGCCGGCCAATCTCGGCGGCGGGCACATGCAGCGTCGAAAGACCGAGCTGTTCGGACAGATCGAGATCGCCGAACCCGATCACGGAAAGCTCGGAGGCGGCACGCAGGCCCCGATCGCGGGCCTCGAAGAGAGCACCGTAGGCGAGGATGTCGTTGCCGCAGATGACCGCGCTCGGCGGGGTTGGCAGCGCGAGCAGCAGGGCGAGCCCGGCGCGCCCGCCGTCGATGGTGGAGCACTGCTCGATGATCGGCACCCGCCAGCCGGGATCGCCGCAGGCGGCCAGCGTTTCCACCACGCCTGCAATCCGTCCGGCCGCGCGGTCGTTGGCAAGCTGGATGGAGGCCACCATGCCGATCCGCCGGTGCCCGAGCTCGAGAAGATGCTGCACCACGAGGCGCGCCGCCTCGCGGTTGTCGAAGCCGACGCAGGGGTGGGGACCGTCCGGCTCGAAGACGCACTGGTTGACGAAGGGGACGTGGTGGCGTTCGAGCGCCGCGTAGGTCGCGGGCAGATGCGAGGCGCCGGTGTAGATCAAGCCGTCCACGCCACGGGCGAGAAAGGCCTCGGTGATCTGATATTCGCGTTCCGGCTCGTAGCCGGTCACACCGATCAGGAGCGTATAGCCGGCGGCCTCCAGCCGCGCCTGGATGGCTTCCAGGCAGGAGGCGGACACATTGTTCCGAATCGTCGGCACGATTGCCGCGACCGTCCAGGAGCGCCGCGCGGCGAGCATCCTGGCTGCGATGTTCGGCTGGTACTGGAGCGTTGCCACGGCAGCCTGAATGCGCGCACGCAAGCCGGCGCTGACCTTTCCCGGCAGGCTGAGCGCACGCGAGACGGTGGCGGTCGAGACTCCCGCCATCCGAGCGACGTCGGCGAGCGAACTTCTGTTCCCCTCTCTCTGCCGGCGGGCAGCGCGCGGAGAACCTGGCAGTCGTTTCGTCGCGATGGTTTACGGCTCCCGCGCGCGATGCATCCCCTGAAAGAGCTTACATAGGCGTCCGGTCGGCGCAAGGTGGTATTGTGCCCGGTGCGTGCTCCGGCCGCTCGCAGGGCCAGGCGAATCATGCGCGAGGGAGATGCGGGTCAGCGCTGCTCGTCCGGATCGCCCATCCCGACCGAGGCGCTGTTTCGCAGCAGCAGCCCGACCAGTTCCGCCTGGCTGTGGGTCTCGGTCTTTGCCAGGGCTCGCTTCAACAGCGTGCGCGCCGTTGCGAGCGAGATCTGTGCTGAGGCCGCATGCTCACCGAGCGGTCGTCCGGCGCAGAGCGCGCCGACCACGAGGCTTTCCCCGGGCGTCAGCCCGAACAACTCGGCGGCCCTGTAGACTTGGGCGATCACACGATCCTCCGGGCTGCTCACAACGATCAGGCTGACGGGACTTGTACCGACCCCGTCCTTCGACCACATCATCGCTGAAATCGAGACCGCCAGCGATAAACCACGCTCCGTTCGGCGCACGCACGCCATCTGCCTGGCTTTTTGTCGCGGATTGTCGATGCTGTCAGCGACCCCGCGGATCGCGATCTTGAACGGCCTTTCAAGCGCCGCATCGCGGCACGCGATGCGGCCACCGGCTGCGCTGAACACGGTACCGGCCAACAGGAGCCGTTCCGCGGCTCTCGTCATATGGTGGATCTTGCCGTCCCGGTCGGTTACGAAGGCAGCGATTCCGAGCTGAGCAATCGTCCTCTCGAGGTTCGCTACCCTGTCGCTCTCGGCTCGCATCCGTGCCGCCAGGCGTTCCGCGTTGCAAATATGCGTACCGAGCAGTTTGAGGCGCCGTGCCGTCTCATCATCATAAAATCCGACTGCACGACTTCGGCGGAGAACGAGGCCCCTGTCCTCATGAGGGCCCCGATCCAAAGGCATGAACATCAGATGGTCGGCGTCCAGCGGCCGGAAGAACTCGCAGTAAAGCGGACTCCTCAAATAGCTGTCGTAATCCGTGTACAGGCAGTCGGTGAAGACCTCCCCCACGGCCACCTCGTTCTGTTCGAAGAACGATGGCGGCTGCAACCGGGAATAGTAGGTTTCGTACGCCCGCTGCCGCTCCGGTAGTGACACGTCGATCTCTGTGATCCGCACCGAGCGGCTACGGTGGTCGCGGGTCAACACCAGCGAAAACGTGGAACCGAACTCCCGCGTAAGGCAGGGCAACAACGCGTCCCATCGCCTCTCCCGGAGCAAAAGGTCATAGATCAACCGGGTGGTCGCCGCGTGCCTGTGATATTCATCCTGGGGCTCGGAGGAACTCTCCATCACTGCCTGGCTCTCCGACGGGCCCTCAATCCGCTTTGCACGCGTCTCTCCGAGAGAGGTGCACTGGAAAGGGTCAAAAAACACATTCATACACCATTTGGGGGATGCACGGTACACAATTTGCCGGCCAGTATCACATTCTCTTTTGTGTCGGTGAGGCGTGGAAATGCAAGTCATACTCTCTGCGACCGCCGGCTACGCCGCGTTCTGCCCGCTGAAAGCAGCCCACAGACCGTGCATATCGCGTTCTCGTGATCAAGATCACGGAGCCGTGAAACGCGACTTTGGCCGCCCCACGGTGGGTTCCATGACGCAGTCCCACTGCCGCCAGACAGCATCGAGAGCGCTGCTCGATCCGGAGTATACGCCGCATGGTCAGGTTGATCTTTATTCCCTGCGCGCTGCTAGGGGTTCATTTCCTTATTGCCAGGAATGGTCTGCATTTGCTGACTTCCCGTTCGCATAAGATTCACGGGAGTGGATCGGCAGACCCCTTGGCGAGACTGTGGGGAGGAGGAACGTTCGTGCCACGTTGTCGCATACGAATTGGACAGAGATGCCTTGCCGGGGTTGTTGCGTTTGTGGCCTTGCTGCTCGCCGCCGCATTGGGTGCTGCCCGAGCCAACGCTGACTCCATTAGTACGTCATCTGCTTATGTGACAGCCAGCGCGAACTTTATAGACACCAGTACCAATTATCTTGCGCCGGAGAATTATCCCGACACGAATTATAATAGTGCCTGCGCTTCCTACGGCAGTTCCTACGCCAGTCTCGCAAGTGTCGGTTGTAAGACCGGCAGTTCGCCGGCGATCTCGGCGTCAAGTCAAAGCAATGGACTGAAATCAAGCGCGGCGGCAAAGATCACGGGAGGCACTGATCCGGCCGTATCGTCGACCGCTTCGGCCGCAACGGGCAGTGCAGTCCAGAGCAATTGCGAGGGCAACTGTTACGTCAATGCCAGTTCAGACGCTCAACTGACCTATTATCTTGAGATTACAGGGCCTTCAAGCAGCGTGCTGGTTGATGTCTCGGCTTCATACTCGGCATCTGTCATCGTTCCTTCTGAAGGCGAGTCTTACGCCAGTGAGGCGACCTACGTTGGCCCTGTCGGTGGATTTTGTACAGAGAGCGAGGGCTATGTGGGGCTCGACTACTCGGTCGGTTGCAGTGGTCCAGACGAAATTTCATTGAATTCGGAGGGCGAAGCCAACGGTGATTATACTGCGTCGGGAGTTCTGAACGTCGGTGAGATATACGAGGTTTTGATAGGGGTGGCGAGCGAGGCGATATGTGGCAATTCCTTCGAAGGGTGCGGCTATGGGGGGAGCACGTCCGCCTTTGTTGACCCGATTTTCACGATCGACCCCAGCGTTTCCGATGCCGGCGATTATTCCTTCGTGTTCAGCCCTGACCTCACTCCGCCGAGTACCGTCCCCGAGCCGGCAAGCCTGCTGTTGCTCGCAACTAGCCTTGGTGGTTTTGGGCTGGTTCGGCGGCGCAAGCACAAGGCCGGTTAGCGATAGTGAGTTGGCCCTGCATAGCTGAGGATGCGCCTGCACGCGATCGCGCGCTGGTCGGTAATACGCCCGGTGCGTGCGGGATCAGGCCTCGGCGGACAATCCGGCGAGTTGCCGCCAGTCTTCCTCGCTGATTGTTTTCACGCCGAGTTCTTCCGCCTTGCGCGCTTTTGAGCCCGCCTCGGCGCCGACGACGACGAGATTCGTCGTGCGCGAGACGCTGTCGGTGACCTTGGCGCCGAGCGCTTCGGCGCGTGCCTTGGCCTCGGCGCGGGTCATGGAAGAAAGCGTGCCGGTAAAGACGATGGTCTGACCGGCAAGCGGCGAATCACCTCCGGAGATCGGAGCTTCATCCTCGATCGTGATCTCTTTTTCGAGGGCCGCCAGGGCGGCGAGATTGCGCGGCTCGGCGAAGAAGGCCGCAAGCTCTTCGGCAATCGCCGGGCCGATGCCGAGAATCGAGTCGAGGCTGCTGCGCTCTTCGGAGAGAGGATCGACGGCCGCTTTCATGGCCGCCTTGAAACGGTGGTAGGAGCCATAGTGGCGCGCCAGCAGGCGCGCATTCGCCTCGCCGATGCGGCGGATGCCGAGGGCGAAGATGAAACGCGGGAGCGCGATCCTGCGCCGGGCGGCGATGGCGCGCGAAAGGTTGCGGGCCGAGAGTTCGCCCCAGCCTTCGCGCTTGGCGATTTCCGCTTCGTGACGAGGCAGGGCGAAGATGTCGGCGGGTCCCTGGATCAGGCGGTCGGCGTAGAATTCGGCGATGGTCTTCTCGCCCAGCCCCTCGATGTCGAAGGCGGGGCGGGAGACGAAATGCCTGAGCCGCTCGACCGACTGGGCGGGGCAGGTGAGCCCGCCGGTGCAGCGGCGCACGGCCTCGCCTGTCTCGCGCACGGCGTGGCTGCCGCAGACCGGGCAGGTGTCGGGGAAAACGAATTTTTTCGTTCCCTTCGGACGGCGGGAAAGAACCGGGCCGAGCACCTGCGGGATCACGTCGCCGGCGCGCTGGATGGTCACCCAGTCCCCGATGCGGATCTCCTTCCTTTCGATTTCGTCCTCGTTGTGCAGCGTGGCGCGCGAGACGAGGACCCCGCCGACATTGATGGGCGTAAGTCGGGCGACCGGCGTCAATGCACCGGTGCGGCCGACAGAAATCAGGATGTCCTCGAGTTGGGTGACCGCCTGCTCGGCAGGAAATTTCCACGCCACTGCCCAGCGCGGGGCTCTGCCGACGAAGCCGAGGCGTTGCTGGAGCGCCAGATCGTCGATCTTGTACACCACGCCGTCGATATCGTAGCCGAGGCGGGCGCGGTTGGCGGTGATCTCCTCCTGGAATGGAGCGGCCTCCTTGTCGGTTGCGAGGCGGCGCGACAGCGGGTTGACCGCGAAGCCCCAACCGCGCAGCCGCTCGAGATAGTGCCAGTGCGTGTCCGCGACCTTTTCCGAGCAGGCGCCGAGCGCATAGGCGAAGAGAGAAAGCCGGCGGGAGGCGGTGATCGAAGGATCGAGCTGGCGGAGGCTGCCGGCAGCGGCATTCCTGGGATTGGCGAAGATCTTTTCTCCGGCCTTTTCCTGCGCCGCGTTGAGAGCGAGGAAGTCCTCCTTGCTCATGAAAATTTCGCCGCGAATCTCGATCAAGGCCGGAGCGCGGCCGGACAGTTTTCTGGGCAGGGATGCCAGCGTCTCGAGATTGGCGGTGACGTCTTCACCTTCGATGCCGTCGCCGCGCGTTGCCCCGGAGGTGAAGAGATGCTGCTCATAGGTGAGGGAGATCGAAAGCCCGTCGATCTTCGGTTCGGCGACGAGCGGCAGGGCTTCCGCGGGATCGAGCCCGAGGAAGCGGCGGGCGCGGGCGAGGAAGTCCGCGAACGCGTCAGGGGAGAAGACGTTGTCGAGCGAGAGCATCGGTTCGCGATGGCGGAGCTTCCGGAAGCCGCCGGCCGGGGCGGAGCCGATCCGCCGCGACGGCGAATCGGCCCGCACGAGCGACGGAAAGAGCGCTTCGATGGCTGCGTTGCGGGCACGGAGGCGGTCATATTCGGCGTCCGACATCGTCGGCGCGTCGGCCTCGTAGTAGGCGCGGTCGGCCTCCGTGACCGCCTTTGCAAGGCGGGCGAGTTCGGCGCGGGCGGCTTTCTCGTCAAGGTCTTCAAGCGGCGTCTCGGCGGGCTTTTTCACGTCCGCGCGCTCTTGCGTCTCGGTGCAGAGCGCGGCGAAGCAAGCAGGCTCACGGCAGCGGCACGCGCCTCATCGGTGATGCGGGCGCCAGCCAGCATGCGGGCGATCTCCTCCTGGCGACCGGCAACGGCAAGCGGGGTGGCACGGGTCGTGATCCGGCCGTTGGCGGCTTCCTTGGTGATGCGGACATGCTGCCCGCCGTGCACGGCGACCTGCGGACTGTGGGTGACGACGAGCACCTGGGTTTTCTCGGCGATGCGCGCGAGGCGTTCTCCGACGGCGGCGGCGGCGGCGCCGCCAATGCCGGCATCGACCTCATCGAAAATCAGGGTGCCGGGATTGCGGCTGCCCACCAGCACCACTTTGAGGGCCAGCATGAGGCGCGCCAGCTCGCCCCCGGATGCGGCGCGGGCGAGCGGGGCCGGCGCATGGCCCGGGTTGGCGGCGAGCAGGAACGAGACCGCCTCCACCCCCTGCGGCCCCCAGCTTGCCTCGGATAGCGGGGCGAGACGGCAGTGGAAGCGGGCTTTCTCGAGCCGGAGCGGCGGCAGCTCGGCGGCCACCGCCTGTTCGAGCAAGGTGGCGGCCTTGGCGCGAGCGGCGCCAAGCCGGGCGGCCGCCTGCAGGTAGGCCCCCCGGGCTTCGGCTTCCTGGTCGGCGCGGCGGGCGGCCAGCGCGGTGCGATCTTCGATGGCGGCCCGTTCGGCGGCAAGCCGTGCCCTGAGCGCGGCCAGCTCGGGCACCGGCACGTTGTGCTTGCGGGCGGCGGCGCGCAGCGCGAAGAGCCGGGTTTCGGCTTGTTCCAGGCGGCCTGGATCGGCCGCGAGGTTTTCGCCGAGCTCTTCGAGCAGCGCTTCGGCCTCGGCGAGCGCTTCTTCGGCGCGCTCCAGGGCGGCGAGAGCCTCCGTTGCCTTGCCGACGGGTTGCATGGCGCCCGCCTGGGGCTTGCCGAGACGTTCGAGGGCGCGGGCGGCGGCGCGGACCGAAGCGGCCGGGCCGAGGCGCCGCTCTCGCGGAGCCAGCTCTTCGAGCGCTGCGGCCACCGCTTCGGCGCGCCGTTCATCCTGTTGCAGGCTATGGCGAAGCTCGGCGAGCCGGGTCTCCTCGTCGGGTTCAGGAGCCAGCGCCTCGAGTTCGGCGGCGGCGTGGGTGAGAAAGTCGGCATCGCGGGCAGTGCGATCGGCTGCAGCCCGGGCCTCGACTGCCGCCGCTTGCGCCGCCCGCCAGGCGGCCCAGCGCGCGGCGGCCTCGTCCGTCAGCGCCGGATCGACGCCGAAGCTGTCCAGGAGCGAGCGCTGGATGGCCGGATCGGCGAGCCCGAGCTGCTCGTGCTGGCCCTGCATCTCGACCAGGCAGGTGCCGGCCCGACGCAGCAAGGCAACGCCAACCGGCTGGTCGTTGATGAAGGCGCGGCTGCGGCCGTCGGCCGCCAGCACCCGGCGGAACAGCAACTCGCCGCCGGCATCGAGGCCGTGTCCGGCGAGCAGTTGGTGGACGGGATGGCCGGGCGGCGATGAGAAGGAAGCCGCCGCGCTCGCCTCGCTCGCCCCGGGGGCGAGGAGGGTCGAATCGGCCCGCGCCCCGAGGGCGAGCCCGAGCCCGTCGAGCAGGATCGACTTGCCGGCCCCGGTCTCGCCGGTGAGAACCGTCAGGCCCGGGCCGACATCGAGCGTGAGGCGGTCGATCAGAACCATGTCGCGGAGCGAGAGAGAGGTCAGCATCCGCGCCCCGGTGGTGCGTGGTTCAGAAGATCGCGTTCCAGATGCCGCCGAAGAAGCCGGTGCTCTTCGTCGGTTCCGGCGGCGCGTTGTTGGCGACGATGCCGGCCTGGTGCAGCCTTGCGTAGGCGTCCCGGTACCAGGTGGTGCCCGGGTAGTTGTAGCCGAGCACCGCACCGGCATGTTGTGCTTCGGCCAGCATGCCGAGCTTGAGGTAGCATTCCACCAGCCGCTCGAGCGCCTCGGCCACGTGATTGGTGGTCTGATAGTCTTGCACGACGCCTTCGTAGCGGCCGATCGCAGCCACATAGTCGTGCTGGCGCTCGTAGTAGCGGCCAATCAGCATCTCATGCCCGGCGAGATGGTCGGTGCAAAGATCGATCTTCAGGCGCGCGTCGTTGGCGTAGGCGCTGCCGGGAAACCGATTGGCCACTTCCTGCAGCGCCGTGATCGCCTCGTGCGTGGCCTTCTGGTCGCGTGCCACGTCGGAGACCTGCTCGTAATAGGAAAGCGCGCGCAGATAATACGCATAGGCAATATCCGGATTGGCCGGGTGGAGCTGGATGAAGCGGTCGAGCGCGCCGATCGCCCCGGTGTAATCCTGCTGGAGATAAGCGGCGTAGCCGTGCATCAACTGCGCGTTGACGGCCCAGGGCGAGAAGGGGAAGTTCACCTCGACTTTGTCGAAATCGTCGATCGCAGCCTTGAAGTCGCTCGCGTTCATCTTGGCGACGCCGTCGTTGTAGAGGCCTTCGGCGGTGAACGGGACGGTGGGCTTCTTGGTCGCGGGGCCGCCGCCGAACCAGCCACAGCCGCCGAGGAGGAGCGGCACCAGGAGGAGAAGAAAGCCGAGGCGGACGCGCATCCGGGTATCCTGAGAAGCGGAGGCCGCTTATAGCACAGAGCGGATGGCGGCAACCGATCCGCCGGGCGGAGTTTGGCCTGGCGGAGGCCGCCGGGTGCGACCGCCGCGGCGAGGCGAGCCGCTGAACGGGTCGCTCTTTCTTGTGGTCAATGCCGGTGCGGCAGAGATGGCCCGTTGCCGATCTGGCATCCGCGGCCTGCGCTTGCCACCTATGCGCGAAGCCGGGCGCGATTGTTTCTAGCCTTTGCCCCGCGCCTCGGGCCAGTGTCCTGCCATGCACGCCTTCGTCGACTGGGCCGTTGCCTTCGCCGCCGACCACGCCTTGCTTGCCTACGCGCTCGTCCTCGTGCTGGCCGCCGGCGAGGCCCTGCCGGTGTTCGGAGCGCTCATTCCCGGCACCACCGTGATTATTGCCATGGCGACCCTGATCGCCGCCGGCGCGCTCGAATACTGGCCGTTCGCGGCCGCGGTGGCATGCGGGGCGGTGCTCGGGGATGGCACTTCCTATGCGGTCGGGCGGCGCTATCAGCGGGCGATCCTGGATCGCTGGCCGCTTTCGCGCCATCCCGAGCTGGCGCGCCGGGGCGAGGCCCTGTTCGCGCGGCACGGCGGGAAAAGCGTGATCATTTCGCGCTTCACGCCCGCCGTGCGGGCGATCATCCCGATGCTGGCCGGCATCCTGGAAATGTCGCCGGCCCGGTTCTTCGTGGCCGATGTTCCGGCGGCGATCGTGTGGTCGCTTTCGCACACGCTGTTCGGGGTGTTGATCGGTGCCTCGCTCGAACTCCTCGGTGCGGTCGCCGGCCGGCTGGCCCTGCTGGCCGGGCTCCTGATCCTGCTGGCGTGGGCGGTGGTATGGATCGCGCGGTGGCTGGCGCGGTGGCTGCCCCTGGCTCTGGGGATGGCGGTCGGCCCTCTGGCCGCCTGGTCGGAGCGCAATCCCGGCTGGGTGGCCCGCCGCCTGCGGGCGCTGTTTGCCGCCGACCGCACCGAGGCGTTGGCGCTGGCCGTCATTGCCGCCCTGCTCGTGGGCGGGCTTTGGCTGCTGCTGGGTGCGCTGCAGGATCTGATCGCGGGGGAGCCGCTGGTCCGGCTGGACGGGGTCGTGTTGCACGCGCTCGCGGCTTTGCGCTCGCATTGGGGCGATCATGCGATGCGCCTGGTTGCCGCGACCGCCGCGCCGACGGCGCTCCTGCTGCTGGCCGTCGTGGGCGCGCTGGCGCTGGCCGCCTCTCGCCAGTGGCCATTGCTGCTGGCCTGGGTCCTGGGGCTGGTGGGCGCGGAGGTGCTCGGCACGCTCCTGCCGCTGTTGCCGAACGCCGTGCCGCCGGAAGGGCCTTTTACCGATACGTTGCTGCCGCCGACCGCGATGGCGCTCCTGGCCGCCACTGCCTTCGGGCTGCTGGCATTCTTTGCCCTGCGGGCGGCGCCGGTGCGGCTGCAGCCGGCGATTGCCAGCGCCGCTCTGCTGCTGGTCGTGTTCGGCGCTGCGGCCCGCCTTTATTTCGCGCAGACCCTGCTTTCCACCGAGATCATCGCCTTCGCCTTCGCGCTGGCCTGGATCGGCCTGACGGCGGCCATTGCCCAATTTCGCCGCCTGCCGGCAGGACGTGCCTGGGCGGCCAGCGTGCTGGCGATCCCGCTTCTGATCGGCGTCGTTGCGGCAGAGGCGGCGGGCTACGCGGTGGTTCCGGCGCCGCCACCGCCCGCCTTACTGCCGCCGCGCCTGATGAGCCTGGCCGCCTGGCAGAAGGGCGGATGGGATACGCTTCCCGGCACGCGGGTCGGCCTGCTCGGCAATTACACCCGCCCCTTCACCCTGCAATGGGCCGGCACTCCTGACGGGCTCGCCCATGTGCTGGAAGGGCGAGGCTGGAGCCGGGCTCCGTCCTGGACGCTGCTTTCCGCGGCGGCCTGGCTCACCCCGGGGATCGATCCTGCCGTGCTGCCGGTACTGCCCCACTTCGCGGACGGGAAACCGGGGGCGCTCGTGATGATCGAGCCGCTGCCGGAGAGCGGCCAGCCGGCCCGGATGGTGCTGCGGCTCTGGCCGAGCGGGGCGGCGATCGGCGGCGAAGACCATCACACGCCGATCTGGCTCGGCGTGCTGGCGGAGGAGCGATTCCGCCGTGTCGCTGCCACGCTCACCATCAGCCGGGCCACGCTTGCGACCGGGGCCAGGCTGGCGGCGCTGGCGATGGCCCTTCCCGCCGCCCGCCTGGTCGTGGATCGCGACGTTGCGCCGCGGGTGCGCCATTCCAATGCGCACGCCCCGGTGGTGCTGGGCTGGGATCCGGTTCTCCTCGATTCGCCGTGCCGGCCCCCTGCTTGTCCGCCCGGCCGATCCTCGCCTTGATTCGCCTCCGCGCGAAAGGAAGAAGAATGCCGGGCCAGCCCCAGATTCGCCGCCATCTGCGCCAGCATGTCCGCTCCGGGATCGACGGCGGCGGGCGCCGCGATCCGTTCTAGCCGCGGCGGCACCGAGATGCGGGACGAAGCTCGCGGCCCGGGGTGGGCGGGGCTGCTGCTGTTGTGGCTGCTGGGGGCGGATCTGCGCCTGACCATCCTGGCCGTCCCGCCGGTGCTGCCGCTCATCCATCACGATCTGCATCTGGATGAAAAGCTGGTGGCGGCGCTGACCGGCATGCCGGTGCTGCTGTTTGGGCTGGCTGCCGTTCCCGGCTCGCTCCTGATCGCGCGGATAGGGGCCCGGCGGGCCGCCGTGGTGGGCGTCTTCGTGGTCGGGATCGCCTCGGCCCTGCGCGGCATCGGACCGTCCCTCCCGATGCTGTTCGGGATGACGATCCTGATGGGCGCCGGGGTAGCGGTGATGCAGCCTGCCCTGCCGGCCCTGGTTGCGCGCTGGTTTCCGGCCCGCGTGCCGCTGGCCACGGCGATCTATGCGAACGGGCTTCTGATCGGCGAGATGCTGGCCGCCGGCCTCACCATTCCGCTGGTCCTGCCACTCACCGGCGGAAGCTGGGAGAAGAGCTTCGCTGTCTGGTCCATCCCGCCGCTCGCGACGGTGGCGCTGGTGCTGTTCTTCACCGGGGGCGAGACCGGGCAAGCGCTGCGTGCGAGGCGGGCGCGCTGGTGGCCGGATTGGCGCGATCCGCGGACGTGGCTGCTCGGGGTTCTTTCCGGTGGTGCATCGGCACTCTATTTCGGCTGCAACGCATTCCTGCCCGATTATCTGCACGCTCTCGGCCGGCCCGGGCTGGTCGATCTCGGGCTGACCGCCCTCAATGCCGGGCAGTTCCCGGCCTCTTTGCTCATCATGGCGTTCGGGTTGCGCCTGGCGCGGCGGCGGGCGCCGTTTTTCGCGGCCGCGGCGCTGGGGCTGATGGCGCTCGGCGGCCTGATGGTTCCTTCCACTTTCGTGCTGATCGCCGCCTCGGCACTGGCCGGCTTTGCCGCGGCGAGCATCCTCATTCTGACGCTTGCCCTGCCGCCGCTGCTGGCCGCCCCCGACGATGTGCATCGGCTGGCCGCCGCGATGCTGGCGCTTGGCTACACGATCACCTTTTTCGTTCCTTATGCTGCCGGAGCGATCTGGGACGCGAGCCATCTCACGATCTCCGCCTTGCTGCCGGGGGTGGCGGGGGTGGCGATGGTGATCGGTGGCGCCGCTGTGATCGACCTTCGGCCGCGCGCCTCGTCTGCGTCTGCGAGAGACGGATCATGAACCTCGCAGACCCTGATCCGACGCCTTGCGCGCCCCTCGGCCCGGCCGACGTGATCGGCTTCTGGCGCGCGGCCGGCACGGAAAAATGGTTCGGCAAAGACCCCAACTTCGACGCCGAGTTCCGCGCGCGGTTTCTCAAACTGCACATGGCGGTGGCCGCCCGCGTGCATGACGCCTGGATGGCGACGGCGGACGGCGCTCTCGCGCTCATCCTGCTGACCGACCAGTTTCCTCGCAACGCGTTCCGCGGCACCGCGCACATGTACGCAACGGATCCGCTGGCCCGCCACTACGCGCGGCAGGCGGAGGCTCGGGGGTACTGGGAGCGGATTGCGCCCGAGCTTTGTTCCTTTCTCTGCCTTCCCTTCTGTCATTCCGAACAGCTCGCCGACCAGGATCACGCGATCGCGCTGAACGAGCGCCTTGGCCGGCCGCTCGGCGAGCACGCGGAAGGGCATCGTGAGATCATCCGCCGCTTCGGCCGCTTCCCGCATCGCAACGGGATGCTGGCGCGGGAAACCAGCGCCGAAGAAGCCCGCTTCCTCGCCGAGGGCGGTTTCGCCGGGTGACGCCCGAGGTTTCTCTCTTTGCTGCGAAGGAAAGACGCCCCATGACCGCCATTCCCTACCGCACCGCCCTCATCGTCGGCGCCGGCTCGGGCATCAGCGCCGCAGTCGCACGCGCGCTGGCCCGGTCGGGCATCGCTGTCGGCCTTGCCGCCCGCAACGTGGGGAAGCTCGCTCCGCTGGCGGCCGAAACAAAGGCGGCAGCGTTCGAGGCCGATGCGGCAGAGCCCGATGCGGTGAGCGGGCTGTTTGCTGCTTTCGAGGCCCGGTTCGGAGCGCCGGAGGTCGTGCTCTACAATGCTTCAGGGAGGCTGCGCGGCGCGCTCGCCGAGCTTGATGTGGAGGCGGTGCGCGCGACATTGGCGGTCACCGCGTTCGGCGGCTTCCTGGTCGCGCGCGAGGCGGCGCGGCGAATGATCCCGCTCGGGCGGGGGGCGATCCTGTTCACGGGCGCGAGCGCGAGCGTGAAGGGTTTCGCCGGCTCGGCCCCGTTCGCGATGGGAAAATTCGCGCTCCGGGGGCTGGCCGAGAGTGCGGCGCGCGAGCTGGGCCCGAAAGGAATTCATGTCGCGCATTTCGTCATCGACGGGACGGTGCGGAGGGCCGAGCGGCCCGGTTCGCCAGAGCGAGCGGACAGCACCCTCGACCCGGCGGCGATTGCCGAGGCTTATCTTGCGGTGCTGGCGCAGCCGCCCTCGGCCTGGTCTTTCGCCATCGACCTCAGGCCCGCCGTCGAGCCGTTCTGATTTGCGGGGACGGCCTTCTCGCGCCGTTATGATCGGTCGCGCCGCTGCGGGCGGCGCTTTCCGCCTAGGCGGCGGCGTGCCCTCTCGTTTAGTCTGCGATCGCAAAGAAGGGCGCCGTGCGGTGCGAGCGTTCTTCGAAGCGTGAACCGATTTCCAGGACGAAGTGGAAGCTTCGATCGGGACGTCGAAGGGATGAGCGTCATGCGGCGTTTCCTGTTCCCCTGCCTTGTCATGCTGCTTCCGGCTCTGTTCCACTCCTTGCCGGCCGCCGCCCAATCGGAAGCGATGAGCTTCACTGCCTGGCGCGACACGAGTGGCGTCGCCTGGGGCGAAGGCGTGCGCAACTACATCTTCGCCATCGGCGAGATCACCGACGACACGCCGAAGGCGCTCAGTTCCGCGATCAGCCGCTTTGGCGCCGGACCCGGCACCATCCTGGTGCTCAACTCGCCCGGCGGGAGTCTGCCGGCGGGCCTCGAGATGGGCGAGATCATCCGATCGCACGGCTTGTGGACGGAGGTCGGCACGCGGGTGCCGCTGGCGCTTGGCCTCACCCCGAACGTCTCGCCGGCCTATTTCCCCTACGTGCGCGCCGGCAAGAGCCCGCCGTTCCCCGGCTACTGCTACAGCTCCTGCACGCTCGCCTTTCTCGGCGGCGTCGTCAGGACGGTCAGCTTCACGTCGGACTACGGCGTGCACCGCTTCTATTTCGAAGGGCAGCAGCCCTCGGCAGAGGAGGGAGTGGCGGCGGGCGAAGAGGGCATGGCGGAGATCGCCCATTACGTGAAGGAAATGGGGGTGGATCCGGACTTCATCCAGGAGATGGCGAAGAAGGGGCGCAGCGCCACCACGCATCTCACGGAACAGCGGATGGCGGAACTCAACATCACGACGCCCTACTGGCGGACGAACTGGAGCATCCAGGAAGGCAACGGCAACTTCTATTATGACGGGCAGACGCTGGATGCGTCCGGCAAGCGCGACGACATCTTCGTTTATTGCGGCGATCAGCAGCAGCAGGCGGCGGGCCATGTCGTGCTGATGGATGTCTACATGGATGCCGCCGGCCGGGTCGATCCTGCCAGCTTCGTTCCCGGCATCACGGACTACAATTTGCGGCTGGATCAGTTCGGACAGATTTTCAGCAATTCCGACAAGGAGGTCGTGCGCCGGGCCTTCGTCAGCACGGCGACGGGGCGGATCGGGGTCAGCCTCGGCTTCACGCTCGACCAGTTTTCGCTGGTCACCGGCAGCCACTACATGGGCTTCGCCTTTTACAATCCGAACAGCCAGGTGAATTTCTTCGGCACCACCGTGACGATCGACCAGGATGGGCTCGACCATTTCGCCCGCCGCTGCCTGCCGCCATCCGACACCGACTTCACGCTCAGCAATGTCGGTTCCGAGCCGCTGACGATCCTGTTGACGCGCACGGCCGGAGCGGCGCAGTTCGGCGGCAACGAGCTCGGCGCGGCGCTGGCGCCGAATGCCAAGGCGAAGATCACGATGCCGCACTATCACGGCTGCCAGTTCGATCTCCTCATGCAGTACGCCGACAAGTCGAGCGTGGGAGAGTACAACGTCAATCTCTGCGCGTTCGGGGGCATTTCGGTGGCCTCTCCGGCGCGGCCGGGCAGCGATCAGAGCGCCAACATCGCGATCAAGAATGCCGGCAAGAAGCCGATCTCGGCGCTTTACATCACGCCCACGTCCGACAATTACTGGGGTCCCAATCTCCTGGCCGGCAATGACCCCGCGCATCCTTCCGCCATCGCTCCCGGCGCCACCGGTCGCTTCCCGGTCGGCATCGCACAGACCTGCCAGTTCGACATGAAGGCGCAGTTTGCGGGCGGGGAGGTGGAGCAGAAGATCAACCAGAATCTGTGTGCCTTTGACCAGTTGGGATTCGCCGCGCCGCCCTGACGCTGGGCGTGCGGCGATCGCGGGCTAGACCCGTGTCGGGCTGACTGTGCAGCCCGACACGGGTCTCGCGGTTTATTCGAGCCCGCGATTCACGCCCTCCGACGATTCCGCCTCGGGCGATCGCGGGCTAATCGCGCCGCTTGAGGAAGCGTGCGAAGGCCTTGAGGGTCGTCTCCGAGGCATAGTGTTCCATGCCCTCGGCGTCGGCCTCGGCCGCTTCCGCCGGCACGCCCACGGCGCGGAGAAGAGCGACCATGAGGCGATGGCGTGCGCGGACACGGTGGGCGAGCTTGCGGCCGGCGTCGGTGAGGAAGACGCCGCGATAGGGCCGGCCGGTGAGGAGCCCCTCCCGCTTGAGCCGCGCGAAGTTCTTGATCGTGGTCGGATGCGTCACGCCGAGCCGCTTGGCGACTTCGGTGGCGCGTGCTTCGCCGTGCGCGGCGAGCAGATCCGCGATCAGCTCCACGTAGTCTTCGCGCAGCGCACCGGAGCGGGCGCTCCTGGCCTTGCCGAAGCGCTCTGCCTGGGCGGGCTCGGCCGGCATTTCCGGCGGCGTTTCTTCCGTGATGGCGGGGGTTCTTCCCACTGCCTTGCCTCCGTGGCGCGGCTCTTCATTAGCAGCCAACATAGCCGTCGCGCCATCATGAAGTATCATGCCTTCCTTGATCCCGAGGCGAGAGAAAGATGCATCTTGACCGGATTGTACCCAAGGTTACATTTGGGCGAAGGAGGTGCAGGGTAGCCGCCTCCCCGAGGGGCTGAGCGCAGATGGCCGAGCATGTTCCGCAACTCGAGGTCGCCGGCACGGTCACGCGCGAGGATGTACTGAGGGCGCGGGACAGGCGGAAGGTCCTCGCCAGTCGCGCGGGGCGACGGCGGCTCCATCTGCTCTGGCTGCTGCTCGGGCCTGGCGTGCTGGTCATGCTGGGCGAGAATGACGGCCCGAGCATGGTCTCGTACGCCGCTACGGGAGCCACCTACGGCGTCGGCTTCTTCGTGCCCTTCATCCTGCTCACGTTCCTGATGGCCTATCTCGTCCAGGAGATGACGGTGCGGCTCGGCGCGGCGACGCATCGCGGCCACGCGGAGCTGATTTTCCAGCGCTTCGGCCCGTTCTGGGGCTATTTCGCGATGGGCGATCTGGTGCTCGGCAACCTTTTGACCTTGATGACCGAGTTCATCGCGATCCAGGCCGGCGGGCTCTATTTCGGGGTGCCGGCGCCGCTCTCGGTTGCGATCGGGGTGGTGCTGGTTTCCCTTTCGCTGGCGTTTCGCCGCTACGCGACCTGGGAGCGGGTGGCGATGGGCCTGGCCGCCTTCAATCTCCTTTTCATTCCGGCCGCATTTTTCGCCCGTCCGGATGGGGCGGCCCTGTTGTCTGCAATCGGCACCTGGCGACCGCTGCCGGGCGGATTCGACACCGTCTTCCTGACCCTGATCCTTGCCAATATCGGCGCCACCGTCACGCCCTGGATGATTTTCTTCCAGCAGAGCGCGGTCGTGGACAAGGGGCTGACGCGCGCCGACCTGGCGCCTGGCAGGCTCGATACCGCGCTCGGGGCCATCCTCGCCGCCCTCGCGGCCATCGCGACCGTCGTTGCCGCGGCGCCCCTCTATCGGGCGCAGGCGGATGTCTCGGCGTTCGTGAGCGGTGCCGATTTCGCGACTGCGCTCAGGCCCTATATCGGCAGCGTCGGCGCGACGCTGTTCGCGCTTGGCATCATCGAGGCAGGCCTGGTCGCGGCGATGACGATTTCCTCCAGTTCCTCCTATGCGCTGGCCGAAGCGATCGCCGAGCGGCACAGCATGAACCTCGATCTCGCCCATGGTCGCCTGTTCTATGCGGCGGCCATCGTCTCGGCGCTGATTGCGGGGTCCGTCGTGCTGACGCCCGGTGCGCCGCTCCTGGCGATGACGCTGACGGTCAATGTGCTGGCAACGCTCCTGATGCCGCCTGCGCTGTTGTTCCTGCTGCTGCTCGTCAACGATCGGGAGATCATGGGCGACCTGGCGAACGGCTGGCGGGCCAACCTTGCCGGCGGCAGCATCGTCGTTGCGATCTCACTGGTCGGTGCGCTCTATGGTGTGATTACCGTTTTCCCGGGGCTGCTTCCCCATTAGGATCTCCGGTCAGGCGATGACAGTCGAACCCGTGCGCTATGATCCGGAAGAGCTTGACGCACTCGAGCCGGCGCAGTTGACGCTCTATTCCGAGCGGCCCTTGCCGCGCCAGCGGCTCGGGCGGGGTGCCTTCGCGCTTCTCGTCGTGCTGCGGATCTATGTGCTGATCGCGATCCCGATCGTCGCCTATGCCTTTGTCCGCGCGCTCCTCACCCATTGAGGCGCTGGATAGTTCGATCGCGGCCGAAGCATGTCCCGGGCGTCTGGTCCACGTTTGGAGAGCTGCCCCGCAGATATGACAGAAGACCATTTCGTATGGACCGTGCCCGGTGAGCGGGCCACAGCAAGGCTCGCAGCGCGTTGAGGCCTTATTTTGCCGGTGATCTCGGGCACATCGCACCTGAGCGTCAAACATGACCCTGAGCGGGTTCGGCGTCCGAGGCCTGGTCTGGCCGGCAAGGGAGGGGTCGATTTCGCGAGATCGGCAGGATTGCCGAGCGGTGATGAGAGTGTATATACTTTATCAGTATATATCCTGCGGCGAGGCTGCCATGGCGAAAGAAGCGGTTTTTACCATGAAGCTCGAACCGGAACTGCGCGATGCCTTTCTGGCAGAAGCCGAAGCCGATCATCGGCCAGCATCACAAATCGTTCGCGAACTGATGCGCGCCTATATCCAGCGGAGGCGCGAGGAACGCGAATACGAGGAGTTCCTGCGCCGCAAGGTGCAGGTTGCGCGCTCCTCGGTGCGCCTTGGCCGAGGCCGGCCGAATGAGGATGTCGAGGCTCAATTCGCCGCCTGGCGTGCCAAGGCGGCGGGCCAGGTGTGAAGGTCTTCTGGACGCCGGAAGCCGAACAAGACCGGGCGGAGGTAAGGGATTACATTGCCGCCGACGATCCGCGGGCGGCTGCCCGCCTGGACCAGCTTTTCAGCGATGCTGCGGCCAGGCTGGCCGACTTCCCGATGCTCGGCCGGACCGGCAAAATTCCCGGGACGCGCGAGGTCATTTTACATGCAAGCTACCGCCTGGTGTACGAGATCGATCGTGAAACGGTGTGGGTGCTGGCCCTGGTGCACACGGCGCGTCAGTGGCCGCCGGTGAAGGGGTAAGGCGTGCGGCGCCGAGGCTTCGGGGCGTCGGCCTACGTCGGCGAGAAGATTGATGGTTCGGTTGCGGCCGAAGCATGTCCCGGGCGTCGGGTCTATGTTCGGCGCGCCATCAACCGGAGGCGAGAGGCGATGCCCATCACCTGCTTCATCCATTACGAGATCGATCCCGGGCGCACCGAGGCGTTCGAGCAGTACGCGCGCAACTGGGGCCAGGCCATCCCGCGCGCCGGCGCCGACCTGATCGGCTACTTCGCGCCGCACGAGGGTTCGGCCACCACCGCCTATGCCGCCTACAACATCGAAAACCTCGCCGCTTACGAGGCCTATCGGGCGCGGCTGGCAGGGGATCCGCTGGGACGCGAGAATTTCGCGTTCGCGCGGCGCGAGCGGTTCATTGTGAAGGAGGACCGGATTTTCCTCCGCCTGGTCTCGGCACCGCACGCGCCTCTGGTGAAGGCATGATCGCCGTCATCTTCGAGGTCTGGCCGGCCGAGGGTGAGACCGGGCATTACCTCGAGCTGGCGGCGGCGCTGAAGGGCGAACTCCAGAGCATCGACGGCTTCATGTCGGTCGAGCGGTTCCGGAGCCTCACCGAGCCGGGCAAGCTGCTTTCCCTTTCCATCTGGCGCGACGAGGCGGCGGTAGAGGCGTGGCGGAACAATGCCGCGCATCGCGCCACTCAGGGGAAGGGGAGGGCCGAGGGGGGAGAGGGCGTGTTCGCCGATTATCGCCTCCGCGTCGCCCATGTCTTGCGGGATTACGGCATGAAGGAGCGCGCCGAGGCGCCGGCCGACAGCCGGGCCGCGCATGGCGCGTGAGGACGCGGCGGCCCAACGCCGATCCGCAAACCTCTCCGAGCTGTTCTATCCCGCGGGAGGTGCGGCCAGCCCGGCCGGCGGCAGCAAGTCCCGAAGCTCGCCGAGCCATGGCTCGTAGTGGCGCCAGCGCGCAACAGAACGCTGATAGATCGGCTGGCGCGCCTGCCACAGGCTTGCCGTTGCGACCGATCGTCGGTTGCGGTGTGGCGCCAGGCACGCATCGTCCCATTCGAGGCCGCAGAAGGCGATCAATTGCCGGGTCGCGTGTTCGGGATCGGCAACCAGGGTCTCATAGTCGATTTCGAAAAAGCGCCCGGCCGGCAGGACGCTCCGCCAGTGCGCCAGCAGGCGCGCATATTGCCGGTACTGAAAGACCAGATCGCCGCGGTCTGCAAGGCGCGCGCGGAAATGCGTGGTGTAGATCGAAAGGCAGGTATCGACGGGATGGCGCCGGCAATGCACGATGAAGGCACGCGGCAGCACCTGCCGGATCAGGCCGAGCTGTTCATAATTGAACGGCATCTTGTCGGTCACGCGCGCCGCGTCCGCCGATATGCCACTGAGCCGCGTGAGATAATCGCCGGCGAGGCGTCCGGCGACGGCGGCGGACTCGTTGCCGCCGAGCGGGCCGCGGCGCAGGTCGGGCCAGTACGTGAGTTCACCGCCGGCGGCGACCGCGGGATGGCTGGATAGGATCTGCTCCACCAGCGTCGTTCCCGAGCGCGGCATGCCCACGATCAGAATCGGGAGTTCGCCCGGTTGCGCGAAATCAGGGCGGCTGATGAGGAAACCGGGAGGCGACGCTGCGATCAGCTCGTCGGTCCGGCCGGCCAGACCGCCGCGGTCGAGCCGCCGGCCTTTGACGTCGATTTGGTTGGCCGCGTCGAAGTGCCGGATCGCCACCGCATATTCGCCGAGATCGTCATGCACCTTGCCGAGCGCGAAATGCAATGCCATGCGATGGTCCGGCAGCCGGTTCGGGCGCTGCAGGCTGGCCAGGATTCGTGCGATCAGCGGCCGGTCCGCTTCCGTGAACCTCCTGTTGGCAGCGCAGCCGTACCAGGCGACCGCCAGGCTGGGGTTCAACATTGCGGCGCGTTCGTAACCGGCGGACGCGGCGTCGAGCTCGCCCTTGTCTGCGAGCAGCCTTGCCATGGTCATGAGGGCCGCGCAGTTCCCCGGCTGGCGGGCGATGACGTCGCGCAGCAATCGTTCGGACTCGGCGGAGGCGCCGTCGAGCAAGAAAGCGCGCGCGGCATTGACGTGGGCGGCGTCCGAATCGGGCATCTGAGCGGCAGTCGCGCGAAAAGCGGCCACGGCTTCGGCACGGCTACCCCAGTTGAGTTGCAGTTCCGCCAGTCGCTCCAGGGCGTCCACCTGGTCCGGTTGCAGCTCGACCGCTTTCTTGTAGGCCTGGATGGCGGCTTGCGCCTCGCCCATGCAGTCCAACGCGCGTGCCAGGTCAAGACGAGTGCCGGCACGATCCGGTTGCAGGGCGATCGCTCGCCTGAGTGCGGCCGCCGCTTCGCTGGAGTGGCCGGCAGAAATGCAGGCCCGGCCGAGATCGTGCAGCAGCTCCGCATTCGAAGGGTCGAGCCGGGCGGCCTCGCGGAGGGTGCCAAGTGCCTCTGCATGGCGGCCGGCCTGGGCACGTCTCCCAGCCTTCGCAGCGAGTTGCCGCGCCTTGCGTTGGCGGCCACGCGGGCTCGTGGCAGCCCGATCGTCGTCGCCCGCATGGGGTGTGCGCAGCGCATCGGCGGGTGGGCGCTCCGGACTTGCCGCCTGGTGGGCAAAGAGCTCCAACTCCGACGGTGCAAATTCCTGGTATTGGCGGAGGTCCTCCGCCATCCGCCCGGCCTCGGTGAGGCTGCCGGGGAAAACCAGGTTTCGCTCCGGCTTCGCCACGCTGGCCGCCATCGCGATCCTCGAGGCCGGGACACGGCGGCGGCGACTGACGGCCGCCGCCGGTCTCAGGCCGGGTTCATGGTCAGGTCGACTGGCGGCGGTTCAGCTTTCTTCCCACCAGGAACATGCCAACCAGGGCTGTCCCGAGCAGTGCAAGGCTGCCGGGCTCAGGGAGTGAACGCGGCGTCCCTCCTGCCGTGTTCACGAGGAGAGCCCCGCTGTTTGCGGTGGCGATGCAAGACGTGCCCGGTGTCTCACAGGGGTCGCTGCTGCCTTCGTTGAAGAAACCGACGATGTAGGCTCCGAGATCATTGCTGAGCGCGCCGATCGTGTTCCACTCGCCGGTCGTGTCCGAGTTTCCGAAAAGCATCACATCACTAAGGGAGACTTGGTAGACGTAATATCCCGTCGCTCCGTCCGCCTCAAAACCGCCGATCGGGGTGGCGGGAGATGCCGAGAATCCGAGGTAGGCGTCGAGACCTCCGCTCGTCCACGCCGTGGAGCTGAACTCTGTCGCGGTTCCGGAAGGATTCGTCGTGCCCGTGACGCCCGTGATCAAGAAGGAGGCGGGCGGGGTGTACGTGTCCGGAAGCAGGATAACGAGGGTGAGAGTCCCTGAGACGCCCTTTTTACCCGGTGCTGGCGATAGCGAAAAACCGAACTCGGTCGAGGTGCCGAGAGGCGTGTTCGTTCCGTTGTCGTTGCAACTGCCGGTAGGGCTCGTGCCGTTGCAGAAGCCATGCAGCGGGTCGGTCGTGATGGCTGTGGCCCGTGCGGCCGGGGCGGCAACCGCCACGAGCAGTGCTGCCAGTGCGGCTCCTCCGAGCCACCCCGCCCTGCGGCGAGACCTGGTTTGCACGGATGTTGTTCCTTTGGCGGATTCGGCTTGGCTCAGCCGGCTTGCGGCAGTGGGGGGCAAGGATGTCATGTTTCTTTACTCGAGAGGGCGAAGTTGCTCATCGGCAATAAAAAGCAATTTTCGTGCCAAAATATAAAGTGCAGGAAAAACAATGACTCGCAAGGTAACGGGACCGTGAGATTGGCGGCGACTGTAAGATCTCCCGACAGTGCAGGGCCGCTTGCCGCGTTCATGCCTCGCGCCGGGACGGTGTGGCCAAGCCAGCCTGAGGCGGCAAGAGGCACCTATGTCATGGTTCTCTTTCTGTACCCGAGAGGGCGAATGGAGAAGCTCCCCACAGCGCGCGCACGCAATCGTCAACGGAGATTCTTCTCAGAAGCCGCCGAATGTGTCGGAATTACTTACACAAACCATCATGGAGGCGGCCTCCGGAGCGTGCTAACTATTTGATTTCATTGCCTTGTGTCTCCTTGGCACACACTTTGCTTATAGGATGGTGAAAGCCCAGGTCGCAATGTGCGACGCGCGCGATCGGAGCCAGGAGAAAAGACATATGCGTAAGGTACTCATTGCAACCGCTGCGGCGCTCGCGCTCAGCACATCCGCCGCCTTCGCCACGCCGATCGATTTGAAAGGCAGCTATACGGTCAGCGAGCAGTACAGCGGCGGTCCGACGATAGTGGATGAGCTTGGCATCGGCGGCAGCTTTACCATTACTAACCTGACCGTCGGGACGGAAACGGCCGCCACGGATTTTTTCAAGGCGGAGCCCAATTTCTGTTCCGGAACGGGATGCACCGAAAACAAAAAGACAGACATAAAGACAGAGACGGAGATGCTGACCATCGACTTCACTGATCTTTCGATCACCGGTATTAGCGGTGAAATTTCGCCGTCGGTAACCGCCACTTTCACGGCACAGTATGGCGGAACGGAGCTCGCCTGCGCCAAGGGTGATGGTGTTTCCCCTAAAACCGGCGACACAGACTGTCTGGTCTGGACCAGCGCGCCTGATACGTACAACGGATCGCTAACGCTGATCGAGAGTCTCGGCAACGGCCAGGATCTCGATATCATCCTGAATAATGCGACGGATTGGGACGTCACGCCGACGATCAGCTTCGAGCTGACGGGTACGCCAGACTCCGTCCCGGAGCCGGGGTCGCTGGGGTTGCTCCTCACGGGGCTTGCCGCTCTCGGACTCGGACTGATCGGCCTTCGCCGCCGCACCGCGTCCTGACGGTCGGCCTTCCTCGCCTCCGGAGGGGCGAGCGCCGGGAAGCGCTCGCCCCTTGGCTCCGTGAGCCCCCGCGGTCGGCAATCATCTCAACCCGTGTGGGACCGGCGGACAGAGCGGCACGCCAAGGCCTGCCCCCAGGCTCTCACGATTGCGTCAGATGCCCGGTCGAAATGGGGCCGCTCCAATAACGGGATCGTGAGTTCGCTGCGACTGTAAGATTCCCCGACGGAGCCGTGCCGGCAGCGTTCCGATCAGCCTGGTCCGGAGTGTGAAAGGCCCGACAGCCGGCCGGCGAGAGGCCGGCGCTCAGGCCGACCGCCTCGCTGTCACCTCGATCTCGATTTTCATGCGTGCATCGGCCAGCCCGGCGACCAGCATCGTCGCTGCCGGCCGCACCGCGCCCAGCCAGCGCCTGAGCACCGGCCAGCAGGGCTCGAAATCCGCCCGCTCGGGCAGGATGTAGCGGACGCGGACGATGTCGGCGATGCTGCTCCCGGCCTGTTCGAGCGCCCACGCAATGTTGCGCAGTGCCTGCTCGGCCTGCGCCTCGACACTCTCGGCGATCTCCATCGTTGCATAGTCGAAGCCGGTGGTTCCGGAGACGAACACCCAATCATCCTCGGCCACCGCCCGCGAATAGGCGCACGCCGCTTCGAATGTGGAACCCGACGAAACGAGCCGACGCATCGCCTGCTTCCTTCCTTCAAGCGTCGAGCATCATCCGGTCATGTCAGCAGGGAAAGCAACCCGCGCAGGCGCGGCGCGTCAGCTTCGCCGACCTGCCGTTCGCAGGCTTGCTCGGTGCGCCGCCAGGCCGGCAGCGCGGCCAGCAAAAGCCGCCGCCCGGCGGGGGTCAGGCGAAGGCGCCGCCGCCGCGCGTCCGTGCGATCGGGGAGGCTCCGCACCAGTCCCCGCCGCTCCAGGGGTTTCAGGTTCGCGGTCAGCGTCGTGCGGTCCATCGCCAGCAGCAGAGCCAGGTTGCCGAGCCGCGCCGGCTCGGGCCGGTTGAGCGACATCAGGAGCGAGAACTGCCCATTGGTCAGGCCGAAGGGCCTCAGCGCCTCGTCGAACCGCCGCGCCAGGGAACGCGCCGCGCGCTGCAGGAAAAGACAAAGGCAACGATCCCGCACCTCGAGCGTGACGGCAAAGGGGAGGGGAGCCGGCGCCTGCTCGCATCCCTGATCGAGTCCGGGCTTTGACACGGACTCATTCTGTTGATATCAACGCATCTGTCAAGCCGGCTGCCGGAACCCCTGGATGGATGAGGAAACGCGCATGCCCGATCGCCTGTCTGTCCTGCTCGGCACGAAGAAGGGCCTGTTCATCCTGGATGGCGACCGTGCGCGGCGAAGCTTCGCACTGCGCGGTCCGTTCTGCGCGGCCTGGCCGATCGGCCACGCGATCGCCGACCCTGCCACCGGGACGATCTATGCCGGCGGCGGCAATGCCTGGTTCGGACCCGCGGTCTGGAAGTCGGAGGATTTCGGCGCGAGCTGGACCCATTCCAGCCAGGGCCTCGCCTACCCGGAAGGCGAAGAAGCGGTGAAATCCGTCTGGAGCCTCGCGCTGGCACCGGACGGCACGCTCTATGCCGGTGTCGAACCGGCGGGCCTGTTCGCGAGTCACGATCGCGGCGCGACATGGCGGCATGTGAGCGGCCTCAGCGCCCATCCGTCCCGGCCGCACTGGAACCCGGGCGGCGGCGGGCTGATCCTGCACGCGATCGTTCCGCACCCGGCGGATCCGGCCCGGCTTCACGTTGCCATTTCCGCCGCCGGCGTGTTCGCAACCACCGATGGCGGCGCGAGCTTCGAGCCGCGCAACCGCGGCACCCGTGCCGATTTCTTTCCGGAGGACCAGCGCTATCCCGAAGTGGGCCAGTGCGTGCATTCCCTGGTGATGGCCGCCGGCTTGCCGGAGCGGCTCTATCAGCAGAACCATTGCGGCATGTACCGCTCGGATGATGCGGGTCTTTCATGGCACAGCATCGAAGAGGGGCTGCCCTCGAGCTTCGGCTTTCCTGCCGCCGCCCATCCGCGCGATCCCGACACGCTCTATTTCGTCCCGTTGAACGGCGCGCTGGAGGGCCGCTACGTCCCCGAAGGCCGCGCCGCGGTCTGGCGCACCCGGGACGGCGGCACACACTGGCAGGCTCTGCGCCAGGGCCTGCCGCAGCAGAACGCCTTCTTCGGCGTGCTCCGCCAGGCGCTGGCGACCGATCCCCTCACGCCCGCCGGCGTTTATTTCGGAACCGGTTCGGGCGAGCTTTTTGCCAGCGCCGACGAGGGAGATAGCTGGTTCTCGATCGCCTGCCACCTGCCCCCCATCCATTCCGTCGAGACGCTCGCGCTTTCGGACTGAGCAGCATCGGGCCAATGTCCGCTCCCGTTCGCGTCAGCCTGCCAGCGGCACTGATCGCACTTTTCCCCGGCGCGCCGTGCGAACTCGAACTCAGCGCCGCAACCATCGCCGAGGTGCTCGGCGCGCTCGATCAGCGTTTCCCCGGCATGCGCGACAGGCTTGCCGATTCAACCCCGCGCGTCCGCCGCCATATCAGTATTTTCGTCAACGGAGAGCGCGCCTCGCTCCAGACACCGCTCGCACCCGGGGCAGAGGTTCTGGTGATGACGGCGATCAGCGGCGGCTGATTTGTTGCCCGCCGTGCCCGGGCCCCGGCGGGCCATCTCAGAATGGTCTGACCTCCTTGACGCCAAAGCCGCCTCTCAGGCCGAATTCGATGATCGTCTGGCCGTAGAATTCCCATCCTCGCTGCCTCAGCACGCCGCAGGCGCAACCGCGAATGACCTTGGATTCGCCCCATCCGTAGTCCTGCACGTTGAAGATGCCGCCGGCTAGCCGCTCGGGCGATTTCGGATTGCCGCGCTTGCTATGGGTTTTCGTGAGCGCCTTGGTCAGTTTTTCCTGTGCCGCCACGCCCTTGGCTTCGATGCTGCCTTCACCGCCGATGTTGACGTGATAGAATTTCGCGCCGCCGTCCGGCGCGCGCCAGTAGCCGACGGCGCAGCCGGTCAGGTTGGCGGTGAAAACCAGGGCGGTCGCGCCATTTGGCGGAAGCATGAGGGAGAGCTTTCTTTCCCTCGCCCAGGGCAGGAAGTACATCGGCAAGCCCGTGGTGATCTGGGGTGCGTCGCGCAGCGTGTCGGTGGTGGCGTACACGGTCGCATTGGTGGTGGATTTGTTCGATCTGTTGAGCGAGAACCGGACCGGCGCGGGCGTTTTGTCGTGAATCTCGACCGGATTCGAATCGAGGTTGATGATGTGCCGGGCAAGGAATTGCATCGGATCCGCTACGAGATCGCGGACGATCGCGTCGCATTCCGCCTGGTTCAGCATGAGGTTCCTCCTTCGTGCGGCCAGGACAGCATGATCGGTTGCAGGCCGGGTCTCGTCCAGCCTGGAGCCCAGCCTGGAGCCAAGCCTGGAGCAAGATGACTTCAGGGATGGTTTCCGGCCCGCTGCATGCGCGGGCAAGCCGTCCATGGCGGGCCTGGACAGGTATCGTGCGGCGGCGGAAGCTGCGTTTCCGCCTTTGAAGGCGCGGCGATTGCGTTCTCCCTGTGAAAGGCCCCCATGGATCCGTCGTTCCTGCCCGCATGGCGCTTGGCCGAGCTGGTCCGAAGCCGCAAGCTCGGCTGCCTCGAATTGCTCGATCATTTCATTGCCCGCACAGAGCGGCTGGACCCCCGGCTCAACGCCGTCGTCGTCAGGGATTTCGAGCGTGCGCGAGGGCGTGCCAGGCGGCTCGACCAGGCGGGGCGGGCGGAGGGACCACTGTTCGGCGTGCCGATGACGGTCAAGGAGAGCTTCGATCTCGCCGGGCTGCCCAGCACCTGGGGCTACGAAAATCGCAAGGCCGGGCAGGCGGAAACCGACGCGCTGGCCGTGCGCAGGCTGGAAGCGGCAGGGGCGGTGGTGTTCGGCAAGACCAATGTTCCGGTCGGGCTTGCCGACTGGCAGAGCTACAACCCGGCTTACGGCACGACGAACAACCCGTGGCATCCGGGGCATACGCCGGGCGGCTCTTCCGGTGGCGGTGCCGCAGCCTGCGCGGCCGGGTTTTCCGCGCTCGAACTGGGCAGCGATATCGGCGGGTCGATCCGGGTGCCGGCGCATTATTGCGGCCTGTTCGGCCTGAAGCCGAGCTGGGGCCTCTGCTCGCCGCGCGGGCAGTCGATGGTCAACGCGGCGGCGATGACCGACATTTCGGTGATCGGCCCGCTGGCCCGTTCGGCGCGGGACCTCGAACTCGCGCTCGATGCCATCCTCGGGCCCGATCCAACCGAGGCGACGCACGGCTATGCGCTGCCGGGCCCGCGGATGAACAGGCTTTCCGAATGCCGCATCGCGGTCTGGGCCGAGCAGCCGGGCCAGGCGACCGATGCCGAGACGGTGGTGCTGATCGAGAATCTGGCGCGCCACCTCGAACGCGAAGGGGCCGAGGTCAGCCGCACCGCGCGCCCCGACTGCGACCCCGTCGAGGCGTTCCGCCTTTACGTCACCTTGCTCGACGCCGCCCTTTCCGCGCGCGCGCCGGAGGAGATCCTGGCCCGGAAACGCGCGGAAAAAGCGAGGCTCGCGGCCGACGATTTCAGCACCGATGCGCTGTTCGTGCGGGCGGTCGATCTCGGGCATCGGGAATGGCTGAGGCTGAATGAACGGCGCCAGCAAATGCGCCGTCTCTGGGGCGACTTCTTCAAGCGTTGGGATGTGCTGCTCTGCCCGGTGATCGCGACAGCGGCCTTGCCGCACATGCAGGAAGGCGAGACCTGGGAGCGGAGCCTCGTCGTCAACGGCCGGGAGATTGCCTACAACGACATGCTGTTCTGGCCTGGCATCACCTGCGCATTCCACCTTCCGGCGAGCGTGGCGCCGATCGGGCTTTCGGGTTCCGGCCTCCCCATCGGCGTGCAGATTGCCGGGCCGATGGGCGGCGATCGCACCACGATCAGGATGGCCGAGATGCTCGAGCTTTCTTTCAGATCCTTCGTCCCGCCGCCCGGTTGGGAATGAGGGGCGCCTGCCCCGGGTTCGAGGAAATCTTCGACCTTGACCGACGGGACTCCGATCCTTGCCACGGTTGGCGTGAGCAAGTCCTTCGGTGGCGCCGTGGCATTGCGCGACGTCTCGCTCGCGCTCCATGGCGGAGAGGCACACGCGTTGCTGGGCGAAAACGGCGCCGGGAAGAGCACGCTGGTGCGCATCCTGGCCGGTGTGATCGAGCCCGATAGTGGACACATCCTGCTGAACGGACGGAAGCAGATTTTCCGCAACCCCGCCGAGGCTCGCGACGCGGGAGTGGCCGTCATCTATCAGGAGCCGACGCTCTTTCCCGATCTTTCCATTGCCGAAAACGTGCTCATCGGGCGCCAGCCGCGGCGCAGTTGGGGGCGGATCGATCACCGGAGATCAACGGCGATGGTGGCGGCGCTGTTTGCCGGTCTCGGTGTCGCCCTCGATCCCGCGCGGCTGGTGCGCGGGCTTTCCATCGCCGGACAGCAACTGGTGGAGATTGCCAAGGCGCTTTCTTACGAAGCGCGCGTCCTGATCATGGATGAGCCGACGGCCGCCTTGACCGGCGAGGAGACGGCCCGCCTGTTCGCGGTGGTCCGCCGGCTGCTCAATCAGGGTGTGGCGATCCTGTTCATCACGCATCGCCTCGAGGAGGCGTTTGCCGAATGCCAGCGCCTGACGGTGCTCAGGGACGGCGCGCTGGTCGATAGCGGGCCGATCGCCGGCTACACGCCGTCCCAGGTGGTGCGGCTGATGGTGGGACGGGTGCTGGAGACGCTCTATCCGCCACGGCGCGGCGAACGCGGTGCGCCCGCCCTTACGGTGCGCGGACTTTCGGCTGCGGGCGTCTATGCCGGCATCGATTTCGACCTGCATCAGGGCGAGATCGTGGCTCTGGCCGGGTTGGTGGGGGCCGGACGCAGCGAGGTGCTGCGCGGGATTTTCGGCATCGATCAGCGGGAAGGCGGAACCGTGCATGCGTTCGGCCGCGAGATCCCGCCCGGCGACCCGCGCGCGGCGATGCGCATGGGGCTGGCACTGGTGCCGGAAGACCGGCGCCAGCAGGGGCTGGTGCTGGATCTTTCCATCATCCGCAACGCGACGCTCGCCGTGCTCAGGCAGCTTCGTCGCGGACCGTTTTCCTCGCCGGCAAAAGAGCGCGCGATCACCGCCGAATGGGCGTCACGGCTGAAGCTCAAGTTCCGGAGGCTTTCGGATGCGGTCGCGACACTTTCGGGGGGCAACCAGCAAAAGGTGGTGTTGTCGAAGTGGCTCGCGACCGCGCCCAGGATCCTCCTGATCGACGAGCCGACGCGGGGCATCGATGTCGGTGCCAAGGCCGAGCTCCATCACCTGATCGCCGGCCTGGCGCGGCAGGAGCTCGCGGTCTTGATGGTGTCTTCCGAACTGCCCGAAGTTCTCGGCATGGCGGATCGGATCCTGGTGATGCGGGAGGGGCGGATCGTCGGGGAGATGGGTGGGGCGCTGGCCAGTGAGGAATCGGTGATGGCGCTGGCGACCGGCCAGGAGGGAGCGCTCGGGCCGGCGCGCGACCCGGCATGAGCGCGGCGGTTGCCGCCGAGCGCACCGGGCTGTTCCAGGCGCTGGCTCGCGTGCGCGAGGTGGGGTTGTTCGCCGTGCTGGCGGCGCTGGCGCTGGCGACGGCCGCGATCAATCCGCGCTTTCTCGGTGCGCAGGGCGTCAAAGACATTCTGGAAGATGTCGCGGTCACGGCTCTTTTGTGTGTCGGCGAAACGATCGTGCTCCTGATGCGCCAGGTCGATCTTTCCATCTCGTCGATCCTCGGCCTGACCGCCTATGCGACCGGGGCGCTGTTCATTGCGCATCCGGCGATGCCGATTCCGCTGGTGATGGCGATCGGGGCCGTGGGGGGCGCGGCCTTGGGCGCGCTGAATGGCGGGCTCGTGGCGTGGGGCGGCGTGCCGTCCCTGGTCGCCACGCTCGGCACTTTGTACGTGTTTCGCGGCGCCGATTTCGCCTGGGTGAAAGGTGCGCAGATCAATGCCACCAGCCTGCCCGGCCATTTCCTCGGGCTGGCGACGGCCGGGGTCGGGCCGGTGCCGTTCCTGGCCTTGATCGTGGTCGGGCTGATTGCGCTTTCCGGCTATGCCCTCCGCCACTACCCGGCCGGACGCGAATATTTCGCGCTCGGCTCCAACGAGGAGGCGGCCCGGCTGGCCGGCATCGATGTCCGGCGCCGCCTGCTGCTCGGCTTCATCTGCTGCGGCGCGATTGCCGGCTTCGCCGGCGTGCTGTTCACGGCGCGTTTCGGGACCGTGGATGCGACGGCAGGAACCGGGCTCGAGCTGCACGTGATCGCGGCCTGCGTCGTCGGAGGGGTGGCGATCACCGGCGGCGTCGGCAGTGTCGAGGGCGCGGCGATCGGCGCGCTGCTGCTGGCCACGATTTCGAACGCGCTGGTTTCGCTACGGGTGCCGGCCTTCTGGGAACAGACGATCGAAGGCGCGATGCTGCTCGCCGCGATCAGCCTCGATCTCGTGATCGCGCGGCACACGCTCGCCCTCATGCGCTCAGGCCGCCGCCATGGCTGAGATGCTCGCGCCGCTCAGGCGCTGGGAAGTGGTGATCTGGCTCCTGGTTCTGTTGGCGCTCTTTCTGGGCTCGTTTCTCTCGCCGGCCTTCCTGACGGCCGACAATCTCGGCAACCTGGCGGCCAATCTTTCCGAGATCGCGCTGATGGCGCTGACTTCGACGATGGTGATCGTTGCCGGCGAGATCGACCTCTCGGTCGCCTCGGCGCTCGGGATGTGCAGTTGCCTGCTCGGCCTGTTGTGGTCCTTGCACGTGCCGATCGCGCTCGCCATGCTGGCTGCGCTGATTGCCGGAGCACTGGCGGGCGCGTTCAACGGCGTGCTGGTCACCTGGCTTGGGCTGCCGTCGCTGGCGGTGACGATCGGCACGCTGGCCCTCTATCGGGGTCTGGCGTTCGGCCTGCTCGGCGACAAGGCGGTGGCGGATTTCCCGACCTTCTTCACCAATCTCGGGTTCGGCACGGTGATGGGGACGGCGCTGCCGAACCCGATGGTGCTGTTTTTCCTGCTGGCGGTGCTGACCATCCTGGTGCTGCACGCCACCCCCTTCGGCCGCGCGCTCTATGCCATCGGGGCCAATCCGGTGGCGGCGACCTTTGCCGGGCTGCCGGTGCTGCGCCACAAGTTCCTTCTGTTCGTGCTTTCCGGGGCGATGAGCGGGCTCGCCGGCATCGTCTACACGGCTCGCTTTTCCAGCGCCCGCGGCGACAATGCGGAGGGGTTCGTGCTGCCGGTGGTGGCGGCGGTGCTGCTGGGCGGGATTTCGATTTTCGGCGGCAAAGGCAGCGTGATCGGGGTCATTGCCGCCGTCTTCCTGATCGGCATCCTGCAAAATGCACTGGCCCTGATCGACGTTTCCAACGATATCCTGACCATCGTGACCGGATCCCTGCTGATCGCCTCGGTATTGGGACCGAACCTGGCGGCGGCGGTGGAAAGCCGGCTCGAACGGCGTGCTCTGCCCGGCGGGCGGCGGCGACAACCGAGAAGGGAGAACGAGGCATGAAAAGACGAGCACTGATGATCGGCGCCGCAGGCGCGATGCTGGCCGGGACGCTGCCGGCGGAGGCGGCGGGCATCAAGCCCGGATTGACGATCGCGTTCCTGCCGAAGCAGGTCAACAACCCCTATTTCACCACCGCGGACGACGCCGGGATCGCCGCCTGCAAGGAATTCGGGGCCAGCGGCAAGGAGGTCGGGCCGTCCAGTGCCGGCGCATCGACGCAGGTTTCCTACATCAACACGCTGGTCGCGCAGCGGGTACGCGCGATCTGCATTTCCGCCAACGATCGCAATGCTCTGGTGCCCTATCTCAAGCGCGCGATGGCGCAGGGGATCAAGGTCGTCAGCTATGACAGCGACGTCGCGCCGGCCGGGCGGCAGCTCTTCTGCAGCCAGGCGGACAACGAGACGATCGGCCGCGACGAGGTCAAGCTCTTGGGCAAGATGATCGATTACAGCGGCCAGATCGCCATCCTGTCGGCGACGCCGAACGCGACCAACCAGAATACCTGGATCGGCTTCATGAAGGATGAGCTGAAGAAGCCCGAGTACGCGAAGATGGAGCTGGTCAAGGTCGCCTACGGGAATGACGACGACCAGAAGAGCTTCACCGAAATGCAGGGCCTGATGCAGGCTTTTCCGCATCTCAGAGGGGTGATTTCGCCGACCACGGTCGGCGTCAGCGCGGCGGCCCGCTACCTGTCATCGAGCCCGTACAAGGGGAAGGTCACGCTGACCGGGCTCGGCACGCCCAACCAGATGCGCGCCTATATCAAGGATGGCACCGTGCAGGCCTTCGCGCTGTGGAATCCGGGAGACCTTGGCTATCTCGCCGCCTATGCGGCCGGTTCGCTGTGTTCCGGGGTGATTACGGGCAAGGAGGGGGAGAGCTTCGCCTGCGGCAAGCTCGGGCAGCGCAGCATCGGCGCCGACGGCGTGGTGATCCTGGGGCCGCTCACGGTGTTCGACAAATCGAATATCGACCAGTTCCATTTCTGATTTTTCCCGTCGCTGCCGCCGGGCCGCATGGCCCGGCGGCAAGGAAGGCTGCCCGCTAGCCCGCGATCGCCCGAGGCGGAAACGTCGGAGGGCGTGAATCGCGGGTTCGAATAAAGCGCGAGACCCGTGTCGGGCTGCACGGTCAGCCCGACACGGGTCTAACGGCCCGGCAGACGATCCGTTCGTGGCAGGCCCTGGCCGGTTTCGAGCCGGCTCTTGAGGCTGGAGAGAAGGCGCGGCCAGCCGTTCGAAACGGCGTCGATCACCGTGTTCGGGCCATCCGCTTCATGCCGCACGGTGAACTTCACCCATGCTTCTTCTGGTTCGAGTTCGAAACGGAACCGCGTCTCTGCCTCGTCCCTCAGCTCCTGCATGAGCTGATGGCGCCATCCCAGAACAAGCAGCCGCGGCGGATCGATCTCGAGAATTTTCCCCGTGTCGGCAACCCGGCCATCGGCAAAGACGAGCTTCCATGACGCGCCCTTCTGCCAGTCTGACTCCTGATGGGTGCCGAACCAGCAGGTGCGGGTGAATTCCAGTTTTGTCAGCGCTTCCCACAATTTTTCTGGGATCGTGCGGATGTATGTGACATAGAGGAAGCGACTTTCTGCCATGGGTGTCTTTCTCCTGGTTGCAGCGAGGGGTTTGGCCTCTTCGCCGGTCGCTCGGCGTTCCGGCTGATCGGCTTCCTCCAGTGAGCGCTTGAGATCGGCAAGCGCGGGAACGCGCGAACGCTCGTACTGGCCGATCCAGCGTTCGGCGATTTCGCGGATGGGAACGGGGTCGAGGTGGCGGAGCTTCTCGCGCCCACGCTTGCGGGCGACGACGAGGTTTGCCGCCTCCAGAACGGCGAGAGGCTTCGTCACGGCTTGCCGTGTCATGTTCTGCCCCTCGCAAAGTTCGCCCAGGATCTGCCCGTTCTGCGCCAGGAGACGATCCAGCAACCGCCGCCGGAGAGGGTCGGCCAGGGACCGGAAGCTTGGCGTCGGAGAGGTGCATGGCTATGGATTCCGCGCCCGGCGGTGCTTGTGTGCGGCAGAGTCCGGGAGGAGAAGGCGGCCCATGGAGTGCGACGTTCTGATTGCCGGAGCGGGCCCGACCGGGCTTGCGCTCGCGCTGTGGCTGACCAGGCTTGGTGTCAAAGTGCGGATCATCGACAAGACCGCCGGGCCGGGGACGACTTCGCGGGCAGTGGCGGTGCAGGCGCGCACGCTCGAGCTTTATCGCCAGCTCGACCTTGCGGATGCGGTGATCGCCGGAGGCCACCAGGTTCCCGCGATCAATCTCTGGGTGAGGGGCAGGAAGGCGGCGCACGTGCCGTTCGGGGCGATCGGAGCGGGACTGACGCCCTATCCGTTCGTGCATATTTTCCCGCAGGATCGGCACGAGCGGCTGCTGATCGAACGGCTCGAAGCCCTCGGAGTTTTGGTTGCTCGTGAGACCGAGTTGCTCGGCTTCACGGATCGTGGCGAGCACATCGATGCACGCCTCCGGCTACCCGGCGGACAAGAGGAAAGCCTGGAGGCGCGCTTCATCGCCGGCTGTGACGGAGCGCGCTCGGTGGTGCGGGAGACGATCGGTTCGGGCTTCCCCGGCGGCACGTATCGGCAACTTTTCTATGTTGCCGATGTCAATGCCACCGGTCCCGCGGCCGATGGCGCGTTGCATGTCGATCTCGACCTGGCCGACTTCCTTGCCGTTTTCCCGCTGGACGGGCAGGGGAGGGCGCGGCTGATCGGGACCGTGCGCGACGAGCGCGCCGAGCGCCCTGAGAGCCTGCGCTTCGAGGACGTGAGCAGGCAAGCGATCGAGCACATGAAAGTAACGGTCGAACGGGTGAACTGGTTCTCGACCTACCATGTGCACCACCGCGTCGCCGGGCAGTTCCACAAGGGCCGTGCCTTCCTGGTGGGCGATGCGGCGCATATCCATAGCCCGGTCGGCGGCCAGGGAATGAACACCGGCATCGGCGATGCCATCAACCTGGCCTGGAAACTGGCCGCGGTGGTCGCCGGGCGCGCGCCCGAAAGGCTGCTCGAAAGCTACGAAGCCGAACGGATCGTCTTCGCGCGGCGACTGGTCGCGACGACGGATCGTATCTTCACCCTCGTCACCTCCGAAGGCCGCCTCGCCAGCCTGCTGCGCACCCGCGTGGTTCCCGCCCTTGCCGCCGGCCTGTTCCGCATCCCGCAATGGCGCGCATTTCTTTTCCGCACCGTCTCGCAGATCACGCTCAACTATCGTGGCGGCCGGCTCAGCCGCGGGGTGGCCGGCAAGGTGCAGGGCGGCGACCGGCTGCCCTGGGTGCGGGAGGGCGATGACGACCATTTTGCTTGGCTCACCGCAATGAGCTGGCAGGCCCACGTCTATGGTGCGGCGAGCCCCGAACTCACATCGTGGTGCCGATCGCACGATCTGCCACTCCATGTCTTCGCCTGGCATCCCGGGCACCGCGCGGCCGGCTTCGCGCGGGATGCCCTCTATCTGCTGCGGCCGGACAGCTACGTGGCGCTGGCCGACGCTTCCGCAACACCGGCCGCGCTCGAGCGCTATTTCGCCGATCAGGGAATCAGCCTGGCGGCGCCGGTGCCGTAACGGGCTGGCGCCCGCCATGATGAGACGGAGCCTCGCCGGGTCGGACCCGGCATGAGCTGAGCAATTTTCCCCAAGCGGCGGCGCGGCGAAAGGACCAGAACCAGGGCTCTCCACTGAGCGAGGTTCGAACATGGTTGCCAGAACGCCATTCGCCGGCGCGCTGCAAAGCGAGGGCCCGGCGTCAGACCGCGCCGAGAAGATGCAGCTCTACGGCTGGCTGATCGGGGACTGGACGATGGATGCCACCATCCATCGCGACGATGGCGCGCGGCACGAGGGCGCGGGGAAAATTCATTTCGTTTGGGTGCTCGAAGGGCGTGCCATCCAGGATGTCTGGATCCTGCCGGGAATCTTCTACGGCACGACGCTCCGCATCTACGATCCCGGTATCGACGCCTGGCACATCCTGTGGAGCGATCCGCTCAGGCAGTATTATTCGCAGCAGATCGGGCGCGCCCGCGGCGATGACATCGTCCAGGAAGGCAGGAGCGGTTCTGGTGAGACGGTTCGCTGGAGCTTCACCGACATCGGGCGCGACTCCTTTCGCTGGCTCGGCGAGATATCTTCCGACGGCGGCAAATCCTGGCGCCTGCAAGCCGATTTCCGCGCCCGGCGCGTTGCTGCCCCGAGTGGCGCTCTTTAGATCCGTGTCAGGCTGACTGTACAGCCCGACACGGGTCTCGCTCTTTATTCGAGCCCGCGATTCACGCCCTCCGACGATCCCGCCGCGGGCGATCGCGGGCTGGCGCGATTCCGGGGCAGCGGCCTCAGCCGGGCGTTGCCCCCTGCACGTTCACGCGGAACATGTAGATCGACTGGCTCGCCGCCATGAACAGGAAGTCGCGCTTCGGGCCGGCGAAGCAGATGTTGGCGCAGATTTCCGGCAGACGGATGCGGCCGATCAGCTTCCCCGCGGGATTCCACACCGTAACCCCGCAATAGCCGAGCGGCGCGTTGGAGCCGACCCACAGATTGCCGGCGCGATCGGGGCGCATTCCGTCCGGGCCGCAGAGCACGCCGTCCACCATGCAGTCGGTAAATTGCCGCATGTTGGCGACCTTCTTGCCCTGCACATCGAATGCATAGATGTTGCCTTTGCCGCCCGATGTCTGCCACGGGGCGGGTCCGGTGCTGATGAGGTAGAAGGTCTTGTAGTCGGGCGAGAAGCAAAGCCCGTTCGGATTCGGCACCTGATCGCTCGGCACCACCACGTCGAGGCTGCCGCTCGGGTCCCAGCGATAGGTGTTGGTGGGCAGCACCTGCTTGGTGCCGCCGATGAGCCCAACGCCAAAATTGCCTACCTCCGCGTCGTAGAGGCCGTTCGGGTTGGCCCCGCCGCCTGCCACATCAGGATGGCCTTCGCTGATCAGTGCTCCGTATGGCGGATCGGTGAACCAGATGCTGCCGTCGGGGTGAGGGACGATATCGTTCGGCGAATTCAGCGGCTTGCCCTCGAATGAATCGGCGATCACGGTCATCGAGCCGTCCTGCTCCCAGTGGACGACGCGGCGGAAGAAATCCTGGCACTCGAGTTGCCGGCCCTGGAAATCGAACGAATTGCCGTTGCTGTTGTAGGAAGGAACGCGGAACGCATCGGTTCGGCCGCTCTCCCAGATGTAGCGGTACTGGATGTTGCCCTTGACGTCGCTGAAGACGACGTACTCACCCTGGCTCGACCAGGCCGGCCCTTCGGCCCACTGGAAGCCGGTGTGCAGCCGATGGATGGCATCGAGCCCGACCAGGTACTGGTTGAACGAGGGGTCGATCACCAGCGCGTCCGGATCGGGATAGATTTGCGGCGGGGCGCCGCGGTGGATTGCTGATCACGGTAGGCGGCGTGCCGAGCGCCGGCTTTGCCTGGCCAAAAGCGAGTGCCGGCGTGAGGGCGGCGGCAGCGGTCGCGGTGCCGAGCAAGCTCCGGCGCGAAAGCGTGAGAGACGGGTGTGTGGACATGTTTTCTCCCTTTGCTTTGCTGAGGTTGTCGGTTGGCGCAAGGCCGGCTGCGGCTTGCACGGCGGCAAAGCCGGCAACGGGCCGGATCCGCACGAACCAATAGTCATCTTCACACGACAATTATTTCGCTGTCATCCGATATCGGAATCGCGCCGCGGTTCCGGATGTTCGGTGAGCGAACGATGCTCAGGGTTACGAGAGGCCTCGGCCCTATAGCGTGATCGCTCGTCATCCGTCATCATGCGACGATCCGGGCCAGTGAGGAGGGGTCGTGCCGTCCGTTATTCCGCAGCCGGTCGTCGCGCAGCTCACACGCGCCGCCGTCTTTCTTGTCGTGACCGTGAACCCGGAGCCGGAACATCGCGCTGCCGTGCGGGTTCTTTGCGGAGACCTGGCCGCCCTTCTGCGTGCGGTGGGCTTTCGCGACCTCGAAGGCCGCCTGTCATGTGTCATGGCGTGTGGCTCGGATGCCTGGGACCGGCTCTTTGGGCCGCCGCGGCCAAAAGAATTGCATCCGTTCCGCGAGATTCGCGGGCGGCATCATGCCGTCTCCACGCCAGGCGATATCCTCTTCCATATCCGTGCCACGCGCATGGATTTGTGCTTCGAGCTTGCGACCCAGATCATGTCCCGGCTCGATGGCGCCGTTTCCGCGGTGGACGAAGTGCACGGTTTCAGTTACTTCGATGACCGCGATCTGATCGGTTTTGTCGATGGAACGGAGAATCCCACGGACCAGGCCGCGATCGAGGCCACCATCGTCGGCGAAGAGGATGCGTCGTTTGCCGGCGGAAGCTACGTGATCGTGCAGAAATACCTGCATGACCTGCAGGGCTGGAATGCGCTGCCCATCGAAGCACAAGAGAAGATCATCGGCCGAACCAAGCTCTCCGACATCGAACTGGACGATGCCGTGAAACCGACCTCGGCTCACAACGCCTTGACGACGATCACGGAGAACGGGAAGCAGTTAGAAATTTTGCGGGACAACATGCCGTTCGGCGACGTAGGCAAGGGAGAGTTCGGCACCTACTTCATCGGCTATGCCCGGTCTCCGCACAGGATCGAGCAGATGCTGGTGAACATGTTCGTCGGCCGGCCGCCGGGCAATTACGACCGGCTGCTGGACTATAGCCGCGCCGTCACCGGCACACTGTTCTTCGTGCCCTCGGCAACATTCCTGGAGAATGTCGCCGCCGAGGAGGCGGCTCCATCGCCCGCCCGTCCATCGGCGGACGAACGTGGAACCGAGGCGGCACGGCTACGTGAGCCGTCCTCCGATGGTTCGCTTGGCATCGGTTCGCTCAGGGAAGTAAAGACACATGAATAATCTTCATCGGGAACTGGCCCCGATCTCTGAACAGGCATGGGCCCAGATCGAAGAGGAGGCGTCCCGCACTCTCAAGCGCCATCTGGCGGCGCGGCGCGTGGTGGATGTGCAAGGCCCGAAGGGTGTCGCGTTCTCGGCGGTCGGCACGGGCCATCTTAAGGAGATCGAAACGACGGGCGACGGAGTGCATGCCGCGCAACGCGAGGTGAAGGCGCTCGTTGAGGTGCGCGTTCCGTTCGAACTGGCGCGCCAGGCGATCGATGACGTGGAACGCGGCGCAAACGATTCAGACTGGTCGCCGTTGAAGGATGCGGCGCGCAAAATCGCCTTTGCCGAAGATCGCGCCGTGTTCGAGGGGTACGCATCGGCCGGGATCCGTGGCTTTCGTCAAGGCATCAGCAATCCGGTGTTGACACTCCCTGACGAGGTGGCGGCCTATCCGGGCGCAGTGGCAGAGGCAGTCAGCCAGTTGCGCCTCGCTGGCGTCAACGGTCCCTACGTTCTCCTGTTGGGTGCGGAACCGTACACCGCCGTCAGCGGAGGCAGCGACAATGGCTACCCGGTCCTCAGGCACATTCGGCGCCTTGTAGACGGCGAGATCGTTTGGGCCCCGGCCATCGAGGGGGGCCTCGTGGTCTCCACTCGCGGCGGCGATTTTGAGCTGCACATCGGCCAGGACATCTCCATCGGCTATCTCAACCAAAGCGAAACCACCGTCCGCCTGTACCTGCAGGAGACCTTCACTTTCCTGCTGCTGACGGCGGAGGCTGCCGTGATGCTGGCACCACCGGGCAGGTAGGGATTGGGCAGTCAGGGCGGAAGCAGCCGCAATGCGCCACCCTTGTGGAGTGCCACGTGATCGGTCTTGTCGCTTTTGATTTCATACTGCGGATCGCTCTCGCTCGCGTGATGCACGTAGCCTTTGTCGTTCACGTCGCTCGTATGCACCTGCACGATCCGGCCGCTGACCCGGCCGGCTTCGGGATTCCAACTGACATGATCGCCGACTTTGAACATCTTTGCCATGGCCATTCTCCGCCATTCGTTCGCTGCGTTACAGTTGAACGGCGCGGTTGACGGTGCCGCCGAATTCCCGGGCCGCGAACGGTTGCGTGGATTCCCCATTCAGTTCCGCAAGCCGCGCCAGCAGCCACGGCTCCGGCTGCCCGAAGCTGAGCCGCCGGACCGCAACGGGCGAGGATTTGAGCTGCGGCTGATGGCTGATCGGGTCGCGCGCGTACCAGGTGTGCTGGTTGGCTGATTGCGAACCGTGGCCGTAATGGAACGGCACGAACACTTCCCCGGGCCGGACCGTATCGACCACCATCGCGACCCCTTCCCACCTTCCGTTCGGCGAGGTGATCTCAACCAGATCACCGAGCGCGATCTCCAGACGGGCGGCATCGGCGGGGTGCATCTCGACATAGGGGTGCGGCGCTCGCTCATTCAGCGCCACGGACCGGCCTGTCTTGGTGCGGGTGTGAAAATGATAGACCACGCGCCCGGTGATGAGCACGAACGGGTAATCGCCTGAGGGCGGGTTTGGCTGTCGCCGCCAGTGCACCGGCTTCAAGAACGCCTTGCCTTTGGGGTCGATCCGTTCGTAGTCATGACGGGTATTCTGGTTGCCGGTCAGGAAATCGGCACCGTAGCTTTCGCACTCGTCGATACCGGTCCAGAATGTGAGGTCCTCGTACAGGCGCTCGGAGCCGCGGGGGTGCTGCTCGTTGCAAGGCCAGCGGACCGCGCCCATTTGCAGGATCAATTCGTAGTTCATGCCGGAGTAGTCGCACGGCCGGCCTTGCGACACCTTGCGCCATTCCTCGAAGGCATCCCTGGGCTCCTTGAACGGGATCAGCGACGCGCCATCGCGGTCCTTGAACCCCAGCCGGTTGGCGACCTCCACGAAAATCTCGAAGTCGCTCCGCGCTTCTCCGGGTGGATCGACGGCCTTCAGCAGGAGATTGACGCTACGGTCCGCGTTGGTAACGCAGCCCATCTTCTCTCCCCACATCGCCGCCGGGAAGTAGATGTCTGCCAGGTCCACCGTCTCCGCATCCAGGAACGGGTCCTGCACCACCAGGAAGAGCCGACGCAAGATCCGCTCACTGCGGTTCTGATCGGGCAGGCTGACGAGAGGGTTCGTCCCGATCACCCACATGAATTCGATCTCGCCGCGTTCGGCGGTTTCCATCATGAGCAGGATGTCTTTCGGCGCCTCCGGATGGAATTTATCGAAGTCCAAGTTCCAGCGCTCGCACAACTCCCGCATCTGCGCTTCGCTGTGGGGGTTGCGGTAGCCGGGATAGGAGCCGCCTGCACCCGCCTCCCGGTTGCACATTGCTGCCGGCTGGCCCGCCATCAGCAGGGGACCCGCCCCGGGCCTACCGATCACCCCCGTGAGCAGGTGCACCGTGTTCACCAGCGAGGACGAGGCAGTGGCCTCGACACTCTGGTAGAACCCCTGCAGAACGGTCGAGACCATACGTGGCGTGGTGCCGATCCACTCGGCCGCGATTTCAAGGTCGCGTTGGGAAACGTCGCAGATTTCGGCGACGCGCGCGGGTGGATATTCGCGGGTTACCGCGTCGAGTTGCTCGAACCCGACCGTGTACCTGGCAATAAAGTCACGGTTCACCCAGCCCCGCACGATCAGGAGGTGAATGATCCCGTTCATGAGCGCGACGTTCGTGCCGGCTCGCAGGTGGAGGTGCAGGTCTGCGCCCTGTCGCACGGTCGGCGTCCGGCGCGGATCGGCGACGATGATTCGTCCGCCGTTCTTCCCTTTCGCCGCCAGCATGCGCTCCCATAAAACGGTCTGCGCCTCGGCGACGTTGTGGCCGTAGAGGCACAAGAGGTCGGCCTGATCCACATCGACATAGGAGGCAACGGGGCCGTCCACGCCGAAATTGGCCATCAGGCCGGTGGCGGACGTTGCGGTGCACAAGCGGGTATTGCCGTCGATGTTGGATGATTGCAGCCCGCCCCGCCACAGCTTCCCCAGCGTGTAGAGCTCCTCGATCGTGAGCTGCCCGGAATTGTAGCAGGCCAGGTTCTCGTGCCCCTGCTGCCAGGCGGCTTTGAATTTTTCCGTGAAGAAATCCATTGCTTCGGCCCAGCTCGCCGGCTCGAGCGATGCTCCTTTCCTCCGCCGGATCAGCGGCGTCGTGCCACGGCGCTTCGAGTTGTTGGCGACCCAACCATGCTCGCCTTTCGGACCGAGGTGGCCGAAATTGACCGGGTGATCGGCGGTCCCGCGGACGCCCACGATCCGGCCGTCCTTCACCGCGATGTCGACGCCGCAGCCGTTGGAGCACAGGATGCAGGCCGAATGGACCCAGGCATCGGGCTCACCTTGGATACCGAGATTGGTGTCGATCCTGGGCTGCATGGGATACTCCGGTCGGTTGGCAGCGGATCATATCGCCCTTCCGGGCGCGCACTTGAAGATCTGCTTCCGACCAAGCCAATTTCGGCCCAGGCACAGAAGCCGGTCTGCCCGAACATCATGGACGGCAGGCGAGATCGGCCGCTATCCGGAGGGCGGCAGGTCGACGTTGCGGACGCCCCAGGTACGATGCAAAGGCTATCGTCGCCTGACAACTCCTGACTTTATCAACACAATCCGCGCATACCCGACATTGCCTCGGGTCCGAGAGCGGACCTCTGCGCTGGCCACTGTGGGCTCTTCTCTGCGTCAGAGCGGCGGGTTAGGCACGAACGAACGCGAGGAGATCCGCGTTGACGACGTCGGCGTGCGTCGTGCACATCCCATGCGGATACCCGCTATAGACCTTGAGGGTCCCACGGCGCACGAGCTTGGCTGTCAGAAGAGCGGAGTCGGCGATGGGAACGATTTGATCGTCGTCGCCATGCATGATCAGCACCGGAACCTCTATCGCCTTGAGATCGTCGGTGAAGTCAGTCTCCGAGAAAGCTTTGATGCAGTCGTAGTGAGCCTTGGCGCCGCCCATCATTCCCTGGCGCCACCAGTTGTCGATGACACCATCGTCGACCTTCGCACCGGGGCGGTTGAACCCGTAGAACGGGCCGGACGGCACATCGCGGAAGAATTGCGCCCGGTTCGCGGCGAGGGCCGCTCTAAAGCCGTCGAAGACCTCGATGGGCAAGCCCCCGGGGTTGGCTGAGGTCTTGAGCATGATGGGAGGCACCGCGCCGATCAGCACGGCTTTCGCGACGCGTCCTTTGCCGTACTGCGCGACGTACCGCGCCACTTCCCCGCCGCCGGTGGAATGACCGATATGGACCGCGTCCTTGAGATCCAGATGGACGGCGAGTGCCGCCACATCAGCGGCGTAGGTGTCCATGTCGTTGCCCATATCGGTCTGGGTCGAACGACCATGGCCGCGGCGATCGTGGGCGATGACGCGATATCCGTGCTGCAGGAAGAACAGTATCTGGGCGTCCCAATCGTCCGCCGACAAGGGCCATCCATGGTGGAAGACGACCGGCTGGCCAGATCCCCAGTCTTTGTAAAAGATCTCGGTCCCGTCGGTGGTCGTGATGAACGACATGGTTCTGGCTCCTTGCGGCGGTGTTGAATTGTGGGAGCGGCCGGATGGCGTCCCGGCTTAGAGGGCGAGCGCTGCAACCGCTCTGTTGGCTCTCGATACCACATCTGGCGACAGGTGAGCGAGATTCGTTCCTTCGCCCGGAACGGTCTCAACGTCCACAATGCCGATGAAGCTGAGGATATGCCGCAGGTGGGGCTCGACGAAATCGAAGGGCTGCCGTGGACAGTCTGAGAAGACGCCGCCGGACACCAGGACGAGGATAGCCTTCTTGCCCTTGGCCAAGCCGTCGACGGCCGCACCACAAGGTCGATTCAGGCCTTCAGGGCTGACGCAATGCCGAAGTTCCACATGGGTGTCGAGATCACGAACAGATCGGAACCCAGGACCTCGCTGGTCAGCTGATCCGACAGCTGAGCGGCCGCCTTCAACCGTTCCCCTTCCGCGGGGTCCTTCGTCGAGTTAGGGAAGATGCCCGGCGGCGGCGCGCCGGATGAGCTTCGCGTCAGGATGCAACCTGGAGATCCGCACGGCGAGCGTATCGGCCACGGCCCGGCTTGCGGAGCCCTTGCGGCGGGGGCTCACCTCGATCATCAGGGCGGTGGCCACCTCGTGTGCCGACTCCAACGCTTGATACCGTCGGATGCACCCTAGCGGTCGGCACACGCCTCTTTATTTTCAGTGGCCTGCTGATCCCCTTTCGTTTGCTGCCGGCGGCAGCAAACGTCGGGGGCAGGACACCAGCGAACCAAGCGGTCCTTGGGCAATTTCCAGGTCGCAAAGCGGCGCAGATATGCGAGTGCGAGAGGTGAGAGGCTATTCAACAACCAGGATGTTGCGTTGATGTATTCGTGGACACGGTCAAATTTCCCGTCGCGCATGTGATAAGTGATGCAGTAACGGGTCACACCGGTCTTGATCTTTCCTCGGATACCCACGGTGAACTGACCGGTCAGGATCGCACCGTGGATATATTCGAGACACAGGTTTTCGTTGTCGGCAAACCAATTGGTTATCTCAATTCGATGTTTGCTTTTGTCATGAGTTCGGCCCGACATGGCGATGCCTATGAAAGTTTCGACCTCCCTGATGCCACGGTACTCGGTGCCGCCCGGTTCCATTACCCACACGCAATCTTCACTCAGACATTTCAGCGTACGCCGCAAGTTCCCGCTGTCGTTGGCAACGATGTCGATCAGTTCGTTCACAAGCCTGTCGCTGGCTTCATTTGTCATCGCTATCACGATAACCTTCGGTGCCATATCCGTGAGACTCGCCATGCAACGCCGCGGACGCCGCACTGACGCCGGCTATCGGCTTATATCGGTATCTGCCTTTCGCCAGACATATGCAAAATCATCTCTCTCGCATCTTGCATGACCACCCCTCACTCCCACTCGATTCTTTTGAGCGATCACAGCACCTTGATTCAGTTCAACAAATTTTTCTGCGTCGATAAAGAGCCGTCCTGCAACTCACGTGACTGTCATGAGTGAAGAGGAAGTCCTGCGTCATCGTTGTGGCATCCCTGCGCGCGTCGCGCTATTCCTGTTCTCGCATCAACGGAGTGAAGGTGATCCCGACCAGCAATCCTTCCGGTGACAGGAAACGGCTGACGGTCTGACCCCACGGCTCTTTCCTGTTCTTGACCAGCATTCGATAGCCTCTTGATTCGAGTTCCGCCGTTGCCCTTTCTACACTCTCAACGTCAAATTCAAGCCAGGCTTGCGGCAGAGGAATTTCGTCCGGCCAGGCGTCTTTTTCAAAGCAGGACTGTGCCGCTTGTGAAAGCGGCCACAATGCGAAGCTGTTCGCACCATTCAGGCCCTCCGTATGAAGATAACCGCCGGTCTCCTCCTTGAAATCGATTCCGAGGAGCTGATTGTAGAGCTTGCGGCTCGCGGTCGCGTCGCGGACGATGGGACCAAAGCCTGCTATGAACAGAGCCTTGATTCCTGCGAGTTGTTCCATGGCCTCTCTCCTATTCATCATGAGTCCAGTCCCTACCGGCCAGGTAGCCGGCAACTTCTTCGCGCCAATGGGACTGACGCCAGTGTGCCGACCCCAACGCTTGATACTGCAGGATGCACCCTGGTGGTCGGCACACACCTCTTTATTTTCAGTGGCCTCTCATCCCCTTTCGTTTGCTGCCACCGGCAACAAACGTCGGGGGCAGGACACTAGACCCGTGTCGGGCTGACTGTGCAGCCCGACACGGGTCTCGCGCTTTATTCGCGCCCGCGATTCACGCCCTCCGACGTCTCCGTCTCGGGCGATCGCGGGCTAACAGGGTATGTCGGCGCACTGAGAGAGGCGCTGGAAAGCCATACGTTGCGTTAAGGACCATTCGCCGGCGCAGGCAACGTTGCAAAGTGACGCGAGAGCTATCGGCTGCTGGTGCTGAGACAACCTCGCCATTCATAGCTGCGCTATCCCGTTTTACTCCACAGTACTCCCCTGACTCCCACTCGATTCTTCAGATCCATGGTAACACATTGAACCAACGTAGAAATTCACTTCGGCACACAACGAAGAACCGTCTCCCCGATCCGTCAGAAACGTGCGCTCCTGAATTCAAAGAAGAATTTCGACGATCCGTGATGCGCTCGGTCTCAGCGACTACTGATGTCGATTGTTCAATTCTTCTCAAAACCTTCCACGAGGGTAGCGTTGCCAGCTTGGCCCAAAAGACCGTCAGCGATGGCGAGGCACGCATCCGTCCGTGGTGTGGCCCTCGCGCCTCTTGCGATACCGGTGCACCAATCGTGGATTGACCGCGACGTCGCCTGGAGGGATCGCAGCTCGGCTTCCGACCGGATTACGGCAAGCGTCGCCGGCGACCTGCCGCGCGTCAGTCGTGCGATACGGACAGTCCCGCGAGAAGCGGCGCGTACGCGGCGAGCCTGCGGGATACGAACTCGGTGAAGAGCCGCACGCGCTTCGTCTTGCGTGTCTCCCCCTGTGTGAGAAGCCAGACCGTTCCGAACATGTGCAGGTCGGTACCCGGCACCCTCACCAGCAGGGGGTCGGCATCGCCGACGAAGCACGGCAGTGTCGTCATTCCCAGCCCTTGCCGTACTGCAACGATCTGCGCCTCGCCGTCCGTGGTCCTGAACGGAGCCCCCGTGGTGCGAACCTCACCCTCCCGGGCCCAGTCCGGGATTCCATGAATGCTTATGACGATCCACCGGATGGGATCAGGCGCGCCCGCACGCCACGCGGCTAGTCGATCGCAGGACATGTAGATGCCGCCGAACAGCTCCGGTCCCTTCAGGCTGTGAAGATTGAGCGGCAGGGTTTTGCGGTCGTAGACGACGCGGATCGCGACGTCGGCCTCCCGGTTGGTCAGATTTGCCAGCTCGCCGGAGGACAAGATTTCCATCTCGATGTCCGGATGCAGACGCGCGAAATCGGCGAAGTCCGGCATGAGCAGGTGTGTCGCGAGGGTCGGTGCCAGCGTCACCCGCAGAAGCCCGCGCACGCTCTGGTCGCGCCCGAAGACGCGCGTCTCCAGCAGGTGCGACGACGCTTCCATCTGGTCCGCGAACTCGAGGACTTCCTCGCCCGCAGCCGTCAGGCGGTAGCCCGAAGGCAGCTTTTCGAACATGTGCGCCCCGAGGCGTTCCTCGAGCTGGGCGATGCGTCGCAGCACGGTCGAGTGGTTCACACCGAGGCGCTCGGCGGCAGCCCGCACCGAGCCTCCGCGCGCGACGGCAAGAAAGTAGCGAACGTCATCCCAGTCGATCATGGTGCAATCCGGCACCGCGGGGTTTGCCTTCCAAAGCCCGTGTCCAACACCATCGAACATCCTCTCGAATGTGGGGTAGCACGGGCGGTGATCGTAGCCTATGCCGATAAGCACGGCCCAATTCCGAACGCCGGACACCGATCGTCGCGGCTGGCGTCAGTCGTCCAGCCGGATCGATTTCGCACCACCGATGTGCGCGCTTCCGCACTCAACGCCTGACCCCGGCAGACCCATGTCCAGGTTCTCGGGGACCTCCCCGAACGTCCAAAGACGGAGCCTGAAAGGAGAGGTCATGGGAAAGCTTGAGGGTAAGGTTGCAGTCATCACGGGTGGCGCTACCGGCATCGGCCGCGCTGCAGCAAAGCGCTTCATCGAGGAGGGCGCCTTCGTCTTCATCTTCGGCCGCCGGCAGGAGGCGCTCGACGCCGCTGTAGCCGACCTCGGGCCCAATGCCCGCGCGGTGAAGGGCTCGGTCTCCGATCTGGCCGACCTCGACCGACTCTACGCGGCGGTGAAGGCCGAGCGCGGAACCCTCGACATCGTCTTCGCCAATGCCGGGGCGGGAAGTCGGCTTCCGCTCGGCGAGATCACTGCCGAGCACGTTGACGAAATCTTCGACACCAACGTGAAGGGTTCGATCTTCACGGTCCAGAAGGCGCTGCCGCTGATGGGCCAGGGCGGTTCGATCATTTTGACCGGGTCGAGCGCCGGCACCACGGGCGCCCCGGCATTCAGCGCCTATGGCGCGAGCAAGGCGGCAGTGCGCAACCTCGCGCGGACTTGGGCGGAGGACCTGAAGGGCACCGGCATCCGGGTAAACGTGCTGTCGCCCGGGCCGACCGCGACCGAACTCGCGAAGGAAGCGCTGGGCGAGGAAGGCCAGAAGGTCTTCGCCTCGATGAATCCGCTCCAGCGCATGGCCGATTCGGCGGAGATCGGAGCGGTGGCCGCCTTTCTCGCGTCGCAGGACAGCAGCTTCATGACCGCCAGCGAGGTCGCCGTCGACGGCGGCCTGGCGCAAATCTGACGCGCCACCCCCGACCGGTCACTCCAGTCATGCGAATATCCGCACATCCACGGAAGAAAATCCAATGGAACAATCTCTTAAAGGAAAAACTGCTCTCGTTACCGGGGCATCGCGGGGCATTGGCCGCGCCATCGCCGAACGCCTTGCAAAGGATGGTGCGACGGTCGCGCTGACCTACAACGCCAGCAAATCTGGCGCAGACGAGGCGGTCGCGGCCATCGAGAAAGCTGGAGGCACTGCGTTCGCGATCCACGCGGACCTCGTTGACCCGGCGACCGTCCCGACCTTGTTCGAGAGGCTCGACAACGAGTTCACCAAGCGGAACGGAAGCAAAGCCCTCGACATTCTGGTCAACAACGCTGGCAATTCCGGCTGGGTTGGCTTCAAAGACGCGACGCCGGACAGTTGGGACACCCTGATCGCTGTCTACGCCCGCGCGCCCTTCTTCATCGTTCAGGCCGCTCTGGATCGTCTCGCCGACGGCGGACGCATCATCAACATCTCTTCCGCTGCCGCCACGAAGCCCGTGACAGCCGCGCCCATTTACTCAATGGCCAAAGCGGCCATCAACAACCTGACCCATGCGCTCGCGTCCGAACTGGGGCCGCGCGGAATTACCGCGAACGCCGTAGCGCCTGGCTACACGCGAACGGACGCGAACGCCGCCTTCCGGGAGAATCCCGAACTCGTAAAGGCGGTCGAGGCCGAAATCGCGCTGGGACGCTTTGGCGAGCCTTCGGAAATCGCCGCTGTCGTGGCGTTCTTGGCTTCCGATGAAGGCCACTGGGTGACCGGCCAGACGATTGAGGCGAGCGGCGGCTACAAACTCTGACCGCGCCGAAAAACCGAAGGAGAAGTATATGAGCTACGCAATTATCGGCTTTGGCAAGATCGGTCACGCTTTTGCCAAAGCGTTTGCCCGCAACAGCATCGAAGTATCCGTTGCAACCACGTGCGACCCGGAAAACTTTGCGTCTGATGCGGCCGCGATCGGACCCGAGATCATTCCCAAAAAATTGGCGGACGCCGTGAAGGCGGACATCATCTTTTTGGCTGTCCGTTTCGAGTCGCACCCGGATGTCGCGAAGGCGCTCCCCACCTGGCAGGGGAAGACCATCGTCGATGTGACCAATGCCTACGGCGTGCCCTCTGAGAAACTGGGAGGACAGCCTTCTTCCAAGTTCGTCGCGCAGGCCTTCACCGGTGGACGACTGGTCAAGGGCTTCAACCATTTGGTCGCCGCGGTCCTTGACCAAGACCCGACCGTACATGGTGGCAGGAGAGTCGTGTTCCTGGCGAGCGACGATGACGGCGCCGCAGCGGAGATTGGTGCGCTTGCGGAAAATCTCGGTTTCGCGCCGATCAAACTTGGCGGGCTTTCGGAAGGTGGGCTGCTAGTCCAGGCGCGCGGAAATAGTTGGGGTCAACTGATCTTTAAGGACCTGGTCAAGTTCGACGGATGAACACGACGTCCCCACCGGCAGGGAGGCAACGCACGCGATCGGATGGAGCGCGATCCGATCCGAGGGAAATGGAGAAATTCCTATGAGTACCGAGAAGAACGCCCAGACCGTGAAGGACTTCTTCGCCGCGATCGGCCGCGGCGACAGGGAGGGTCTGCTGGCGCTGACTGCCGAAGCTATCGAGTGGATCATTCCGGGGGAGGACTGGCCGTTGGCTGGTACGCACCGCGGGCACGCGGGGTTGGCGGATTTGCTTCAGAAGGCTTCCGAGCTGGAGAGTTCCTATCCAGAGCCCCTCGAATATGTAGCGCAGGGAGACCGGGTTCTGGTCGTCGGTTTCGCTACGGGGAAAGTCAAAGCCACGAACAGCACGTTCGAGGACCATTTCGTCTTCGCCATTACCGTCCAGGACGGCAAGCTGACGAAGATCCGGGAGTACATCGACACGCAGGCGCTGGCGCGGGCCTCCGAAATGGACCGCAATGACGGGATCATGCGATGACCGCGGCAATATCCTCGCCCAAGAATTGGCTCATCGCGCACGCGGCGACTTCAGGTGACCAACGATCGATGGTCTCGATGCGCGGCATGGTTGGGTCGAACAAGGGCAAGTTACAGGGGATCGCGGCCCGAGGGCCGTTTGATGGGATCATGAGCAGCGTCGTCGTCCCCGAGGGCGTGACATTCGATTCCGAGACTGTCGGAGGCGTGGTCGGATGGTGGTGCCGGCCGGCCGATGCTCAGCGGAACGCGGCTATTCTTCACATTCATGGAGGATGGTTCAACTGGGGTTCGGCACGAGCGTCCGCCATCTGGTGGGGCATATTGCGAAACAGGCAGGGGTCGTGGCTTTCGTTCCTGATTATCGCCTCGCTCCGGAATACCCCTTTCCGGCGGCCCTCAAGGATGTTCATGCGTCCTATCGGGCGCTTCTGGACCGCGGTATTCAGCGGATAGCGCTGTCTGGAGACTCAGCGGGTGGAAACCTGACGCTGGCACTCTTGGCTCGCATCATCGCGCAAGGTTCCTCCGGTGCGGCGCAGGCGTCGATGGCCGCCGTCGTGCTGTCGCCGGTGACTGATCTGACACTTGGTGGCTCAAGCTGGGAGACTCGTGCGGCAGCTGATCCGTACTTTACGCGCCCACAGGCAGCGGAACTGATCCGCGCCTATCTCAACGGGCACAGCTCTTCGGATCCCGATGCCTCACCGCTCTTCGGCACGCTCGCTGGCTTACCGCCGATCCGGATCCACGTGGGTGATGACGAGGTGCTGCTCGAGGATTCGCGTCGCTACGTCGAACGAGCAGTGATCGCTGGCGTCGACGCGAGGTTGGACGTGTGGATGGGCATGCCACATGGATTCCTGGGCGGAATCGGCAGACTCGAGGCGGCGGCCGAAGCGCTTAAGGCAATCGGACAATTTCTCTCGGAGCAGTTGGCCGTTGCACGGGCACGGTAGGCTGGCGCGAGCAACATCCGGAGGCAGTACGATTCGGTTGTCCGATAACACTCTCCTTATCACCAGCGGAGCGCCAGGTTTCGATGGCTGTCTGGTCGAGGCGTTGCAGGGCGACTTCGCGACCAACCGATCCCGTGAGAGACGCCAGATCCTAAATCGACAACCCTACGAGTGAGATAGCCCAATGGGACGCAAGATGATTCGGGTCTCTGTTGCCAATGCCTCGAAACACGGTCAACACCTTTTCGATCTGTTCGGCTCGTCGACCGAAGGCCAGCGGTACAAGGATTAGAAACTCACTGTCTATCGACTGCTATCGACGATCGTCGATTCACTACGGTATCCGCTCTTCTCCTGTTCTACTCCACAGTACTCCCCCTCACTCCCATTCAATTGTTGTGAGACATGATAACGAGTTGATCTGGAAGCGCAAATTTTTTCCGCACACGACGAAGAACCGTTTCGGCAATCCGTCAGAACTTTTCGCTCGTGAATTCAAAGGAGAATTTCATCAATTCGTAATTTACTCCGTTTCAGCGACTATCGCCAACGATTGATCGATTCTGCTCTGATGGCCCCGCTGAGCAATAGGTAGCCGCTGCAAAAAAGACCGCCACGAGGCTACCGACCGTAGGAACGCATGACCAGATTTGCGTTCGTCAGCGGTCTCATTCCTCAACATAGAGGATCAGCTCCCCGGCCCACAAATGGGCGCGTGCCGTAGCGTTGCGGGGGCAGGTAACACCTGGAAATTGAGGTCGCCGATGGCAAGGCGGGGTGGAGGTCGCGCCGGTCGGCACCGTCGACCGGCGTTCCGCTATCAGTTCTGTTCCTGTCCCGCCGCCTGAATCTTCTCCATCGCGTCGTTGATCGTGAAGCTCGCGGGCTTGGCGCGCGGCGGGAACTCCTTGAAGCTTTCCAGGTATCTCGCGACAAAGGCCTGTGCGGGAACCTGGATGAAGGCCCGACGTGTCGACCAGAGCGCGTATTCGATGCTCTCGGGCCCGCGCTCGAATGGATCAGAGCGCAGGTTGTAGAGTTTGGGTACGCGCAGCTTGGTGAACGGACCCGACCACACGCCCACCGGAAACTCGGGCGAAATCTGCGTGTTCTGCTCCAGGAATGCGATCTTCCATTCCTTGTAGCGCAGCGCCATGAGGTCGCCGTCGTCGCTCCAGTAGAGGAAGCTTTCACGCGGCGATTCCTTTGCTTCGCCCTTAAGGAATGGGAGCAGGTTCACCCCATCGAGATGCACCTTGAACGGCTTCCCATTCAGGGTGGTCCCCTTCCGGACTTTATCGACGAGGTCGGGATCGCCCGCGGCGGCGGCGAAGGTCGGAATGAAATCCATATGCGCGCAGATGTCGTTGACGATCGTTCCCGGCTTGATGACGCCCGGCCAGCGGACGAGGCACGGCACGCGGAAGCCGCCTTCCCAGTTGGTGGCCTTCTCGCCGCGGAACGGCGTCGCGCCGCCGTCCGGCCACGTAATCGTTTCGGCGCCATTGTCGGTGGTGTAAACGACCACCGTATTGTCAGCCACGCCCAGGTCGTCGATGAGCTTCAGGAGCTGGCCGACATGTCCGTCCGTCTCCACCATCCCGTCGGGATAAACGCCGAGGCCGGTCTTGCCCTGGGATTCCTTCTTCAGATGCGTAAAGATATGCATCCGCGTGGTGTTGAAGTAGCAGAACCACGGGCCGCCGGCCGCATGCCGCCGAGTGATGAAGCCCTTGGCCGCGGCCAGGAACTCCTCGTCGATCGTCTCCATGCGCTTGGTGTCGAGCGGGCCGGTGTTCTCGATCACCTGCTTGCCGACCCGGCCGAATTGCGGATCGACGGTCGGATCGTCTATGTTGCTCGCCTTGCACTTGAGAACGCCGCGCGGCCCGAACTTCTGTCGAAACGCCGGATTCTTGGGATAGTCGGGATTCTGCGGCTCCTCCTCGGCGTTGAGATGATAGAGATTGCCGAAGAACTCGTCGAAGCCGTGCACGCAAGGCAGGTGCTCGTTGCGGTCGCCGAGGTGGTTCTTGCCGAACTGGCCGGTGGCGTAACCGTAGGTCTTCAGGACATCGGCCACGGACGGGTCGAGCGCGTTGAGCCCGAGCGCTGCACCAGGCAGGCCGACCTTGGTGAGGCCGGTGCGGATCGGCGATTGCCCGGTGATAAAGGCGGCGCGGCCAGCGGTGCAGCTCTGCTCGCCGTACCAGTCGGTGAACACCGCGCCCTCCCTTCCGATCCGGTCGATGTTGGGCGTGCGGTAGCCCATGATCCCCATATTGTAGGCGCTGATGTTGAACCAGCCGATGTCGTCGCCCATGATGAACAGGATGTTAGGCTTCGCGCCCCCAGCCGATCCCGCTGCTTGCTGAGCGAGCGCCGTCATCGGCGCGGCGCCGGTCGTCGACGCCGCCGCAAGCGTGGTGCCCACGAGCAGGACATTTCGGCGGCTGAGGACGCCTTCCTTTCCGTTCCCGTCAGTCTCATTGCTCATGGATTTTTCCTTCCGCGATAGCGAGTAGCGACGAGAGAGATGTAGCGACAAGAGATGAGTCGCACGCCGCTTTGGCGGCGTGACGGAACGCCGCTTGCCGCGATATGTGACTCGATTGCGGCACGCCAGCGAAGAACCGAGGCCACACCGTCGCTGGGCGCGCCAGCGGCCGATAGCTCCACAAGGTGCGGCAAACTCGTTTCGGCGTCAACGTCGATGAAGCCTTGCTCGACCTCCACCTGCTGGAGGCTGCTGCCGAGCCCCAGAAAGGCTATATCGATACCGGCCAGCGCTCGCCGCACGCCGTCGCGGTCGGTCGGCTCGCTCTCCACCATCTCCAATGGCAGCGGTGCCCCCGATTGTCGATCAGCGCGTCACGAGCCTTCATCGCGTCTCGCACCAGCACTCGCGGGGGCTCGCCACCTTGGGCATGTTCGTTCTCCCATCCTCACCCAATCCCCGCCACGTCTTGCGATTCCGCTTACTATCGATTGCTTTTGCTGACGAACATTCGCCGGAAGCCCGCGAGAGCCCTCCACTCTACTCCAGAGTACTCCCCCCTCACTCCCACTCGATTGTCGTAAACCATCATAACGCCTTGATCTAAGGGCACAAACCCTTCCTATGCACGGCGAAGAACCGTGTTTGCGATCCGTCAGAAATTCGCGCTCTTGATTTCAAACACGAAATTCGACGATCCGGAATTTGTTCGGTTCCAGCTACTATCGCCATCGATTGGTCGATCTTCTGAGATCCTTCCCGAGAACGATGTCGTCGGGCGGCGCGAAAAAAGACCGTCAACGGCCGAACGTCCAATCGCCAGTTATCCTTGAAGCGCACCATAGGTACGCTCAATGCGCCAGATGAGGGTGTATCTTTGAATGAACTCGGGCGACCAAAATGCTGAGCCGAATCTGTTGTAGAGCTTCTGCCGGCCAATCCTGTTGCCGCGACGCCGACATCGGCGTCGCGGCGTGGGAAAGAGTGACGTTCACCTCGCCACGATGGCTTGGCCGAGCGCGTAAATGCTGCACGCCGACTCATGCGTATGGATCGCGTACTCTGAGAGGCTGTCTCTGAACGGGTACGGAATGGAGTTATTGGATCACGGCTCATGTGGGTCCGAGGAGGTGGGTGATCGAGCGGCGCCTAATTCGGCTCCGGTGAAGCTCACGAGTTGGAGGGCGGAGCCACGCGACGGCTAACGCATAATCGGTTTATCGAGCGTATCCCAGCCATAAGCGCGAGCCACCCGATCTCGAATCTCCTGCGTGACGGAGTGTCCGTTGTCGCCGTTCGTCATCACGACCAAGCCATAACCCTTGGCAAGATGCGCGATCGAAATGCAGCGAAAACCCCAGTTACTGCCGCCATGTTCGAAATACCAGCCCTCGCCATATCGCGCGATCGAAAAGCCGACGGCGTAAGAACCCACGCCCACTGGCGTCACCATTTCCTGCATCATGGCGCGAGTAAGCACCGAACTCGGTTGTCCCCCCACTGTTCGCTGAACCTCGATCATAAACTTCGCGAGATCAGTCGCCGTGGTCCATAATCCGGCAGCGGCCTGTTCGGGGTAGACGTGCCACCGCGCACCCATACTTTTTCCGAGCCCATTGTGGCCTCGCGCGGTCAGTTTCTCTCGGTCGGCAGACAGCGGTTGCTCAAAGGTGCTGCTGCTCATGCCGATCGGGCCGAGAATCCAGTTCTGCATGATGTCCGTGAAAGGTGTGCCGACCGCGTCCGTGAGCGCGATCTGCTGAATCATGACGCCCCCACCCGAATAATGGGCGGCGGAAAGGGGCCTACGGACCAATCGAACCGGGCCGACATTGGACGGAGGCTGACCGTCGAGAATCTGCTGCACCGTCGGAAGGGGCGCTCCAGGTTCGTAGCCGGGGAACCCGAAGCCATCTCCGGTGCCGGATGTGTGGCTCATGAGTGTTCGCGGTGTAACGGGCGGACCGCCCTCGAACGGCGCGTCCGGTAGCCTCCAGGAGGTCAAGATGGTGTTGACGTCCTGGTCGAGTCCAAATCTCCCGATTTCTACGGCTTTGAGGGACGCCATGGCCGCGACGGGCTTGCTCGCGGAGGCGGCCTGATACAGCGTCTCATTTGTGGCGGACGCGCCGGTTTCGACATCAGCCACTCCCCAGGATTTGGCCCAGTGGATCGCAAAGTCATGGATCACAGCGACACTCAGTCCGGGTACCCGATAGTAGGTCATCACCTCCGGAATCGTGAGTGAGTCAGCACCCTGGCGGTTGGGCAATTGAGGCCCTTCGACCTCTAGGATCATCTAGGAGCTGCCCGCCTTTGAACGTGAGCAGAAATGCTTTGCCGCCGCGCTTTGGCGCGAGACGACAGCATGTTCCAGCAGCGGCGGCTTTGCAGCGAAGATCCGCCCGGGGGACCTTCAAGGACTATCGAGGACGGACGACTGATCTGGCTTCGCTTCTTGTCCGTGTCTATCCTGCACCTGCCCTTTTCCACAATCCCTCACTCCCACTCGATGGTGCCGGGGGGCTTGCTGGTCACGTCGTAGGTGACACGGTTGATGCCCGGAACCTCGTTGACGATGCGCCCGGAAACGCGTGAAAGAAAGGTCGGCGCGAAGGGATAGGCGTCCGCCGTCATGCCGTCGGTGGAGGTGACAGCCCTGAGCGCGAGCGCATGATCGTAGCTGCGGCCATCGCCCATCACGCCCACCGTCTTCACCGGCAGAAGGACGGCGAAGGCCTGCCAGATCGCGTCATAGAGGCCGGCAGCACGAATCTCTTCGAGGAAGATCGAATCGGCACGCCGCAGGAGAGAAAGCTTCTCGGGCGTGACCGCTCCCGGGATGCGGATCGCAAGACCGGGGCCGGGAAACGGGTGCCGGCCGACAATTCCCTCGGGCAGGCCGAGCGCGCGGCCGAGTTCCCGCACCTCGTCCTTGAACAACTCGCGCAGCGGCTCGATCAGCGCAAACCCCATACGCTCGGGCAGACCACCCACATTGTGGTGCGACTTGATGGTGACACTCGGCCCGCCGGCCGGGCTCGCGCTCTCGATCACATCCGGATAGAGCGTCCCCTGCGCGAGATATTCGGCGCCGCCCAGCTTCTTCGCTTCCTCCTCGAACACCTCGACGAACAGCCGCCCGATCGTCTTCCGCTTCTGCTCGGGATCCGTGACACCTTCGAGTGCGGCCAGAAAGAGCGCGCTTGCATCGCGATGGACAAGGCGGATGTTGAAGCGGCCCCGGAACGTCTCCGCCACCTCCTCCGCCTCGCCCGCCCGCAGCAGCCCGTGATCGACGAAAATCGCCGTGAGGCGCTCGCCGACCGCGCGATGCACCAGGAGCGCCGTCACCGCCGAATCGACGCCACCGGAAAGGCCGCAGATCACTCTTCCCTGGCCCACCTGTGCACGAATGCGCGCGATCGCACTGTCCGCGAAACCGGCCATGCTCCACGCCCCCGAGCAGCCGGCGATCGCGTGCGTGAAGTTGCGCAGAATGGCGGCGCCATTCGCGGTGTGCACTACCTCGGGGTGGAACATCAGGCCGTAATAGCGCCGCGCATCATCGGCGATCGCGGCAAACGGCGCGTTCACGCTGATACCGATGGAACGAAACCCGGGCGGAAGGCGCGAGACGCGATCGCCGTGACTCATCCAGACATCGGCGCGCGCGCCAGGCTCCCAGACGCCGGCGAAGAGCGGTGAAGGTTCGGTCAACTCGAATTGGGCGCGGCCATATTCGCGGCCGTGGCCGGACTCGACGGCACCGCCCAGCGCCGCACACATCGCCTGCTCGCCGTAGCAGATCCCGAGCACGGGAACGCCGGCCGCGAACACTTCGGCGGGAACGCGCGGCGATGTTTCTTCGCTCACGCTGGCCGGCCCGCCAGAGAGGATGATGGCGCGCGGCGCAAAGGCCGCGATGCGCAGCGGATCGGCATTGTAAGGCCAGATTTCGCAATAAACGCCGCTCTCGCGCACGCGCCGGGCGATCAGCTGCGTGAACTGGCTGCCGAAATCGAGAATCAACACCCGCTCGGCGGCGGGATCCGAAAACGCGCGGTCCGAAGGTCGCATGGCTCGCCTGGTTGCAGCACGGGCAGAAGCGAGCGGCAAGCAGGGAAACGTCCGGTCAGCTCGCCTGCGCCGATGTCTCCAGCAGCCGCTCGATCGGGTCCCAGAGAAAGGCGGTCTGGTTGACCGGCCGGCCGCCGACCTGCACGGTCGCCTCGGCTACCGCCCGCCCACCAAGCCGCGCATAAAACCAGCGGCTCGGGTTCTGACTCAGCACCCAGACGAACACCGAACGGCAGCCCACTGCCTGCAGATGCGCAGCCGCCGCGCGCATCAGCCGCCGCCCAAGCCCGCGCTCGCGCCAGTCGTCGAGCACGTAAAGCGTTTCGATCTCGCCCTCGGCGATCCCGGGGCTGCGCGCGAGCCCGGTGGTGGTGAACCCGACCACGCGTGGCCGCCCGCCCGGCGGCAGGTCCGAGCCCCAGGCCGCCGCTACAAACACCCCACCCTCGGCGCGGATCGCCCGCTCGTAATGCCCCGCCTGACGAATCACCGAAAGCTGGGTGAGGTAGCTGTCGGGCAGGATGCCCGGATAGGCGCTGCGCCAGGCTGCCACATGCACGGCGGCGATGGCCGCGGCGTCAGCCGGGCGCGCGCGGCGGATGCCGATCATTGGCGGCGCTCGAGGACGGAGATGAAGAATCCATCCGTGCCGTGGCGGGCGGGCGTCAGCAGAAGCCCGAGATCGCCGGCCCGCGCTTCGGCGAACCCGGGCCCGACGGCACCGGGCAACAGCGCCGTCGGGCCAAGCGGCGCAAAGCCCTCGTGACGGGCAAGAAAGGCGGACACCTGGACCTCGTTCTCCTCCACCAGCACCGAGCACGTAGCGTACACCAGCCGGCCCTCTTTGCGAACAAGCCCGGCCGCGAGATCGAGAATGGCCGCCTGCCGAGGCGGGATTTCGGCAAGCTCCGCGGGGCCGACCTTCCAGCGCGCATCGGGATGCCGCCGCCAAGTGCCGGTTCCGCTACAGGGCGCATCGACCAGCACGCGATCGAATTTTCCCGCGTTCCGCTTCACCCATTTGTCACCCAGCGAGAGCAGGTGCCGCTCGGCATTGTGCACCCCGGCACGGCGCAAACGCCGCACCGCCGCCTCGAGCCGCGCTGCCGAAATATCGGCGGCGACGATGCGGCCCTGGTTCTGCATGCTCATGGCGAGCGCCAGTGTCTTGCCCCCCGAACCGGCGCAGAGATCGAGAACGCGCTCTCCCGGCGCGGCACCAACCATCAACGCAACGATCTGGCTCCCCTCGTCCTGGATTTCCACGAGCCCGGAGCGGAAGGCCTTGCCGCCGACGATCGGCGTGCGCCCGCCGATCCGAAGACCCCATGGCGAAAGCGGAGTCGGCTCTGCGGAAATCCCTTCTGCGGCGAGCGCCGCGCGCGCTTCTTCACGCGTTGCCTTGAGCAGGTTCACGCGGAGATCAAGCGGCGCCGCGCGGCCAAGTGCAGCCAGTTCCGCGTCGAGGCCCGGGCCGAAGCGCGCGGCGAGCGGGGCGAGCAGGCATTCCGGCACTTCCAGGCGCGCCGCCTCCGGCAGGTCAGGATGTTCGAGCGTGTGCGCCTCGAGGGGGCGAAGCACGGCCAGTTCCGCCGCGCCGAGGGGTGCCGGAGCAAAGCGCCCGCCGCTGAACAACTCCCTCAGAGAAGCAATGGAAGTCCCTGAAAGCAGAAGAGAAGCGGCGAGCAGAAGCCGCCCCGACGGCGCCTCGGCGCCGAGCCACCAGCAGAGCCTGCGGCGCGCCCGCAGCACCTGCCAGACCTGCTCCGAAACCGCCCGCCGATCGGCGGCGCCGATATAGCGCCGGGCGCGGAAGAAGGCGGACGCAAGCACATCGGCCGGCGCACGCGGCTCTTCGAGGATCGCCGAGAGGAGGGCAATCGCCGCCTCCGCGCGGGCGGCTGGGGTCAAGCCCGGGCCCGCCCATCAGTCCTGGCGATAGTTCGGCGCCTCGCGCGTGATGGCCACGTCATGCACATGGCTCTCGCGCAACCCCGCGTTGCTGACCCGGCAGAAGCGCGCTTTGCCCTGCAACTCCGCGATCGAGGCGGCGCCTGTATATCCCATTCCGGCACGCAGACCCCCGACGAGCTGATGGATCACTGTCGCAACCGGCCCCTTATAGCCGACCCGACCCTCGATCCCTTCCGGCACCAGCTTGAGCTGATCGTTGATCTCCTGCTGGAAGTAGCGGTCGGCGGAGCCGCGCGCCATCGCGGCCAGGCTTCCCATGCCGCGGTAGGACTTGTAGCTCCGGCCTTGATAGAGAAAGACTTCACCAGGCGCCTCGTCGCTCCCGGCAAGCAGGCTTCCGATCATCACCGCGTCCGCCCCGGCGGCGATCGCCTTGACGATGTCGCCGGAGGTCCTGACACCGCCATCCGCGATCGCCGGAATGCCGTGCTCGCGGCAGGCCGCCGAGGCCTCGAGTACCGCGGTGAACTGCGGCACGCCGACGCCGGCGATCACCCGGGTCGTGCAGATGCTGCCCGGGCCGATGCCGATCTTCACCGCGTCCGCCCCGGCGGCGATGAGGGCGCGCGCGCCTTCGGCGGTGGCGACATTCCCGGCCATGACTTCGACCGAATTGGAAAGCCGCTTGATGCGTTCGATCGCGCCCAGCACCGCGGCCGAATGGCCGTGCGCGGTATCGACCACGACCACGTCCACCTCGGCTTCGATCAAGGCGAGCGCCCTTTGGGCGCCATCCTCGCCGACACCGGTCGCCGCTGCGACCCTGAGCCGCCCCAGCGCGTCCTTGTTGGCCAGCGGATGCTTCTCCGCCTTGTCCATATCCTTGACGGTGATCAGCCCGACGCAGCGATACGCCTCGTCAACGACGAGCAGCTTCTCGATCCGCCACTTGTGCAACAGCCTGCGCGCCTCTTCAGGGGCGACAGTGGCCGGAACAGTAACCAGGTTCTCGCGCGTCATCAGCTCGTCGACCCGCAAATTGGGATCGGTCGCGAAACGGACATCCCGGTTCGTCAGGATGCCGGCAAGCCGCCCGCTTTCCCGCTCCACCACCGGAACACCGCTGATCCGGTGCGCGCTCATCAGCGCCCGCGCCTCCGCCAGCGTTTGATCGGGATGGATCGTCAACGGATTCACCACCATTCCCGATTCGAACTTCTTGACCTGCCGCACGGCGGCGGCCTGATCCCCGATCGAGAGATTTTTGTGGATGACTCCGATGCCCCCCTGCTGTGCCATGGCGATCGCCATCGGTCCCTCGGTCACGGTGTCCATGGCCGCCGAGACGACGGGGATGTTGAGCGGAATCGAGCGGGTCAGGCGCGAGGCGGTCAGGGTGGCCGCCGGCAGCACCTGGGAGAAAGCCGGAACCAGCAGCACGTCATCGAAGGTGAGCGCTTCGGCGATCGCCGAGAGCGTCTCTCGCACGGGGGCCGGCAGGCTGATGTCGGGGGCCATGGCGGGTCTTTCTTACCGCATTGGCGCCTCCACATAGGCGCGCGCGCGATGCCGCGCAACCGGCATCGAGAAGGAGCGGCAGAACGGCGGGCGCCCCGGTTCAGGGCGCCCGCCGGAAACCCTTGGCGACGAGATAGAGTTCGCGCGACTCGGCCCGGCTGGCCGGTGGCTTGGCGTGACGAACCGAGGCGAAGCGGCGCTTGAGGGTGGCCAGGAGCGAGGTCTCTGCTCCGCCCTGGAACAGCTTGACGACAAAGCTCCCGCCGGGGTCGAGCAGGGCGGCTGCCAGGTCGTAGGCACGTTCCGCGAGGGCCATGCTGCGCAGATGGTCGGTCGCCGCATGGCCCGTCGTCGCCGGCGCCATGTCGGAAAGAACGACGTCGGCAGCGCCCCCGAGCAGCGTGCGGACTCTCTTCGCAAGGTCCGGCTCCGCAGCATCGGCAGCCAGGATGACCGCCCCTTCGATCGGCTCGATCCCGACCAGGTCGATCGCGACCACCTTGCCGCCGCCGGCGGCCAGCGCGGCCTGCGTCCAGCCGCCCGGCGCCGCGCCGAGATCGAGCACTCTCGCGCCCTTTCGGATCAGCCGGAAACGCTCGTTCAGTTCCAGGAGCTTATATGCAGAACGCGATCTGAATCCCGAACTCCGAGCGGCTTCCACGTAGGGGTCGTTGAGCTGGCGGGACAGCCACCGTTGCGAGGAGGCCGAGCGCCCGGCGGCACTGCGCAGCGTGATGTGGCCGCGCCGCGAGGAGGAAGTTCCGGCACCCGTCGGGCCGCTCGGGCTTCGGCTCACGGCAGGCGGTGCGAGCCGCCGCGCGGGTGCCCGTGGCACCGCATCGCGCGCAGGAGCAGGCCCTCGCGCAGGCCGCGGTCCGCGACGACGAGTTGCGGCGCCGGCCACGTTTCGAGGATGGCCGCGAAGATGGCGGCTCCCGGCAGCACGAAGGTCGCGCGATCGGGGCCGATGCAGGGATGGCCCAGGAGGCCTGCCGGATCGAGCGCGGAAAGTTCGGTCAGCGCACGCGTGGCAGCCTCCCGGCTGAGGCGCGCGCCGTCCACGAGGCTCCGGCGGTAGCGCGGCAGGGCGAGCGCGATGGCAGCAAGCGTCGTCACCGTGCCGCTGGTGCCGAGCAGCAGCACGCCCGTCGCGTCACCCTGGCGGATTTCCCGGGCAATGCAATGCACCGCCTCGAACGGGGCGAGCAGCGGCGCAGTGGCCGCCCGCATCGCGGCGTAGCCTGCCGCGGTCCCGGCTGCATGGCCGTAGCGCTCGGCGAGCGTCACCACACCGACGGGGATCGAGGCGCAGCCCATCAGGTTCGGCCGGCCGGCGCGATCGAGGCGAAGCCAGGCGAGTTCGGTCGAACCGCCGCCGATATCGAACAACAGCGCCCGCACCGGCGCCCGCCCGCCATCCGCGGCCGACCGCGCGAGCAGGGGCGCGCAGCTTTCGATCGCCAGCAGCGCCTCTTCACGCGGCGAAATGATCGTGACCGAAAGGCCGGTCTCGCGCTCGACGCGGGCCAGGAACTCCGCTCCGTTGCCGGCACGCCGGCAGGCTTCGGTGGCCACCGCCGCCAGCCCGGCCACGTGCCAGCGGGCAAGGCGCTCGGCGCAGACGGCCAGGGCGGCGATGGCGCGATCCATTGCCGCCGGGTCGAGCCGTCCGGTCTCCTCCAGCCCTTCCCCGAGGCACACCGTGCGGCTCAGGCTGTCGAGCACCGAGAACCCGCGCCCGGCAGGCCGAGCGACCAGGAGCCGGCAGTTGTTGGTGCCGAGATCGAGTGCCGCGAAGACCGGCGCGCCATGCTCCGCGATCGCCCGGGGCGTTGGGCTCAGGGGCGGCGGCTCGGCAGGCGAAACGGCGGCGGGCTCGACCATGGGAAAGCGGCAAATGCGACGGGGAAAATTCGCGCGCAACCGCCGCCACGGCAAGAGCGGTTTGCCGCGTGGTCCGCCGCCATGTTATCTTTTCTGCTTCGCCCCTGGGGGATAGTTTAGCGGTAGAACTCCCGGCTCTGGACCGGGCAGCCTTGGTTCGAATCCAGGTCCCCCAGCCCTCTTCCGCCATATATTTCTCAATAAATTCAGTCAATTAAGATAGATAGACTCGTCCTTTCGCCACTCGCTCCAAGCGCGTTCCGCACTTCTTGAAATCATTCGATGACCCACCGGACGCCATAGTGCTGCGCATTCCAAACGATCCATTCCGGATGACCAGATGCGTGGCACCACGGTCTCAGAGAAGCGGCATACCCGGTCACGTCCGAGGGTAGTGTCTCAATTTGAATTTCAACTCTCGACCCAGTTGCGTCATTCGCCTGTCGTGGGCGTCTACCCGAAAGCGGACAACCCGTCCGAACCTTGGGTCGCTGCTTCGGCAGGTTCAGCCGGATCGTGCTGCAAGTCGCCTCGGCAAGCAGTGTATGCTTCAGGCCAATGCGGCGCAGCGCATACCCCAGGCGTCTGAGGCTATTCGTCCTTCCCCCAAATCTCGTAACCGATCTCGCGCTCAATCATCCCGCCCTTAATGTGGAAGTTGTGCAACAGGCGCATGTTCACGCGCGTGCCAACCGGGTACGGGCAATTCTCGAAGCCGTCACCGGTTAGACGGAAGCGCACTCGCATGTCATCAAACACGCGATCGGGCGATGCGAACCGCTCGATCGGGTCGAAACTGATGTTCTCCGCCGACGCGAATAGCTTGAGATACATCTCCTTGATCTTCTGCCGTCCGACATAGCTGACCCCGCGCGCCGGTGCATCCCACACCGCATCTTCAGAGTATAGCTTGATGCACTCGTCGATTCGCAGCGGGTTTTCCTCATGAAGGTGCATGTCAACGAGGTCTAGTGCGTATTGCACCCGTTCCTCGTAACTCATCGGCTGAGTTCGCCGCGCAAGCAACTGCTCCACTGTCTGGTGCGACATTTCGTTAAGCGTGGCCATCTTCGGCGTCTCCCCAATCGCTACGGCCGAGCAAAGGTAACACAAAGGAAAGGGCCGGCCAAATGTAACCATTCGCCGAGCACCGTGGGTCGGACATTCGCCGGCAAGGTCTGGGATGCTCAAGCGGCCAAGCTACGGCGCTCGTTCGGCCTCGGCCAATGCCAGGGCAACAGCTCGTGGAGGCGGGAGGCGGGATGATCGGCGATCCGCGCCAACACGTCGGCGAGCCAGGCGCGCGGATCGACCTCGTTGAGTTTGGCG
>JASHOA010000094.1 GCA_030041375.1 Acetobacteraceae bacterium
ACCTGGAACGAGGCCAATGGCACCCGATCCACCGCTGCGACGATGAAGTGGGCAACATCATTCGCTGGCAGCCAGTCCTTGAGGTCCGGCGGCAGCAGAAAAGACTGGTCACGGTTGAACGGTACGAAGTTCGACATAGCTGGATGCTATCCAGCTATCGAGAATTTAGGTACCCCCCAATCCGACACGCTGCTAGAGCAGATCGCGATCAGACGGAATCGGCTGATCGCGTGAAGATGCTCGCCAAAACAAAGAGCGAGAGCAGTTGCCGTGAGCCATGGCGAACGGACATTGCTCTAGACCCGTGTCGAGCTGGCTGTGCAGCCCGACACGAGTCTCGCGGTTTATTCGAGCCCGCGATTCACGCCCTCCGACGATTCCGCCTCGGGCGATCGCGGGCTGAGCGGCGCACCCTTCGCTATGCTCTCCAGCGCCGTACGAGTTCCCGCCACAGGCGGCCGAGTTCATGCCATATCTCCGGTGCGCGGGATTGGCGGAATGGCGGTTGCACGGGCCGGGCCACGCGGCTGATCGCCTCGCGGCGATGCGTGCTGATGGCCCGCTCGAGGGCTTGCCAATCCGGAGCGCCTTCGGAATCACGCGCTTCGGGCTGGACCCAGAGCCATTGTGACGGCGCTCCGGCGAGCACCAGTTTGACCAGCGCCACATCGGTCGCCCCGGTTGTCGAGCAGGGCTGCCGGCGCTGGCCCTCGAGGCGAATCGGATATCGCACGGATTGCCTCCTGCAAGTGACGAGGTTACCGATCTCCGTTCCGGAGCTGAATTCGGCCCGGTCCGGGGCTCGTGCAAGAGAAAAGATTTGCGCTGTACTATTGGAAACTCCGATTGCAGCGCTGCCCGCTCCGTGTGCTCCATCCGATCGTGGGCTCGCATAAACCGCGAGATCGGTGTCGGGCTGCACAGTCAGCCCGACACCGGTCTAGCCACTGCTCCTAGCCACTGCTCACTGGGCGTTCGCCAAGGCCGCCGTGCGCCGCGACAATCGCGGCAAGTCCCCGCAGCACGGTATCGATGACCGCTCTCTCGGCGCCGGCTGCGTACGCGGCGAAGACCGGCAGCGCAAAAGTCGGCGCGCCCGGCACGATCCTGATCGCCCCCGAGGCGGACGCCGGAGCGATCAGGCTTTTCGGGAAATAGCCGGCTCCGCCATTGCGCAGCAGATAATCGAAGCCAAGCGTGCCGAGCCCGATGAACAGTGCGGGGATGGGAAAATCGGGAAACGCCATCCGGTGCTGCCGGCGGAATTCCTCGCCCCAGTCCACGTAGACCTGCTCATTGCCGGCCGTCCGGTCACCGTCCTTTGGCGCCTCCACCAGGACCAGCTCTTCCTCGGCGACGCGCACGATGGTGAGCCCGGGTCGGCTTTGCGGCGAATAGATCACGGCGATGTCGAGCAGCCCTTCCACGAGCGCATGGGTCATGCCATCCGGCAGGCCGACCTCGCAGCGCAGTGCGACCCCGGAGGCGTTCTGGCGCATCCATGGAACGAGATTGTGCAGCCATCGATTCCATAACCCCGCTTCCCCGCCAATCCTGAGTGTGGTGCGAAAGCCGTGCGGCAGGGCGAGATCCTGCCGTGCCTGCTGCCACACCCGGATCAGCGCCGCCGCGTGGCGCTGGAACTGCGCCCCTGCCGAGGTCAACACCGCGCCATCCCTGTTGCGCACGAAGAGGCGGACGCCGAGTTCCTGCTCGAGCTGCCGGATGCGCATGCTCACCGTGGATTGCGTGACGTTCAGGCGCTCTGCGGCACCGATGAAACTGCCAGCGGCGATCACCTCGAGGAACGTGCGCGCGAGCACGAGATCCATCGGCCGTTGGGCTATCCTTCACGATTTCCAATATGTTCCGTCAATCATATTGGCTTGTCAAATCGTCCCCCTGGCCTATGTCTTCGCCAAGGATGTGGGCGCCTCCGGAGGCGGTGTCCGGGTGCGGAGGCTCCGGAGAAATCGGGAGCGTCGATGGACCGAGGCCATGCGTCCGCTGGCCGTCTCGCCTGTTTCCTGACGCGCGCGGGTACATATCGGAGCGCCTGCACACGCTGACGGAGGTGGCATCGTCATGCCGGATCCCTGGACCCTGCTCGAGCGGCTCGCTTCGACCGGCGAGCCGGCCGCCATTGCTACGGTCATCGAGACCCGCGGCTCCGCCTCTGCCCGCGCCGGCAGCAAGGCGGTGATCGACCGCCACGGCAAGGTCGTCTTCGGCTGGGTCGGCGGCGGCTGCGCTCAATCGACAGTGTGTGCCGCCGCGCTCGAATGCATGGGCGAAGGCATCACGCGCATCGTCGATCTCAACCTCGATGACGAGGTGCTCGGTACCGGCATGCCGTGCGGCGGCTCGATGCGCGTCTTTGTCGAGCCGATGCTGCCGCGGCCGCGGCTCTGGCTGCTCGGGCATGGCGCCATCGCCGAAGCCCTGTGCAGCTTGGGCGCCACCCTCGGCTTTCGCGTCATCGTCGACGATCCGTTGGCGGACGCCGCGCGTTATCCTGAAGCCACCCGCCTCATCACCGAGGACCTCGATTACGGTGCCCTGGAGCCAGGCCCTCGGGACTACGTGGTCGTCGCCACCCAGCACAAGGGCGATCATCACTCGATGCTCAAGACCATCCGCTCGCCTTGCTGCTTTATCGCGCTGATCGCCAGCCACAAGCGCGCGCGCCTGGTGCTGGATTACCTGCGCCGGGAAGGTGTCACAGGCGAAGAGTTGGCCAAGGTTCACGCCCCGGCCGGCCTCGACCTCGGCGCCGAAACCCCGGAAGAGATTGCGCTCTCGGTGCTGAGCGAGATCGTGATGCATCGCCGCCACGGCAGCGGCGCCGCCAAACGCCTTGTCGAAACGGAAGCCGGAAGGCAGCCGCCCGCCCGCCCGGCGCTCGCCGCGGTGAGCGGTTAGCCCGCGATCGCCCGAGGCGGAAACGTCGGAGGGCGTGAATCGCGGGCTCAAACAATGTCTAGACCCTTGTCGGACGGCCCAGTCAGACCGACAAGGGTCCAGGACCGCCGGATCAGCCGGCCTTCGTTCCTTCCGCTTGCGACAAAGCCGTCAGGGCATAAAGCCGCGTTTCGGTCCGGGAGAGCATCCAGCCGTCGACGCGCACGATCCTGCCGTCGCGAAAGTCCTTCCGGCTCCGTTCCCTGGCCAGGCGCGCGAGGATCCTTGCCGGCGGGCAGCCATCGAGCTGGCATCCGAGATCACCGAGGATCGAGCGCGCCAGGGATTGCTTCGAGATCTCATCCGCTGGCAAGGCTTCGAGGCATGCCTGGCCGATCGAAGGGGGACAGCCAAGATCGGAGCACAAGGCGCCGAGCGGTTCCTCGCCAGCGGGCAATCCGGACTCGCCGGCCCGGGCGACAAGCCAGGCGGTGCCGGCACCGGCGGTTGCCAGCAGGTAGCGCCGGCTTAGCGTGAGCCAGGACATCAGGTCAGCCCCTCTTTGACATGGTCGGCCAGCCGCAGGGCAAGTGCCACGATCGTCAGGGTCGGATTGTTCGCGCCGCCGGTCGGGAACACCGAACTGCCGGCAATGTAGAGGTTGGACATCGTGTGCAACCGGCAATTCTCGTCGACGACGCCAAGTTTCGGGTCACGATGCATCCGGGTCGTGCCCATCTGGTGCTCGTTGCCGTAGAAATTGCTCGGCCAGGGGCCGCCCTCGACCAAAGCAGGGCGAAATCGGCCGAATCCCGCGCGTCCGATCTCCGCTCCCAGAAGCTGCAGAGTCGCGGCGGCCTTGCTCTTGTCTTCGGGGACGAGCTGCCAGTCCACCGTGACCTCGGGCATGCCCAGGCGGTCGCGTGCCGAGCCGAGCAGGATGCGGCTCTCGGGGTTCGGCTCCTGCTCCGATGCACAATTGACCGTCATGGCCTCGATCGGGATCCCTTCGTCGAACAGCACCTTGCGGACGCCGAAGTCGGTCACGCCCTCGAGATTGCCGATTACCTTCGCGAGGTCCGCGAGCCAGTGTCCGCCATGAGGCTCGCCCTCGAGCACTCGCTTCAGCGCGTTGACCCCGTGGACCACGGGGGAGAATTCGTAACTCCAGTCGATGAACATGTTGGGAAGCTCAAGGCGGTGCATGGCGGCGGCGGTCGGGCCGATGAAGGAGACGAACGGGTGCTTGCCGCCGAAGCCCGTGTCATTGCCCTCCTGACGGAAATCGAAACGCATGCGAGGATGAGACGGAACGATGGTCCCGCCGGAATAAGTCAGGTGCACCATGAAGAAGCGCCCGACGAGGTCGTGCTCGTTGCCGAGGCCGTTGCCGCCCGCCCGGCCCGAGGCCAGCAGCAACCGGGCGTTCTCGATGCCGCCGGCAGCCAGGATGTAAGTCCGGGCCCGGACCGTGAAATGATTCCCCGAAAGCGTCTTGACGGCGAGTTCACCGACGGCGGCATGGCTCTCGTCAGGCCGAAAGTTGAAGGCGTTGGCGTGCAGATAAACACTGACGCGAGGGGCGCGGCGGAGTTCGGAGGCGTAGGCGGGACCGAAATGGACGGAACTCACCTGCAGGATCTTGGGTTCGAAGTCGGGGCCGGCGAAGGGGGGCGGAATCTCAGCCGGCCGGATGCCCCAGCTCGATGGCCGATAATCGTACGGCCCGAGGCCGCACACCGCCTGCGCGCGCCGGTACCACGGATCCAGATAGGGCCGTTGGAAAGGCCAGCCGTGGTACGGCAAATGGTCGCGCGGGGCGAAATCGATCGGATCGAGCGGCAGGCACCAGCCACCCCAATGGTTCGTCGTCCCGCCGAAAAAGCGGAGGCGCGATGTCGTCAAGGTCTCGAACGCCTGGCCGATGCTGCGGCCCGCGTACAGTTGCTGGACATCCGGTTCATAATTCATGCCGCCGCTTTCGAGCAGCGTCACCCGGAAAGGTGAAGAGATGAATTCGCGGGCCAGCGTGATGCCGGCGGCGCCCGCGCCGACGATACAGACTTCGGTCTCGAGGACTGTTCCTGCCGGGACGGAGCGCGCATCGAGGATCATGCCGGAGTGCATGAGAGGCTTTCCTCCCGATGTCCAGCCAAGGCTCCGTGAAGCGACACGCTCCGGACCGGTCGCCGTCGCTCCGATGATCGTGAACGGACAGGACCGCGGCAGGCCCAGCCGCCCGTTCACCATTCGGGGATCGAAGCGCATCGTGATTGACCCGATTGGGGGCACGCCCGTAGATCGTGCTTCGGTCGCCCGCTCGATGCCGGGGCGATGGCGCGAGCAGGCAGGGCCGGAGGATCTGATCGATGACGAGCGCGGTCCTGGTTGCCGGTGGCGCCGGGTATGTCGGGGCACATGCCTGCAAGGCGCTGGCCCGGGCCGGCTTTCTACCGGTCGTGCTGGACAATCTTTCGACCGGACGCCGCGATTTCGTGCGCTGGGGACCGCTGGTCGAGGCGGATCTCAGGGATACCGAGGTCGTTGCCGAGGCGATTCGCCGGCGCAACTGCAGCGCGGTGCTGCACTTTGCCGCTTTCGCCTATGTCGGAGAGTCGGTTGCGGATCCGGCGAAGTATTACGAGAACAACGTTTCGGGAACGCTCTCCCTGCTCGATGCGATGCGGAGGGCGGGGTGCGGTGCACTCGTTTTCTCCAGTACCTGCGCGGTGTACGGCGAGCCCGCCGAGGTGCCGATAGTGGAGGATGCGCGACCGGATCCGATCAATCCGTACGGTGCATCGAAGCTGATGGTGGAGCGCATGCTCGCGGATTTCCGCAGGGCCTATGGCCTCCGCTCCATTGCGCTCCGCTATTTCAACGCCTGCGGTGCCGATCCGGACGGCGAGGTGGGCGAACTTCGTGATCCGGAAACGCATCTGATCCCGCGGGCTATGATGGCGCTGCAGGGCCATATCCATGATTTCGCCGTGTTCGGTGCCGATTTCGACACGCCGGACGGCACCGCGGTCCGCGATTACGTGCACGTCTCCGATCTCGCCGATGCGCACGTCGCGGCACTCCGCAGGCTACTCGCCGGTGCACCGGGCGGGGTATTCAACCTCGGCACGGGGCGCGGCCATTCGGTTGCGGAGGTGCTCGCGGCGATCGAGGAGGAAGCGGGCGAGAGCTTGCCCCGCGTCAGCGGCCCGCGGCGGGCCGGCGACCCCGCGGTGCTGGTCGCGGCGGCAACGCGGGCGCGCGAGGCACTTGGCTTCGATCCGAAACGATCGGACCTGGCGAGCATCGTCCGGACGGCCTGGGCCTGGCATCGGCACGCGCATCCGAGGCGTGGTTCCGCGCCTGGCGGCAGAGTGAGCGGCGCGGAGCGCGCGGAACCACCGCTCCAAAGCGTGCCGCCGGGGGGCTGAGAGAGTGCGTCTGCCATGGGCGCCTGCCTGAGAGGCATCATCACTGCCGCGGCGCTCTTCCTGCCGATGCTCGCGGCCTGCGCGGCGGGGCCTCAGGCCGTCATACCGCCCGGCGGGCAGCCTTCGAGCGGCGGGATCGTCGTCTCGCAAATCCATAATGCCCCGGGCTGGCAGCCTGCCCACATCTATCGCGACACCTCCAGACCCTTCACGCGGGTGGTCAACGGCCCCGGCTGGGACTCCGCCACCGCGAGCTACCATCCCGGCCTGCCGCTCCGCGCCTATCAACTCGTCTCGTCGGGCGCCTGTACCAGTGCGCCAGGCGGCGGCCCGCAAGGCAGCGGCACCGCGATCACGGACGGCACCTGCACCTGGAAGTACCTCTCGGATGTCGATTACATCTCGCTTACGGGCTGGGCGTTCGACAACCGGCCCTGGCAGGGCGGGTCACGCTACCACTTCCTCGACCAGGTCACGTCGGGCACGCCGCTCCGCGCCTATGCGCTGGCGGATGAGAGTTGCACGAGTACGGTGCCGCCGGCGGGAACCGGCAGCGGGCGGAGTTCGATCGTCGTGACAGGCGATGGCTGCCACTGGCAATATCTGGCCGATATTCTCTATACGTCGAAAAAATCGTACATCCCGACCGAGAGCTTCACCAGCAAGAGCTCCGCGGCAACGCTGCACCTCAGTGCCGACTACGAGGCGGAGCTCTGGAACGACCGCGAATATGTCGCCGGGCAGAATGGCGAGGCCTCCCCGATCCGCCTCCAGGCCCACGACGATTTCCGCCACGAAGGAGGCGTTATCCTCGGCTGCACCAACTCTCCTTGCCATCATCTGATCATCACCACCGCGCCCGGCGAAAGCTTCCGCGACAGCCTGACCCCTGCCGATCCGCTGAGCGGCTACGACCCGAGCAAGGGTGTCGCGATCCGCGACAATATGCCCTACCGCTGGCCGTACGAGCCGGCCGGCCTCGATATCCACGACAATTTCGTCGATCTCAGCGGCCTTCAGATCAAGAGCGTGCACGGTGCCGCCGTCAATGGGATGTTCTCCTTCGGCAATTGGATGAGCATTCGTGACTGCATCCTCGACGGAGGAAGCGAGGATCGATGGACGACGCATGCCGCCGTCACGACCGATACCAGCTCGGTGATTGCGAACTCGCTGGTCATTTCGCATGCGCCGATCGGCGTCGTCCTGAAATATCCGGGGTTCGTCTTGCATTCGACGATCGTCGACCCCGACCGCACGCCTGGGAGTGTCGGCATCGAGACCTTCAACAGATGGGTCTATCCGGATACCACGGTCTCGAACACGGCGATCTTCGGGTTCACCCATGCGGTCGGGCACGACGAAGCGCATACGTCCTGGTCGGTGCGATCCTCGCACAACATCACCGATGCACCCGCCGGGGATTCCGGGACCGGTCCCTCGACATCCGGGGCCAGGATGCCCGCAAGGGTCGATATCCTGCCCGGCACGATCTATGGCGCCGCGATGGACAGTGCGTTCGTCAGGCCGGGCAGCGACTGGCGGCTTGGAAGCCACTCACCGTTGCGCGGAGCCGGCAGCGGCTTCGGCGCCTTCGCCGTCGGATGCAATGTCGTGCGCCCTGATTGTCCGCAGCGCAGAATCGACAACTTCGACAGCCCCGACATCATCGGCACCGTGCGTCCTCAGGCCGGGCGCTACGACATCGGAGCATGGCAGAGCAGCGCAACGCCGGCCGGCGGCGAGCGGCCCAGCTCTGGCACGGCACGCTCCGCCACGCGGACGGAGCCGTAGACGATCTCTCGCGGCGTCATGAACGGCTCCCGCGGCGGCTTCTCGAGGCGATCGCCGCCCGGCAACGAAACGGATTTCCGGTCATGCCCGGAGACATGAGGGCGCTTGCCAAACGGTTCCTTCCGCGTGTGATCTCGGGCGCGGCGCGCAACTGGCTGGAGGATCTCCGCGACTGGATCGGGGTGCTGGCGTTCGGGCTATCTTTCACGGCGGCACGCAAGCCGCGGCCGAAGATCCTGCTCTATTTCGGGTTCGCGCCCGGCGATGATCTTCTTTGTACGGCCGTGCTGCGGGAACTCCACAAACGCGGCCAGGGTCCGCTCCTGATGATTTCGGATCATCCCGAATTGTTCGCCGGCAACGAGGATGCAGCTTATGTCCGCCCGCTCTGGCGGCGTTATTCCCGGGACCGCTCGACTGCCGCGATCTGCCGGCGGTTCGTGCGGATCTGGGGCGGCCAGTTCACGCGACCGGAATACGCGCCGCTTCTCGATCAGGATCGCAGCAGGCCGCCTTCCCGGCACATCGTCGCGGAGATGTGCGCATGTGCGGGAATCACGGGGCCGGTCGCGATCAGGCCTCATCTTCTGCTGAGCGAAGAAGAGAAATCCCGGGCCGGTTGGGCCCGCGGCCGGATCGTCATTCAGAGCAGTGGAATGGCTGCCCGCCATCCGATCCGGAACAAGCAGTGGCCGGAGGAACGGTTCCAAGGGGTTGTCGAAGCGCTGGAAGGAGAGCTCTCCTTTATTCAGCTCGGCTCGGCGAAAGACCCCACGCTTCGGCAGGCAACGGACCTTCGTGGTGCCACCGGGATCAGGGAGACGGCGGCGATCCTTTCTGAGGCGCGACTCTTTGTCGGTACGGTCGGATTTTTGATGCACCTTGCGAGAGCCGTCGAATGCCCGAGCGTGATCATTTTCGGAGGACGCGAGGCGCCGTGGCAATCCGGCTACGTCTGTAACCTGAATCTCTATTCCGCGGTGCCCTGCGCGCCGTGCTGGCGGTGGAACGGCTGCGAGTTCGATCGCCGATGCATGAGCGATATCACGGTCCCGGATGTCGTATCGGCAATCCGGCACATGCTGGCAAGGCCGCGCGGACCGCTCGCGGTCGAGACCGTGGAGATCGAGGCCCGGGGGTCGGCAGTCACGCCGGATTCGCGAGGCGGCGGGTCGCCGGCATCCGCGCCAGCGACGACTTGATCCAGCGTTTGACGGGTGCCGGCAGGACGGCTCCAAGGCCCTTGCGCACCATGTTCAAGGGTGTCCGGTCAAGTGGAACGAAATCACGCCACTCGGTCATCCGCAGGTATTTCTCGTAATCGGCCTTGCGTGGATGGTCGCAGAAATAACTCCATGGCTTCGAGCCGCCATTGAAATGTACGATCAGCGCTTCGCGGCGGACCCTCTCCAGTTCCGCGTGCTCCAGCGGCAGCCGTGAGGGCTCGCGGTAAAACGGCCAGATGACGTTCCATTTATAATCGAGCCGCTTCCGGTGGCCATGAAAGCATGCGTTCAAAGCATCCTGGTCGTAGAGCACGCGCTCGGGGTTCAGGCGGATATACTCGAGGACCGCCTCCGCCGCACGCGTCGCGCGCCATTGCTCGAGGTCGATCACCAGCATGCCTGCGTTGAAGTAGCCGTCTTCCATGGACATGCCAAGGCGTGTCACCCCGCGGTCGGAACCCGGGATATCGACGGTACCCAGCAACGCCCCGTCGAGGTCGACAGTCCAGAGCGGCTCAATGCTGCCGACGACGACCATGTCGGCGTCGAGGTAGAGCACGCGCGACACATTCGCCGGGAAGAACTCCTCGACCCACAAGCGCGTGTAGGTATCGATTGTGTAATGTGCGGCGGGATTGAGCGGAAGCAGCAGATCGGGGGGAATTGTGAATTCACGGAAACTCAGGGAGTGGTTCGGAAACGGTGTCAGGGAACGGCGGAGCTTGGCCTCGTCGAGTTCTTCCGTCGGCCGCCTCACGATCACGATATCGAAGAAACTCTCCGGGCTGTTTGCCAGAAGAGAAGTGAGGCAGACCGCTGCGTGCTGCAGGAAAAGAGCATTGGTGCACAGCAGGATGTTGACGGGATCTGTAACTCCGGTCGATCGGGCACCACTCGTATCTGAAGCTGGTACTCGCGTACGATTTTCCATGCTGGAAGTCCGTCATTGCTTTCGTGCGGGCGGCGTGGAGCTTTCGCACGTCCGGCAACGATGATGGGTCATTGCGCCGCCGCCTGCAAAGGTCCGAGCCAGGCGTTTCACGCAGTGGTGTCCCGACCAGCTTGGTTCGGGCCCGGACTCATCAACACAACTCCGTGACCAACGGGCATTGGCTGCTGCCGGCCTGGGACCGCGGAACGGGTGGCCATCAGGCGATTTCAGCGGGCGAGGAACGGCACAGCAGCCGACCGGCCGGAAAAGTCGAAATCGCCGGGCTGCGCTCGGGGCCACCTGGTTCTCTCGTAACCGGCAGCAGTGGGCGGCGAGGCTGATGCAAATTTTGGCGCGGCGGTCCGACGAACAGTTGCGCGCCAGGAGGCTTTGGAAGGGCGCGGAGAACCGCCGCAGGACTGGACTGCCTGTGGCCACTGCGAGGCGAGCCGGGCGCATGGCTGGGCTCCAGCGGTCGCAGCGGAAGGTGCGTTCCGCCATAACGCGATTGCCGAGCGGCGGCGCTCATGCCGCGCATTTACGGATGATTGCCGTACCGCCGCGGTCCGGAAGGAGCACTGCACGCTCCGGGAGCGGGCGAAGGAACTCGTCCACCGCTTGTTTCACTCCGCCCCAATGGACTCCGGAGTAATCGTGCACGATCATCAACCCACCTGGAGAAAGGCGCGGAAAGAAGAACGCCATCCCAGCCTTGATCGGTTCGTAGAGGTCACAGTCCAAGTGCACGACGCTGAAGTGTTGGGGTGGACGGCCCGACGGCATCGGATGTGCCATCATTGGGTTGTGAGATGAACCAATGGAAGGGCCGCCCGGATGGAAGTTAAGCGCGTTGCGATCGATACGTCCAAACACGTCTTCACGCTGCACGGAGTAGACGAGCGGGAGCGACCGGTGCTGAGGCGCGAGCTCAGACGGGCGCAGGTGGCAGGGTT
>JASHOA010000095.1 GCA_030041375.1 Acetobacteraceae bacterium
ACCTGGAACGAGGCCAATGGCACCCGATCCACCGCTGCGACGATGAAGTGGGCAACATCATTCGCTGGCAGCCAGTCCTTGAGGTCCGGCGGCAGCAGAAAAGACTGGTCACGGTTGAACGGTACGAAGTTCGACATAGCTGGATGCTATCCAGCTATCGAGAATTTAGGTACCCCCCAATCCGACACGCTGCTAGACCGGTGTCGGGCTGACTGTGCAGCCCGAGACGGGTCTTGCGCTTTATTCGAGCCCGCGATTCACGCCCTCCGACGATTCCGCCTCGGGCGATCGCGGGCTAGACGGCGGTTGCGGCGCCGTGGCCAATACGCAATTATTCCTTCCGGGCAGCGTTCCCACCGGGGATGAAGGGCGATGGCGCTGCAAGTGGTGGCAGGCGCACAACTGAGCTGTTCGTTCGGCACCAGCCCGGCGAGCCTGTCCGTGCTGCCCGTCAACCGCGTGGACGCAAGCCAGCAGAACTCGGCAACCATCCAGGACCACGTGCCGATGCTGAACATCCCGCCGTTCGGGATGTGCCAGTGCCCTGCCAACCCGGAGGTCGCCGCCGCCACCGCGGCAGCGCTCGGGGTGCTGACGCCGCAACCCTGCATTCCCGCGACCGCGAGCCCCTGGACGCCCGGCGCACCCACCGTCCTGATCAACGAGCAGCCGGCGCTCGACGACGGCTCGATCTGCCTCTGCATGTGGGGCGGTGTGATCTCCATCACAGACGCCGGGCAAACGGGCAAGCAGATTCCGTAATCGCAATGAAGCCCGGCTCGGTCCGGTCGCGAATCGGACCGGCAGGGGAGGCGCGATGGTCGAAAAGATCCTGAAGATCGACACCACGCTTGGCACGGCGGAGCATCGCGACAATTCCGACCCGCTGTTGCTCACCGACGTCGATGCCAGCGAGGGGATCTCGGTGCCCTTCAATTACAATGTGACGATGGTGCGGGATCCGGATCTCGGGCGGCTCAAGGAACCGCAGAACCTGATCGGCACGCCGGCTCGGATCGGCATCCGTGACTATGACCCCCTGAGCCCGGACGGCTACACCTATCGCCTCGGCGTCTTTCTCGATTTCCAGGAAGTCGGGCGCACCCAGCACGGGTTCTCGGCTTACAAGGCGCAGATCGTCCCCGCCTTCATGCTGCTCGGGCGGGAGGCGCGCTTCCGCATCTTCGAGGGCAAGGACGTGGTCCAGGTGCTCGAGGCGGTCCTCGGCCTGATGAAGGAACGATATCCGTTCCCCTCGCTCCGCTATGACCTGAGCCGCCTCAAGGCCGAGAACTTTCCGAAGATGGAATATTGCGTCCAGTTCCGGGAAACCACCTTTGCGTTCCTGTCGCGATTGATGGCGCGGTTCGGCATCTGGTACATGTTCCATGGCGGCTATCCCGCACCCGGGCAGGACTGGAAGGCCGCCGCCAACAACGACACCATGGTGCTCGGTCACTCGACCGGCGCGATGGCCGGCAAGGAGATTCCCGAATACACGCTGATCGAGGACAACCCCGACCTCAAGGACGGGCGCGGCCAGATCACCAACCTCTCGCACCAGTTCGAGCCCGGCCTCAATCGCATCTTCGTCGGCAACTTCAATATCCTGAAGCCGACCGCTCCGCTCACCGCCATCGGCACGATGCTTCCCGGCTTCGACCTGATGCCCGGTGCGCGTGGCAGCGCCTTCATCGCCGAGGAGTTTCCGGCGCCGATCGACGAGACTTCGGATTCCGCATCCGGATCGAACGGCGCCGCCGCCGCAACCTCCGACCAGGCCACGGATTACGCTCGCGTCGCCATCGAGGCCGAAGAGGCGGGGACGTTCAAGATCACGGCGGCATCGAAGACCTCCGAACTCTGGGCCGGCGGCCTGTTCTCGATCGGCAAGGACAGCACCAACAGCGGTGAGCAGGGCAGCACCTATCTCGTCACGAAGCTCAAATTCCATGCTTTCGAGAACAGCTATCAAACCACCACCGGCCAGGACATCGGCGACTTCTTCAGCTCGATCTGGGGCAGCATCAAGCACGTCTTCGGCGGCTCGCACGGCGCTGTCGATGCGACGATGGTACTGGCGGGCAACGGGCTGAACAACTGGCTCCAGAACGAGGCGATGAACGACCTCATCCAGGCCTGGTATCCAAGCTCGAAGCAGGCGAAAGCCTTGTCCCAAAGCGGCAGCCCGCAGTTCGCCCCGGCCTTCGCCGGCGGGGTGATCGCCAGCGCCGGCAGCGTGCTGCCCTGGCTCGCCGGCACGATCGAAGGCGCGGTCGACAAAGTCATCACCAACAACGCCGGCGACTATGGCAACAGCTTCGAGGCCATGCGCTGGTACCCGAAGCTGCAAAACAACCCCCTTCCGGCTCCGAAAGGAAGCGCGCCCTCTGCCTTCGGACCGCACCTGGCGGTGGTGATCGGCCCGGCCGGCCTCGATGCCAAGGGCAAGCCGGAAGTCTATGCCGACGCCCTCGGCCGGGTGCGCGTGCGCTTCCCCTGGGACCCGGGGCCACCGGTCAAGCCGGCCGCCTACCCCATCTCCTGGGTTTTCCCCAACCACCAGGATCCCTGGAGCAGCGATCACGATACGTGCTGGGTCCGGGTCTCCGAGGGCTGGGCCGGCGCCGGCTACGGCAGCCAGTTCCTGCCGCGCATTGGCGAGGAAGTGATCGTCGATTTCCTCGACGGCGATCCCGAACGGCCGATTATCACCGGTCGCGTCTACAACGCCTGCAACGGGCCGACCAACCTGCCTTTCCCGACCCCGGGCACCGAAGGCACGCCGATCAAGCCGGCCGACATCGCCAATCCGACCCCGAGCAACGGCTTTCTCCGCAGCGGCATCAGGACACGCGCAACGCCCTACGCATCCGGCGACAAGCGATTCCATCTGCTCCGCTTCGACGACACCAAGGGGAGCGAGCAGCTTCTGCTCCGTTCCCAGGGACGATTCGACGTCACCGCCAAGTGCTCGCGCTACGAGACCACGCTCGGCAACCGCCATGTCAAGGTGGCGCCGGCCAAGGACAAGAACGGCAACAGCATCGGCGGCAGCAGCTTCACGTCCATCGGCGGCGAGTGCGACGTGCATATTGGTGGCGCCCGCTACGAGCAGGTCCAGAAGAACTACGAACTGACGGTGAAGGCGGACACCTTGCTCGATCTCGAAGGCAAGCTCGCCGCCGTCGTCTCCGGCGCCGCGAGCCTTGCCGCCGACAGCATCGTGCTGCAGGCGACCACCAAGATCACCCTCAAGGTCGGCGGCAGCTCGATCGTCATCGCTCCCGCCGCCATCTATCTCAACGGGCCGGTCCTGCATCACAATGCCGGCGATGGCGGGGCCGGGAGCGCGCCCTCGGTGACGTTGCAGAACGTCGCGGATGCCGAGACGGCCGACGACGGAACCGACAATACGAACAAGCCGACCGATTGTTCCGGCCCCGGGGGAGGGCATGCGGGAGGGAAGGGGGGTGGTGCGCGCGGCACCCATACCGCCTCGCCGAAGGATCCGCTGCAGGTCTCGAGCGATCCGCTCGATCCGACCAATGTCGAGATCAAGACGGATGGCCCATGGCCGACGCACTGAAGGCCGCACCGCCAACGGCGCTGCCCGGCAGGCGCGGCAGGTTGCTGGTCGCCAAAGCCTGGCCGCGCTACGCCGATGATATCGTCATCGCGCTCACCCGCATGGTCCACACCCCGTCCGGCCGGGCGCTCTTCGCCGGCATTGCCGGGAGCGGCCACACGCTTTCCATCCGCCCTCCCGCGCACACCGACCCGCCCAACGCGATCATTCAGCCGCTCGATCTTGCCGCGGCTGCCGGCACCGGCTCGGACGTCGTGATCGCCTTCGATGCCGCCGATTGGCCGAATGCCGCCGCGCCCCAGCTTCCGACCGTGGACGCTGCGCTCTTCGTCCTCTTTTCCCAGGCCCTGCCCGCGCTCCGCGGCACCGCCGATCCCGCCGCCTATGCCGAAGCCTCGGCCGTCGAAGCGGAGGCCCTCTCGCTCGCACGCTACCTTGGCGAACGCGGCCTCGCTCCGACCGCTTTGGAGCCGCCATGAGTGCGCTTGCTCCCGTCCCCAAACTGCGCGGCGCCGAACTCGCGCTCCGTTGCCACCCAGGCCGTGCCGGCCGGCGCCTGACATTTCCCTACCGCCTCGAGAATCTCGGCGCTGCCGATCTCTACGTGATGGACGCGATCCCGATCCCCGCGCCGGGCGGCGAAGCCGTGGCGGATGACCAGGCAGTGGTCATCATCTTCGGCCCCGGCGGGGACGTGCTGCTCGGCAAGTTCCCGGCGCCCTTGCCCACAGACCGGCGCGTCGCCGTTCCTGTCGTCCCGCTCGCCCGCCGTCTCGCCCCCGGCGAGACGCTGGAGCGCGATCTTTCGGTGCCGCTGCCGCTCGCCGAAACGAGCCCCTATTTCCCTGACCTCTCTCTCCGCCAGTACGAGCCCGTCGATCTGGCGGCGGTGGTGTTCATGATCGGCTACTGGATTGCAGAAGAAGGCGGGCTCGCCGCCGCACCCGCCGAGACGGCACCCGGACTGTGGCACGTCACCACCCGCCACACGCTGAAGGACGCGCATCTCGCGCGGCAGCGTTTCCCGGCCAAAGGGCTGCAGATCTTCAAACGTCTCGATTCATTCCCGCGCCCCGACCCCGCTTGATCTTCGCACCGGAATGACTCGGAGCTCTCTCTGCCAACCGGTGATCGGCTTCGGCATGCCGAACCTTAGACCCGTGCCGGGCTGAGTGTGCAGCCCGACACGGGTCTCGCGGTTTATGCGAGCCCGCGATTCACGCCCTCCGACGATTCCGCCTCGGGCGATCGCGGGCTAGCAGCGTGTCGGATTGGCGCTGGCGCGGCGTTGTGAACGTCAACGAAGAAGGGGGGAGGTTAGGCGACCTGCAGGCGGTGAAGCCGCCTGCAGTTGTAAGCGAGGGTCACCAGCGTCCATTCACCGGCGACATGGGCGATACCA
>JASHOA010000015.1 GCA_030041375.1 Acetobacteraceae bacterium
ATGTCGCCGGTGAATGGACGCTGGTGACCCTCGCTTACAACTGCAGGCGGCTTCACCGCCTGCAGGTCGCCTAACCTCCCCCCTTCTTCGTTGACGTTCACAACGCCGCGCCAGCGCCAATCCGACACGCTGCTAGAGCAGATCGCGATCAGACGGGATCGGCTGATCGCGTGAAGATGCTCGCCAAAACAAAGAGCTAGAGCAGTTACCGTGAGCCATGGCGAACGGAAATTGCTCTAGGTGAAAGACGCGGCGACCGCTTTTCACGTGTTGATCGCCGCCTTCACCCGCTCCGGCCGGAACGGCGTCTGCCGCAATCGCGCGCCGATGGCGTCGAATACCGCATTGCCAATCACCGCTGCAGTCGGGCAGGTGGCCGGTTCGCCGGCGCCATAGGCGGGATATTCCGGACCGCTGTTCACCAGCACGACATCGATGCTGTCCGGTATTTCCGTGAAATGCAGGATCGGATAGCCCATCCAGTCGCGGCTGGTGACGTGCGCGCGGTCGAACGCCACCTCCTCGTGCAGAGTGCGGCTGAGGGACTGAATCACGTTGCCCTCGACCTGATTCCTGAGCCCGTCGGGGTTGACCACCAGCCCGCAGTCGTGCGCCACGACAACGCGCCCCACTTTGATCGCACCATTCGATCTGTCGACAGTCACATCGGCAATCGTCGCCACCCGCACATCGTCACGGTTGACCCAGGCGATGCCGCGTCCCCTGGCAGCCTTGCCGCTGCCATCGGGCCTGCCTGTGCCGATCGGACGGCTCTCCCATCCGTACTTCTCTGCCGCCGCCTTCAAGACACCGATGGCGCGGGGATCCTCGAGATGCGCAAGCCGGAATTGAAGCGCGTCCTGCCCTGCCGCGGCTGCCAGTTCGTCGATGAACGACTCCATCGCGAACGTCGTCTCGAACTGGGCCGGTGATCTGAGCCACGCCGTCAACAGACCCACGCGCCCTTCGCCATGGCCGGCCACGTCGGCATTGGCAAACGTATAGGCGTAGGTGACCGCAGGCCGTCCCAGGCCGGTCGCCCCGGTGACATCCGGCTTGCCGATCAGTTCCGCGGCGATCAGGTGCGTATCGCCCGTGGTCGGAACCCACATGTGGTGACGCCAGGCGATCACCCGGCCATTCTTGTCGAGCGCTCCGAGCAGATCCTGCACGATCGGCGGGCCCTTCGGCTCCCAGCCATGCTCGTCCCAGCGCATCCATTGCACGCGGACCGGCCGGCCGACTGCCTGGGACATCACTGCTGCATCGGCGACTGCGTGATCGAGGCCGTTGCGTCCGTAGCCACCCGACGCCTCGAACCAGCGAAGCTCCGTCTTTTCCAGCGGGATGCCGAGCAACTTCGCCATGTCATGCCGCGTCTGATGCGGCATCTGGGTGCCGGACCAGAAGGTGGCGCGGTCGCCTTGCACGTCGGCAATGGCGCAGGAAGGCCCGATCGAACCGTGCATCTGGAAGGGCGTCTGGTAGGTTGCCTTCAGCGTCCGGCCGGCGCTGCTGAGCGCGGTCTCCACCGACCCTTGGCTCGCCACGGTGGAGTTCCGGCCGGCGGTCTTGCGCACCGTCTCCCAGATCCGCTCCATCTCCGGAAGGCCCTCCCAGTCCGACCATTTCGCCTGGCCGGCATCCGGGCCGGATGGATCGAGCGTGGAGCCGAGCTTCGCCGCGGCCTGGATGGCGCCCCATTCGGTTTCGGCCACCACGCCCAGGAAATTGTCCCGCCGCACAACCCGCACGAAGCCGGGGATGTCCTTGAGCCCGGTTTCGTCCACGCTGACCAATGTCGCACCAACGCCGTACGGACGGACGACACGGCCATGCAACATTCCGGGAACGTGCACATCCTGCACGTAAGTGAACTGCCCCGTCATCTTGCCGGGGATGTCCTTGCGTCGCACGGGGCGGCCGACGATGCGGTAAGTGGACGGATCCTTGGTGCGCACGTTCGGTGCCACTTGCATGGCGAAACGCTCGCCGCTGGCCCCGATTTCGATGTTCAGACGGTTGCCGTCCACGAGCCTGCCATAGGTGATCGTACGGTCCGGCTTGCCTGTGACCGAGATCGCGCCGTCCCCGGTGGCAAGCTGGTTGGCGGAAACCTGGAAATGCGCGGCGGCAAGCCCGAGCAGCGCCTCTCTGCCGGCGGCCGCCGCATGACGGATTTGCGGCCCGGCATAACGGATGGTCCGGCTGCCATAGCTCGGCCCCTGATCGACCGTTTCGGATGTCGTCCCCATCACCACATCCAGCCGATCCAGCGGAAAATCGAGCTCTTCGGCCGCAATCTGTGCCAGCGCCGTAGCGACGCCGGTGCCGGTTTCCACCTTGCCGGTGAACAACGTGGCCGTATTGTCCGGATGCACGGCGAGCCAGGCATAGAGCCGGCCGGCCGGCGGCGGCGCCAGCGACCGCGTTGCCGCATCCGCAGTCTCCGCCAGGGTGGCATCCGCCGCGCCAAACAGGCTGAACGCGATGACGAGCCCTCCCGAGGCATGCAGAAAGTCACGCCGGCCGAGCCCGGCGGAAGCGAATTCCATCTCCTGCCCGCTCATCGCATCACGCTCCCTGCTGCGCGGCCCGCTCGATGGCACGCAGGATCCGCATATGCGTGCCGCAACGGCAGAGATTGCCGTCGAGTGCCAACTTGATGTCGTCCCGGCTCGGGTGCGGCGTGCGGTCCAGGAGTGCCTTGGCCGACATGACCATACCGTTGATGCAATAGCCGCACTGCGCCGCCTGCTCTTCGATGAAGGCCTTTTGCAGCGGATGCGGGTTATCGATGCTGCCAAGCCCCTCGAGCGTGGTGATCCTCGCGTCGCCAACAGCGGAAACCGGCGTCACGCAGGAGCGGATGGCATTCCCGTTCATCACCACCGTGCAGGCACCGCATTCCCCAAGGCCACAACCGAACTTCGGCCCGTGCAGTCCGAGATTGTCTCTCAGCAGGTACAGCAGGGGGCTTCCCGGTTCGGCATCGACCGTGCGGGCGGCACCGTTGACGTTGAGCGTAAAATTCTGGGGCATCTCGGCCTCCATCGAAGAGGCGGCATCAAGTGCATGCCTGCGATGTGCCACTTCGGCGAAGCAGTCCGCACAATCCTGCCACATTGACAGCGACTGAACTTAAGCCGGGCTCTGCTCCTGCACAAGGGTGCGAATGCCTGCGCGCAAGGAGACAGTTTCCAGACCACGAAGCGCTGGATGCACGGTGCAGACCGGTGCTTTCTCCGGATTTGGCGGCCGGCCCTGCCATGAGCGGGAATGGGGGAACCGATTGAAAGCGCCGGAAGTCGGGCCTAAATCAGCCCGATCTTCGCCGCCGTCGCCGGCGAGGGGTATGTTTGCCTGGGCGCGCGACGACGCGGAAAGCCGGATCGACCAGGGTCTTTACGGGTGTGGCCGTCGCACACCCACTGCAACGGAGTGCTGTTTTCGGCATGGATGGGACGCAGCAAGCCGAACTACGCTCCCGGGCGGTGCCGATCCGTTCCCGTGGCAAGCTTGTGCGCCGCGCGCTTTTTGTCGCCGCGCTTGCCGCCATCATCGCGGTCGCTCTCTATGTCTATTTTTCAGGAGTCGGAATCGTCTCGACGGACGACGCCTTCACCGATGGCCAGCCAATCGCCATGGCGCCGCAGATCTCGGGGAAAATCGTCACGTTCAATGTCACCGACAATCTGTTCGTACACAAAGGCGACCTGCTGCTGGTGATCGATCCGCGTTCCTACGTCGCTGCGGTCAATCAGGCCAAGGCCAGCCTCGCCTCGGCGGAGGCGGCTCTTGCCAGCGCTGAGCAGAGCCTAGCCATCGCCAAGGTCTCCTATCCCGCGCAGCTTGCCCAGGCGAAGGCCGCGCAAGAGGCCGCCGCCGCCAACCTCTTCCAGGCTGCCCAGAACGAGAAGCGCCAGCTCAACCTGCCGGCAGGCGTCGTCACCAGCATCCAGAATCAGGACAACGCGGTCGCCGCTGCCAACGCCGCCCGCGCTGCGCTCGCCCAAGCGAAAGCAAGCGTCGCCGCGGCAGACGACGTTGCTCAGCAGATCGCCGCTGCCGAGGCCGTGGTTGCGGAGCGGACGGCCGCGGTGACCCAGGCCCAGGCGGCGCTCGCAGAGGCCGAGGTGAACCTTTCCTACACCCGGGTCGCCGCACCTTCCTCCGGCTGGATCACCGACCGGGGCGTCTCGCTCGGCTCCTACGTCCAGCCCGGGCAGACGATGTTCAGCATCGTCAAACCCGATGTCTGGATCACAGCAAATTTCAAGGAGACAGATCTGCACTATATCCGGCCCGGCCAGAATGTTACGATTAGTGTCGATGCCTATCCGGATCTGCATCTCACCGGTCGCGTCGACAGCATCCAGAAGGGATCGGGCTCCGTATTCACGCCATTTCCCGCCGAGAACGCGACCGGCAACTTCGTCAAGATCGTGCAGCGGGTGCCGGTGAAGATCCAGATCACCGGCGGCCTCCCTGCCGATCATCCATTGCCGCTCGGGCTTTCCGTAGAACCCGTCGTCCACGTCCGATGAGCCCGGCCGAGCAGGCGGCGGACGCTGCCTGGCGTCCGCGCGCCAATCCATGGCTGATCTCGGTCGTCGTCACACTCGCGGCGTTCATGGAAATTCTCGACACCACGATCGTCAACGTCAGCCTGCCGTACATCGCCGGCAGCCTCTCTTCGAGCTACGACCAGGCGACGTGGGTTCTCACCTCCTACCTCGTTGCCAACGGCATCGTGCTGCCGATCTCCGGCTGGCTCGGCCGGGTGATCGGGCGCAAGCGCTATTTTCTAGGCAGCATCATCTTCTTCTCGGTGTTCTCGTTCCTCTGCGGCAATGCCACCACACTCGGCCAACTCGTCGTCTTCCGCCTCTTGCAGGGGGTCTGCGGCGGCGGATTACAGCCGAACCAGCAGGCGATCGTGCTCGACGTGATGCCGCCCGAGCAGCGTGGCCGCGCCTTCGGCGTGGTTGCCGTTGCCGTCGTCTTCGCGCCGATCATCGGCCCGACCTTGGGCGGCTGGATCACCGACAGCTATAGCTGGCGCTGGGTATTCTTCATCAACGTGCCGGTCGGAATCTTCGCTTTCATGATGGTCAACCGCTTGGTCGAAGACCCACCGTGGGTGCTCAGAAGCCGCGCGCAGGGAAGGCATTTCGACCTGCCGGGCCTCTGCCTGATCGCGCTTGCCATCGGCTGCACCCAGATCATGCTCGATCGCGGCGAGGACGCCGACTGGTTCTCCTCGCCGACGATCCGGCTGCTCGCGCTGATCGCCGCGCTGGCGGCGGTCGGCGCGATCTTCTGGCTGACCGAGGCGCGCCACCCGATCGTCAATCTTGCCGTCTTCCGTGATCGCAATTTCTCGCTCGGCTGCCTGATGGTGGTCGGTCTTTTTGGAGTTCTCTATTCCAGCGGCGTCATCATCCCGCAGCTTGCGCAGGTGTATCTCGGCTACACCGCACTGCTGGCGGGCCTGGTGCTTTCACCCGGAGCGGTGGTGGTGCTGCTGCTCATTCCGCTGGTCACCCGCCTCCTCATGCCGCGCGTGCAAGCGCGCCTGATCATCGCCTTCGGGCTTCTCGTTCTGGGCTTCGCCTTCATCTACACGAGCAGAGTCACGCCCGACCTCGATTTCTGGACCCTGACGATGATGCGGCTGACGCAAAGCGCAGGCCTTGCCTTCCTGTTCGTTCCGATCAGTACCAGCGCCTACATCACGGTGCCGCGCGAGCTCAACAACGATGCCTCGGCGCTCTATGTCCTGATCCGCAATATTGCCGGATCGGCGGCGATCTCCGTTGCGACGGCGATGATCACCACGAGCACGCAGGCCAACATGGCCGTCCTTTCCACCCATCTGGATCCGGCGAGCCATGCCTACCGCTCGGAGCTTGCCAAAGTGACCGCCGCCCTGGCGCGCCTTGGCTGGGGCCCGGCCCAGATACCCCAACAGGGTATGGGCTGGATGTACCAGGCGCTGAATACGCAGGCGGCGTTCCTCGCCTATCGCAACATCTTCATCTATTGTGCGATTCTCTCCTTTGCCATCATACCGCTCGCGTTCTTGTTCGGGCCGATGCGCCTCGGTTCGGTGCGCGGCGGCCACTGAGCGGGCCCGCCGTACGCGCGCAACGTCGCCCAGATTCAGCCTGAAGCATCGCGGGCTGTGCCGATCCATGGGAAAACTGACGGAGTTCCTGTAAGAAGAAGTGCAAAGGAGGCGGCTGTGGGACTCGGGCCCTCCCTGCGGCACATGGCATGCGTTTTGGGTGCGTTCGCATTGCCTGCGCTCCTGTCTTGCACAGCGGGCTACGACGCCCCCCTTCACAACGCGATGGCCCCTGCCGACGAGAAGGCCGCCGAATACCTCAACAGCGGCGAATGGCCGGAGGCAAGAGAGGAACTGCTGGCAGCCATCAAAAGCATCCGGCCCGGCACGGCCGAGTACTACCGCGATCTGTCCCTGATCTACGGTCACTCCCTGATGCTGTCGCGGATCGGCTACACGTTCGCGATGCAAGATGACCTCGCCGACGCCCGGACATATTATGACGCTTCCATTACGAGCTTGGCCGACGGCATCAAGACGCATAATTCTCTCGCGCGGCTTGGCGCGGTTGAGCGGAGCCTGGCCCTCAATTGGGTGTCCGGCCTCGCCGCCGACATTCGCTCACGCGAAACCGGCCCGGCAGCTGTGGGGCCGGAGATTCCCGCGGCCTCGGACCATGCCGTTGGCACAGCTCCCGCCGGGGTGACAGGGACTGACGGTGTGCGGTTCGTGACCTTCGGGGGGTTCGAGATGTTCGGCGCGATCGGCAGGGTATCCGCGCCGGGACCGAGGTTCTGCACAGGAACGGTGGTCGGCTACCGGCTTGTCCTGACCGCCGCACATTGCGTAACCGATGATGCCGGTGGGCCGCTGCCGGGAAATGACCTCTTTTGGCCGAGCTCCGAGATACCAATCGTGACAGGGACCCGTCCGTCGGTCCCTGTGGTGGGAATTTACACCGCCCATGGCGCATCGTGGGATAAATCTCCTTCTGACGACTGGGCTTTTCTTGTGCTGAAAGTCCAGCCGCACGATCCGCTCAATGCAGGGAAGTTCGTGGACATTGCCGGTCCGGAAGCCGATCAGGCAATAGCGCTCAGTCCCCCACGGCTCGAGGGTTCCGTGGTAGCGGCGGGGTATTCGAGTGACATCGATAAGGGGGAGTTCATCAGCGTCGATTGGGGTTGCCATCCGCTGGCCGCCTCGAAAGACATTATTCTCACGAACTGCGTCCTTTCGTTCGGCGCCTCCGGCGGCCCGCTATTCGTCGTCCGGGGTGGCCGGCCTGCACTGATCGGCGTGATCTCATTCAAGGGCACGCTCCAGCCGCGGAGAGTGCCGGTGACCGGAGGTGTTCTGGACTCTTCGTGGAAGCAGGAGCTCTACCGGTTGCGCCGCGCGTATCCGCTGCCCCGCGGACTTTATTCCGACACCCAGGCGTACTGCGGGCACGATCCGGAAGATTGTCTCTGACCCACCGGCCCGACGGGGCCAGCAGACCGGACTATGAGTCGGCAGGCTTCCAGAATTGCGCGATGAAGCCGCGCGGATCGACGCTAAATACCGTGCCACTCGTCACCGCCTCATGACCGTCGCATCGCCAGCGATAGATCGTGTCATGCCCGGTCACGTACATCGGAATGAAGTCGGCCCCGGGATTCTTCTCACACCACGCGGAAGCGGCGGGAAGATCCCGCTTCGTATCGGCCTTGCCGCAGGGCAGGTTGGCGCCGTAGTTGCAGACCAGGACTTTGCCCTCGAAGCAGCGGAATACGGTTCCCCGCTCTACCTGTTCCGCCGGCATGGCCGAGAGTCCGAACAGCTTCGCCGCCTCCGGCACGAGCGAGAGCGGAATCGGGCGTAACTGGTCATCGGTGCCGGTCTGCCGGCAGACCTCCGCCGGCGAGGCGGCGGTGGCGGGGTATGGCCCAACGAAGATGGCGGCAATCACAAGGAAGAGGATCAGGGAGGAGAAACGTCGCATCGCCGGGCACTCCTTCATCCACCGGCCACGATTCTTCCTCACCCGGCTGCCAGGCGGCAAGCCCGTTCAATCGAGGCTGACGAGCACCGGCACATGGTCCGAGGGCTGCTCGGCGGCGCGCTCGGCCCGGCAGATTTCCACCTTTTTGAGCCGCTCCGCGAGCGTCGGCGAAAGCAGCACATGGTCGATCCGGAGGCCCACGTCCCGATCGAACGCTGCGCCCTGATAGTCCCAGAAGGTGTAGGCCGCCCCGCTCGGCTGAAGTGCGCGGACCGCATCGGTGAGGCCGAGCCAGAGAAGGCGGCGGAACGCGGCGCGCGACTCCGGACGCACGAGCGCGTCCTCCGGCGCCAGCGCGCCGGGCGCGGCATCCTCGTCCGCGGGGCAGACATTGAAATCCCCACCGATCAAAAGTGGCTGATCCTCGCCCAGCAACGCATCCAGCCGCTCGGCGAGATGGGAGAGGAACGCAAGCTTGGCGGCAAAGCCCGCCTCGCCACCGGAGTTGCCGTTCGGCACGTAGACGTCGATCAGGACCAATCCCTTGGCCGCCAGTTCGAGGTAGCGCGCGTCCCCCGTGCCTTCCTTCAGCCGGGGCAGGCGGCGTTGGCGCACCTCGAGCGGGTGGCGCGCCAGCACTGCAACGCCGTTATATGCCTTCTGGCCGACCACCTCCGCGTGGTACCCGAGCGCCTTGAACTCCTGCTCCGGGAAGGCATCGGCCTCGCACTTGATTTCCTGCAACAGCAGGAAATCGGGCTCCCGCCGCTCCAGGAAGTGGTGGACGTGGCGGTGCCGGGCGCGGATCGAATTGACGTTCCAGGTGGCGAGCTGCACAGCGCCCGCTTCAGTCGATCGAGAAGCTGCTGCCGCACCCGCAGGAAGAGGTCGCATTCGGGTTGCGCACGGTGAAGTGGCTGCCCATCAACTCGTCGGTAAAATCGAGCTCGGCACCGGCCAGGAGCCCAAGGCTGGTCGGATCGATCATCACGCGTGCGCCGCCTTCCGTGATGACAACATCATCCGGCTGGGTCACGGAATCGAGTTCGAAGCGGTACTGAAACCCGCTGCATCCCCCGGCCAGCACGGCGATGCGCAGCGCCGACGCTTCCGGCGCCGTTGCGACCAGCTCGGCGATCCGCGCTGCCGCCCGCCCGGAGACAGAGAAGCTCTGGCTTTCCATGCCCGGAATATAGCGCATCGCGGCCTCCGTTTGAACCCGCCCCTGAAACACGAGCGGTTCAAAGTTGGACCGTCCGCATGCCGCCGGGGGGATAGCGCGTGCCAGCCGCGGCCCCGGCTGGAATGGCGGCCGAGATGTGCGCGATCTCCTCTTCCGTCAGCGTGACCTTGAGCGCGCCGATATTCTCGTCCAGCCGGTGCGTGAAGCGCGTGCCCGGAATCGCTACCACGTCCGGCCCTTGTGCCAGGAGCCAGGCGAGAGTCAGTTGCGCCGGCGTGCACTTCTTCTGCCTGGCGATATCCTCGACCTTCGCAACCAGCGCGCGATTGCGGGAAAAATTCTCCTCCTGGAAACGCGGATGCTGGGCCCGCCGACCGTCGATATCGGAGAACGTCCGGATGGCGCCCGTGAGGAAGCCACGCCCCAGCGGCGAATAGGCAACGAAGCCGATGCCAAGCGCACGGGTCGTCTTCCGGGTTTCCTCCGCCTCCGCGCGATACATGAGCGAGTATTCCGTCTGCACGGCCGCGATCGGATGCACCTTGTGCGCCCGGCGGATGGTCTCCGGGTGCGCCTCGGAGAGGCCGAGAAAGCGCACCTTGCCCTGTTCGACGAGCCGGGCCATCGCGCCCACGGTATCTTCGATCGCGACCTTCGGATCGACCCGATGCTGGTAGTAGAGGTCGATCACCTCGACGCCAAGTCGCCGCAAGCTCGCCTCGCAGGCCTCCCTCACATATTCGGGCCGCCCGTCGATCGCATTCTGGCCGCCCTCGCGGCGGACGTTGCCGAACTTCGTCGCCACCACGATGCCTTCGCGGCGCCCCTTGATCGCCCGGCCCAGCAGCTCTTCGTTATGACCCCAGCCATACATGTCCGAGCTGTCCAGGTGATCGACCCCGCAATCGATCGCGTGGCGGATCAGCGCCTCGGACGCTGCATCGTCGGCGGCGCCGTACACCCCGGAAAGCGGCATGCAGCCAAGCCCGATCGCCGAAACCCTGAGCCCACCCGTGCCAAGAGCCCGCTGTTCCAGCTTTGCCGACGGCGCCGTTGCCATGCCTCGTTTCTCCTTCTGCCGGGTGTCGATTGAAGAGACCAGACGCGAATGGTAAGCCCCGCCAATGCCCCGCGCCTGCTACGCCGTTTGTGCCGAGACGAGTCGTGGCCGGTTGCATCCGGAGCCCGAGGCGCCGTCGCGCACTCCCTTCCAGCGTGATCGCGATCGCATCGTCCACAACTCCGCCTTCCGCAAGCTCCAATACAAGACGCAGGTCTTTGTCAATCACGAGGGTGACTTCTTCCGCACCCGCCTCACCCACAGTCTCGAGGTTGCGCAGATCGCCCGCTCGGTTGCCCGCCAGCTTGCGCTCGACGAAGACCTGGCCGAAGCGCTGGCCCTCGCCCACGATCTCGGCCACACGCCGTTCGGCCATGCCGGCGAGGAGGCGCTCGATCAGCGCATGCGCGGGCACGGCGGCTTCGACCACAACGCGCAGAGCCTGCGTGTCGTCACTCTGCTCGAGGCCCGCTACGTCGCCTTCGACGGCCTCAACCTTACCTGGGAAACGCTCGAGGGTCTGGCCAAGCACAACGGCCCGCTGCCTGCCCCGCCGCCTTACATCGCCGAATACGATCGAGCTCATTCGCTCCGGCTCTCCAGCTACCCGTCAGCGGAAGCGCAGGTGGCAGCCCTCGCCGACGATATCGCCTATCACAGCCATGATCTCGACGACGGCATGCGCGCCGGTCTCTTTTCGCTCGATGACATCGCCGATCTGCCGCTGGTCGGCGAAGCGTTCGCCGAGGCGCGCGCCATGTCCCCTGACGCCGCCGCGCCGCGGCTCCGCCACGAAACGATCCGCCGGGTGATCGACCGGTTGATCGGCGATCTGGTGGCCGAAGCACGCGCCCGCCTGGCCAGCCTTCAGCCGGCCGATGCCGACGCCGTGCGCGACGCCCGCCGGCCGGTGATCGGCTTCAGCGCTGGAACGGCTGAGGCAAACGCCGCCATCAAGGCGTTCCTGGTTGCTCACATGTACCGCCACTGGCGCGTCAACCGCATGACCAGCAAGGCGCGCCGCCTGATTTCGGAACTGTTCGGCCTCTTCGATGCCGACCCCGCCCTGCTGCCGGCGGAATGGCAGGAACGCGCCGAGCGGGGTTCGACCGCCGCCACCATCGCCGACTATATCGCCGGGATGACCGACCGCTACGCGCTCGAGGAACATCGGCGCCTGACCGACCTCTCCACTCCGGGCTGAGAGCACGATGCCGTACGATCCCTACGCCCGGCCGCGTCGCGAAATGCTCGCCATCCTCTCCAATGCCTTTCCGGAAGTTCCCTGGCCGACACTCAAATTTCAGATCGAGCCGCCGCGCGACCCGGCGCACGGGGATCTGACCTCGAACGTGGCATTCCTCGCCGCGCCTCACCTTCACGAGCCTCCGCGCCAGGCGGCGCAGACCTTGAACGATGCCCTGCACGCGAGTCTCCCGTCCACAACCAGCATGGCGGCCTCAGGGGTTGCCGGCCCAGGCTTCATCAACATCACGCTCCGCCCGACATTCAAACGCGAAGCGGAGCACGAGGCCATCCGCGCCATTCTCCGCCTGGGCCTTCGTTACGGCGATTCCGATATCGGCGGCGGCAAGCACGTGAATGTCGAATACGTTTCCGCCAATCCGACCGGTCCGATGCATGTCGGCCATTGTCGCGGCGCGGTGGTCGGCGATGCACTCGCCAACCTGCTCGCCAGGGCAGGTTACGACGTCACCAAGGAGTACTACATCAACGATGCCGGTGCGCAGGTCGAGGCGCTTGCCTGGGCCGCTTACTGGCGCTATCTCGAGGCGATCGGAAAGCCGGTTGCTCCCGAGGAATTTTCGGCTGTCGCGCCGGGCGGGCTGCAATATCGCGGCGACTATCTGATTCCGGTCGCCCGTGCGCTGGCCGAGCGATACGGTGATTCGCTCGCCAGGCCCGAGCCGCTCGAGGCTTCTGCCGAAACGATCGCCGTCGTGCGTGCCTTTGCGACTTCCGAGATGATGCGCGCCATCCGCGAAGACCTGGCCATGCTGGGCGTTGTCCCGGATGTTTTCAGTTCCGAACGCGCTCTCCTCGAAGCCGGTGCCGCCGATGCGGCGATCGCGCGCCTCGCCGCTGACGGGCTGATCTACCAGGGAAAGCTCGAGCCGCCCAAGGGCAAGCTTTCCGAGGAATGGGAACCGCGCGAGCAGATGCTCTTCCGTGCCCGCGCCTTCGGTGACGAGACGGACCGGGCGCTCCGTAAATCCGACGGCTCCAACACCTATTTCGCCAACGACATCGGCTATCATGCAGACAAGCTCGCGCGTGGCGCGGAACTGCTGATCGACGTGCTCGGCGCCGACCATGCCGGCTATGTCAGGCGCATACAGGCGGCGGTCGCGGCACTCTCCAACCGCCGGGCCACCCTCGAGGTGGTGCTTTGCCAGATCGTGCACGTCGTACGCGGCGGCAAGCCGGTACGCATGTCCAAACGCGCCGGCAGCTACATCACGCTCCGTGACCTGATCGAGGAGGTCGGGCGCGACGCGGTCCGCTTCACCATGCTGACGCGCAAGGCGGACGCGCAGATGGAGTTCGACCTCGACCAGGCGGTTGCCCAGACGCGCGAGAATCCCGTTTTCTACGTCCAGTACGCCCACGCCCGCTGCCGCTCGGTGCTGCGCGCCGCCGCCGACATGTTCGGGGCCGCGGCGGCGAGCGACGAGGCGCTGGCCGAGGTGCCGCTTGATGCGTTGGGGACCGAGCACGAATTGCCGCTGATCCGCCGCCTGATCGCCTTTCCTCGCCTTGCCGAGGCCGCGGCCCAGGCCCGTGAGCCGCATCGAATCGCTTTTTTCCTCTATGACCTGGCGGGCGATTTTCATATCTTGTGGAACCGCGGGCGCGAGGACTCGGCGGTCCGTTTCCTGATCGCGGATCGCCCGGCCGAAACCCGCGCCCGCCTGGCGTTGGTTGCCGCCACGGCGGTCGTGATCCGTGCCGGTCTCGCAATTCTCGGGGTCACCCCGGTCGAGGAGATGCGTTAACAGTGCGCGACGATCTTGAAATTCCCCCTCCCGGCTACCGCATCGGCCGGCGCCCGGCCGGAATCGATCCGGCGACCCGCCGGCTCTCCATGATCGCTGCCACCATCGGTGGCGCGCTGGTGGTGCTGGTTGGCGTCTGGTCGATGGTTGGAGGCGGCTCGGGCGGCGTTCCCGTGGTGCCGCCGCCGCCGGGGCCGATGCGCGTGAAGCCCGCGAATCCGGGTGGGATGCAGGTCACCGGAGCGTCGGACCGGATTCTCGGTGGCGGCAGCGGAACAGCCACTTCGGCGGCCCTCGCCCCGCCACCGGAGACCCCCGATCTCTCCGCGCTGCAAAGCCCGCCTGCCGCCGCCCCTCTGACTCAGCCATCGGCTTCCGCTGCCGCTCCTCCCGCCCCTGCCCACTCCGTCGCGAACGGCCTACCACTGCCGCCGCCCGCGCCGCCACCCTTGCAACTCGCGGCCGCCTCTACTGCCGCTCCGCCCCCCGCCGATGCCGGCACCGGTCCGGCAACCCAGGTTCAGCTTGCCGCGTTGAGTTCCGAGCAAGGTGCGATGCAGGAATGGCAGCGGCTGCAGGCGTCGCTGCCGGCGCTGTTCGGAACGCGCCAGCCGCTGGTCCAGAAGGTCGAGGTAGACGGCCACACGTTCTGGCGCCTCAGGACCGGCGGCTTCGCCAACATTGCCGAGGCAACGCAGTTCTGCGCTGCCGTGCGCGCGGCCGGCGGCGGCTGCACCATCGCCGCCTTCTGAGCAAGCCTCCGGCCGAAGGAGCCGGTGCGGCGTGCGCGCCGCCGTCGTCGGCATAGCCGGCCCATCGCTTTCGGCGGCCGAGGCTTCCCTGTTCACGCGGCTGCCGCCGGCCGGGGTGATCCTGTTCTCCCGCAATATCGAGAACCCGGCCCAACTGGTGAGCCTGGTCGCGCGCCTGCGCGAGGTCCTGGCACCGGAGGCCGTGCTGATGGTGGACCAGGAAGGCGGGCGCGTTGCGCGGCTTCGTCCGCCTCACTGGCGGGCTCATCCTCCTGCCGCCGCGCTCGGCCGCCTGTACGACGCCGACCGCACGGCGGGCCTCCGCGCAGCCTTACTCACCGGTGCGCTGATCGGCTTCGAGTCGGGCGCAGCCGGAATGGATGTGGTGACCGCCCCCGTGCTCGATCTCGGCCTTCCGGGAGCCGACGCGGTCATCGGGGACCGGGCCTTCCATGCCAATCCCCGCATCGTCGCCCGCCTTGGCCATGCCTTCGCTGAGGGTCTGCTGGCGGCGGGGATCCAGCCGGTGATGAAGCACATCCCCGGCCACGGTCGGGCCATGGTGGACAGCCACTTCGCACGACCCATCGTCGAAGCCACCGGGCTCGCTCCGGACCTGCTGCCCTTTGCCGCCAATCAAGCGCTGCCCTGGGCGATGACGGCGCATATCCGCTACACTCGCTGGGATGCAGAGCGGCCGGCAACCTTGTCCGACGTGGTGATCCGCAGGATCGTCCGCGGGCGCGCCCGCTTTCAGGGAGTCCTGGTGTCGGACGATCTCGCCATGCAGGCGCTGGAAGGAACGCCGGCCGCGCGCGCCGTGGCCACGCTCGTCGCCGGCGCCGATCTCGCGCTCTATTGCAGCGGCGAGAGGGAAGCGAACGAGCACGTTCTCTCTGCCGTCCCGGAAATCAGTGCCGAGGGGCGGATGCGCCTCGAACGCGCCCGCGCCATGGCGGCAGTAAGCTGCATCCCACTCAACCCCGACCTGCTCGGCTCCGAACGAGACCGGCTGCTTTCCGCGTGAGCCGCGTTCTTATCGACATCTTGCTCATCGCCGTGCCGGCCATCCTCGCGATCACGCTGCACGAGGCGGCGCACGGCTATGCGGCATTGGCGCTCGGAGACGATACCGCCAAGGCGTCCGGCCGGCTTTCGCTCAACCCGCTCCGCCATATCGACCGCTTCGGTACCATCATCCTGCCGGCCATCCTGGTGCTCGGGCAATTGGCCGCATTCGGCCGCATCCTCTTCCTTTTCGGCTGGGCAAAGCCGGTGCCGGTGGCGGCGTGGAAGTTCCGTGATCCGCGTCGCGGCATGGCATTCGTCGCCGCTGCCGGCCCGGCGATGAATTTCTTTCTCGCCTGGCTCGGCGCACTCGCCTTCTATCTGCCGGCCGTGCTGCCCGCCCCTGCGGCGAGCTTCGTGGGTTCGCTCCTCTCCTTTTTCATCCTCTTCAACCTCGCGCTCGGCCTCTTCAATCTGCTGCCGATTCCGCCCCTCGACGGCGGGCGGATCGTGGTCGGCGTGCTGCCCGCCCCGATCGCCGAGCGTTATGCCCGTATCGAACGGCTCGGGATTCTCATCGTGCTCGTGATTTTCTTCCTGGTGCCCGCCCTCGCGCAGGAGATGGGCTACGTCTTCGACCCGGTCCGCGCGATCCTCGGCAGCGTGCTACCGGCCCTCACCAATCTCGTGTTTTTCCTGGCCGGCCATCATGTCTGAGGCCGGGGCGGCCCGCCAGCTCGTGCTGCATCTGGAGGGCTACGAGGGCCCGCTCGAGGCGCTGCTGGAACTGGCGCGGGCGCAGAAGTTTGATCTTGCCACCATCTCCATTCTGGCCCTGGTGGACCAGTATCTGGCGGTCATCGAAGGAGCGCGCGAGGTGCGGCTTGAACTCGCCGCCGACTGGCTGGTGATGGCGGCGTGGCTTACCTGGCTGAAATCGCGCCTCCTCCTGCCGGCGGGCAGCCCGGAGGCCGAGGAAGGCGAACGGGCGGCGGAATCCCTCGCCGGGCGGCTGGCAGTGCTGGCAGCCATGCAGAGGGCGGCGGCCTGGCTCTCGGCACGGCCGCTCCTGGGGCGGGATGTCTTCGCCCGCGGCGCGCCGGAGAGCTTCGTCACAATCGACCGCTCGCGACTCCGCCTCGATGTGCCGGGCCTGCTCAGCGCCTATCTGGGTGCGCTCCGCCGCGCCACCGCGGCCTCACGCTACCAGCCGGCGCCGCTCACCATCTGGACCGTGCAGAACGCGCTCGAGCGGCTGGCTCGCCTGCTCGGCAGCCTGCCAGACTGGACCAGTCTCGAGCACTTCCTGCCCGAGCACCTTGCCGAGCCGACCGAGCGGCGGGCGGCTCTCGCCAGCACGCTTCTGGCAAGCCTCGAGATGGCGCGGGACGGAGCGCTCCGGGTTCGCCAGGAACAGCCCTTCGGCCCGATTCTGCTCAGCCGCGGCGTGGGCGGCGGGAGCACACGGTGAGCGAACCGCCGCCACCCTCCGAGGCTGTGCTTCGGCTCGCCGAGGCGTTGGTGTTTGCCTCCGCCGAACCCGTGCCCGCGCGCGTGCTGGCGCAACTCCTGCCTGAAGGAGAAGAAGCGGAAGCCGTCCTCGCCGAATTGGCCCGCCGGTATGCCGGCCGCGGGGTGGAACTCGCCAGCGTGGCCGGTGGTGTGCAGTTCCGCACCGCTCCGGATCTGGCGCCGAGGTTGAAGACCGTCGTCCAGCAGCCGCGCCGGCTGCCACGCGTGGCGATGGAGACGCTCGCCATCATCGCCTATCACCAGCCCGTCACCCGCCCGGAGATCGAGGCCATTCGCGGCGCAAGTCTCTCGCAGGACACGCTCGATCAACTGCTCGAAGCGCACCTTATCACGCCGCAGGGCCGCAAGGAGGCTCCCGGCCGGCCGGCCCTCTGGGTCACAACGGCGCAGTTTCTGGCCGCCTTCGCCCTCTCGGCGCTCGCTGATCTGCCGCGTCGCGAAGACCTGCTCTCCGAACCTCCGCCATCGCGCTGATCGGCCGCTCCAGGGGCGGGTCCATTGCCATGGCTTCATCCGTCACGCGGTTTCCCGCCCGCTTGTTTCCTGCTAGAGCGCGCCCGACATGACCGCCTTCGGCATCGTTGATCGTTCCGAGCAGGCTGCCGCTTCCCTGGATCGCCACGCGGTTCCGGCACGGCACGGCCTGCTCTGACACGCGGCGCGGGCGCGGGCTCGGCGGATGTTCAATTTTTCATGGTCTGAAATCGCCTTGATCGTGGTGGTGGCCCTGATCGCCATCGGCCCGAAAGATCTGCCGACCGCGCTCAAGGCCGTGGCGCAGATGGTCAAGAAGGCGCGCGGCATGGCCGCGGAATTCCAGACCCATGTCAACGAACTGATGCGCGAGGCGGATCTCGAGGATGTGCGCAAGCAGATCGACGAGATCAGGAATTTCGACTTCAAGGGCGAGGTCGAGCGCGCCATCGATCCTGATCAGAGCATCCGCAAAACCTTCACCGAAGACCCGTTTTCTGCTGCCGACGCCGCTTCTTCTTCCTCCCAGGTTTCTGAGCCCGCGGGCGCCACATCGGTGCTCGACCAGCCCGTGCCCGAACCCGAGCCCGGCCCGGCGGTTGCTGCTCCGACAACCGGGCCGGCTTTCAACGCGCCTTCATTCGTGCCGCCCGCGATTGTCGCGGCAACTTTGGATCCGCCTTCCTTCGTCCCGCCGGATCTGCTTTCCAGCCGGTCCTGACCCTTCCCGAGAGCCCCCGGAACCTTCGTGCCACGCGACGAGACCGACCCGATCAACGACAAGCCGATGCCGTTGCTCGACCATCTGCTCGAGCTCAGGCGGCGCCTGATGTGGTCGATCGGCGCGTTCTTCGTCGCCTTCCTCGTCTGCTACTTTTTCTCGGGTCGTATCTACGATTTCCTCGCCGCGCCGCTGGCCGAGATCATGCGCCAGAAAGGCCAGGAGCCACGGCTGATCTACACGGTGCTCTACGAGGTCTTCTTCACCCATGTGAAGGTTGCGGTCTTCGCCGGCGCCTTCATCACCTTTCCGATCGCCGCGACCCAGCTCTGGCTCTTCATCGCTCCCGGCCTCTACCGCAGCGAGAAGCGTGCGATTCTCCCCTTCCTGATCGCAAGCCCGGTGCTGTTCGTCATGGGGGCGGCGCTCGGCTATTACGTGGTCTTCCCCTTCGCATGGCGATTCTTCCTGAGTTTCGAGACGCCGCCCACTGCACACGGTGTGCAGATCGAGCTCTTCGCGACCGTCAGCGCCTATCTCAACCTCGTCATGAAGCTGATCTTCGCTTTCGGTATCACCTTCCAGCTTCCCGTCCTGCTCTCGCTGATGGCCCGCGTCGGCCTGATCTCGGCCCGCCAGCTCGCCTCGAAGCGGCGCTACGCCTACGTCGCGTGCTTCGTCGTCGCCGCCGTGCTTGCCCCACCTGACGTGTTTACTCAGACCGGCCTCGCCGTGCCGTTGATTTTGCTCTACGAAGTCTCGATCTTTGCCGCTCGCTGGGTCGAGCCGAAGCCGCTGCCCGATTAGAGAATGCACGACATTCGCGCCATCCGCGCCGACCCGGCGGGTTTCGATGCTGCACTCCGTCGCCGCTTCCTGCCGCCGGCCGCCGAGGGAATCCTCGCGCGCGATGCGGAACGGCGGGCGGTGCTGACCGCGTTGCAGGATCGCCAGGCGCGGCGAAAGCTCATTTCGCGTGACGTCGCCGCTGCCCGACGCCAGGGCAGCGACAGCATGGCACTCGAATCCGAAGCGACGCGCCTTCGGGGGGAAACAGAAGAACTCGAGGCCAGGGCGGCAGTTCTGGAAGAGGAGCTGCGTGCGAGCCTCGCCGCATTGCCCAACCGGCTCGATCCCGAGGTGCCGGACGGTTCCGACGAGCGCGCCAACGTCGTTCTATTTCAGCACGGCACGCCGCGTGATCTCGGCTTTGCGCCGCGGCAGCATTTCGAACTCGGCGAGGCGCTCGGGATGATGGATTTCGCTGCCGCAGCCAGGCTCGCCGGCAGCCGCTTCGTCGTGCTGACCGGTGAGCTTGCCCGGCTCGAACGCGCACTCGGCCAGTTCATGATCGATTTGCATACGCGCGAGCACGGCTATCAGGAAACGTCGGTACCCCTGCTCGTCAACGATGCCGCCGTGTTCGGTACCAACAATCTTCCGAAGTTCGCCGATGATCTCTTTCGCACGACAGACGGCCGCTGGCTGATCCCGACCGCCGAAGTGCCGCTCACCAATCTCGCCCAAGGCGAAATCCTGCCCGAAGCGCAATTGCCGATCCGGCGCACGGCGCTCACCGAATGCTTCCGCGCGGAAGCGGGCGCGGCCGGGCGCGACACGCGCGGCATGCTGCGCCAGCATCAGTTCCGCAAGGTGGAGATGGTCTCGATCGCCCATCCCGAACACTCGGTGGAAGAGCATGAACGGATGACGCGCTGCGCCGAGGCAGTGCTCAGCCTGCTCGAGCTTCCCTGGCGGCGGGTGGTACTCTCTGCCGGCGACACCGGCTTCGGAGCAGCCAAGACCTTCGATCTCGAGGTCTGGCTTCCCGGGCAGCAGGCGTGGCGCGAAATCAGCTCCTGCTCGAACTGCCGCGACTTTCAGGCACGGCGGATGAACGCGCGCTTCCGCGCCGCCGACGGCGGCGCACTTGCCTTCGTCCACACGTTGAACGGCTCCGGCGTCGCGGTCGGGCGCGCACTGATCGCAGTGATGGAGAATGATCAGCAGGCGGACGGCGCGATCCTCATCCCCGAGGTGCTTTGGCCCTATATGGACGGCCTCCAGCGCATTCCCGGACCGCGCGCGTAGCGTCCGTCTCTCGCGTGGCAGCGCGATGAATGGCGCATTACCTCTTCTGCTTGTCGGCACGGGATAATTTGCGATGATGCCCCGGTGCGTGCCGCCGCCGGTGGTCTCGACCGATCGTCCCGGTGGCCTCAGCACGAGACGTCCGAAGCGCATGCGCGCGGGGGCGGAGGTGAGGAGGAACGCCATGGAAGATGCCGCCTTGGTCGCCGGCCGCCTGCTGGCGAGGCTCGACCGGATCCCGATCTGGACATTACCGAAACTGTTTGCCGGCATCATCGGCGTCGGTTTCTTCTTCACCTTCTACGACATCTTCGACATCAACGTCTCCTTCATCCAGACCTGCGTGTCTCTGGTTCCGGGCTGCACGCCGCCGACTTCGGCCGAGTATCTCGGCCTTCCCGTGCTGCTCAATCTCGCCGGCTACGTAGTCGGCACCCTGATCCTGAGCCCCCTATCGGATCGGTTCGGCCGGCGCGATCTCCTGCTGGTGACGATGATTCTCACCGGCATTGGCTCGCTCCTCACCGCGGTCGTGAATTCCTACGGCCTGTTCGTCGCCGCCCGCGCCTTCACCGGCATCGGCATCGGCGCCGATCTGGCGATCGTCAACACTTATATCGGCGAGATGGCCCCCGCCGGCGGCCGCGCCCGCTATACCTCGATGATCTTCGTCTTTTCCGCCTTCGGCGCGGTCGCCGGTATCTGGCTTGGGCTCTGGCTGACCACACCGCCAGCGCCGTTGCCGCTCGGCCTGCCCTTCGCCGTCGCCGGGCCGCACTTCGAATACGGCTGGCGGGTGATGTACCTGATCGGCGCGGTGCTGGCTCTGGTCGGCATCCTGCTCCGCCTCCAGCTTCCGGAGTCGCCGCGCTGGCTGACCGCGAAAACCCGCTTCGAAGAGGCGGATGACGTCATCTCCATCATGGAGGCACGCGCCCATGCCATCCGTGCGCTGCCGCCGGCTCCCGAACCTATGCCACCCGCGCCGCGCGAGGCGGAGGCACTGCCCTACGCCGCGATCTTCCGGAACCGCACCTATCTCGGCCGCACGGCGCTGCTCCTGGTGATTTGGTTCTTCGCCTACATCACGGTTTATGCCTACGCCGCCGGCTTCACGACCATCCTTTCGGCATTGCGCTATCCGCCACCGGAAGCCGGCCTGATCACTGCCATGGGCACGTTCGGCTTCGTGCTGTGCGCGGTGGTGGCATACGTCTGCGGCGAAGGCATGGAACGCAAGCACTGGATGCCGCTCGCCGCTTTCATCACGATTGTCGGCGGCGTCGTGATCGCGCTCGGCGGCACGAATGTCTGGATCGCCATCATCGGTTCGATCGTCGTGTTCTTCGGCTTCAACGTCTGGGTACCGATCGCCTATACTTGGTCGATCGAGAACTACCCCACGCGGGCGCGGACCACTGGCTTCGCCCTCGTTGACGGCATCGGCCATCTCGGTGGCGGCGTCGGCCTGATCCTGATCGCGCCGCTGATTCCGAAACTCGGCGTACTCGCCTCGATGCTGCTGATCGGCGGCTTTTTGGTGCTCGCCGCCATCATCGCGCAGCTCGGCATCGGCACCCGCGCCCGCCTGCTCGACGACATTTCGCCTTGAGTGATACCGGCCCAGCCTTGCGCGTGGAACGGGCCGGGGCGCTGTTCATCGGCGGAGCCGGTGCGGGGAAACCTTCGATCTCGAGCCCCGGCTTCCCGGTCAGCAGGCGTGGCGCGAAATCAGCTCCCGCTCGAACCGGCGCGACTTTCAGGCACGGCGGATGAAGACGTGCTTCCGCGCCGCCGATGGCGGCACGCCCGCCTTCGTCCACACGTTGAACGGCTCCGGTGTTGCGGTCGGACGCGCATTGATCGCGGTGATGGAGAATGATCAGCAGGCGGACGGCGCGCTCCTCGTCCCCGAGGTGCTTTGGCCCTGTATGGACGGCCTCCAGCGCATTCCCGGGCCTGCCGCGTAACCCTCCTTCAAGGTTCGATGAGGCAGGGCTTGCGCCCCATGCGCGGCCGTGGACCTCGCTTGCCTATTCGTCTTCGGGCGGTGGCAGGCGGGATGACTCCTCCTCGTCGGATGCGGGTGAACTCAAAACCGGCCCGATCGTGAATTCGAGCCGTTCCGGGACGATCATTTCGGGCGGCGTCGATGCCGGCTTGCCCCAGCCGCGATCCAGGAGCGCGTTTGCCGCAGCCACGCGCGCGTTCTCGCTCGAACCTCGCGTGGCGATTTCGATCAGTGCCTCGAGCGCGGATGCCGTGTGCCGGCGCGCCAGCGCACGGATCTCCGCCGAACGCTTCGGCCGTCCGCTGGGATTGCCGCTTTGCCCCTTCTGGAACGGCCGACCCCGCTGTTTCCCCGCTGTCCCACGCGTGTCCATCCACCCCGTATAAGGTGCGGCTGCCCACGGGAGGAAGCCTGCCGGCAGCAGGGAATCGCCGAACGCGTTGCCGCGACCTTCAGCCCCTGGCACGCCTCTCCGCGAACGAGTGTTCCTCGGCGGCCGCGCCGAGCCTTCCCGCCAGGTCCTGGATGAACTGCCAGGCGACGCGGCCGGAGCGTGCGCCGCGCGTGACGGACCATTCCACCGCCTCGGCATGCAGCGCCTCGGCGCCGATCGGCAGGCGGAGATGCTCCGCGTAGCCGTCGACCATGGCGAAAAATGTTTCCTGATCGCAATGATGAAACCCGATCCAGAGGCCGAACCGGTCGGATAGCGAAACCTTCTCCTCGGTCGCCTCGGAGGGGTTGATGGCGGTCGCGCGCTCGTTCTCGATCATCTCCCGCGGCATGAGATGGCGGCGGTTCGAAGTGGCATAGAACAGGAGATTGTCGGGCCGTCCCTCGATCCCGCCTTCGAGAATCGATTTCAACGCCTTGTAGTCGGTATCCTCGCGCTCGAAGGAGAGATCGTCGCAGAACACCAGGAAGCGCCGCTCGCTCGCGCGCAGCAGTTCCAGCAGCACCGGCAGCGAGGCGATGTCCTCGCGGTGGATCTCGACCAGCGCCAGCCTTCCCGCCGGAAAATTGGCCGCCGCGTGCACCGCCTTGACGAGCGAGGATTTGCCCATGCCGCGGGCCCCCCACAGCATGGCATTGTTGGCCGGATGACCGGCGGCAAAGCGGCGCGTGTTGTCGAGCAGGATTTGCCGCTGCCGGTCGATCCCTTTCAGCAGCCCGATCTCGACCCTCGAGACCACCGCAACCGGTGCCAGCCGTGGCGGCTCCGGGTGCCATACGAAGGCGTCGGCCGTGTTGAAATCGAGAGGCTGCGGCGGCGGTGGCGCAAGTCGCTCGAGCGCCTCGGCGATCCGGCGCGCCAGTTCGATCAATTCTTGTTCCATGGCAGCGGCCGGGATCAGGGTTGACGCCAAGGGGCCGGACAGTATGGTCCCGGCCCCGCCACCGCAACCCGGATCCCTCTATGCTGATCACTCCGGCCTATGCCCAGGCCGCCAGCAGCGGCGACTTCCTCGGCTCGGCAACCACGTTCCTGCCGCTGATCCTGATTTTCGCGGTCTTTTATTTCCTGCTGATCCGCCCGCAGCAGACCAAGCAGAAGGAACTGCGCCGCCAGGTTGCGGCAATCAAGCGCGGCGATCGCGTGGTGACCGCAGGCGGCATCATCGGCATCGTGCAGCGCGCCCGCGAGGGCGCTCAGGAGATCGAGGTCGAGATCGCGCCCAACGTGCGCGTTCAGGTGGTGCGCGACACCATCACCGGCGTCGTCAAGGCGCCGGCGGCGAAGGATACCAAGGCCGCCGCCGAGACGAAGGCGGACTGAGCGCGCGCCGGCTCAGGCGGCCTTGAGGGCGGCCTCCGCGTATTCGTAGTTCGCGAGCTTGTCGAGCCAGTTCTGGATGTAGTCCGGGCGCCGGTTGCGAAAATCAAGATAATAACTGTGCTCCCAGACATCGATCCCGAACAGCACCTTGCCTTCGCCGGTGGCGAGCGGATTGGAGCCGTTCGGCGTGCGCGCGACCGCGAGCTTGCCGCTCGTGTGGAGCACGAGCCAGCCCCAGCCTGAGCCGAACTGCCCGGCAGCGGTGGTCTTGAACGCGTCCTTGAATGCCGCCACCGAGCCGAAATCGGCGATCAGCTTCTTCTCGAGCGGGCCCGGAATGCCGCCGCCCTTCGGGCTCATCGCCGGCCAGAATATCGTATGGTTCCAGTGCTGCCCGGCATTGTTGAAAGCGCCCGCCATTTCCGGCTTGCCATGCGCGAGGCGGATGATCTCCTCGATCGACTTGCCCTTCAGTTCGGCCATCCTGTCGACGAAGCCGTTCAACGCCGTCACATAGGCCTGATGGTGCTTATCATGATGCAGTTCGAGCGTTTCCTGGCACATGCCGTTGGCCGCCAGCGCGCTATGCGCATAGGGAAGGGCGGGAAGTTCGAAAGCCATGGGACATCTCCACTCGATGGGGCATCGAAAGCGGGCAGGGCGGCGCCCGATCGGACCCGGGGAGCACCGCTCAGGCTAGCTATGACCCGCCAAAGGATGCGTCAAGGCAGCCGCCGATGCCGTCTCCTCTGAGTGCGCCGGCAGCGCTCGTCAGGCGGCATGATCCGGATCGGTTTCTGGCAACGCTCTTCGCTCCCGCCGCGGCGCGGGAGACATTGTTCGTGCTCTATGCCTTCAACCACGAGATCGCCCGCGCTCCGGAAGTGGCAAGCGAGCCGGGAATCGCACTGATCCGCCTTGCCTGGTGGCGCGAGGTCGTCGAAGGTGCGCTGAGATATCACGAAATTGCCACCCCGCTCGCTTCCCTGATCGCCGCAGGGCGGCTTGAGCGGCCGGCACTTCTGGCCCTGATTGCGGCGCGCGAGAACGAAGTCGAACCCGACTTTCCAACCATCGCCGCCTGGCGGACGCATCTCTTCGCCGGCGCCGGCACCCTCGCCGCGTTGGCCGGCCGGTTGCTCGGCGCGGAAGCAGAGCCGGCGCTGCGGCGCTTCGGTGCGGCGTACGGGGCGGCAGGGGTTCTGCGCAATATCCCCTTTCACGCGCGCCGCGGGCGTGTGCTGCTGCCGGCAGATCTGCTCGCCGCGCACGGGCTTTCCTCCGCGTCGGTCATGGCAGCGCCCGAAGCCCCCCAACTGCACTCCGTGCGCCGCGCCTTGGCCGAGGAAGCCCGGGGCTGGCTCGCCGAGGCACGCGCACTTTCGCTGCCGCGCGCCGCCCTGCCGGCGGCCCTGCCCGCCGTGTTCGCGCGAAGCGATCTCCGCCGCCTCGGGTCATCCCCGCGTCTTCGCGGCCTCGCCGCAAAATTCGCCGTGCTGGCCGCTGCGCTCAGCGGTCGCGTCTGAGGAGAGGTTTGCCGGCGCCGGGAAGTGCCGTAACGTCCGCGCTCACTCAGGGAGGAAACCGCGCATGGTGCAACTGGCCGCCAATCTGTCGATGATGTTCACCGAGGTGCCCTTCCTCGATCGCTTCGAGCGCGCCGCCAGGAACGGCTTCGATGCCGTCGAATATCTCTTTCCTTACGAGTTTCCCGCCCCGGAGATCGCCGCCCGGCTGAAAGACAACGGACAGACCCAGGTGCTGTTCAACGCGCCGCCCGGAAACTGGGCGGCGGGAGAGCGCGGCCTCGCCGCGGTACCCGGGCGCGAAGCCGAGTTCCGCGAAGGACTGTCGCGGGCACTCGATTATGCCGCCGCACTGGGTTGCCGGCAGGTGCACGTGATGGCCGGCATCCTCCCGCCCGGCGTCGGCCACCTCACCGCCGCCTCCGTCTACGCCGCCAATCTCGCCTCGGCGGCGCGCGAGGCGGCGCAGGCGAAGGTGAAGCTCCTCATCGAGCCGATCAATCACCGCGACATGCCGGGCTATTTCCTGAACACGACGCGACAGGCTGCCGAGATCATCGCCGCCATCGGCGAGGGAACGATCGGCCTGCAGTTCGATCTCTACCATTGCCAGATTACCGAGGGCGATGTGACGCGGCGCATGGCCGAACTTCTGCCGCTGATCGCGCACATGCAGATCGCTGATGTGCCCGAGCGGCACGAGCCGGGCAGCGGCGAAATCGGCTGGGAGTACGTCTTCGGACGGATCGACGCCATCGGCTACAAGGGCTTCGTCGGCTGCGAGTACCGCCCGGCCGCGGAAACGGAGGCCGGACTGGCATGGCGCAAGCGGTACGGGGTTTGAGAGAGGAAATGGCGATGCGGATCGGATTCATCGGCCTGGGCATCATGGGCCGCCCGATGGCGGAGAACCTGCACAAGGGCGGGCATTCCCTGATCGTTCCGGAGCGCAGAAGCCTCGCCCCGGAAACCCGCGCCATTGCTGAGGTGCGCGCCGATGCCAAAAGCGTCGCCGCCGCCGCCGAAGTCGTCATCCTGATGGTGCCCGACACCCCGGATGTCGAACAGGTCCTGTTCGGCCCGGCCGGCGTGGCCGAGGGGCTCTCGCCCGGCACGCTCGTGATCGACATGTCCTCGATCAGTCCGATCGCGACCCGCGAGTTCGCCAAACGGATCCAAGCCCTGGGCGCAACCTATCTCGACGCGCCGGTTTCCGGGGGCGAGATCGGCGCGAAACAGGCGACGCTGACCATCATGGTGGGCGGCCCCAATGCTTCCTTCGAGCGCGCGCTGCCCCTCTTCCAACTCATGGGCAAGACCATCACTCATATCGGAGAAGCCAACGGGGCGGGGCAGATCTGCAAGGTTGCCAACCAGATCGTGGTTGCCTGCAACATCCAGACGGTGGCCGAAGCCCTGCTCTTCGCGGCCAAGGCCGGCGCCGACCCGGCGGTTGTGCGCAAGGCGATCCTCGGCGGCTTCGCGGCCTCGCGCGTGCTGGATGTGCACGGAGAAAAGATGCTGACCCGGAGCTTCAAGCCGGGCTTCCGCATCCGCCTGCACGAGAAAGACCTCTCGCTCGCCCTCGGCGCGGCGCGCGACCTTGGGCTCGCCCTGCCCAACACGGCAATCGCACAGCAGATGTTCCAGGCCGCCGCCGCCAACGGGATGGCAGACGCCGATCATTCGGCTCTCGTCACCTCGTTGGAACTGCTCGCCGACATGAAACTGCGAGGCTGAAGCCTTTTTTCCGTCGGAATCACAAAACCTGGGACCCCGGAGCGATTTCTGATATCAATGCTCCGGAGTTGCGATCCGGCCCCGGATCACGTACTCGTGAGTACAAGGGGGCTGGGAGTCCGGGAATCGAACGGCGGGAGAGACGATGCGATTCAACGAAATCGGCGAGCAGTTGCGGGCCTTTCGCCAGGAATCGGGCCTCCGGGCGGAGGAGATCGCAGCCCGGATCGGCGTCTCCCGGGCGGCGCTCTACCGCTACGAGAAGGGCGAGGTGATCAAGCTCGACACCGTCAAGCGGCTGGCCGAGCTTTTGAAGATCTCGCCGCTTGCCCTGCTCGGAGTGGGGATCGAGTACTACAGCCGCGCCGCCGGTTTCCTCGAACGCCTGCGGCAGGTCGAGGAAACTGCCGATCAGATCCTCCAGGTCGAAGGTCCGGTGTGCTACCTCACCGCCACGGAAGAATACGATTTGGCGCTCAGTGAGGCCTTCGCCGAGGTTGCCGAACGGGCGGCCCCGCCCGGCCAGGCTGCCGGGCTCAGGGCCACAGCCGAGCAGGTGCTCGGCATCCTCGGCTTGCGCAAGCGAAGCTATGTCCAGCGGCGGCCCGGCATCATTGCCCTGCTCTCCGCTCCCGCCGTGCAGCGCTTCCTCGCCGACGGCGTCGCCGGGGCGATCGAGCTTCCCGAGCGACTCCGCCGCCGCTGCCGCGACGTGGCAGCGGGCGAGATCCAGCACATCGTATCGCTAATGGAGTCCGAGCCGATCGGCCTGCAATTCGGCCTTTTGACGGGTCCGGGGCCGGTCGGGGCATTCATGGTTCTGCGCGGCCGTGATCGCACCACCTTGGCACTCAATCCCTTCCGCCTCGACCTGCATCCGCTGGAGCCTACAGGGGTGGCGATGATCACCTCGGCCGACGAGCCCGTCGGCGCCCATCAGCGCGCCGCCGAACTGCTCTGGCAAGATGCCGTCAAGGGCGTGGCCGCGGTTGCGCGGCTTCAGGAAATGTTGGCCGCCGCGCGCTGACGCGCCGCCCCAGGCGGGGGCAGGATACTGACAACAAAGAGCGAGTGTCCCGATCCTGCCACCCGAACACCATGACGAACTCCGGAATCGGGCCACGAGTGCGGACTGCCATCATTCTTCCGCCGCGCGAAGCCTTCTCCCCTGCCGGAGCAGGCGGAATAAGCCTTGTCGTGCATCGACTTGCCCGCGTCGCCGGCTCGGATGTGCCGGCGGCGGTGGTGGGGCCGGCAACTGCGCTCCCCCCGTTCCAGGATGTCGATTTCCGGCCGGTGCGCCCGGCATTCTGGGCGGTCGGGACCGGCGCGCGGCGCTACACCCTGGCGGTCGAGCGCCTGTTGCGTGGACTGGCGCCCGACCTGATCGAGGTGCACAACCGCCCCGATGCAGCCCTTTTTCTTGCCGGGCGTTTTCCCGCCGTGCCTTGCGTGCTCTTCCTCCACAACGACCCGCGCGGCATGCGCGTGGCCACCACCCCCGCCGCGCGTCGGCTCCTTCTCGCGCGGCTGGCCCGCGTGGTGAGCGTCTCCGCCTTTTTGCGCGGGCTCCTGCTCGAGGGAATCGGGGAGAACGAGCAGGCGGTCGTGCTCCCGAACCCGATCGAGTGCGCTGTCTTGCCGAAGCCACTTCCGCCCGCCGCCCGCTCTCCTTTGATCCTCTTCGTCGGACGCATGGTGAGCGACAAGGGTGCCGATCTCTTCGTCGCGGCCGCCGCGGCCGCCTTGCCGCGATTGCCCGGCTGGCGGGCGGAAATGTACGGAGCTGACCGTTTCGGCCAGGCCAGCCCCGAGACCCCGTATCTCGCCAGGCTGCGCCGCCGCGCCGCCGAGGCGGGCATTGCCCTCCACGGCTATCGCCCGCAAGCGGAAGTCGCGGCGGCGATGGCAGAGGCCGCGATCGTCGTCGTGCCGAGCCGCTGGCCCGAGCCCTTCGGGCTCACCGCGCTCGAAGCGATGGCCGCCGGCGCCGCATTGATCGCCTCGCCCCGCGGGGCACTGCCGGAGATCGCAGGCGGGGCGGCGCGCTATGCCGACCCGGACGATCCGGCGGCCCTGGCGGAGACGATCGTCGCCCTCGCCCGGGATGCTCTGGCCCGGGCTCTGCTCGGGGAAGCCGGGCGCGCGCGCGCCCGAACATTCGACCTGCCGCGCGTCGGTGCCGCGCTCGCGGCGCTGAGAGCGGACATTCTGGCATCGTGAAGGTCTCCCGGCTGCCCGACCGCCTCGCACTCGGCGCCACGCTGATCCTGCCTCTGTTCCTGCTCTACGGCCGCGCGCTCGCCGAGGTCATGATCGCGATCACCGATCTCTGCTTCCTCATCGCCTCGACACGCGACCGGAATTGGGCCTGGCTCAGGACGGCCTGGCTCAGGATCGGGCTTCTCTGGTGGGCGTGGCTCGTCATCTGCTCGTTGCCGTTTCCGCCGTTCGCGAATGCCGGACTGCATGCATTGGGCGAGGCGGTCGCCACGCTGCGCTTCCTGATCTTCGTTGCCGCCCTCGAATGGCGGGTGCTCGACCGCCCCGAGGCGCGGCGCTGGCTCGCGCGCTCGCTTTCGCTTGCCTTCCTCTGGATCGGCATCGAATCGGTCCAGCAATACGCGACCGGGCGCAACATCTTCGGCCATCCCCGCAACGGCGACGGCGAGCTGACCGGGCCATTCAACAAGCCGCGCGCCGGCCCACCCTTTTCGCGCCTCTTCTTTCCGGTCGTGCTGGCCCCGGTCGATCGGCTGCTGGCAGACAAGCGGAGCTGGCTGCGCGCGTCCGGCGTCCTCATGATGCTGGCCGCGATCGCGGTGCAGGTGCTGATCGGCCAGCGCATGCCCGTTCTTCTGATCGGGCTCGGCCTCTTCGTCACCTTCCTCCTGGTGCGCCGGCTCAGGATTTTGATGATCGCCGCCGTCGTGCTCGCGCTTGCCCTCATCCCCGCCACGAGAGTGATCTCGCCCCCCACCTATTACCGGCTGGTCGAGAAATTCTCGCGTCAGATGGAGCATTTCCGGGAGAGCCCGTACGGCGAGCTGTATGTGCGCGCGGTGGTGATCGCAGACGCGCATCCGTTGCTCGGCCTCGGCTTCGACGGTTTCCGCGACAACTGCCCGAAGCCGCGCTATTTCCACGACCTCGCTTTCGTGCTGACCGGCCATGACCGGCCCGGTTTCGTCTCGCACGGTGCCGTGGTCTGCAACGAGCATCCGCACAATCATTATCTCCAGGCGGCGGTCGAATCCGGGCTGCCGGGCCTCGCGCTTTACGCGGCCCTCGGCCTCGCCTGGCTGGTTGCGCTGGCCCGCGGCCTCGGGCCGCCGCGCGACGCACGGCGCGTCGGGCTCTTCATCGCCGCCCTGATCGTCGTCTGGCCGCTCGCCTCGACCTCAAGCTACGTGGACATGCCGATGATGGGCTGGTTCTTCATCCTCCTCGGCTGGGGTCTTGCGGAGACGCGCGCGGCCCCGCTTCCCGCCGCAGGGGCGCGTGCCGGGGCGGGTGGCTGAGCCCGGCCTGCCACCCTATATTCGCGGCCGAGCAGCGTACGGAGCGGAGAAGACGATGACGGAGAGCGGCCCGGTGCCGGTGACCGTGCTGACCGGATATCTCGGTGCGGGCAAGACCACCTTGCTCAACCGGATCCTGTCCGAACAGCACGGCCGGCGCTATGCGGTGGTGATCAACGAATTCGGAGAGCTCGGCGTGGACAACGACCTCGTCGTCGAGGGCGACGAGGAAGTGTTCGAAATGAACAACGGCTGCATCTGCTGCACCGTGCGCGGCGATCTGATCCGCATCGTCGGCGGGCTGATGAAGCGGCGCGAGAAGTTTGACGGCATCATCATCGAGACGACCGGGCTCGCCAACCCGGCCCCGGTGGCGCAAACCTTCTTTGTCGATGAAGGTGTCAGGCAGAAGACGCGGCTCGATGCCATCGTCACCGTGGTCGACGCCAAGCACCTGCCGGCGCGGCTTGCCGACAGTCACGAGGCGGCCGACCAGATCGCCTTTGCCGATGTGATCGTGCTCAACAAGACCGATCTCGTCAGCCCCGGGGAACTCCAGTCGGTCGAGGACCAGATTCGGGCCATCAACCGTTTCGCGCGCATCCATCGCACCGAACGTGCCGGCCTGCCGATCGGCGAGGTGCTCGATCAGGGAGCGTTCGATCTCGAACGGGTGCTGGCGCAGACGCCTGATTTCCTGACCGACGACGAGCACGAACACGATGACGACGTGACCTCTGTGAGCTTCGAGCTGGACAAGCCGGTCGATCCCGAGCGGTTCAACGCCTGGATGAGCGTGCTCTTGGCAGAGAAGGGGCCGGATCTTCTGCGCACCAAGGGCATCCTCGACTACGCCGGCGAGGATCGGCGCTTTGCGTTCCAGTCCGTGCATATGATGGCCGACGGCGCCTTCATCGGCCCGTGGAAGGAAGGCGAACCCAGGAAAAGCCGCCTCGTCTTCATCGGGCGCAATCTCAACCGCCCCGAGCTTCGCCGCGGCTTCGAATCCTGCCAGGCATCCTGAGTGGCAGAGGCCGTCACCGACCGCGAACTCCTGGAGGCGCGCGGCGAAGCGCGGGCCCTCGATGCCTTCGTCGTCGAGGCCGCCTTCGAGCGTACCGGCCGCTTCTGCGCCTTCGCGCTCGGTGACGGTTCGCTCCGCATTGCCGAGGCCGGAGCAGGCGGCGAATGGCGCACGCTTCCGGTGCATGGTGGTGCTGTGCTCGCATTGGCGCCGCATGCATCGGCGGGTGCATTTGTGACCGGCGGTGACGACGGTGCTTTCCGCGTGGTCGAGGCCGAAGGAGAAGCGCAGGATATCGCCCGCTTCGGCTCGCGCTGGGTCGAGCACGTGGCGAGTCACGCGGCTGAGAAGGGATCGGGGCTTCTCGCCGCCACCGTCGGGCGCGCGGTGCATCTGTTCGATGCGGCGGGCAACAAGCTGAAGGCGCTCGAGCACCCGTCGACCGCGACCGGGCTCGCTTTCGACCGCAAAGGCAAGCGGATCGGCGTCAGCCACTACAACGGCGCCTCGCTCTGGTTCGTGGCGGCGAAAACCGATTCCCCGCGGATGCTCGAATGGAAAGGCAGCCATATCGCGATCGCGATCCATCCCGAGGGCGACGCCGTGGTCACCGCCATGCAGGAGAACGCGCTGCATGGCTGGAATCTTTCCGACGGCAAGCACATGCGGATGAGCGGCTATCCGGGGAAGACCGAATCGCTCTCCTTCTCGCGGCGTGGCAAGTGGCTGGCAACCAGCGGGGCGGATGCGATCGTGGTCTGGCCCTTCTTCGGGGATGGACCGATGGGCAAGCCTCCGCTCGAGCTGGCCGGGATCGACCGCGCTTCCTCGACACGCGTCGCCTGCCACCCGGAGCATGACGTGGCGGCGGGCGGTTTTTCCGACGGACACGTGGTGGTCGTCGATATCGAATCGGGGCGTGTGCTGCCGGTGGCAGCGGCCGGCCGCGGCGCCGTCTCGGCGCTCGCCTGGAGCCCCGATGGCGCGCGGCTCGCCTTCGGCACCGAACAGGGCTTTGCCGCCATCGTCGATTTTTCGCGCCGATAATACTCAGGGAAACACGCATGGAAAACTTGCAGGCTGACGGGATCCGGCTGCCCGAACTCGGACTCGGCACCTGGCGCCTGGCGGGCGAAGAGGGGCAGAAGGCGGTCGAGAGTGCGCTCGAACTCGGCTATCGGCATATCGACACTGCCGAGATGTACGGCAACGAAGTGATGGTCGGTGCCGCCATCGCCGCCTCGGGCGTGCCGCGCAAGGAGATCCGTCTCACGACCAAAGTGTGGTGGACGAATCTTGCTCCGCCGGCGATCCGGAGCGCGATCGCGACCAGCCTCGAAAAGCTCCGCACCGATTACGTCGATCTCTATCTCATCCATTGGCCGGCCCCGGAGATGGATCTCCCGGCCGCGCTCGGGGCGATGATGCGACTTCGCGAAGAGGGGCTCGCCAGGGCGATCGGGGTTGCGAATTTTCCGAGAGCCCTCCTCAGAACTGCGGTCGAGGAGATCGGTGCGCCGATCGCCTGCGACCAGGTCGAGTATCATGCGCTGCTCGATCAGTCGAAGCTGCTTGCCTATGCGCAGGCGAGAGGGATTCCGATCGTCGCCTATTGCCCGCTCGCGCAGGGCAGGCTTGCGGCAAACGCGACACTTGCCGCGATTGCGGCGAAGCATGGCGCTTCCCCGGCAACAGTGGCGCTGGCTTGGCTGCTCGGCCAGAAGGGCGTGGGTGCGATCCCGAAATCGGCACGTCCGGAGGGCCAGCGGGATAATCTCGCCGCCTGTGATCTTGCGCTCGATGCCGCGGATCTGGCGGCAATCGCAGCGCTGCCCAAAAATGTGCGTTGCGTGAACCCGTCCTTCGCCCTGGCCTGGGATCAGCCAGACTAGCCCGCGATCACCCGAGGCGGGAACGTCGGAGGGCGTGAATCGCGGGCTCGAATAAACCGCGAGACCCGTGTCGGGCGGCACAGTCAGCCCGACACCGGTCTCAGCGCGGCCTTGCGCTCTCCCTCCGGTTTCCGCTAAAGGCCCGCCTTCCCTGCCGGGGGCGGCGGCATCGCCCCCGGCTATGCCCTTGCCGTCCGGGCTGCCCGCGATGTCGCGGAGTTGCCTCGAGGGCCGATCCAGCCGAAGGGAGTAGAGGATGCCGCTTTACGAATGCGTGTTGATCGCACGCAATGATGCGACGCAGCAGCAGGTCGATGCGCTCGCCGACCAGATCACTCAGGGCATGGAAGCCCAAGGCGGGGCGGTGAAGAAGCGGGAATATTGGGGCCTCCGCAACCTCGCCTACCGCATCAAGAAGAATCGCAAGGGCCATTACATGCTGCTTGGCCTCGATGCGCCGCCTGCCGCCGTCACCGAGATGGAGCGGCTGCTGCGCCTCAACGAGGACGTGCTGCGCTTCCTCACCATCCGTGTTCCGGCGATCGAGGAAGGACCGTCCGCCATCCTTGCCCGCCGCGGCGACGACCGCGAGCGCGGCTTTCGTGGCCCGAAACCGGCCGGCCGCTTCGATTCCGGGCGGCGCCGCTATGACGACCGCGAGGAGTTCCGGGCCCGGTCCGATCGGGACGAAGAGTTCCAACCCGTCGAATCCCAGGGCGAGGAATAAGCGATGTCCGACCCGGCAGAGATCAATCCCGCCGCACGCCGCGCTGCGGTCGGCGCGCGCCGGCCCTTCTATCGGCGGCGCAAGTCCTGTCCGTTCTCCGGCCCCAATGCGCCGAAGATCGACTACAAGGACGTCCGCCTGCTCTCCCGCTTTCTTTCCGAGCGCGGCAAGATCGTGCCAAGCCGCATCACGGCAGTCTCCGCCAAGCGGCAGCGCGAACTGGCGCTTGCCATCAAGCGGGCGCGCTTCCTTGCCCTTCTGCCCTACGTGGTGAGCTGAGGGAGGCGCCGATGGCCAGTGTCGAGGTGATCCTGCTGCAGCGGGTCGAGAAGCTCGGCCAGATGGGCGACATCGTCAAAGTGAAGCCCGGCTTTGCCCGCAATTACCTGCTGCCGCAGAAGAAGGCGCTGCGTGCCAGCAAGGAGAATCGCGAGCACTTCGAGCGAACCCGCGTCGAACTCGAGGCGCAGAACCTGAAGCGGCGGGAGGAGGCGCAACGGATTGCCGAGCGTGTGGCTGGCCTCTCGGTGGTGGTGATCCGCCAGGCCGGCGAGGCCGGCAATCTCTATGGGTCGGTCAGCGCGCGCGACATCGCCGAGGCCTGTACCGCCGCCGGGCTGTCAATCGGTCGCCCGCAGGTCCTGCTCGAGCATCCGATCAAGATGCTCGGCCTCACTATGATCAAGGTGGTGCTGCACCCCGAGGTCATCATCGAGGTCATCGTGAACATCGCCCGCTCGCAGGAAGAGGCGGAGCGCTTGGCGCGCGGCGAGACTCCGGGGGCGGAAGCCGGGCTTGGCCAGGAAACCACCGAGGCGGCCGAGACCCCGGCGGCATAACCGGCCGCGGCTTTGACGCCGCCCGTTCTTCTGGTCATTCTCGCCCGCTACAGGCAGCAACCGGCCCTCTCTGGGGAATGGCCATGCAGCGCGCGCTGGAGAAAATCCTTGATCGGCTCGTCGTCGAAGGCCACCTCACCGTCCGCTGGCCGGACGGCAGGGAAACCACCTACGGCCAGGGCCAGGGCCGCTCGGCGGGTGTGGAGATCAAGAGCCCGGCGAGCATCCGCCGCCTCGTCCTGAACCCCTCTCTCGCGCTGGGCGAGGGCTACATGGCAGGAGAGATCGTCCCGCTCGATTGCAGCCTGTTCGAGCTGCTCGACCTGATCGTCGCCAATGTCATGGCGGGCCCGCAAGGCACCCTTGTCATGCGCCTGCGTGCCCGCCTCGGGCGGCTCTTCCGCCGTGTCATGCAGTACAATCCGGCACCGCGCGCCAGGCGAAACGCGGCCCACCACTACGATCTGAACGGCCGGCTCTACAGCCTCTTCCTCGATCGCGACCGGCAATATTCCTGTGCCTATTTCCCGCACGGAGACGAAACGATCGACGCGGCGCAGGCGGCCAAGAAGCGGCACATCGCCGCCAAGCTCTTGTTCACGCGCCCGGGCCTTTCGGTGCTTGACATCGGCAGCGGCTGGGGCGGCCTCGCGCTCACGCTTGCCCGCGAGCACGGCGCGCACGTGCTCGGCGTCACGCTTTCCTCGGAGCAGCTTACCGAATCGCGTGCCCGCGCGAGCGACGCCGGCCTTGCCGGGCAGGTGCGTTTCGAGCTTCAGGACTACCGCTCGCTGGATGCTGAGTTCGATCGCATCGTCTCCGTCGGCATGTTCGAGCATGTCGGCATCAACCACTACCCCTCCTTCTTCGCCACCATCCGCCGCTGCCTCGCCCCGGATGGCGTCGCCCTCCTGCACGCGATCGGCCGCAGCGACGGCCCGGGTGTTACCAACCGCTGGATCGACAAATACATCTTCCCCGGCGGCTATTGCGCGGCACTCTCCGAAGTGCTGCCGGTGATCGAACGGGCGGGCCTCTGGGTCACCGACATCGAGATCCTGCGCCTGCATTACGCCGAAACGCTGGCGCGCTGGCGGCGCCGTTTCCTGGCCAACCGCGACACCATCGCCGCCCTGTTGGACGAGCGCTTCTGCCGGATGTGGGAATTCTATCTCGTCGGCGCCGAGCTTGCCTTCCGTCGCGAGGGCCACATGGTGTTTCAGATTCAGCTTGCCCGCGCGGTCGACACCGTGCCGCTGACCCGCGATTATATCTTCGAGGCCGAGCGCCGCGCCGTGCAAAGCCTCGCCTGAGCCGCAGCGCCGGATCGTCCTTCCGGAACCCCGCTCCGGTTGCTTGCGCGAATCGCCGCAGCCCATCCCGCCACCGGCCCGAAAGCATTGCCGCGCGGTTTGCCTCGTTTCGTAGTTTCATGATATAAGAAGAAATTTCTTACCTTCAAAGGACGCTCGCTGATGGCAGATCGGATCAAGTTCGCAACCCAGCTCGATCCCGAGCTGCTGGCTGCCGTGCGCGGCCTCGCCCAGACGGAAGGACGGCAAATCCAGTCGGTGATCGAGGAAGCGCTGACCGATCTCATCGAGAAACGTCGTCGCACACGGCCGCGGCGGCATGTTCTCGACCAGTACGAGGCGAGCCTCAGGCGATTCGGGCCGCTCTATGAGCGTTTGGCGCATTGACGGATTATCTGACGACCGCCGATGTTCTGGCCATTCACGAGGACCTGATCGAGCGGTTTGGCGGCAGCCCCGGCATCCGCGACTTGGGCGCGCTTGAGGCAGCCTTGTTTCGGCCGCAGACTGGCTACTACGACGACCTGATCGCCGAAGCAGCGGCTCTTTGGGAGAGCCTGTCGCAAAACCACCCGTTCGTCGATGGCAACAAGCGGGTAGCCTTCGCCGCCACCGACGTTTTCCTGGCGATCAACGGGCTCGCAGTCATCGCGGATCCGGTCGAGACTTTTGCATTCATCGATGGCCTGCACCAGGCCGGCACGTTCCGCTTCGACCGGCTCGATCCATGGTTACGGGCGCATGTCCGGTAGCGCAACAACTTGAGCACCGCATGTCGCTCTTCACCAGCGAGCTCCGCCGCGGTACCGGTGAGCGCGACGCGGCCTTGATCGACCACACAGGCGCCGTCTGCCGCGGAAAGGCTTTCGCCTAGAGCAGATCGCGATCAGACGGTATCGGCTGATCGCGTGAAGATGCTTGCCAAAACAAAGAGCTAGAGCAGTTACCGTGAGCCATGGCGAACGGAAATTGCTCTAGCCCCGTGTCGGATTGGGGGGTACCTAAATTCTCGATAGCTGGATAGCATCCAGCTATGTCGAACTTCGTACCGTTCAACCGTGACCAGTCTTTTCTGCTGCCGCCGGACCTCAAGGACTGGCTGCCAGCGAATGATGTTGCCCACTTCATCGTCGCAGCGGTGGATCGGGTGCCATTGGCCTCGTTCCAGGTGGCGGAGCGGACTGGTGGCAAGCCGCAATA